>MFFQ01000023.1:0-110892 GCA_001780165.1 Candidatus Eisenbacteria bacterium RBG_16_71_46 | reverse complement strand
AGTTATGGCGGTGGCCGCCGCCGTCGGCCGGCCGCCGGGGCGCCACGACGGCTACTCGCGGCGCCCGAGCGCGTGCCTGAGCTCGCGCACCTCGCTCGCGAGGATGCCGAGATCCTGGGTGAGGCTCTTGTTCTGCTCCCGCAGGCTCGAGATGACCGTGGAAAAGTGGAACTGGAGCGCGAACACTACGAGGATGGCGATGAGGAACAGGAACGCCGGCGGGTAGTAGATGCCGACCAGGTGCGCGACCTGGTCCACCGCCCGGATGAAGACGGCGCTCAGCAGCAGCACCGTCGCCGAGAGGATCCACAGCAGGGAGTACTGCTCGCGGAGCTGCTTCTTGCGTACCAGGTTCAGGATGAACAGCAACATCGCGATACCGATCGCGATGACGAGCAGCTGGCTGCGGAGCGTGATGCCGGTGTAGAAGGGTTGCATGGCGTGGACCTCTCCTAGGCGGCCGAGGCGGGCGCGAGATGCCCGGCATGTTCCAGGATCTCGCGCATGGGAACGGAGCGATAGCGGGTGAGCAGGCGGTCGAGCTTGGGGCCGACGGTATCGAGACGGTGGTAGGTGATGAACGCGTCCGTCGCCGGCAACCGCACGCGCGGCAGCCCGGAGACGCACTCCCACGGATGGAGGTAGAGCGCGAACGGACGGCGGCGGGCGATGCCGTCGAGCGCGGCGACCAGCAGCGCCAGCGGAAACGCGCGCAGGTAGAAGCCGCCCCCCACCGGCAGGCGGATCCCGGCGATGTCCGCGACCGCCACCGGGAATTCGACCAGCGGCCCGTCGGGATCGTGACGCGCGGGATCGTCCGGCGCGGGGCGGTAGATGCCGAGGGGGGCCCCGGGGACGCCGTAGAGTCGCACCCGCATCGGGAACACGCTCGAGTCGTAGGCAAAGCCCTCGTCGCGCAACACCGCCAGCGCCCACGCGGTCGAACGGTCGAGGCTGAAGGTCGGCGCCCGGTAGCCGATGACCGGGTCGCTTCCGAGCGCGCCGTGCACCGCCGCGCGGAACGCGCGCAGCTCGCTCCGGAACGACTCGGGATCGAGCACCCACAGGGGCCGGTGGGTCATGCCGTGGCAGGCGATCTCGTGCCCCTCGTCCGCGATGCGGCGCAGCAGGTCGGGATGGCGCGCGGCGACGTGGCCGACCACGAAGAAGGTGGCCTGGACCCGGTGGCGGCGGAGCCGATCGAGAATCGCCCCGGTGCCCTCGAGCACCACCGTGCGCGGGTCGCCCGCGGACACGCGGTCGCGCAGCAGCTCGGGGTGGTACCAGTCCTCGACGTCGAAGCTGAACGCGGCGGGATGCGCGGGGGGCGCGGGCATCAGTCCTTCGCTCTCAGCATCTTGCGGCGCAGCAGCACCATGACGATCGCCAGCATCATCTTGGACACGTAGTAGAAGGCCCGGAGATTGGAGTGCATGGACTGTCCCGCGGTGCGCGCCCGCATGACGACCGGGACCTCGCGCACACGAAACCCCGCGAGCACGAGCAGGATGATGGTGTCGGCGTCCGGAAAGTCGCTGGGGTAGTTGTCGCGGGCGAAGAACTCCATCACGCGTCGGTTGAGCGCCTGGTATCCCGAGGTCGGATCCGAGAAACGCCGCCGGGTGACGAAGGTCACGATGACGCCGAAGACCCGCATCCCGAGGCGCCGCAGTGCCGGGATCGGATAACGCACGGACCCGAGAAAGCGCGACCCGATGACGACGTCGGCCTCGTCCGCCAGCACCGGGGCCACCAGATCCCGCACCGAGGCCGGGTCGTGCTGGCCGTCGGCGTCCATCTGCACGACCACGTCGTAGCCGTGGGCGAGGGCGTACTTGAAGCCGGTCTGCACCGCCCCCCCGTAGCCGAGGTTGCAGGGCAGCTCGACGACCCGCGCGCCGGCCTCCTCGGCGACCGCGGTGGTGCGGTCCGCCGAGCAGTCGTTGACGACCAGAAGATCGGCGTCGTGCATCGCCGAGCGGATGCTCGCGAGCGTGGCCCCGATGCTGGCCTCCTCGTTGAACGCGGGCATCACGACCAGGACCCGGGCGGGTGACGTCCCGTGCCGGGCGGCCGCCGGCGTGACGGCGGATGCGGGCTCGGATGCGGGCACGGTCATGGCGAGTGCTCTCCGGGGGACGGCGAAGACACCGAGTTCAGATGATAGACGAGGAAGCCGTCGTGGTCATAGACGCGCGTGAAGTCCGCCGGCGCGCGGTCGAGCGTCGGCTCGAGGTCGCCGCCGGGAGGGAAGTCCCGTGAGCGGATGAGGACGTAGACCGGCCTGCGAAGCCCGCGCAGCAGCGTGAGATCGCGTCCAAGGCTGTCGCGGCCACCGTAGAGATCGGCCATGACCGCACGCCGCTCCAGGATCTGGCCCGCGGGAAACGCCGCCATCTCGGGACCCGACCGCGTGCCGATCAGCAGCTGGCGCCGGCCCCACACCATGATGGTGGGGCGGAAATCGTTGTCCAGGAACACGGCGTCCGCGGGGGTCTGGTCTCGGATCCAGCGGTAGAGGGCCGACTCTCCGGGAGCCAGGTTCATCTCCGGCGCCGTGCGCCCTGAGCGGTCCGCCAGGTAGCCCGTGACGGTGAGCGCGGGTGGGGCGGCGAACACCAGTGCCACCAGCGCCAGCGTCAGCGGCTTCCCCCGGCGCCGCGTCCACTCCCTCAGCTCGGGCTCGAGTGCCACGCCGCCGAGCATCGCCAGCGGGACGAATATCTCGTAGGCGAACTTGACGTGGTTCCAAAGCGGCAGCGACACGACCGCGGCGAACAGTCCCATGCCGAGGGCGAAGAAGACGAGCAGGGCCGCATCCGGGCGCCGCTCGGCGAACGCCCGCCGGATCGGGCGCCGCGCGAACCACAGCGCCACGGCGAGCGTCGTGGCGAGCGTCCACAGCATCCAGGGATCGATCCGGAAGTACGAGTGGCGGAGCCCGGAGCGCGCCGCAGACCAGCCGCGCGAGATCGCGAGCGTGTAGGGCGTGGCGAGGAGCGCGCCGCCGAGCGTCGCGAGGGCGAAACCGGCGAGCCGGCCGCGGGAGGGGAGCCAGGTCCAGCGCGGGCGGGCGAGTGCGGCGAGCGCCAGCGCGCCCAGCATCACCGGAATGACCGAAAGGCCGACCACCCCATGGAACAACAGCATCCCGGCCGCGGCCGAGGCCGCCCACACCAGCGCCGCGCGGCCGCCCGCCCGGGTCCACTCGACCAGCGCCCACAGGTAGAGGGTCATGAGCAGGTAGGCGTAGCTCACGGCGGTGCCGACCAGGAACTTGTCGAGAAAGCTCGCCATATAGGCGAACGGCGCGGTGAGCGCGAAGATCACGCGGGTGTCGAAGTAGTGAAGCTGGCCGAAGAGCCGCACGACCTCCGCCCAGCCGCGGTCGCGTCCCAGCGCGGCATTGATCAGCTTGAGCGGAACGAGCAGCCACGCCCCGGCGTTGAACCCCACGCCGAGCAGGATCATGCAGCCGGCCGCGGCACGGGTCCCCCAGAGGCGCCGTCCCAGCGCCCAGCCGACCGCCATGGTGACCGCGAGGTTGACGCTGTTGAAGATCGCCATGACGGTGAACGGATCGCCCTTGCCGAGCCGCGTCGCCAGGGCGATGAACAGGTTGAAGAACCAGACGTAATTGAGGACCAGCCCGGCGAACCGCGGGTCCTGCGGAGGGATGCCGCGCTCCACGATCTCCCAGACGATTCCGGCGTGCGTCCAGGCGTCGCTGTACACGCGCAACCAGGGATTGAGGAACAGCGGCAGCGCCACCACCAGCGCCGCGCCGACCGCCCAGAGCGCGGCGAAGCGCACGCCCGGCTCGGGTGCGGCGGTCCCCGCGGCATCGCGCCACGCCAGGGCGGCCCAGACCGTCCAGCCTGCTGCGGCCACCAGCCGCGCGGCTGCGGCAAGCGGCACGCCCGCGGCGCACAGCGTCCACCCCGCGGTGGCGCTCACCAGCGGCGCCGCGGCGAGCCCGAGCGCGAGCCGCGCGAAAGGGGTGCGCTCGAGCGGCAGCAGGCGGGCGGCCGCGAGCCCCGGGAAGACCCCGAGCAGGGGATAGAGCGCCCACGCGCCGGCGACGTCCGGCAGCAGGGCGCCGGCGAGCGGAAGGGCGGCACTCATCACCACGAGCAGCCGGAGTCGCGCGGGTCGCGTCAATCCACGTCCTTCACCACGCGCGCCGGAATGCCCACCACGACCTTGCCCCGCGGGACATCGCGCGTCACCACCGAGCCGGCCCCCACCACGGAGCGCTCGCCGACGGTGATGCCGGGCAGCAGCAGGCACCCGGCGCCCAGGTAGCAGCCGCGCTCGAGGATGACCGGCGCGACGGTACCCTCGAGTTGTCCGGGGGAGACGCGGTCCATCCGGCGCGCGTCGTCGTGCACACAGATCGTGACCCGGAAGGAGATCGTGACGTCGTCCGCGATCCGGATGAGCTCCGGGAACTGGTCGTCGAGGTAGCTGTCGAGGCCGATGAACACGTGGCGCCCGACCGACACGCCCATCATGCGGTAGAGCACGATCCGCAAGCCCCCGTGAATGCAGAAGCGGGCGAGGATGTGCAGCGTCTTCTGGAGCAGGATGCGCAGCAGGCCGCGCGGCGCGATGCGCCGCTCGTATTCCTTCCGGTCCGTGCGCCGGGTGATCCGCAGGTTCACGGGCGACCTCCGTAGCACAGCGCCGGCACGCCGCGTCTCACAGCGCCTCCGGAAACAGCCGCCGCACCAGCGGACCCAGGACGCCGGCCACCGGGATCGGCAGCAGCCGCCACAGGCGCACCGCGAGGTCGAACGAGCGCTTCTGTGCTTCGAGCGTGGGCGGAGCCTGGGCGCGCCCCAGCACATACTGATAGTAGAGCCTGACCGGCCGCGCACCCCACTGTTCCTTGAACCGGTAGGTGCCCGAGTCGGGCTGGCTGCGGCCGAAATCGAAGCGCTTGAAGCCCCGCGCGATGGCGTGACGGATCGCCTCCCAATAGAGGAGTTGGTTGGGGCAGCGGTCGAAGAAGCGCCGCAGCGACGACGCCCAGGGATCCGAGAACGTGTCGCCGTGCGCGACCAGGAACATCGCGCCGACCGGCCGACCCTCGACGTCGACGACGAGGATCTCGGCCTCGGGCGCCAGCCGCTCCAGCGCGCGTTGAAAATAGTCGGGGCCGAGGATCGGGGTTCCGAGGTCGCGCATGTTTTCGAGCAGCACGTGGTGGAAGTCCGCCAGGCCCTCCGGTCCCCAGCGGGCCGTGACGCCGGACTTCTGTCCCTTGCGAATCTGGTTGCGCAGCTTGGCGCCGAAGCCCTGCCACTGCCGCTCCGCGTCTGGCTCGAGGGCCAGCTCCATCGTGACGTGCTCCTCGACCGTGGCCAGGTCGGGCCAGCGGTGGCGCTGGTCGCGCAGCTCGATCAGATCCCAGCGCTCGCGCCGCAACAGTTCCACGGCGGGCGCCAGCAACGCCTGCGCCGTCGGCTCGTCCTCCGCGAGGAGGCCGCCCGGCGGCGAAAACAGACTGCGCCCCGACCCCGGCCCACGCTTCTCGAACAGCGGCAGCACCCCGCGGACGTCGCCTCCGTCCTCCGCGATCCAGTAGTGGCTCCGGCAACCGTAGCTCTCCTCGACCAGCCGCTTCCACCCGGTCCGATGAGCGAAATGCGAGTTGGGGGTTCGGGCGACGTAGCCGTCCCAGCGTTCCCGATCGGACTCCGCGAACCGGCGCACGCTGATCATCGGCTCATCCGCCTACGCGCTGAAGGCGCCGGCATCCCGCGGCGGACGACGCGGCCCGCGCCGGGTCCGGGGGCGACACGTGTGGCTCCCAGCCTGGGCCTCCTCGCCGCTGCGGACGCGGCCGGCGATCGCCGGCGTCGGCGCCAAACGCGGCGGCATGCGCGCCGCCCCGCGTTGGACCGTCATGAGCCCGCCCCGGCCGCGAGCCGCGCGGGCGGGACGTAGGCCGCGGGGCGGGCGGGCGAGCGGTCGATGAACATCCGGTGCCACAGCTCGAGCGTGAGCAGCGTCCACAGCTCGCGGCTGCGGTCGCGCCGGCCGGATACATGGTCGTCCACGTAGGCGCGCAGGCGGACCGGGTCGTAGTAGCCGCGGGACAGGCAGGCCGGCGACAGCAGGGTGTCGGCCAGGAGCCCGCGCAGGGGTCCGCGGAACCACGGCGCAAGCGGCACCGTGAACCCCACCTTGGGACGGTCCACCACCTCGCGCGGCACCAGCGTCCGCGCGAGCTGCTTGAGCAGCACCTTGCCGTGGAGGCCGTCGAGCTTGCAGCGGTCGGGGAGCGTCGCCGCCCACTCGACCAGCGGATGATCGAGCAGCGGCACTCGGGCTTCGACCGAGGCCGCCATGCTCATCTTGTCCATCTTCATCAACAGGTCGTCCGGCAGCCATAGCCGGAGGTCGGCGTCGAGCATGCGGTCGAGCGGGCGGCGCGCCGCGCTCTCGGCGAGGACGCGGCCGAAGGCGCTCGCCCCCGCGGCGGCGTGCTCGCGCAACGCCGGTCCGAGCAGGAGGTCGCGCTCCTCGCCGGCGAATCCGGCGAACCAGGCGGCGAATCGCTCGGACTCGAGACGGAAGCGCGCGCTGCGGGCGACCACCTGCAGCTTGCGGAATCGGAAGGGCAGGCGGTCGGCGCCGTGCTTGAGCAAGGCGTCGCGCGGTCCTGCGGGAAGCGCGGCGAGGAGGCGCGCGAGGGGATCCACGGCATACTTGGGATATCCGGCGAACAGCTCGTCGCCCCCCTCGCCGGTGAGCACCACCGTCACCGTCTCGCGCGCGAGCTGCGACACCAGATAGGTGGGGATCGCCGCGGGCTCGGAGACCGGCTCGTCCTGATGCCAGACCAGCGAGGGCAGCTCGCGTTCGAGATCGGCGGCGCCGACGACGATCTCCCGGTGCTCGGTGCCGAGTGCTCCAGCCACCCGCCGGGCGAAGGGCAGCTCGCTGTAGGGGCCGGGGGCGTCGAAACCGACGGCGAAGGTCTGGACCGGGCGCGCGAGCAGGCGGCTCATCAGCGCGACGACCACGCTCGAGTCCACCCCGCCCGAGAGCAGCGCGCCGAGCGGCACCTCGCTCATCAGCCGCATGCGCACCGATTCGGTGAGGCGCCGCTCCAGCTCGCCGAGCGCCTCGGTGCCGTCGATCCGCTGCTTGGGCTCGTAGGCCACCTGCCAGTAGCGGCGCGGCGCGGCGCCGCGGTCCCCGACCGCGAGATGGTGCGCGGGGAGCAGCTTCTCGACGCCCTCGAACAAGGTGTGAGGCCCGGCCGAGTAGCGCAGCGAGAGGTGCTCGACCACCCCCGGCAGCCGCACCGCGCGCCGCACGCCGGGGAACTCGAACAGTGCCTTGATCTCGGACGCGCAGACGAAGGCGCCGTTCGCCCGGGTGTGGTAGAGGGGCTTGATGCCGATCCGGTCGCGCGCGCAGAACAGGCGGCCGCGCGGGCGGTCCCACAACGCGAAGGCGAACATGCCGCGCAGGCGCAGGACGCAGTCCTCGCCCCACTGCTCGTAACCGTGGACGATGCACTCGGTGTCGCTCTCGGTGCGGAACCGATGACCCGAGGGGGCCAGCTCGCGGCGCAGCTCGGCGTGGTTGTAGACCTCGCCGTTGTAGACGATCCCGATCGTGCCGTCCTCGTTCCACAGCGGCTGTGAGCCATGGGCGACGTCGACGATCGACAGTCGCCGGAAGGCGAACCCCAGGCCCGGCTCGACGTGCACCCGGGCCTCATCCGGCCCGCGGTGGGCGAGGGCGGACGCCGCCGCCTCGAGCCAGGCGGCTTCGGGCGGGAGCCCCCCGGGGTGGAAGTACGCGGCGAACCCGCACATCAGCGGGGAGCCCTCGTGGGCGTGGGCGATCGCGCGTCGATGGCGCCGAGCCCGGGCCGGCCGCGGTTCACGGCGCCGCCGGCACGCGCGCCGCCCGCTCGTTCCGTGCCACCTGGTGGGCGGCGACGATCGAGGCGAACAGGATCCAGACCTCGAACTGGTAGATCTCGTTGCGCAGGAAGTCGATCTTCGACTGGTCGATGATGAACAGGATGAGCTGCGCGTGGGCAATGGTCAGGAACGACTTGGCGTAGCTGGGGTCGTTGAGCCCGTCCACCAGCGGCCTCGAAACCAGCCACAGCTTGCCGATGATCCACAAGTAGAAGGCCAGGCCCACCGAGCCGACCAGATTGGCGATGTAGAGGTAGCCGTTGTGCGGCCAAAACCACGTGCGGACACCGGTCTGCGACGAGTAGAAGGGCCCGTGTCCGATGATCGGATGCTGGAGGAAGCGCTCCCAGCCGTCGGCCCAGGCCCGGCTGCGGCCCTCCGGCACGATCCCCTTGACCTCCGTGGCGAGCAGCCGCCCGATCAAGTCTCCCGACTGCGTGTAGGTGGCGACGAAGTAGTTCATCAACAGGAACAGCCCCACGACGGACGCCGCGATGCCGGTGAACGGAATCAGCCGGATCCGCCGTCTCAACGCCCAGATCAGGTAGCCCATGGCCACCGCCAAGGAGACGATCGAGCCGCGTGTCACGGTGGCGAACAACACGAAAGTGTTCAGCAGGAAGATCGACGAGAGCAGCACGCGGCGCGTTGCGGAGCGGGCGCGCACGAGCAGGAAGGCGACCAGAAGCAGGCTGATGGCGCAGAACTCGGAGAGCAACTCGTAGTCGAAGAAGGGCCCCCCCACGCGAGTGCCGTGAACCGTGACGCCCTCGCTGCTCACCTCCCCGGGAAAGTGGATCCACCCCGGGATGACCGTCGCGCCCGGGTGGCCGACCTCGTAGATCGCCAGCAGGCAGATGGTGACGAGGGACGCCACCTGAAACATGTGAAAGCGCCTCAGATTCCGCTCGGAGCGGACGGTGTTGACGATGAGGTAGTAGAAGAAGATGCCCGCGACCACGAGCTGCAGGTTCTGGAACGCGAAGTTGAGGTCGTGGGCGTTCTGGACGTTGTAGAACGACACGATGTAGGCGATCAGCAGCCCGACCAACGGGACGTCGAGCGGTGTTCGCTGCGGTAGCGCGGCCTGCCGCTGGGAGACGCGAAGCAGCCAGATGACCAGCAGCAGCAGGATGATCGCGACGTTGCTGTTGCCGAACACGGTGCCGCGGGGATACGGAATGGAGAGCACCAGCAGGCCCAATCCCCATATGATGTCGACGCGCCAGGCGATGCCGAACACCAGCGCGGCGAACATGACCGCGAGCATCCGCTTGTCCGGCAGGAGGTACTGCCTGCCGATCACGACGCCGACGCCGATGATGACCAGGGCGCCGATCAGGGAGTCCCACGGCAGGCCCCGGAGCCGGGCCCACGGGCGCGCGGACGATGCGGGCACGCTCATACCCAGCCGAAGCGCTTGCGCACCAGGAACTGGAGGTTACTCCAACCGTCCCGCCACTTCTGGAGCTTCACCTCTCCGATCCGCGCGCCGTAGGGGATATGCGCCTCGCCGAAGCGATAGCCCCGCAGCAAGGCCTCGATCTTGATCTCCTCGCTGAAGGCCATGCCGTCGGAGGTCAGGTGCAGGCGCTCGAGCAGCGGCCGCCGGAACACCCACATCCCGGACTGGCTGTCCCGGATGCGCCGGAAGAACAGCAACGCCGTCCCCGCGGTCAGCACCCAGTTGCCCAGACGGTTGGTGAAGCTCATCGCCCGGGAATCGGTCAGCGGAAAGCGGCACGCCGAGAGGAAGTCCCAATTCCGGTCGAGGAGGGTGTCGACCAGCTGCTCGATCCGCTCCGGCGGGTAGGTGCCGTCGCCGTCCAGCGTGATGATGACATCCCCGGTCGCGGCGCGCAGACCCGCCTTGTAGGCGGCCCCGTACCCGGGGGTGCGCTCCTCGACCACGCGCGCGCCCAATGCGCGCGCGACCTCGGCGGTCCGGTCGGTGCAGTTGTTGTCCACGACCACCACCTCGTCCACGGAGGCGGGCATGCGGCCGATGACCTCGCGAACGCCATCCTCCTCGTTGTAACAGGGGATGACGACGCTCAGCCTGAGATTTCGATGCATCGCGCGGGTTCGATGGGCCACAGGCGCTCGAGGGACGGGCGGCGGAGAGGATGGCAGTCGCATGAGTCTAACAGCGGCCCTCTCGCAGCGGCAAGCCTCAACCCCCCCCCGCTGCCTCGGCGCCGCGGAGGCGACCCTTGCCCCGGCCACGAGGTGCCGGGCCCCGACGGCGCTGTCGGGAGCACGGGCGCCGGATCGGTGCATTTCGCATGGCCGCCTGCGGAGAGAACTCCGGCGGGCGCCGGCGTGCCGGCCCGGCCTCTTGCCGCTGGGGCGAGCGGGATGGTAGCGTCATGAGTCTCAGCGGGCGCCACGACACCGTCCGACCGGCCACCGCGCGGCGCGCGGTCCGGTCCGGAGACATCTCCGCGCGGCCCCGAACCGGACCCTCCCCGGCGCGCGCCGGGCTCCGAGCGACGCACGCCAGATCACGGGCCAGGACCCACCCCAAAAACCGACGTGAGCAGCCCGATGGATCAGTTGTCGCGCTGGATCGCGAGCCGTGCGCCGCTCGCCGCCTGGCTGCTCGTCGCCGCCGTGGGCCTGGCGGCCGCGGGGTTCTTTCATTCCTACTTCGTCCGCTCGGTCCGCGACGGGATGAACGACGAATATGACGACATCGCGGTGAACCTGGTGGTCCACGGCCGATTCAGCGCCAACCTCGACCACTGGGACCGCCCCACTGTGACCCGGGGACCGGTCTATCCGATCTACCTGGCGGGGTTGTTCAGGCTCTGCGGCCTGCGCAACACACGCGCGTCCACGCCGGTGGACATGCTGCTGCACGCCACCGCCGCCGCGCTGCTGGTGGCGGCGCTCGGCCGCCTGGTGGCGCCCCTCGCCGCGCTCGCGGGGGGGCTCGCCTTCGCCTTCTGGCCCACGACGTTCTATTACGCGGCGAAGGGCAGCTCGGAGACCATGCTCAACCTGCTGCTCGCCACATCGCTGCTCCTGCTCGTGCGCCTCCGCGCGCGACCGCACGTCGCCCCGGCGGCCGTGCTCGGCGCGGTGCTCGCTCTGGCGTGCCTCACCCGCGGCTCGGCCGTGATCCTGCTGGCGATCGTCGCGGTGTGGGCGCTCGCCTCGATGGGTCGGCGGCGCCTCCCGGCGCAGGTGGTGCTGGCGCTGGCGATCGCCTGGGCGGCGGTCATGAGCCCGTGGTGGCTGCGCAACGCGCGGGTGAGCGGCGCCTTCGTGCCCTTCCACACCCTCACCTGGTACAACGCCTTCCACGACGACGTGTTCGATCACGCGCGGCAGTGGCTGGCCGGGCACGGCATGAGCCGCACGGACTGGGGCGCGGTCCCGATGGAGCGATACCCGGCGACGGTGGAACGCCACCCGCCCGGCGCCACCTATCCGCCCATGCTCGATGCCCATGCCGATCTCGCGCAGGAGCGCCGCTACCGCGAGATCATGCTCGCCAAGTTCCGCTCGCCCGGCTATCTGGTCGAGAAGATGCTGCGCAACGCGGTGGACTTCTGGGCGGCCTCGGCCTCGGCTTCGAGGACCCGGGTGCTGCTCGCCACCAGCGTAGCCTGGCTGGGCCTGTTCGGCTTCGGGCTTGCGCGCGCCTGGCGCGACCCGGCCCTGCGCTGGCTCGTCACGATCTGCTTCGCCGCCGTCTTCCTCACCTGGGCGATGTACTTGCCGCTGCTGGCCCTGTTCCGGCACAGCATTCCCACCGCGCCCTTCGTCGCCGCGGCGATCGGGCTCGGCCTCGGAGCCCGGCATCCGCGGGCGGCGGTTTCGCCGCGATGATCGGTCCGTCTGCAGCGCCCTCGGATGCCGCCGCTGCGGCCGCCACCCGCCCCGCGCACCCCGCCCGCCTCGCGGGCGGGGTCACGGTGATCACCGGGGCAAAGGTGTGGTTCGTCCTCTCCGGCTACGCGCTCTACTTCGGTCTCACCCGGCTGCTGGGACCGGAGCGCTTCGGGCTCTACTCGGTCGTGATCTCGATCGTGTCGGTGCTCAACAACGTGCTCATCGGCGCCAGCCTCAGCACCGTGTCCCGCTTCGTCGCGCGCGACCCGGACCGGGCGGGGTCGGTGCTGCGCGGGGCGCGAAGGGTGCAGTTGGCACTAGGGTTCGGGTTGTCCCTCGCGCTCGCATCGGCGGCGCCCCTCGTCGGGCGGGGCTTTCGCGACCCCGGCCTGGTGACGCCGCTGCAGGTGGCGGCGGGGATCGTGTTCGCCTACGCCCTCTACGCCGCCAACGTCGGCTTCCTCAACGGAGGCCGGCGTTTCGGTCGGCAGGCGGCGCTCGATTCCACGTTCTCGACCCTCAAGCTCGCGCTCGTGCTCGGCGCGGTCGGACTCGGCCTCGGCGTGGTCGGCGCCGCCGCCGGGTTCACGCTCGCCGCGTTCCTCATCCTCGGCATCTCGTTCTTCGCCGTGCGCGGCGCCCCGCGCGGCGCGGACGGCTTCTCGGCGCGCGCCTACCTCGGGTTTGGCGGCTGGTTGGTGGCCCTCACCCTGGTGGCGAACCTGGTGCTGAGCGCGGACCTGTGGATCGTCAAGCGGATGTCGGATCCGGCGATCGCCAACCAGCAGGCGGGTCTCTACCGTGCGGCGATCACGCTGGCGCAGCTCCTCTACCAGCTGCTGATCCCGATCACGCTCGTGGTCTTTCCCCACCTCGCCCGCCTCGGCGACGCGCCCGACCCGGCCGAAGGACGCCGCATCCTGCGCGGCGCCCTTCGCTATCTGGCGGTGACGGTGATCCCCGGCGCCGCACTGCTCGGGATCGCCGGGCCAAATCTCGTGGCGCTGCTCTACGGAGCGGCGTATCGGGGCGGCGGAGGCTGGCTCGCGCTGCTCGGACCGGCCTACGCACTGTGGACGGGAGCCTTCCTGGTCGCCACCGCGCTCGCCGGTGCCGGCCGGCCGCGCGCCGGAGTGATCCTGCTCGGCGCGGGCTTCGCCGGACAGGTGATCGCGGGCGTGGCGTTCTTCCCGCTGCTGGGCCCGGCCGGCGCCGCGCTCGGCGACCTCGTCGGGATGGGACTCGGTTTTGCTCTTGGACTCGGCGTCGTGCGTCGCGCCTTCGGACCCGTGATGCCGTGGGCGAGTGTCGCTCGCGGCGTCTTCCTCGCCCTGCTCCTCGGTGGGGTCGCCTGGTGGTGGCGGCCCGCAGGCGCCCTGCTGGTGCTGGAGCTGGCCCTGCTTGCGGTGGCCGGCCTGGTGTTCCTGGTCGCGAGCGGCGAGATCGCGCTGCCCCGGGGCCACCGGCCGGGCGGCGCGGGAGGGGCCGCGGCGTGAGGGCTCTGGTGCTGACGACCTCGTACCCGGCGCGCATCGGCCTGCTCAGCGGGCGCTTTCTCGCCACCCTGCTCGAGGGCCTCGCGGGGCGCGGCTGGGACTTCGACGTGGTGACGCCGGCCCCGGCGGGCGGTGGCGTGGGCGGGGCGGAGCGGCCAATCCGCGTGATTCCGGTGTCCTATCCCGGCGGGCATGCGGGCGGCGGTCTCGCGCACGCCGCCGGCATTCCGGAAGAGCTGGCGCGGCGGCCATTGAAGTGGCTGCTGGTGCCCGGCATGCTCCACGGACTCCTCGCGGAGGCCGACCGGCGACTGGCGTCGGGCGGCTACGACCTGATCTGGAGCCACTGGCTGCTGCCGAGCGGGGCGCTCGGCGCCGGGCTCGCCCGCCGCCACTCGCTCGGGCACCTCGCGACCGCGCACGGCGCGGACGTGCACGTCCTCGAGCGGCTGGCGCGCCTCCCCGGGGCCCGCGGCCGCCTCGCCGCGCTCTTCGCTCGCACCACGCTGATTGCGCCCGCGGAGCACACGGCGCAGCGCGTCGCGCACGCGCTGGGCGGCGCGCGCGTCGCGTGCGTGCCTCTACCCGTCGCCTCCGCCGCCGGGCGGGGCGCGCCGACCGGTGGTCCCTTGCGGCTCTTGTTCCTCGGCAGGTTCGAGCCGATCAAGGGCCCCGATCTCCTGCTCGAGGCAGCCGCACGGCTCGATCCGGGATGCGCGGGAGACCTGACCTTCGCCGGGGCCGGAACGCTCGAGGCGGCACTGCGCGCGCGCGCAGCGGCGCTGGCCATCCCGGTGCGATTCCCCGGCGTGCTCGACGGGCCGGCGAAGGAGGCCGCGATCGACGCCGCGCACCTCGTGGTGCTGAGCTCGCGGCGTCTCGCGGACGGGCGCGGCGAGGGGCTGCCGCATGCCGCGGCGGAAGCGCTGGCGCGGGGAGTGCCGGTGGTGGCGCCGCGCGAGGGTGCGCTGGGCGAGCTGCTGGCCAGGAGCGGGGCCGGAATCGTGTACGACGCCCGCGACGACGGCGCCCGCATCGGCGCGCTGGCGGCCGCGCTCACGGCCGCTGCCGACCCCGAGCGCCTCGGGGCGCTGCGGGTGCGCGCGGCCCGCGCCGGCCAGCGTTTTGCATCCGACCTGGTGCTGCCTCGCTGGGACCAGTGGCTCCGCCGCGCGCAGGAGGAGGCGGCGTGACGGACGGCGCCCGTGTGGCAGTGGTGATCCCCGCCCGTGACGAGGAACGATTGCTACCGCGCGTGCTCGCGGCGGTTCCGCCCTGGGTGTCGAGCGTGGTCCCGGTGGATGACGGAAGCCGCGACCGCACCTGGGACGTCATCCGCGCCTGGCATGACCCGCGCGCGCTCCCGATGCGCCTGTCGCCCGGACGCGGCGTCGGTGCCGCGATCGTGGCCGGATACGCCAGGGCGCTCGACATCGGGGCGGAGGTGGTGGCGGTGGTGGCGGCCGACGCCCAGATGGACCTTGCGGAGCTCGAAACGCTGGTCCGGCCGATCGCGCGCGGCGCGGCCGACTACGTCCAGGGCAACCGGTTTCGGTGCGGGCGCCCGAATGGGCGGATGCCGCTCGCGCGCCACTGGGGCAATGCCCTGCTCAGCGCCTCCTGTTCGTGGGCCGCCGGCGCTCGGGTGGGCGACAGCCAGTGCGGATTCACCGCCGCGGGCGCCGACTTTCTCGGGCGGCTCGACCGCCGGCGGCTGCCGCCGGGCTACGGGTTCCCCGCCTTCCTGCGTCTCGAAGCGCAGCGCATGCGGGCGCGGGTGGTCGAGGTCCCGGTGCGGGCCCTCTACGGGGACGAGGTATCGGGCATCCGCCCGCTGCTCGACCCGCCCTGGATCTGCGCTCGCATCCTGTGGCGGGGGATCGAGCGGCGCCTCGAGCACTCGGTCGTGCGGCGGCCGCCGGTCCACGCGCCGGCCTTCGGCTCCAAGCGCATCGGCGAGGCGGGATGAGGGTGCTGCTCGTCACCAAGCCACTCGTGCCGCCGTGGAACGACAGCGCCAAGCTGGTTCCGCGCGATCTGGCGCGTGCGGCGAGCGGGCGACACGAACTGCACGTGCTGGTGACGCCGGAGGGCCGCGCCGAGTGGCCCGCGCGCGTGCGTGCGCACCCGCTCTATCGGGGCGCCGGCGACTATCGGCCGGGGCCGCTCCAGCAGCTCCGCCTGCTCGCCGCGGTGTGGCGCCTGCGCGGCGCGGTCGACGCCCTGCACTTCTTCTTCCAGCCTCATCCCGCCGCCAGCCGCGTGGCGCGCGCCCTGGCCCGTGCCTGCCGCCGCCCGACGATCCACACCGTGCTCAGCGCCCCCCGGGCCGGGGCCGATCCCGCACGGCTGCTCTTCGCCGACCGCACCGTGACCCTGTCGTTGCACACCGCGCGCGCACTCGGCATGGACATGGATGCAGCCATGGTCATCCCGCCGGGGCTCGCGGAGGACGCGCCGGTGGGCGCCGCGCGGGCGGCGGCCGCCTGCCGCGCGGCCGGTATCGAGCCGCCGTTCATGCTCTACCCCGGCGACTACGAGTTCTCCGGGGGACACGCGCTGCTGCTCGACATCTGGAATCGGAGTCCGGAGCTGCCGATGTTGGTGCTGGCGGGGCGGGCGAAGACCCCGCGCGCGGAGGCCCATCGCCGGATCGTGGAAGCGCGCGCTCTTTCTCTCGGGCTCGAGCCGCGCCTTCGCGCCCTCGGCACGGTTCCCGACCTGCCGGCGCTGGTCGCCGCCTGCGAGGCCGTTCTCTTCCCGGCGGAATCGCTGTACGGCAAGACCGACCTGCCGCTGGTGATCCTCGAAGCATGGCGCGAGTCCCGCCCGCTGCTCGCGAGCGATCTCCCGCCGCTGGCGGAAGCGGTGGCCGGGGCGGGGGCGGTGCTGCCCGCCGCCGCCGACGCGTGGCAGTCCGCGCTGCGCTCTCTGCCGGAGCGGGGCCGGGCCTGGGGCGAGGCGGGGCGGCGGCGCTTCCTCGAGCGCCACACGGCACTTGGGGTCGCGCGCGCCTACGAGGCGATCTACGACGGGATCGAGGCCGGGAGCCGGCAACGGGATCGAGAGGAGCGATGAAGGATCCGCGGAGCTATTACGACGACTTCAGCCGCAACTACGACGATGCGCGCTCGCGCGGCTACCATGCGCACATCGACGATCTGGAGGCCGACTGCGTCCGCCATTGGCTGCCGGGCCCGCGGGTCCTGGAGGTGGGCTGCGGCACCGGACAGATCCTGTGGCGGGTGCGCGACTTCGCACCCGCCGCCGTGGGCGTGGACCTCTCGGGCGGCATGCTCGCCCACGCCCGCCGCCGCGGGCTCCCGGTGGGGCAGGCCTCCGCCACCCACCTGCCCTTTCGCGACCGCAGCTTCGACCTGGTGTACTCGTTCAAGGTGCTGCCGCACGTGCCCGATCTCGAGGTCGCGCTCGCGGAGATCGTCCGCGTGCTGGACCAGGGCGGGGTGGCGCTGCTCGAGTTCTACAATCCCCGCAGCCTGCGTGGCCTGTGGAAGCGATTGCGTTGGTGGTCGGTGCGCGTGGGGCAGGCCTCGCACGACCGCGAGGTCTTCACCGCGTATCACACGCCGGAGCGGGTTCGCGCCCTCCTGCCGCCCGGGACGCGGACCATCGGGGCGGGCGGCATCGTCATCCTGACCCCGCACCCGCTCCTGCACCGCGTGCCGCTGGCGGGGGCCGCGCTGCGGGCGGCCGAGCGCGCCCTATGCCGCGGACCGCTCGCTCGCTTCGGCGGCTTCTACATCGTGGCCGCGCGGAAGGGCGCGTGAGCGACGCGGGCGGCGGCACACTGTCCGGGCGCGGGAGTGCGGGCCTGGCGCTGCCGCTGCGAGCGGCGGCGCTCGGCCTGCTCACCGGGCTCGTGCTCGGCGCCTTCGAGGGTATCGAGCGCGGGGTCGGGCTGCGCGCCTTTCTCGGTGGCGCGGGCGGCGCCGCGCGCTACCTCCTGCTCACGGTGGGCTACGACGCGCTCGCGGGATGCGCGCTGGGGCTCGCCGCCGGTTGCGCGCTCGCCGCGGGGCGCGCGCTCGAGCGCCGCATCGGCCTCGCCGGGGCGCCGCGGCGCGCGCTGCGCGGGGCCCTGGCCGGGCTGATCGGTGCGGGCTGGACGCTCTACGCCCTGACCTTCACGGTGCGCTTCGACCCACTGCTGGCCCGCGCGCCGCTGGCCCTGGCCACGGCGGTGGCGGCCGGCGCCGCCGCGGGATTGGCCTGGTCCGGGATCCGCCCGCTGCTGGCCCCGGGCGCGCGGCGGCCCTGGAACAGGCTCACCGCCGCCGCGCTCGGAATGGGACTCCTCGCCCTCTACGCGGTGGACGTCCACTTCGCGCCCCAGTCGAGCTACGGGGTGCACATGTTGCTCGACACCGCCCTGTTCGGGGGCGTCGCGCTCATCCTCCTGCTCCTGCCGCGGCCGCGGGGCCGCCACGCGATCGTGGGCGGCGTGGCTGCGCTGGCGCTCACGTGGGCGACCGACCACGTGGCGCGCACGAGCCCCGAGGTGACGGCGCTGCTCAAGTTCCGGGGCGTCACGGCCCGCAGGTCGGTGAACCTGCTGGGGCGCGGGCTCGACTGGGACCGAGACGGCTGGACTCCTCGCCCGCTGGTCGCGGGCTGGGACACCGCGCCGCTCGATCCGCGGGTGCCGCCGCCGGTGCTGCCGCCGATGGCCGCGGTGGACCGGGACCCCGCGCTCGCGGACACCGGGCGGGACGCGCCGCGCTTCGCGACGCGCCCGAACCTCCTGCTCGTGACGCTCGACGCCTGCCGGCTCGACGTGCTCGACCGCGGCGCGCACACCGATTCCCCGCTCGGCGACCTGCAGCCCGCCACACCCACCCTCGACTCGCTCGCCCGCCACGCCGCGGTGTTCGAGGCCTGCTACTCGCACGCCGCGGGAACACTGGACAGCTTCAACAGCCTGTTCGCGGGCGACTACCTGCCCGCGCTGCTGCGCGGCGTCGAGCCGGGTCGCTATCTGCCGGAGCGCCTCGCGCACGCCGGCTACGCACTCCGCGCGCGGGCCAATTACGACTCGTTCGCCGACAGCGCCTATGGCTGGCCGCAGATCGTGCATGGCGAAGGCGATACGCCGGAGCTGATCCGCCAGGCGGTGGCGGGGCTCGCGGCACCGGGAGAGGGTCCGCCCGGGTTCGTCTGGTTTCACTTCCTCGACATCCATTCCGGGGTGCTCAATCCGTTCCGCCCCGCCTCCTACCGGCGCCGCAGCCAAATCCAGCGCTACGCGCAGGGATTGGCAAAGGTGGACGCGCTGTCGGGCCTCCTCTTCGCCGAGTTGCGCGCCCGGGGGCTCGAGCGCAGCACGATCGTGGTGGTCAGCGCCGATCACGGGGAGGAGCTGGGTGAGCACGGGCATTTCAACCACAACCTGACCCTCTACGAGCCGGCGGTGCGCGTGCCGCTGATGGTGAGCGGCCCCGGGGTGGTCCCGGGGCCGCGTCCCGGCACCGTGGCGCAGGTGGACCTGTACCCCACCCTGCTGCTCGCGGCGGGAATCGCCCCGGGGCCGGGCCCCGGGCGATCGCTGTGGCCGGTCCTGGCCGATCCGCTCCGGCGACCCGAAGCGCGCCGGATCTACCTGTTCCATCCCCGGCGCGGTTTCTCGCGGCGCTTCGCGGCGCTGCCTCCCGATCGCGGGCAAGTCGCGCTGGTGGATCCGGTCGCGCGCCGCAAGATCATCCTCGGACTCGACCGCGAGACGGTCGAGGTCTTCGACCTCGCCGCCGATCCGGGGGAGCGGGTGAACCGCGTCGGCATGCGGGACCCGTGGATCGCGCCGCTGCGCGCCGTGCTCGATTCGACGCTCGCGCGCTACGCGGCTCCCCAGCGCGGGATCGAACCCTGACGCCTTGCCCGCGGGCGTTTGCGAACGGAGCCTACCCCGGCCCCGCGGGGCGATCGTCGAGGCGCGGGAGGGGACGGGTGCGGATGCGCCTGGCCATCGCGAAGTAGCGCGCGATCGTCCGCAGGACCTTCATCTTGCTCGCGCCCTGTTTGAGGTCGTAGCGCAGCACGAGCGGGACCTCGGCCACCCGCGCCCCGCCGCGCCCGAGCTTGAGGAGCACCTCGGCCATGCAGGTGAAGCCCGCCTCCTCGATCAACCGGTCGCCCCAGGCCGCGGCGGCGCGGCGCAGCAGGCTCGCGCGATAGAGCCTGAAGCCGCAGGTGTAGTCTCGCGCTCCCCGCACCGGGGCCACCCATGACAGCAGGAAGCTCGCGCCCCGCGACAGCACGCGGCGCAGCGCCGTGAGGCCCACTTCGCGACCTCCCGGAGCGTACCGGGAAGCGATGACCACGTCCGCCGGCGCGCGCTCGAGCCGCTCCCACATCGCCTGGAGCAGGGCGGGATCGTGGGTGTTGTCGGCATCCATGGTGGCGACCGCGTCGCCATCGGCGGCACGCGCGAGCGCCGTCGTGAGGCCGGTACGAAGCGCCGCGCCCAGGTTCCGGTTCACCCCGTGCGGCACCACCTCGAGCGCGACGCGCCCGGCGAACCCCTGTGCCGCGGCAACCGTCCCGTCGGTGCTCCCGTCGTCGACGACGATGACCGCCAACCGTCCCCCGCCGGCTTCGAGGGCACGAGCGACCGGCACGCAGCGCTCGAGCAGGGGCGGCAACGAGCGTTCCTCGTTGAATGCGGGCAGGGCGAGCCAAATCGTAGCCAGACTGGACCTCCCGGGTTCAGGGGATTGGCGGCGTGGGCGCCGATGGTAGCCGAACCCGGGGGGACGATGAAGCCCCCGGCCGGAAAAAATCCCCTTTGAGGGTTCCCGGCGCCCTCCCGGGCCGCCCGCGGCGGCCTGGGAGGGCCCCCAGTGCGGCGCTTCCGCCAGGGGCGAGGGGGACGGAACCGGGCGATTCGCACGACCCGGCTCGGCCGCCCAGGGATGGACTGTCGTTTCGCGCTTGATGAAGGTGTCAGGGACTTGATAGTCTAGTGGGTGTCGTCGGTGAGACGCGAGGATCCCAATCTCACAGGAGGCTCCTAGAGGACGCATTGATAACTGGGTTCGTAGTTTAGGCGCGAGCCAACAGAACCGGGTTGTTGCGAAACATCCCGGCTTCCCGGCAGCCGCCGGGAAGTGCATCCGAGGATCTGACAGCTTGCTGTATCCCCCGTCGCTCGTACTCAGCACGTACCGGACCCGGTTCAGCCGGTTCAGCCGAGGATTTTAGACCGAGGGGACGATTGTCTCCCTCGGTTTTCTTGCGGGCGGCACAACAAGAGAGCGGCATCATGGAGCCCGACATCCTCGCGACCCAGACCGATGCGACCGCACGAGTCACCGACACTCCCGTGGTGAGCGGAGATCCTGTGAGCTGCACTCACCTCGAGAGACGCCACGTGGCGGGCGCCGCCGGCGTGCATGCGACCTGGACCGTCACCACGCCCCACGAGATGACGCATCCGCCGGCGATGGTGACCGAATTCCGATACACGAACGGCAACGGCGAGGCGGTGGCCGCATGGCCGTCGCTTCCCGGCGTTGCCCCCGCGTCCGGAGCCGAGGGCTTCGCGAGTGCGTTTCCCCATGCCGGCGCGGCCCCGGTAGAGGGGATTTACCTCCGGATCGGCAAGCGCGTGATCGACGTCGCCGGCGCTGCCATCGCGCTGCTGCTCGCGAGCCCGCTGCTGCTGTTCGCGGCGATCCTCATCAAGCTCGAGTCGCGCGGGCCCGTCCTCTACCGCTCCACCCGGATCGGTCGCGACGGCCGGGAGTTCACCTTCCTGAAGCTGCGCTCGATGGTGAATGGGGCCGACCGCCACCGGCACCATCTCTCCCACCTCAACGAGTGTGACGGGCCGGTCTTCAAGATCAGCAACGACCCGCGCGTGACGCGCGTCGGACGGTTCCTGCGACGCTCCAGCATCGACGAGATTCCGCAGTTCTGGAACGTGTTGCGCGGCGAGATGAGCCTGGTCGGCCCGCGTCCTCCGATTCCCGAGGAAGTGGCGCAGTACGAGCCGTGGCAGCTCCGGCGGCTCTCGGTGCGGCCCGGGCTCACCTGTCTGTGGCAGATCAGCGGGCGCAGCCGGATCGGCTTCGATGAGTGGATGCGGCTCGACCTCGAGTACATCAAGCACCAGTCGCTCGGGTTGGACCTCAAGATCCTCTGCCGCACGATCCCCGCGGTGCTCTCCCGGGAGGGTGCCTACTGACGGCAGCGCATGCGAGGCCATTGAATCCCTCACGCGCCCGGCCGATTCCAGCTTCGTCGTCTCCCACCCCCGCCGCCGATTCGGCCCTCGTCCTGAACCTCGCCGCCGCCCTGCTGGCGGCGGCGCTTCTGCGCTTTTTCCGGCTCGGGGCGCAGAATCTCTGGATCGACGAGGTGTTCACGTGGCGCAGCGCCGACATCGGCTCCCCGCTCGGCTGGCCGCGCCTGGTTGAGAACATGCACGGCCCGTTGCTGAGCGTGATCCTGCACACCTGGTGCGGGTGGGTCGGGGAGTCGGAGTGGGCGCTGAGGCTACCCTCGGCCGTCTTCGGCGTGGCGCTGGTGCCGGTGGTCGCGTGGCTGGGCGCCCGCTGGGTCGGCCGCGAGACCGTGATTCCCGCGGCATGGCTGGCGGCGTGCTCGCCGTTCCTGGTCTGGTACTCGCAGGAGGCACGCAATTACTCGCTGCTCATGCTGTGCGCCTGCCTTTCCCTGCTCGCCCTGCTGCGGCTGCGCGAGCGCTTCTCCGCCGGCCGCCTCGCCGGGTTCCTGGCGGCGACCGCCGCCGGGCTGCTGTCCAACTTCTCCTTCGCCCTGATCGCGCCGCTCCAGCTCAAGTGGTGGTTCACCCGTCCGGTCTCGGCGCGGCGGCGGCTGGCCGAGGCCGGTCTGGCCGCGGCGATTCTGGTGCTGGTGATGACGCCCTGGCTGGTGCAGGCGACGCGCGTGCTGGACTGGAGCCGGCTGCGCCCGGCGCGCGAGGCGAGGGCGGACGAGCCCCCGCTGCGCGGGCCGAACACGTTCCACCTCGCGGGCGTTCCGTTCGCGGCGCACGCCTTCTCGGTTGGATACACCCTCGGGCCCTCGCTGCGCGAGCTGCGCGCGGATCCCTCGCTCCGCCCGGTGGCGCGTCACGCGGGGGAGCTCGCCGTCACCGCCCTGGTCTTCGGTGCGCTCGTCGCGCTCGGCCTGCGCGCGCTCGCGCGGCGGCGCCGCCTCGGCGACGGCCTGCTCTGGCTGTTGGCGCCGGCGCTGCTCGTGAGTTACATGGCCTTGCACAATTTCAAGGTCTTTCACCCGCGTTATCTGGCGGTCGCGGCACCGGGGTTCATCCTGCTGCTGGCCGCCGCCTTCGCCGACCTGCGCCCGCGGGGCCGCTGGGTGGCGGGGCTGGCGGTCGGGGCGTTGTGGTCGGTGTCACTGGTGCAGCATTACGTCTCGCCCCGCTACGCCAGGGAGGACTACCGTACGGTGGCCGCGCGCATCGTGGCCGAGGCCCGGCCGGGGGAGCTGATTCTCGCCGCCAATACGGCCGACCTCATGTTCTACTACTATCGGGGATCGCTGCCGGTGCGGAGCTTCTGGCTCGGCTTCGCCGCCGACTCGGCGCGGCTGGAAGACAAGCTCGACGAGGCGATGTCCGGGACGCGCGGCGTGTGGGTGGTGATGAGCCGCCCCGAGGACCTCGATCCGCGCGGAGCATTCGTGCGCGCGATGGCGCGGCGCCATCCGGGCGCGACGGCGCACGCCCGCCAGGGCGTGACCTGGTGGCATGTGACGGAGTCTGATCTGAAGCCGGCCTCGGGGGTCCGCCGAGGACCCTGAACCCGAACACCGGCCGGGGCCCGCGGGCGCCGGACCGCAAGGAGTCGACATGCGCGTGGTGGTGGTTGGACTCGGCTACGTGGGAACCGTGTGCTCGGCGTGTCTGGCGAGCCGCGGCCACCAGATCGTGGGCGTGGACACCAGCGAGTTCAAGGTGTCCTGCATCGAACGCGGGGAGAGCCCGATCGTCGAGAACGGGCTCGCCGAATTGATCGCCGAGGGCCGGCGCGCCGGTCGACTGCGGGCCACCACGCGCATCGCCGAGGCCATGCCTGGCGCCGATATCGTGCTGCTGTGTGTCGGCACCCCGAGCGCCGAGGATGGAAGCCTCAACCTCGAGCACGTCAAGCGCGCCGCGGCCGAGGTGGGCGCGGGACTGCCCCATTCGGGCGTCTACACCACCGTCGTCATGCGCAGCACGATGCTCCCGGGCAGCGTCGAGGGCGAGTTGCAGCCGGTGCTCGAGCGCGCCTCCGGTCGCTCGGCGGGGAGCGATTTCGGGGTGGCCTACAATCCCGAGTTCCTGCGTGAGGGCACCGCGGTCGGGGACTTCTTCGGCGCCGAGATCACCGTGATCGGGGCCGCCGAGCCGCGCGGTGCGGACGCCGTGCGCCGCCTCTACGACGGCATCGGAGGCGAGATCGTGGTCACCTCGATCCGCAGCGCCGAGATGCTCAAGTACGTCAACAACACCTTCCACGCGCTCAAGGTCTCGTTCGCCAACGAAATCGGACGCCTGTGCAAGCGCGAGCGAATCGACAGCTACGAAGTGATGGAGCTGTTCTGCCGCGACACCCGCCTCAACCTCGGCCGCAACTACCTGATGCCCGGCTTCGCCTTCGGCGGCTCCTGCCTGCCCAAGGACCTCCGCGCGCTGAACTCCCGGGGACGGGCGCACGGCCTGGATCTCCCGGTGATCGCGGCCGTGATGCGCTCCAACCAGCAGCACGTCGACGAGGCCATTCACCTCATCGAGCGGCTGCGCCGGCGACGCGTGGGAGTACTCGGCCTCTCGTTCAAGGCCGGGACCGACGACCTGCGCGAGAGCCCGATCCTGCGCGTCGTGGGCACGCTGGTGGGGAAGGGGTATTCGGTGCTGCTGCACGATCCCCACATCGACCTCGACCGCCTGCTGGGCGCGAACCGGCGCTTCGTGGAGGACGAGGTGTCCTACCTGCCCGAGCGGCTGCGCGCGGAGATGCGCGACGTCGTGGAGCAGAGCGAGATCGTGGTCGTCGGCAACCGCTCCAAGGAGTATCGCGCGGTGGGCGCGCTGCTCCAGCCCGGGCAGGTGCTGGTGGACCTGGTCCACGGCGTGGATCGCGCGAGCCTGGTCCACGGGGAGTATCATGGCCTCGCGTGGTAGGATTCTCCACCTCTCGGAAAACCTCCCCCTTCCGTTCGACCGCCGCGTCTGGATGGAGCTCGGCGCGCTTCGCGCCGGCGGATACCAGGTGTCGGCGATCTGCCCGATGGGCGAGTCCTACGCGGCGCCGTTCGAGGTGATCGACGGCATCCACATCTGGCGGTACCCCGCGCCCCCCCCGACGCGCGGCTTCCTGTCCTACGCCTGGGAGTTCACCTACTGCTGGCTGCAGACCGCACGGCTGTCGCTGGTGGTGCTGGCGCGGCGCGGGTTCGACGTCATCCACGCCGCGAACCCGCCCGACACCTTCTGGCTCATCGGGCTGTTCTACAAGCTGCTGGGCAAGCGCTACGTGTTCGACCACCACGATCTGTGTCCCGAGCTCTACGTCGCCCGCTTCGGTCCCGAGAAGCAGGGCGACCTGCTCTACCGCGCGCTCCGGCTGCTCGAGTGGGCGCAATTCCGCACCGCGGACCTCGTCATCTCGACCAACGAATCGTACCGCCAGGTGGCGATCGAGCGCGGCGGGATGGCCCCCGACCGCGTCCGGGTGGTGCGCAGCGGGCCGAGCCGCGAGCGCTTCGCCACCGTGCGCCCGGTGGATGCCTCGTTGCGGCGCGGACGCCAGCACCTGGTGGCCTACCTCGGCGTGATGGCGCCGCAGGACGGCGTCGACCACCTGCTGCGCGCCGCCCATCTGCTGGTCCACGAGCGCGGCCGCCACGACGTCTGCTTCACGCTGGTGGGTGCGGGCGATTCGTTCGATGACCTGCGCGCGCTCGCGCGCGAGCTTCGGCTCGAGGATTGGGTGGAGTTCACCGGACGCATTCCGGACGAAACGGTCGAGCGCATCCTCGCCACGGCGGACGTGTGCGTCTGCCCCGATCCGCTCAACCCGCTCAACGACGTCTCGACCATGAACAAGGTGCTCGAGTACATGGCGGTCGGGCGTCCGATCGTCGCCTACGACCTGCGCGAGCACCGCTTCTCCGCCGCCGCCGGGGCGCTCTACGCGGAGCCCAACCGCGAGGACGACCTCGCGACCAAGATCGCCGAGCTGCTCGACGACCCCGAGCGCCGCGACCGCATGGGAACCTACAACCGCCGGCGTTTCCTCGAGCGCATGGCCTGGGAGTACAGCGCCGGCGAGCTGCTGCGCGCCTACGAGCTGGTATGCGGACACCGGAAGAACGCGTGAGCGTCGTCCTGGCCGAAAGCGGCCACGCGATCGGGGGCACCGAGCGTGTGGTGTGGGAGCTGGCCACGCGCCTGCCCGGGCACCGCTTCGAGGTGCGCGTGTGGCTGTCGGAGTCGCCCGGGGTGAACGACCTCGCCGCGGCGCTGGAGGACAAGGGCGTGCCGGTGGACCGCGTCCCCGAGGTGGACTCGCGCTGGGACTGGAGGGGCCTGCTCGACACCTGGCGGCGGCTGCGTCGCGCGCGGCCGCGCCTGCTCCACGTCCACCACGTGTGGCCCGCGGCGGACCGTTACCTCACCGGGTTGGCGGAGCTGGCGGCGATCCCCCACCTGGTGATCACCGAGCACATCGAGGGGCGTTCGCACTCCCCGGCGCAACGGGCGCTCAAGCGCCGCGAGCTGGCGCGCGCCGACGCGGTGACCGCGGTGTGCGGCGCGGTGGCCGACAGCCTGGTGCGCGACTACGGGGTCGATCGCGCGCGCCTGCGGGTCGTCGGCAACGGGGCGGACCTGCCGGACGCCGCGGAGTCCGAGGCCGCGCGGCTCCTGCGCGTCGAGCTTGGCGCCGGGCCGCAACGGCCGCTGTGGGTGTGCGCGGCGCGGCTCGAGGAGCAGAAGGGACACGCGGTGCTGCTCGACGCGCTCGCGGACCTCGCGCGGCGCGGCCAGGACTTCCGCATGGCGCTGGCGGGCGAGGGGGCGCGGCGCGCAGCGCTCGAGGCGCGCGCCGCCGAGCTCGGGCTGGACGGTCGTGTCCGCTTCCTCGGCCAGGTCGACGAGATCGGACCGTTGCTCGCCTGCGCCGACGCCATCGTGATGCCGTCGTTGTGGGAGGGTCTTCCGCTCACGCTGCTCGAGGCGCTCGTCCGGGCGCGCCCGCTGGTGGCGAGCGCCGTGGGGGGGATCCCCGAGGTCGTGACCCACGGCGAATCCGGGTGGCTGGTGCCGGCGGGCGACCCGGTCGCGATCGCCGATGCCCTCGAAACGCTCCACCGCCGCCCCGATCTCGCGCTCCAGCTGGGCCGGGAGGGCGCCCGCCGCGTGCGCGAGGACTACACGTGGCCGCGGGTGGTCGAGCGCTTCGAGGCGGTCTACGACGAGGTGCTCGGACTCGCCAGTTTCGTGCCCGCGAGCGGCGCGCGCCGGGGGAGGGCCACGTGAGGCTCGGCGTGGTGGTGCCCTGCCACCGCCAGGAGCGCTTCCTGCCGCGCACCGTGGCGGCGCTCGAGCGCGCGCTCGCGGGCCATGACTGGCGCGGCGTGCTGGTGCTGAGCGCGCCGGGGCCGGAGCCCCGGCCGGCGCTCTCGGCGCGCTGGCAGGTGATCGCGCCGCCGGTCTCACGCCCGCTGACGCCGGGGGCGGCGCGCATGCTGGGGTTCGCGGCCTGCGGCGGGCGATGGGTGCTGTTCCCCGACGCCGACATCGAGGTCGAGCCGGCGTGGCTGGAGCGGGCGGTGGCGACCGCGAGCGCCGAGCCGGCGCTGGCCGGGATCGGCGGTCGGATCGACGAGTGGTACGTGGATCGCGCGGGGGAACGGCCCGGCAGCCCGGACATGCATCGGGCGGGGAGGCACGAGCGGCGCGTCGATCACCTCGCCGGTCTGGCGTTCTACCGGCGCGAGGCCCTGCTCGCGGCCGGCGGCTACGATGCGCGGTTGCGCTCGGAGGAGGACTTCGAGCTGGGATTGCGACTGCGCGGGCTGGGGCTGGAGCTGCGCTCGCTCGGCATCCTCGCGGCGCGGCACTGGAGCGCCCCGCGCCCGAACCTGGCGGAGCTGGGGCGGCGCTGGCGCGCCGGGCTCTGCTTCGGGCAGGGGCAGGTGCTGCGGCTCTACCTGGGGCGTCCGGGCTTCGGCCGGCTGGTCCGGCGCCAGGCGCTCTACATCGCCACCCTCGGGCTGTGGGCGCTGGGTGTCGCGGCGCTCGCGCGGTGGCTCACCGCCGGCGATCCGCTGCCGCTCGCCGCGTGGGGCGTGGCGGCGCTCGGCGGGCTGGCGCTGATGGGCGCGCGCAAGCGGAGCCTGAGGCTCGGCCTCTACTCGCTGCTCACGTGGACGCTCAACGGCCTCGGCATGCTGGTGGGCCTGTGGCGGCCGCTCGACGCGGGTGATGGCGGGGCGGCGCGGGAGGGGGCGTGCTGATCCACGGCGCCACGGACAAGGACATCCATCCGCCGCTTTTCGGCGCGGCGCAGCGCGCCTTCGGGCTCTACCGCGGCCTCGCGCAGCGGCACCAGGTCCACGTGCTGTGCATGGTGCCTTATCGCAGCGGCGGGGCGCACGAGGAGCGCGCGGCGGGCGTGCACCTGTCGCGCCGCCGCGCCTGGTACACGAGCGCGGCCTGGAGGCTGGAGCGTCTGGGGCTCGCCCCGCTCACGCTCGCGGCCCACGGGCACCGCGCGGCCGCCCGGCGCCTGTCGTCCCTGCTGGGCGGCCGGGCGGATGCGCTGCTGGTGGACCTCCAGCTCAGCGGGCTGTTCGAGCACAGCACCGCGGCGCTCAAGGTCTATCTGTCGCACAACGTCGAGGCCGACCTGTTCGCGGCCCTGGCGCCCCGGATGGTGGCCCGTGGCGCGTGGGTGTCTTGGGTGCGGGCGCTCGAGGCGAAGGCGGCGGCGCGCGCCGACCTGGTCGTGGCGGTGAGCGACGAGGATGCCACGCGATTCGGCGCGCTCTACGGCGTCCCGCCCGAGCGGCTGGCCGTGATCCCCAACGGCTACGACGAGACCGTGGTGCGTCCCCCGTCGCCGGACGAGCGGGCACGGGCGCGCGCCGCGCTCGGCATCGGCGAGGGCGACTACGCCTGCGTGTTCGTGGGCTCCGACTTCGCGCCCAACCTCGCGGCGCTGTCGCGGCTCCTCGTCGCGTTCCCGGCGCTGGCGTCGAAGGGGTTCCGGCTCATCGCGGCGGGGCGCGCGACCCGCGTGCTCGCCGGCCGCGCCGAGCCGTGGCTCATCGTCGGTCCCGAGGTGGACGATCTCACGCCGTTTCTGCACGCCGCCGACGCCGGGCTCAATCCGGTCGCCAGCGGCGGCGGAAGCAACGTCAAGCTTCCGACCTACCTCGCCGCCGGACTCGCCGTGCTCACCACGCGCTTCGGGCTGCGCGGTTACCCCGACCTCGAGCCCCTGGTGGGCGTCGTGGACGCCGATCCGACCCGCCTGGCCGCCGCCCTGGCGCGCCGCCCCGCGGGTTGGCGCGCGCGCGGCCTCCCGGTTCCGCCCGCGCTCGAGGCCTACGCGTGGGGCCAGCTCGGGGCGCGGCTCGGCGAGATCCTGGCATCGCACCCGGCGCTGGCGCGCGGCGCGCCCGCGCCGACCGCGGTGGCGGGGAGGGCGCAGGCATGAGAATCGCGATGATCGGCCAGAAGGGCGTGCCCGCGACCTACGGCGGCATCGAAAAGCACGTCGAGGAGATCGCGCGCCGGCTCGTCGCCCGGGGTCACGAGGTGACGGTGTTCTGCCGCCTCTATTACACGCCGGCGGGGGCCCGCTACCACGGCGTGCGGCTGCTGCGGCGTCCGAGCATTCACACCAAGCACCTCGACACCGTCTCCCACGTCGCCTGGAGCACGCTCGAGGCGATGGTGCGGCGCTTCGACATCGTGCACTATCACGCGCTGGGGCCCTCGCTGTTCGCCGCCGTGCCCCGCTTCACGGGCGCGCGCACCGTGGTGTCCGTACATGGGCTGGACTGGCAGCGCGAGAAGTGGGGCCGGGTGGCGTCGTGGGTGCTGCGGCGGTGCGAGGGGCCGGCCGCGCGCTTTCCCAACCGCACGATCGTCGTCTCGAAGACGCTGCGCGACTACTTCCGCGATCATCACCACCGCACCCCGGCGTTCATCCCCAACGGCACCAACCTGCCCAGCCCGCGTCCCGCGCGGCGCATCCTGCAGCTCGGTCTCACCCCGGGGAAGTACGTGCTGTTCGTGGGTCGGCTGGTGCCGGAGAAGGGCGTGCACTTCCTGTGCGAGGCATTCAGCCAGATCGACACCGACCTCAAGCTCGCCCTGGTCGGAGGGCTCTCGTTCTCGAAGGACTACGTGCAGCAGCTGCGAGCGTACGAGAGCGACCGCATCCGCCTGCTCGACTACGTGTTCGGGGAGAGCCTCGAGGAGCTGTGGAGCAACGCCTACCTGGTGGTGCAGCCGTCGACCATGGAGGGTCTGTCCATCGCCCTGCTCGAGGCGCTGTCCTATGGGCGCTGCGTGCTGCTCTCCGACATCCCCGAGAACGTCGAGGTGGCGGAGGATTGCGCGGTGACGTTCCGCAGCCGCGACGTCGGCGACCTGCGCGAGAAGCTCGAGATGCTCCTCCAGCGCCCCGAGCTGGTGCGGGAATTCGAGGGCAAGGCACGCGGTCACATCCGCGAGCACTACTCGTGGGAGAAGGTGGCCGAGAACACCGAGACGGTGTACCGCGAAGTGCTCGAGGGCCGCTGAGTCGCGGGCGCGACGGGCCCGCGCGCGCCGGCGACCCGGCGCCCGACGCGCGTCGCGCGGGCGATCGACTGCGCCCGGCGCGTCGCCGGCGCTTGCCGCCCCCCGCACCCTGTGCTAGTCCTTCCGCTCCGGAGCCCGTGACGAGGAGTGCCGATGCCTGATCGGTTCGTGCTGGTGCTGGCCGGAGGCCGCGGCGAGCGCTTCTGGCCTTGGAGCCGTCCCGACCGGCCGAAGCAGCTCCTGCCGCTGGCGCGCGGCGGCCGCTCCCTGCTGGCCGCGACCCTCGAGCGCGCCGTGGCCCTCGCCGCCCCCGAGCGGATCGTGGTGCTCACCGCGCTCGACCTGGCGGCCGCGGTCGCGCGTGAATGCCCGCGCGGGGTGCGGGTGATCGGCGAGAGCGTCCCGCGCAACACCGCCCCGGCGATCGCAGCCGCCGCGCGGCTGTTCGCGGCCGAGGCCGGGGACCCGGCGTTCGCGGTGTTGCCCGCCGACCAGGCGATCGACGACGGCGCGGCGTTCGCGGCGGATCTCGCGCTCGGGTTCGAGCGCGCCGAGCGCGAACCGGTGCTGCTCACCTTCGGCATCCCGCCCCGCGGACCCGAGACCAGCTTCGGTTACGTGCGCCGCGGGGCGCGCCTGGCCGACCGGCTGTTCCGGGTCGCGGCCTTCACCGAGAAGCCCGACCTGGCCCGGGCCCAGGCCTGGGTCGCGAGCGGCGAGTACCTCTGGAACAGCGGCATCTTCGTCTGGCGCTGCACCACCCTGCTCGACGCGCTCGAGGCGTCGCGCCCCGCGCTCGCCGCCCCGCTGCGGGGGCTGGCCTGGCAGGGCGGCGACCGCGGGTTCGAGCGCGCCCTGGCCGCGGTCTTTCCGCCGCTGGAGTCGATCTCGATCGACTTCGCCGTGCTCGAGCGCGCGCCCAACGCGCTGATGCTCGAGGCCGCGTTCGACTGGGACGACCTCGGCTCGTGGCGGGCGTGGGCCCGGCGGCAGGAGCGCGACGCGCGCGGGAACGTGGTGTTCGGCGAGGCGCTCGCGCTCGAATGCGACCGCTGCGTGGTGGTGGGCGACGGCGGCCTCGCCGCCGCGATCGGGCTGCAGGACATGGTGGTGGTGCACGCGGAAGGGAACACGCTGGCCTGCCGCCTCGACGACGGCGAGGGGGTGCGCCGCGTCAGCGAGGCGCTGCGCTCGAGGGCCGCGCGGTGAGCCCCTCCCGGCCCGGGTGGCGCGCGACGCCGCGTGTCGGGGCGACCGCGCTGGTGCTCGCCGCGCTCGCGGGCTGCGCGCTGCCGCCGCCCGCCCCGGCGCCGCCACCCGCGCCCCGGGCGGCGGCGACCGTCGCGGCACCGGCCGGCCGCGACACCCTTCCGCGCGGCGCGACCCCGGTGGGAACCACCGCCTCGGGCGGCACCATCGGCGCGCGCGCCGCACCCGCCGTGGTGGACAGCGGCCCCTCGGCGGCCGCGCTCGAAGTGTTGCGCGGGATTCCCGAGCCGCTCGCGGCGGACCAGCGCGTACCGCCCGCGGACGACCTGGTCCGCGCGCGCGCCGCTCCGGCCGCGTCGGACACCGTCCCGAACCGCGAGGAGATCCCGGTGCCCAGCCCCACGCTGCCGCTGGGCTCGCGCCCCGGTGGACTCCAGAGCGAGGCGCTGCCCGAAAGTCCGTTCGCCCCGGCCGCCCGCCCGCCAGCGGCCGCGCCGCCGGAATCCGCGGCCGCCGCGCCCGACACCTGCTGGCGGGTCCAGGTGGCGGCCCCGGACACCGCCGAGAAGGCGCAGGCGCTGCGCGCGGCGGCGGAATCGCTGCTGCTCACGCCCATGGTGGTCGAGGAGGAGGCCGGACGCTGGAAGGTGCGCACCCGCGACTGCCTCGCGCGCGCCGGCGCCGAGGCGCTGCGCAAGCGCGCGCTCGGATCGGGCTTCGACGGCGCGTTCCTGGTCTCCGTGAAGCGCCCGTGAAGCGCCTGCTGCTGGTCTACGAGGACCGACACTGGGCTCGGCTGAGCCCGCTCGCCGATCTCACTCCGGTCCCGGCCCTGGTCTTCGGCGGCTCGCATCTGCTGGAGCGCTGGCGTCGCGCCTCGGGTGCGACGCTGCTCGCGGTCGAGGCGCGCCACGAGACGATGGCGGCGTGGCGCGACGCGCCGCCGTCCGAGGTGCCGCGGCCGGCGCGCGAGGACGACGTGCTGGTGGTGAACGCGGCCTGCCTGCCCGGCCCCTGGCTCGCGCGCGCGCTCGCCGCGCGGAGCCCCGAGGCCGGCCCGGCGCTGTTCACCGGCGAGGGTCGCGTCGCCGGGGCGGGCCTGCCCTTCGCGGTGCTCGCACCGGGGCTCGGCCGCGGCGCGGCCTTCGAGGCCTTCCTGCTCGGGCTCGGTCTCCCGGCAATCGCGGTCGAGGCGCGTTTCCTCGCCGAGCCGTGGCAGATGGTGGAGTGGAATCCCGCCGCGATCGAGGAGGACCTGGCGCCGCTCGGCGGCGCCCAGCGCGGCGAGGTCGACTCGCGCGCGGTGGTGCTCGAGCCCGGACGCGTCACGGTCGAGGCCGGGGCGCGCGTGGACGCGCTCGCCGTGCTCGATGCGCGTGGCGGTCCGATCCGTCTCGAGCGCGGCGTCGTCGCGATGCCGCAGACCGTCGTGGTCGGACCGTGCGCCGTCGGCGAGGGCAGTACCCTGGAGGGCGGCGTCATCGGGCGCTCGAGCATCGGCCCCGGCTGCCGCCTCGCGGGGGAGGTGGACGCGTGCCTGTGGCAGGGCTACGCGAACAAGCGCCACCACGGCTTCGTCGGACACAGCGTGATCGGCGAATGGGTCAACCTCGGCGCGCTCACCACCACCAGCGACCTCAAGAACAACTACGGCACGGTGCGGGTGTGGTGCGCGGGGGCCGAGGTGGACAGCGGGCTGATCAAGGTCGGCGCCTTCCTCGGCGCGCACGTCAAGACCGGCATCGGCACGCTGCTGCCGACCGGTGCCTCGGTGGGCGCGGGCGCGAACCTGTTCGGCGGCGGCCGCTTCGCGCCCAAGCGCCTGCCGGCGTTCGCGTGGTGGGACGGCGAGCGCGTCGAGGAGCATCGCTTCGAGGCGTTCCTGCGTACCGCGCGCACCGCGATGTCGCGCCGCGCGCGGCCGCTGCTGCCGGCCGACGAGCAGGCGCTGCGGGCGTGGTTCGAAGGCACGCGGGGCGAGCGCCGTTCGCTCTCGGCGGCGGGAGCACCTTGACCATGCGGCGTGCCAGTCCCTAGACTGGCACGTTTGCCAGGCCGCCCGCCGGCCCGCCGTGACGGGCCTGGGAGCTTTCGAGCGTCCCGACGAGGAACCCCATGCCCGAGCTACGGAAGGACCCGGTCGTCGGCCGGTGGGTGATCATCTCCACCGAGCGCAGCCGGCGTCCGACCAACTTCACCCCGGCGCCCGAAACGCGGGGCTCGGATTTCTGCCCCTTCTGTCCCGGGAACGAGGACAAGACGCCGCCGGAAGTGCACGCGGTGCGCGCGAACGGCGGCCCTCCGAACTCGCCGGGTTGGAGCGTGCGGGTGGTGCCCAACAAGTTCCCCGCACTTCAGATCGAGGGCAGCCTCGACCGCCGCGGCGAGGGACTCTACGACCGGATGAACGGCGTGGGTGCCCACGAGGTGGTGATCGAGGGCCCGCGCCACGACCAGAACCTGGCCGATCTGCCGATCGAGCACATCCGCGACGTGCTCGCGGCCTACCGTGAGCGCGTCGTGGACCTGCACCGCGACCGGCGCTTCCGCTACGTGCTCATCTTCAAGAACCACGGAGCGCTCGCCGGCGCCACGCTCGAGCATGCCCACACCCAGCTCATCGCCACGCCGATCATCCCGAAGATCCTGCAGGAGGAGCTGGAGGGCGCGCGGCGCTACTTCGAGCTCAAGGAACGCTGCGTCTTCTGCGACATCGTGCAGCAGGAGACCGCCGAGGACAACGGGCGGCGTGTGGTGATGACCACCGACCGCTTCGTCGCGATCGAGCCCTTCGCGCCACGCTTCCCGTTCGAGACCTGGATCCTGCCGCGCCGCCACGACGCCGCCTACCAGACGACGACCGATCCCGACGAGTGCCTCGACCTGGCTCACATCCTCAAGGACACGCTGCAGCGTCTCAACCGCGCGCTCGACCGTCCGCCCTACAACTTCGTCATCCACACCTCGCCGGTGAGTGACGGCGACCTCGAGTACTACCACTGGCACCTGGAGATCATGCCGAAGCTCACCCGGGTCGCGGGGTTCGAGATCGGCTCGGGCTTCTACATCAACCCGACCCCGCCGGAGGACGCGGCCCAGTACCTGCGCGAGATCGCCGTCGAGGCGTGACCACCCCGGCGCGCCGCTCATGAGCGACACCCCCCTGTCGGTTGCGCACGTCGCCAGCGAGATGACCCCGCTGATCAAGATCGGCGGGCTCGCCGACGTGGTCGGAGCACTGGCCGCCGAGCAGGCCCGGCGCGGGCACCGGGTGACGGTGGCGCTGCCCGCCTACCAGGCCGTGAGCCTGCCCGCGGGCTGGAGCAGCCGCGCGCTCGACAGCCGTCCCGTGCCCTGGGGCATGGGCCGCGAGTTGGCGCGCTTCGCGCTGGCCTCGGGGCCGGATCCCCGCCTGCGGGTGCTGCTGGTAGATCACGCCGGCGACCGCTCCTTCTTCGACCGCCCCGGCATCTACGACGATCCGCGCTCCGGCGAGGGCTATCCGGACAACGCCGAGCGATTCCTGTTCTTCTGTCGCGCCGCGCTCGAGGGGCTCAAGCTGCTGAAGGAGCGCTTCGACGTGCTCCACGGCCACGATCACCAGGCCGCCTGGACGATGTGCTTCGTGCGCACCCACGAACTGCACACCCCGACGTTCAAGGACCTGGCCACGGTCTTCACCATTCACAACCTGGGCTATCAGGGCATCTACGACCCGTGGGTGCTGGGGCTGGCCGGGCTCGGCGGCGAGCTGTTCTACCCGGCGAGTCCGTTCGAGTACTGGGGCCGGGTGAACTACATGAAGGTGGGCCTGGTCTTCGCCGACCTGCTGAGCACGGTGAGCCCGCGCTACGCGCAGGAGATTCAGACCGGCGGCGAATTCGGCGCCGGCCTCGAGGGCGTGCTCGCGCGCCGGGCCGGCGACCTGCGTGGCATCCTCAACGGCATCGACGACGCGTACTGGGATCCGGCGGCCGATCCGTACCTGGCCCATCGCTACGGCCCCGACCGCATGGAGGGCAAGGAGCTCAACCGCCGCGCGCTGATCAAGGAGTGCGGGTTCCCCTCGGCGCCCGAGATGCCGCTGGTCGGCATGGTCTCGCGCCTCGCGGAGCAGAAGGGCTTCGACCTGATCGAGCAGGGGGCGGACGCGCTGCTGGCACTCGGCGCCCGCTACGTCGTGCTCGGGTCGGGGGAGGCGCGCTACCAGGACCTGTTCCGCCGGCTGATGGCGGCCCACCCCGACCGGGTCCACTACCGCTCCGGCTTCGACGAGCGCTTCGCCCATCTCATCGAGGCCGGCTGCGACTTGTTCCTCATGCCCTCGCGCTACGAGCCCTGCGGACTCAATCAGATGTACAGCCTGCGCTACGGCACCCCTCCGATCGTGCGCGCCGTGGGCGGCCTGGCCGACACCGTGCAGGAGTTCGATCCGCTGACCGGTGCGGGCAACGGCTTCGTCTTCCAGCGCTTCGACGCCGAGGAGATGCTCGCGGCGGTGCGGCGCGGGCTCGCCACCTGCCGGCAGCCCGGGCTGTGCGCCCGACTACGGCGCAACGGCATGGGGCAGGACTTCTCGTGGCGCCGCAGCGTGGACCGCTACGACGCGCTCTACGGCGAGGCCCGCGAGCGCGTCGCCGCGGGCAGGATCGCCACGCTCGAGTCGGTGCGCGCGACGATCTAGCCCGGCCGGTTCGTGAGTTCGCCGGGCTCGAAGAACGCCGCGTGCAGCGCCCGGACCGCCTGGTCGCAACGGCCGCCCGCGACGCGGTAGATGAGCGCGGTGGGCGTGACGCGCAGGGCGACCAGCGGCACGTCGGCGCGCTCGAGGGCCTCCTCGCCGCGCGCGGCCTCGCGGGCACCGAGCCCCAGGCCGACCAGCGAGACGAACGCCGCGCCGTGCTCCACCTCGAGCTTCCATTCCCCGCCGGGTCCGCGCAGGCGCCGAAAGTCGCGCACCAGCGCGTCGGCGTCGGCGCTGCCGCCGAGCCACACGATCACGCCGTGGGGGCCCGACTGCTCGTGCGCCACCAGCTCCAGCTCGGGGAAGGCCTCGGCCACGGCCTCGATGATGCCGCGCGCCTCCCCGCGACCGCCGGCGTTGCCCTCGGCCAGCGCCACCGAGCACTCGGCGCGGTGCGCCACCGCCTCCACGCGTCCCTGTTCCATCTCCTCCTCCACGATGTCGGTTCCCGGCGACTCGTCGAACGACGAGCGCACGGTGAGCGGTACCCGGTGCACCGCCGCGAGGTCCACGCAGCGCGCGTGCAGCACGCGCCCGCCCAGATGGGCGAGCGTCGAGCAGGCCGCGAGCGAGAGCCGCGGGATGCGGCTCGCGCCGGGCACGACCCGCGGGTCGGCGGTGAAGATGCCGCTGACGTCGGTGTAGATCTCGCAGCGACCGGGCCCGAGTGCGGCGGCGAGCGCGACCGCGCTGGTGTCCGATCCGCCCCGGCCGAGGGTCGTGATTTCCCGGGTCTCGGGGTTCACCCCCTGGAAGCCCGCCACGATCACGACGCGCCCGCGGCCCAGCTCGGCGCGGATGCGGTCGGGCCGGATGGCGGTGATGCGCGCCGCGCTGTGCACGCCGGTGGTGAGGATGCCACTCTGCGACCCGGTGAAGGAGATCGCCTCCACGCCGAGGTCGCCCAGCGCCATGGCCAGCAGCGCCATGGAGACCCGCTCGCCGGCCGTGAGCAGCATGTCGAGTTCGCGCCGGCTGGGGCTGGCCGACACCTCGTGGGCCAGGCGTAGCAACTCGTCGGTGGTGCGGCCGATCGCTGAGACCACCACGACCGTGTCGTGACCGGCGGCGCGCGCCGCGGCCACGCGCTGCGCCACGGCCCGGATGCGCTCGGCCCCCTCGACCGAGGTCCCCCCGTACTTCTGGACCAGTACCGGCATGCGGGGGATTTATACGGTCTCGGGGTCCGGCTTGCACGTCCAATCGCGGCGGCCGGGCACGGGCGCCCCGGACGCGGGACGGAACGGGCCACCCGCGGCGGCCGGGCGCGGGCGCCCCGGACGCGGGCTCGCGGGCGAGCGACGGTTATCCGGTGGCGTTCCGGTGGCGTTTCCGGTGGCGTTGTCGGTGGCGTTTCTGTCGGTGGTGTTTCTTGACGGTTCGCGCCGGCTCTCGCTATAGTCCCTGCCGCTTGTTCGTTCAGCGGAAGTAGCTCAGACCGGTAGAGCGCCACCTTGCCAAGGTGGATGTCGCGGGTTCAAATCCCGTCTTCCGCTCCAGCTCGCGGGGCCGGCCACGCCGGCCCCGCGCTGCCTTGAAACGCCGGAGGCACCCCATGGGCTCCCAACCTCCCGGCAGCAACCGGAGCGCCGTCGAGCAGGCCGTCGCGGGACTGATCCGCGCCCTGGGCCTCGATCCCGCCACCGAGCCCGAGCTGGCCCAGACCCCGGCCCGGGTGGCGGAGCTCTACGTCGAGATCTTCCGGGGGCTGGCCCCGGACGCCATGCCCGAGCCGGCGACCTTCGCGCACCCGGGGGGTGACGACCTGGTGGTGGTGCGCGACCTGCCGTTTCATTCGCTCTGCGTGCACCACTTCGTGCCCTTCTTCGGCCGCGCCCTCGTCGCCTATCTGCCGGGGGAGCGCATCATCGGCATCAGCGGCGCGGCGCGCCTGCTCCTGCACTACGCGCGCCGGCCGCAGCTGCAGGAGCGCATCACCCGCCAGGTGGCCGACCATCTCGAACGACTGCTGTCTCCGCGCGGTCTCGCCGTCGTCCTCCAAGCCCGCCACCTCTGCATGGAGATGCGAGGAGTTCGCTCCCCGGGCGTGGTCGAGACTCGTGTCGTGCGCGGGGCGCTGGCGGACGCGCGCTGGGCCGAGGCCCTGCGGATGAGCCCTGGCGGCGGGCCCGGAGCCTGAGGCGAACCGGCGAGGTGAGCCGATGCGCGAGATGCTGATCGTCGGGGCGGGGCCCGCGGGGGTTTCCGCCGCCCTGTCCGCGCGCTCGCTCGGGCTCGACGCCGAAGTCATCGACGCCGCGCCCACGGCGGGGGGCCAGCTCCAACTCGTCTACTACCACCCGACCGACGTCGCCGGGGTGCCGGCAGGCGAGGGCGCCGACATCGCCGCGGCCTACGCGCGGCAGATGGCGGAGGCCGGCATCACCGTGGGCTACGGCATGCGAGCGACCGCGCTCGATGCGCCCGCGGACGGCAGCTCGGCGCCGGTGGTTCACATCGCGGAAGGAGGGCCGATCGCCGCGCGCGCGCTGCTGATCGCCACCGGGCTGCGCCGGCGCCGGCTCGGCGTCGAGGGCGAGGAGGCGTTCGGTGGCCGAGGCGTATCGTACTCGGCCACGCGTGACCGCGCGGACCTCGCGGGCCGCACCGTCGTGGTGGTGGGCGGAGGTGACGCTGCGTTCGAGAACGCGCTGCTGCTCGAGGAGGTCGGCTGCCGCGTGATCCTCGTGGTGCGGGGCGCCCCGCGGGCGCGCGAGGAATTCCGCGACCGCGTGGCCGCGCGTCCCCGCATCGCGGTGCACGAGCGCACCCGCGTGACCGCGCTGCTCGGGGACGAGCGGCTGGGGCGGGTGCGGATGGAGGGGCCCGAGGGCGCCCGCGAGCAGCCCGCCGAAGGGGTGGTGATCAAGATCGGCGCGGTGCCCAACACCGAGTGGTGCGCGGCGGCGCTGGCGCGCGACGCCGAGGGCTTCCTGCGGGTGAACGCGGACCTCGAGACCTCGCGCCCCAGGGTGTGGGCGGCGGGGGACGTCACGCGCCCGCGCCGGTTGGCGATCGCCGTCGCCCTCGGGCAGGGCGCACTCGCCGTCGCCGGGATCCGCGAGGAGCTGCGGCGGAGGTAATGGAGCCTGGACCGGACTATGCACGAACCGCCAGCCGAGACCGTGAGATGCGCGACAGCCGCAAGGAGTTCCACCGGCCGCGAGGGGCACCCGCGAAGCGGGTCCCGTGTCGCTCACGTCGAGGAAGCGGCCGGTGGAACGACGCCGCGGATGGCGCGCAGATCGCGGTCGCAGGCGGCGGGCTCATGAATAGACCAGGCTAGCGCTTGATCGGTACGACGGCCTTGTCGTCCAGGCCCAGCACGTTCACCAGTTCCGATCCGGTGGGAATGATGAACTTGGTCTGCTGCGAGAGGACGACGTTCAGCACGTCGAGCCGTTTGCTGACCTCGGCGCGCTCCTTGAAGAAGCTCTCGGCCGCGTTCGACACCATCTCGATCGCCTTGGCCTCGGCGGTCGCCCGGGTGATGCGCGCCTGCGCATCGCCCTCCGCCTTCAGGATCTCCGATTGCCTGACCCCCTCGGCTTGCAGAATCGCCGCCTGCTTGACGCCCTCGGCTTCGAGGATGTTCGCGCGCTTGTCGCGCTCGGCCTTCATCTGCCGCGACATCGCCTCCGTGATGTCGGCGGGCGGATCGATCTTCTGCACCTCGACGCGCGTCACCTTGACGCCCCAGGTGTTGGTGGCTTCGTCGAGCACGTTGCGCAGGTTCGCGTTGATGGTGTCGCGCGCGGTGAGGGTCTCGTCGAGCAGCTTGTCGCCGATGAGGTTGCGGAGGTTGGTCTGCGCCAGCGTGGTCGCGGCATAGCCGAAATTCTGCACCTCGAACGTCGCCTTCACCGGGTCGCTGATGCGGTAGTAGATCACGGCGTCCACCGTGACCGAGACGTTGTCCTTGGTGATGACCTTCTGGGGCTCGACGTTGATGACCCGCTCGCGCATGTCCACCTTGAGCATGTCCTCGATCACCGGGACCAGGAACGTGAGCCCCGGGCTCACGGTCGAGCGATAGCGCCCGAGGCGGAGGACCAGCCCCTTCTCGTACTGCGAGACCACGCGCGCCGAGCGGGCGAGTGCCACCAGCGCGATGAACAGCAGGATGACCATCAACAGCGTCAGCAGTTGTCCGAGCATCGCTCACCTCACCTGAAGGGTCACCCCGTCCATGCGCGCCACCGTGACCACCGCACCGACCTCGAACGGGCCGGCGACCCCGGGGGCCGGCAGCGCCCGCCACACCTCGCCACCCACCTTGACCTGTCCCGCCGCGTGGACCGCGACGCGTTGCAGCACCACCCCTTGCTCGCCGATCAGCGCGTCGGCATTGCTGGGCACTGGCCGCGAGCGCATGCGCTGGCGCACCCAGCGACGGCCGATGGCAATGTAGAGCAGGCACAGTGCGGCGGCGGCCAGGAGGCCGGCGAACGGACTCCCGAGCAGCAGCCCGGCCAGGCCGCCGAGAATGAACGCCGAGCCGATGAGCACGAGGTCGAAGCCGGCGAACCCGCCGAAGGCGACCTCGATCAGGACCAGCATCGCGCCCGCGATGATCAGGAACCAGTTCCAGCCGAGCGACATCGCGTCCCCCTCGCGGCCCGGGCACTCGGACCGCACGCCGGCACTCTAGCAGCCCCGGCATACCCGGCAAGCCGAATCGGTGCCGCGGCAGATGGACGCGTGGGGCATCGCGGTGTATCACTCCGGTGGATCGGCGGGCCACTCGGGTGCATCATCCGCCTGTCCTCGATCGACGGAGGCTACACCACCACATGACGCCCGACGCAGCGGCCGCGGGCGGGTCGGGGAACTTCGATCCGCTGGTGCGCCCGACGCTCACCGATCTCTACCAGTTGACCATGGCGTACGCCTACTGGCGCAGCGGCCAGCACGAGCGCGCGGCGGTGTTCGATCTCTTCTTCCGCCGTAACCCGTTCGGCGGCGAGTTCACGGTCTGCGCGGGGCTGGACGAGGCGGCGCGATTCGTGGCCGGATTCCGCTTCGGCGCCGAGGACCTCGCCGCGCTGCGCGGGCTGATGCCCGGCTGCGACGAGGCGTTCTTCGCTTGGCTGGCGCGGGTGGAGACCTCGCCCGTCACCATCGGGGCGGTCCCGGAGGGCACGCTGGTGTTTCCGCGCGAGCCGCTGCTGCGGGTCGAGGGCCCGCTCGCGCTGTGCCAGCTGCTCGAGACCACGCTGCTCAACCTGGTGAACTTCCCGAGCCTGGTGGCGACCAAGGCCGCGCGCATGCGGCTCGCGGCCGGGCACGACGTGCAGCTCATCGAGTTCGGGCTGCGCCGGGCGCAGGGGCCGGACGGGGCGGTCTCGGCGTCCCGCTACAGTTACGTCGGTGGTTTCGACGCCACCAGCAACGTCCTCGCGGGGCAGCTCTTCGGCATCCCGGTCCGGGGCACGCACGCACACGCCTACGTCTCCGCGTTCCGCGGGCTCGGCGACCTGCGCGCGACCACGCTCTTGGGCCCGGACGGCGCGCCACGCGAGTTCCTCGCGCGCGTGCTGGAATTTCGCGCGGCGCTCGGAGCCACCGGCACGAGCGACGGTGAGCTGGCGGCGTTCGTGGCGTACGCCCAGGCCTTTCCCGCATCGTTCCTTGCGCTGGTCGACACCTACGACACGATGCGCTCGGGGGTGCCCAACTTCCTCTGCGTGGCGCTGGCGCTGGCCGAGGCCGGCTACGAGCCGGTCGGCGTGCGGCTGGATTCGGGTGACCTGGCGCACCTGTCGAAACAGACCCGGCGGCATTTCGCCGAGGTCGGGGCGCGCCACGGCCGACCCTTCGGGCGGCTCGTGATCCTCGCCAGCAACGAGATCGACGAGAGCGTGCTGCTGTCGCTCAAGCAGGAGGGACACGAGGTGAACGCCTTCGGCATCGGCACGCACCTCGCGACCTGCAGCTCGGACCCGGCGCTTGGAGGCATCTACAAGCTGGTCGCGATCGACGGCACGCCGCGGATCAAGCTCTCCGAGGACACCGCGAAGACCACGCTGCCCGGGAAGAAGGAGATCTGGCGGCTGCGGGGCGCGGACGGCACGCCGCTGCTGGACCTCCTGGCGTTCGCCGACGAGGCCGCGCCGCAGCCCGGAGGCGAGATCCTGTGCTGCCACCCGTTCGATCCCTCGCGTCGCGCGCGGGTGATCCCCGCGACCGTCGAGCGGCTGCTCGCCCCGGCGTGGCGGGACGGACGCCGCGTCGCCGGCCCCCCGCTCGCGGCGGTGCGCGACCGGGTGCGCGCCCAGCTCCGCGAGACGCGCCCGGACCACCTGCGTCCGCTCAATCCCACGCCGTACAAGGTGTCGGTGAGCGAGCGGCTCTACCTCGAGACGCAGGAGATGCTGCGGGCCGCGCCGCACCCCGACGTGCTGCGGTGACGGTCGAGGCTCAGCGGCCGTCCAGCGCCCGGAACACCAGCACCGCGTTATGGCCGCCGAAACCGAATGAGTTCGAGACCACCGTCCGCACCCTCGCTTCGCGCGCCTCGCGCGGCACGTAGTCGAGATCGCACGCGGGATCCGGCTGCTCGAGGTTGATCGTGGGGTGGATCACCCCGCGCTCGATCGTGAGCACCGCCACCACCGCCTCGATCGCGGGTGAGGCGCCCAGGGCGTGACCGGTCATGGACTTGGTGGAGTGGATCGCCAGCCGGTAGGCGTGGCGGCCGAACACCTGCTTGAGCACCGCGGTCTCGGTGGCGTCGTTGAGCGGCGTCGAGGTCCCGTGGGCGTTGACCACCTCGACCTGCTCGGGCGCGATGCGCGCGTCGGCGAGTGCCGCGCGGATCGCGCGCGCGGCCCCGCGCCCCTCGGGGTCGGGGGCCGTCGGATGATAGCCGTCGGCGCTCGCGCCGTAGCCCGCGACCTCGACCCGCGGCTCCATGCCGCGCGCGCGCGCATGCTCGAGGCTCTCGAGCACCAGGATCCCGGCGCCCTCGGCGATGACGAACCCGTCGCGGTCGAGGCTGAAGGGACGCGAGGCGGCCTGCGGCGCGTCGTTGCGGGTCGAGAGCGCGCGCAGTTGGCAGTAGCCGTCCACGGCGAACGGGGAGATCGTGCACTCGGCGCCGCCGGCCACGGCCACCTCGGCCCGCCCGCTGCGGATGAGGTCGAGCGCGGTGCCGATGGCGTTGCCGCCGCTCGCGCAGGCGGTACTCAGGCACAGGCTCGGTCCGCGGCACCCGGTTTCCATGGCGATCGCCCCCGCGGCCATGTTGGGGATGATCATCGGCACGGTGAGGGGCGCGAACCGCCCCGGACCGCGCTCGAGGAACACCTGGTGCTCGCGCTCGAGCATGTCGAAGCCGCCGATGCCCGAGCCCACGACCACCGCGGTGTCGTTCCGCGTCGCCTCGTCGTCGAGGCGGGCGTGGACCAGCGCCTCGAGGGCCGCCACCAGGGCGAGCTGGGTGAAGCGCGCGCTGCGCTTCAGGGTCTTGGCGGGCAGCCGCTCGGCGGGGCGGAGGTCGTTCACCTCGCCGGCGATGCGGCTGCGGAGCCCGGAGGCCTCGAACAGCGTGATCGGGCCGATCCCGGAGCGCCCCTCGAGGAGCGCCGTCCACGCGCGCTCCACGCCGGTCCCGACCGGCGCCGCGATGCCGAGGCCGCTGACGACGACGCGACGATCCATCACTCCATCGCGAATTCGCGTTGGAAGACGAGGTCGAACGAGAAGGTCTTGGACGTGCTGCGGCTCTCGACGTATTCGGCGATCTTCTCGAGCCGGCGCGGGATGTCGAGGATCTTCTCCTGCGCCCGGGCGCCGAGCTCGCGGAGCCCGGTGAGGGACTCGATGTTCCAGAACTTGATCTGCTCCTGGACGATGCGCAGGTACTCCCGCGGTCCGTAGATGCCCGCGCGGCGCACGACATCGGCGAATTCGCGGAAGTGCGGCATGCTCACCCCCGGCATCTCGATGCTCGGCATGACGCGCGCGGCGGAATCGAGCGCCTGGTCGGGATCGCGCTCGAGCACCTCGGCGAAGATCTGGCGGTAGAAGGCGTAGTGGCGCGCCTCGTCGCCGGCGACGCGGCCGAGGATGTACTCGATCTTGGGCTCGTACGGGCCGGCGTAGCGGCCGGTATTGGCGTGCGAGACCTGGGTCGCGCGCTCCTGCAGCGTGGTGTAGACGAACACCCGGTAGGGATCGTAGTCCCACGACGGGTGGAAGCCGCTGCGCAGGTAGTCGAACTGCAGGCGGTCGAGGCTCGCCGCGTGCAGGATGCCAGACTCGCGGCAGTAGTCGTGGATCACGACGCCGTGGCGGTCTTCCTCGGCGGTCCACAGATTCTGCCACTTGCGCCAGAACGTGTCGTCGCCGAAGTGCACCGCGAGCAGCCGGTGAAAGTGGGGCAGGCCCTCCTCGGTGACGAGGTTGAGCGCGATCGCGATCCGCGCCGGGTCCGAGAGCCCGCGCGCGCGCTCGCGCAGCGCCTCGCGGGTCCGCTCGGGCGAGGCCTGCTCCTCCTCGGCGAACAGGTCGCTCGGCCACCACAGCTCGCGCTTGGACTCGTGGGTCAGGATGAGCTCGTCCACCACCGGCTCGAGATCGGAGAGCACCTCGATCCGTGACTGCAGTCCCGCGTCGGTCACGCCATCCCCCCGTGGTTCGTCCACGCACGCGCCGCCGGACGGTCACGCCGACTCGCGGGGCCCGCGCCGGGTCCGGGGGCCCGGTGCGCGCGCACCCCCCGAGGCGACGACCCTATACCGGCTGGAGGCGGGGGCCAAAATGCCCTGTCGCCGGTCCGAGCCGGTCCGGCCGACCGGGCGGGGCGCGCACAGGGTTGATGCCCCCGCCGCGTCTCGCGGCGCGACTAGCGGATCAGGGCGAAGCGCGAGGTGGCGAACTCGCTCCCGGCATCGATCCGCGCGAAGTAGATCCCCGCCGGGGCCGGCCCGCCGCGCGCATCGCGGCCGTCCCAGCGCACGCTCCAGGTGCCGGCGCCGCGCGGGCCGTCGAGCAGCGTCGCCACGCGCGCCCCGCGCGCGTCGTAGATCGCGAGTTTCACCGCCACGGCGCGCGGCAGGCTGAGGGTGAGCGTGGCGCTGCCGCGGGCGGGACTGGGCGTGACGCGATCGATCCGGAGCCGCGTCGCCGGGGGGCGCGGCACGTCGTCCACCCCGACGGTCGGGTTGCCGGGCCCGAGCATCAGCAGCCCCATCTGCGGCACGTTGATTGCCACCGACTGGACGAAGCCGTCGGCCGTGATCGGGTCGGTCGCGAGGGTGCCCGGATTGTCGAGGCCGTTGCCGTCGTAGACGCTCGACTGGCTGTCGATCCGCTCGTGCCAGGGGCCGGCGAGCGGCAGCCCGATGCGGTAGCTGGCATAGTTGGTGTTGCTGAAGTTGGCGATCACCACCGAGGCGTTGTTCTGCGCGTCGTAGCGGCGGAAGGCGATGACGTTGCCGCCCTCGTTGACGTGGAACACGTGCACCGATGCCGAGGCGTAGAGCTCCGGCTGGTCGCGCCGCAGCGCGATCAGGTCCTGGAAGTAGCGGTAGATCGGGGCGTAGGTCGTGCGCTTCGACCAGTCGATGCGGCTCGACGCGTCGGCGCCGAAGTTGGTGTCCTCGAGCCACTCGCTGCCCATGAGCATCGCGGGCACGCCCGGGGCGGTGAGCACGAGGCCCTGGCCGAGCTTGACCCGGCCCTTGGCGTAGAGGTCGTCGTAGGGCGCGCTGGTGTCGATGACGCGCACGATGCGTTGCCCGCCGCTCGACGGCCAGGCCTCGTCGTGCAGCTCGAGGTAGTTGAGCACGCGGTTGCCGCTGAGATACGTCCCCCCGCCGAGGATCGCGGTGCGCACCGCGGCCATGCTCGGATCGCCGAAGGCGGCGTCGAAGATCGCCTGCCGCAGGTCGTCCACGAACACGTCGCGGTACTGGCAGTCGAAACCGGCGCCGCCGGCGCTCGTCGGGGTGGTGATCCCGGGGTCGTCGGGAAGCTGCTCGGCGATCACGACCTTGTCCACCCAGCGGTTGTCCACCGTGTCGTTGAGCCGCTGCATCAGGGCCCAGCCCGCGGCCGCCTGGGCGGGCAAGTTCATGTAGGAGGTGGCGTCCATGCGGAAGCCGTCGAGGTGGAACTCCTCGAGCCAGTAGAGGGCACTGTCCACGTAGTAGTCGCGCACCGCGCTTTGGTCGAAGTCCGCCTGCGACCCCCACGGCGTGTCCACCGCCGGCGAGTCGAAGTAGATCTGCGAGCCGTCGTAGTTCCACATGAAGTTCTCGTTGAACGTGAAGTGGTTCCACACGATGTCGAGCAGGGCCGCGATGCCGTGCCGGTGGAGCGAGTCCACCATCGCCTTGCACTCGTCGGGCGTGCCGTACTTCCACTCCGGCGCCCACAGGGACTTGGGGTTGTATCCCGCCGAGAGGTCGCCCGGGAACTCGGTGAAGGGGTTGAACATCACCGCGTTGATGCCAAGCTGCGCGAGCTGCCCGGCGCGCGCGGCGACATCCACGTAGCGCGAGGGAAACGGGGTGGAGCCGAGCGGATCGTTGCGCCCGGCGAAGGTGCCGATCTGAAGCTGGTAGACGATCATCCGCTCGATCGAGGGGGTCACGAAGCCGGCGTCGTTCCAACCGTAGGCGAAGGGATCGGCAACGATCGAATTGTTGTTGTCGGCGGGATTCATCGCCCGCCCGCGGGCGTCGGTGTTGTAGACGCTGTTGTTGAAGAAGAACTTGTACTCCTGGCCGGCCCCCACGACCGGGACCAGGCCGATGAAGTGCTCGCCGACCTTGGTGAGCGGGTTGGCGAGGCTCCAGCCGTTGAAGTCGCCGCGCGCGTAGGTGGAGACCCGGGTCGGCGCCCACACCTTGAACACGGCGCCGCCGCCGCTGGTGCGTGTCGCGCCGATCGGGGCATGCTCGAGCGTGGCGAAGTCGACGACGAATCCGCCGTCCACGGGCGTGCCGTCCGACGTGCCGCCCACGCTGTAGTAGTCGGTATCCGATCCGTCGGTCAGCTCGATCCAGTAGCGCACCGTGCCCCCCGGCGTGCTGGCCGGGATGGCCGCGGCCCAGACGTCGTACACGCTGCGGGTGCCGACCTTCGCCGCGGTGACCCAGGTGACGGTCCCGTCGTCCGCGTGGACCCGCGCCGAGGTGATGTCGTTGACGTAGGTCTGAAACCGCACCTGGAACGACTCGCCGCCGACCGGGCACAGGGGCCGGCGATCCTGCCAGCCGACGTGGCTGACGCCGTTCCACTCCACGTTGTTATCGGCCGCGGCGGCTCCGGCGACGCTCGGGAGAGCGAGCACCGCGAGGACGGCGAACAGGATGCGACGCATGGGGTTTCCTCCGCGACGATGGCCCCTCGGCGGCACCCCGCGGAACCGGTCGGGCGGATGGGGCGGTGGAGACCTGGTCGGACGACAACAACACTAGCCGAAATCGTGGGTCGGACGCCACCCGGCGATCCCGTGGATCGACTGGACGGAGGGCGCCGCGGGGTGGGGTTGCGGAGGTGGCGGGCGAAGTGAAAGCATGAGCGTCCGGGGATCGGCGGAGCAACGTCGTCGCCGCTCCCGCCGCGACCCCGATCCCACCCGCGCGCCCGCGCGCGCATTCACCCCGTCCCGGAGGCGTGATGACGCTCGCCCAGACCCCGCCCGCCCCATCCGCGGCCCGGCCCCGAGGCCTGCGGGTCCAGGCTGGCGCCGCGGTCGTCTACCGCCAATTCGACGTCGGTTACGAGCTCGACCTGCAGCAGGCATCCCACCTGCTGGCCTCGAGCGCCCCCGAGCGCAAGCGGCCGGTGCGCAGCGAGGCGCAGGCGATTCGGATCAAGAATCCGCCGGTCGCGATCTCGCTCGCGACCGAGCGCGTCGTGGTCGGCGGCGCGTCGTGCGACGTCGAGGTCTCGGCCCGACTGTTCGACTTCGGGGTGGTCTCGATCGGATTCGCGGTCAGCGCTCCCGGGGAGCCCTCGTGGGCCGACTTCACCGCCTTCGGCAACAGCGTGGACGTCGGGGTGAACTGGACGCCGATCGTGCAGAAGCACCTGGTCCCGCTCCTCGATCGCATCGCTCCGGCCATCGCGCGCCCGGCGGTGGCGCCGGTCAGCGAGGACTACGTCGTTTTCCGCATCCGCCGCCTGCTCGCGGAGAATGGCGAGCCGCTCCCGCCGGGGGCGCTGCACGACGAGGAGCTGGTGCCGCTGCTGCTCGACGAGCGGCGGGCCCTGTCGGAGGCCGCGCGCCGCGAGCTGTTGCCGCACCGCTTCTCGTATTATCCGGATGATCTCGCGATCCTCACCTGGAACAACGCGCTGATCGTCGAGCCGTCGCCGGAGGATGCCGACGTCGAGTACGTCCTGGAATTCGCCAACGCGCAGTTGCTCGAGCTGCGCTATTTTGACGCGGTGCTCGACACGGAGCTGCGGCGCGTGTACGAGCGCATCGCAGGTGTGCGGCGGACCCTGTGGGGCCGCGTCGGACGGCGCTTCCCGCGGCTGCTCGCCGAGCTCCAGGCGCTGGTCGCCGACACCACCGACGTGATCGAGCGAGTGGAGAACTCGCTCAAGGTGACCAACGACGTCTACCTGGCTCGCATCTACGCCGCGGCGCTCGACGTGTTCCGCGGGCGCGTGTGGCGCAGCGGCGTGGACCGCAAGCTCGGCATCCTGCGCGACACCTACGGGATGCTCAACGCTCTGGCGCAGGCCTCGCGCACGGAGCTGCTGGAGGTGGCGATCGTGGTGCTCATCGCGATCGACATCGTGGTGGCGCTTCTCCTGCGCTGAGTCGCTGCCGCGCCTCGCGCGTCACCAGGTCCACGATACCCATCAGGCCCTGGCCCTTGCCCATCGTCACCTCGGCGCCGAACAGGGCGAAGACGATCTCGGGCGAGACCTTCGCCACCTGCTCGAGCGGCTGTCCGCTCAGCGTCTCGTCGAGCAGCGCGCACAGGGCCCGCGCCGAGATCCCCTGCGGGTTCTCGACCGCGAAATGGAACTGGAGCGTGCCATCCGGACGCGGGCTCGACCACACGAAGGCGTCCGACTCGCAGGCCGGCACGCGGTGCTGCTCGGGGAACGGGCGCGTCGCGACAGCGGGCGGCACCTCGCGGAAGCGGTCCGCGTAATCGATCAGAGTCTCCGCGCGTTCGCGGCGATCGAGGTGGGCAATGTCCTCGAGCACCTCCGCGAGCGGAACCGGCACGCCGGTCATCGCGCCTTGACTCCGGTCTCCTTCTCGATCGGCAGGCCGACGGAGTTGCCCCACTCGGTCCAGCTGCCGTCGTAGTTGCGCACGGTGCGGTAGCCGAGCAGATAGGTGAGCACGAACCACGTGTGGCTGCTGCGCTCGCCGATGCGGCAGTAGACGACGACATCGTCGGTGGGCTTGAGCTTCTGCTCCTGCTCGTAAATCGTTCGCAGCTCGGCCGCCGACCGGAAGGTGCCGTCCTCGGGGTTCGCGGCCCGGGCCCACGGCACGCTCTTCGCGCCGGGGATGTGGCCGCCGCGCAGCACGCCCTCCTGCGGGTACTCGGGCATGTGGGTGCGCTCGCCGCTGTACTCCTGCGGGCTGCGCACGTCCACCAGCGGGCGGCCGGCCGCCTGATGGGCGAGCACCTGCTCGCGGAACGCGCGGATCTTCCGATCGTCGCGCGGCGGCGACGTGTAGGTCGTCGCCGGATAGCGCGGGACGTCACGCGTCATCGGGCGTCCTTCCTTCTCCCACTTGAGTCGCCCGCCGTCCATCACCCGGGCGCGAGGGTGGCCGAACAGCTGGAAGATCCAGAAGGCGTAGGTCGCCCACCAGTTGCTCTTGTCGCCGTAGAACACCACCACGGTGTCGCGCGTCACCCCGATGCGCGACATCAGCGCCTGGAAGCCGGCGCGGTCCAGGTAGTCGCGGCGCACCGGATCGTTGAGGTCGGCCGCCCAGTCCACCTCGACCGCTCCCGGGATGTGACCCGAGGGGTAGAGCAGGGAGTCCTCGTTGGACTCCACGATGCGAACCTCCGGATCCTGCAGGTGCTCGGTGATCCAGTCGGTGCTCACGAGCACCTCGGGGTTTGCATAAGCGCGTTCCGAAATGGCGGTCATGGGATGCGATCCTCTGCGGGGGATCGGTCATGGTCTACGGCCGGAGTCTCCAAGAGTAGTGCAAGCGAAGGCCTGGCGCCATCCGCCCGGGCGACGCCCGGGCGATGCCCGGGCGACGGGCAATCGCCGCCCGGATTGAATAGAATGCCCGGCGGCGATTGCCGGGAGCGGGATGGTCCGCGCCGTCCCCGGCGGCGGGACGCGAGGAGGCAGACCGTTGGAGATCCGGACACTGGGTATGGTGGGCGGCGGGGTCATGGGCCGCTCGATCGCGGAGAAGGTGGCGTCGAGCGGGATCGCGGTCGTGCTGGCCGAGGTGTCGGAGCCTCGGGCACGTGCCGCCCGAGAGGAGCTGGTCGCCAGCCTCGACCACGAGCTGGAGAAGTGGGGGATCACCCTGTCCGAGAAGAAGGTGATCCTCAACCGCGTGCGCTTCGTGGCCGGGCTCGAGGAGCTGGCGCAGGCCGACCTCGTGATCGAGACCGTGAACGAGGACCTCGAGGTCAAGCAGGACGTCATGCGCCGTCTCGGGGCGCTCTGCCCGCCCGACCGCATCTTCATCACCAACACCGGCACCCTCAGCATCACCGAGATCGCCGCCGCCTCCGGCCGTCCGGATCGGGTCATCGGCATGCACTTCCTTCATCCGGTGCCGCGTAGCCCGATCGTCGAGATCGTGCGCGGGGTCGAGACCTCGGAGCAGACCTACGCCACGGCGCTGGAGCTGGCCCGCGTGCTCGAGAAGACCCCGATCGGGGTGTCCGAGTACCCGGGCTACGTGGTGACGCGCGCCATCGTGCCGTTTCTCAACGAGGCGATGTACATCGTGATGGAGGGGGTGGCGAGCGCGGAGGACGTGGATCTCGCGCTGCGGCTCGGCTTCGAGTTCAAGCTCGGCCCGCTCGAATTCGCCGACCGCGTCGGGCTCGATACGGTCATGAGCTGGATGGAGCACCTGTTCCGCGAGCTGGGCGACGTCAAGTACCGTCCCTGCCCGCTGCTCCGCAAGATGGTGCGCGCCGGTCATCTGGGCCGCAAGAGCGGGCGTGGGTTCTTCCTCTACCGCGGTTACGAGCGCATCCGACCGGTGGAAGGCGCACGATGAAGGTCCTGGTCCTCAACTGCGGCTCGTCGTCGGTGAAATACCAGCTGATCGAGACCACGCTCGAGGCGATCGCGGCCAATGCCGACCGCGCGCTCGCACAGGGCATCGTCGAGCGCATCGGCAGCGAGAGCGCGAGCCATACCTACCGGCCCGAGGGCCGCCCGCGGATCTCCGCGGTCAGCGAGATCCTGGAACACGGCGCCGCGATCGCCGAGATCCTGCGCACCTTGACCGACCCGGCGTCGGGGGTGGTGGAGCACTCGGGGGCGATCGAGGCGGTCGGTCACCGCGTGGTCCACGGCGGCGAGGCGTTCGCGCGCTCGGTCTTCATGACGCCGGAGGTGGTCCGGCAGATCGAGGAGTGCATCGAGCTGGCGCCGCTGCACAATCCCCACAACCTGCGGGGATTCCTCGCGGCGAAGGAGATCCTGCCCGGGGTGCCGCACGTGGCGGTGTTCGACACCGCCTTCCACCAGACCATGCCGCCCCACGCATTCCTCTACGGCCTGCCCTACGTCCTCTACAAGCGCCACGGGATCCGGCGCTACGGATTCCACGGCACCTCGCACCGCTTCGTGGCCTGGCGCTCCGAGGCGCTGCTGGGCCGGCCCCGGGCGGAGACCCGGCTCATCACCTGCCATCTCGGCAACGGGGCGAGCGTGTGCGCGGTCGACCGCGGTCGCTCGGTGGACACCTCGATGGGTTTCACCCCGCTCGAGGGCCTGCTCATGGGGACGCGCTGCGGCGATCTCGACCCCGCGCTCATCTTCTACGTGATGCACAAGGAGGATCTCAGCGAGCACCAGGCCACCACCCTCTTGAACAAGCACTCGGGCCTCTTCGGCATCTCGGGGGTGTCGAACGACATGGCGGAGTTGCTGGCCGAGGAGGCCAAGGGACACGAGCGGGCCCGGCTGGCCGTGGACCTGTTCTGCTACCGGTTGCGCAAGTACGTCGCCGCTTACGCGGGCGCGATGGGCGGGGCGGACGCCGTGATCCTCACCGGCGGGATCGGCGAAAACGCCGCCGCGGTGCGCGAGCGCGCGCTGACCGGGCTCGAGTTCATGGGGGTGCGCCTCGATCCGGGCCGCAACCGCGACACGGTGGGACGGGAGGGGGAGATCTCTGCGCCCGGTTCCCCGGTGAACGTCCTGGTCATTCCGACCAACGAGGAGCTTCTCATCGCCCGCGACACGCTGCGGCTGGTCGCGGCCGGGGCCGCGGCCGCAACGTGAGCGTGGCCCGTCGGGCGGCGCGGCGCCGATCGCCCGACGGGAGTGGCGCGGGGGAGGATGCGGGATGTCCGGGCGATCCGATTCGTTCCTCGGGCGCGCGCTCGACCGCCTCGACCGCCTGAGCTTCGGCCGATGCGCAGCCGGCCTCGCGCTCGTGATGGCCGCGGTGCAGGGGATCTACCTGGCGCGGGCGGTCCGCATCCTCGATCGCGCCGGCGCATACGGCGGGAGTCCGAGCTACGGCACGCTCGCGCGCAACCTGCTCGAGCGCGGCCTCTACTCCCTCGACGGGGTGCGTTTCACCGCCTACCGTCCGCCGCTCTACCCGCTGTTCCTGGCCGCGCACCAGTGGGCGTTTGGGACGCACTGGCTGGCCGCCGCCGCCGTCACGCAGTCGGCGATCGCCCTGGCCACGGGCGTCTTATTGCTGCTGTTCGTCAGGCGCGTGTTCGACGATCGGCTGGCGATGATCGCGGCCGCCCTGCTCTACCTCGGCGACTTCTTCTACTGGAATGAAGTGCTGGCCCAGATCGAGACGCCGCTGTTCGTCGCGCTGGTGATGGGCTTCTTCTATCTTCTCGCGCGCGCGGATCGCCCGCGGGCGCGCCTCGCCGGGCTGGGGATGCTGGCGGGGCTGGCGCACCTCACGCGCCCCACCGGGTGGCTGCTGCTGCCGCTGCTGATCCCGGTGCTGGCGCGGGAATGTCGGCGCGGCCGCTGGCCCGCGGCGGCCGTTGGCGCCGCGCTCGCCGGGGCTTCGTTCCTCGCCGTGGCGCTGCCGTGGCAGCTCACGCTTCATCGCGAGCTGGGAGTGGCCACCCTGCTGTCCTCCACCACCGGCGGCGAGAACGTCTACAAGGGCAACAACCCCGACCTGCTCACGCTCTGCCCCTACGTCTGGCTCGACGCCTATCAGCCGTGGATCGAGCGCGAACTGCGTGCGCGCGGTACCGCGGACGACGAGGTGGCGCGGGACCGGGCGCTGCGCGCGGCGGCGTTCGACTACATCCGCGGGCACCCGCTCGCGTTCCTCGAAGGCGTGGCGGTGAAGACCCTGGCGCTCCATTCGCCCTGGCCGACCCCGCTCGGCAAGGCGGAGCTCGTGGATCGCGGCGGAAGGGCGGCGCTCAGCGGTTACCGGCGCACCGATACCTTCTTCGTCCGCGTCCAGGTCCTGCACTGGATCGTGGTGCTCTCGGGTGTGGTCCTCTACCTCTTCACGGGACTTCGCCGGGCGCCGGCCGCTGAGCGGCGCATGCTGGGACTGATCGCGATGTTCTGCCTGCTGTTCACGGCGACGCAGGCCGCGACCATCTCGGCCACCCGCTACCGGCTGCCGATGGATCCCCTGCTGATCGCCGTGGCCGCCGCCGCCTACGCGCGGGCGCTCCACTCATGGGCGGACCGGCGGGCCCGACCGGCCTCCGCGCCCGCGGCCGCGTGAGGCCGGTCCGGGTTCCACGGCGGCGCCCAGAACCGGCCGGTGGCGAGCCCCGCGCGGCGGGTAGCCCTCGCCGCCGAGTCCCGCCGGCTGACGGAATCGCCTCGCTCCTGACAGATTGACCGGTGCTCCCGCGCGAGGGGGCCACGAGAGGGCTACCCCACGGGCGCCGAGCGGGGCTAACTCTGCGGCCGGACGCGCGAAAGCGGGAGCGGCGCGCCGGATACCCGCACCGGTACGGCTCTTGCCCTCGTTTCGTTTCCTTGTACTCTGTTCGACGCTGCGCGGCAGTTCCACGGCCGCGCGCGACCGCCGCGTTCGAGCGGCGGGCCGGTTTCGCGGAGCGGGGGCCGGCCCGCCGGAGTCCATAGGCGATAACGCCTTGCTCAAGGAGAACCACCATGGCACCCCAAACCACCCCGGAGACCCAAGCCGGCGCCACGCTGAGCCTGGACGGAAAGTCGCTCACCCTCCCTGTCGTGCGGGGAAGCGAAGGGGAAACCGCAGTCGACGTCCAGCAGTTGCGCGCCAAGACCGGTATGATCACCCTGGATCCGGGCTTCGCCAACACCGGCTCCTGCCGCAGCGCCATCACCTTCATCGACGGGGAGAAGGGCATCCTGCGCTATCGCGGCTACCCGATCGATGACCTGGCCCAGCACAGCAGCTTCCTCGAGGTAGCCTGGCTGCTGCTCCACGGCGCGCTTCCCACCCGCGCGGAGCTCGGCACGTTCACCCACGACGTCACGCACCACACCCTGCTCCACGAGGACTTCGACCGCTTCTTCGACGCCATGCCGAAGGACGCGCATCCGATGCCGGTGGCGGCCGCGGCGGTGGGGGCCTTGGCGACCTATTACCAGGATCCCGAAACCGAAGACAACCTCCGCGATGCGATCGTCCGACTGATCGCGAAGATGCCCACCATCGCGGCGTATTCGTACAAGCACTCGATCGGGCAGCCGTCCATGTATCCGCAGAACCGGCTCGACTACGCGTCGAACTTCCTGCGCATGATGTTCGCCACGCCCTGCGAGGAGTACGAGGTGGACCCCACACTGGCGCGGGCGATCGACCTGCTGCTCATCCTCCACGCCGACCACGAGCAGAACTGCTCCACCAGCACGGTGCGCATGGTCGGCAGCTCGCGCGCCAACCTGTTCGCCAGCGTCTCAGCCGGCATCAGCGCGTTGTGGGGGCCGCTCCACGGTGGCGCGAACCAGAAGGTCATCGAGATGCTCGAGCGGATCGCGGCGGAGGAGGGCAGCGCCGAGGTCTTCCTCAACCGCGCCAAGGACAAGAACGACACCACCCGCCTGATGGGTTTCGGGCACCGCGTCTACAAGAGCTACGACCCGCGCGCCGCGATTCTCAAGAAGGCCTGCGGTGAGGTGATCGGCCGGATGAAGAGCGCGAGCCGCATGCTCGACATCGCGATGCGGCTCGAGGAGATCGCGCTCAAGGACGACTACTTCGTGAGCCACAAGCTCTATCCCAACGTCGACTTCTACTCCGGCGTCATCTACAAGGCGATGGGCATCCCGATGAACATGTTCACCGTCATGTTCGCCATGGGCCGGATGCCGGGCTGGATCGCGCAGTGGCTGGAGATGCGAAACGACCCCGACACCAAGATCGCTCGCCCGCGCCAGATCTACACCGGAGCCACCCAGCGGGCGTACGTGCCGATGGCCAAGCGGGGGTAGTCGCCGGCGGCGGAACACCGGGCGGCCTGCCGGGCCGCGGCGCGCCCGGAGGACAGGTCGCAGCGAGGAGCGACCGGGCTTTCCCGGCGTCGGGTTCTCGAACCGGACCCGGCATGCCATCGCAATGGCGCCTATCGCCGGAAGCGCGCGAGAGCGTGCGCGTCCGGACGGCGCTTCACCGCAGTCACGAAAAGGCCAACGCCATGAGCCAACATGAGCTGCTCGAAGCCTGGGTGAACGACGTCGCCACCATGTGTCAGCCGGAGCAGGTCGTCTGGTGCAACGGCTCCGAGCCGGAGTACGCCACCATGCTGCGCCTGATGGTGCAGGCGGGCACCGCCCTGTGGCTGGATCAGGGCAAGCGCCCCAACAGCGTTCTGGTGCGATCCGACCCCGGCGACGTGGCCCGCGTCGAGGAGTTCACGTTCATCTGCTCGCGGAGCAAGGACGACGCCGGCCCGACCAACAACTGGCGCGACCCGGCGGACATGAAGCGGACCCTGACGCCGCTGTTCAGCGGCGCGATGAAGGGCCGCACCATGTACGTGATCCCCTACAGCATGGGTCCGATCGGGTCGCCGATCGCGAAGATCGGCATCGAGATCACGGACTCGCCCTACGTCGTCGCCAACATGCACGTCATGGCCCGCGTCGGCTCGCGGGTGCTGGAGACGCTCGGCGCCGCCGGCGAGTTCGTGAAAGGGCTGCACTCGGTGGGCGCGCCGCTCGAGGCCAACGCCCCCGACTCGCCGTGGCCGTGCAATCCCAAGAACAAGTACATCTGCCACTTCCCCGAGACCCGCGAGATCTGGTCCTACGGGTCGGGTTACGGCGGCAACGCCCTGCTCGGCAAGAAGTGCCACGCGCTCCGCATCGCGTCGGTGCAGGCGCGGGACGAAGGGTGGCTCGCCGAGCACATGCTGATCCTCGGGCTCACCAACCCCGAGGGGCGGAAGATCTTCGTCGCGGCGGCGTTCCCGTCGGCCTGCGGCAAGACCAATCTCGCGATGATGAACCCGACGCTGCCGGGCTGGAAGATCGAGACCGTCGGCGATGACATCGCGTGGATGAAGTTCGGCGCCGACGGCAGGCTCTACGCCATCAATCCCGAAGCCGGTTTCTTCGGCGTCGCTCCCGGCACCAGCTTGAAGAGCAACCCCAACGCCATGCGCGCCGCCGAGGCGAACTCCATCTTCACCAATTGCGCCGTCACACCGGACGGGGACGTGTGGTGGGAAGAGATGACCGAGACGCCGCCCCTCGAGCTGGTGGATTGGCTGCGCCGCCCCTGGACGCCCAAGGCGACGCGCAAGGCCGCGCATCCCAACGCCCGCTTCACCACGCCGGCGCGGCAATGCCCGGTGATCTCGCCGGACTGGGAGAAGCCCGGCGGCGTGCCGATCTCGGCCGTGCTGTTCGGCGGCCGGCGCGCGGGAGTCGTGCCGCTGGTGAACGAGGCGACCTCGTGGCGGCAGGGCACGTTCCTCGGATCCATCATGAGCAGCGAGACCACCGCCGCCGCCGCCGGCAAGGTCGGCAACCTGAGGCACGATCCGTTTGCGATGCTGCCGTTCTGCGGCTATCACATGGGGGACTATTTCGCGCACTGGCTGGCGGTGGGGGCCAAGACCGACGCGGCCAAGCTGCCGAAGGTCTTCTACGTGAACTGGTTCCGCAAGGACGACGACGGCCGCTTCCTGTGGCCCGGCTACGGGGAGAACAGTCGGGTGCTCAAGTGGATCTTCGAGCGCGTGGCCGGAACCGGCAAGGCGGTGGACACGCCGATCGGCCGCCTGCCGGCGCCGGGGGCGATCGACCTTTCGGGGCTGCGGATCCAGGACGCCCAGATGGCGGAGCTGCTGCGCGTGGACGTCGAGGGCTGGATCGCCGAGCTGCCGGCCATCCGCAAGCACTACGAGCGGTTCGGCTCGAAGCTTCCTCGGGGCCTACGCGACGAGCTGGGGGCGCTGGAGCAGCGCCTCCAGGCGGCGGCGGTGGGAGCCGGCGGCCACTGAACCCCACCGGGCGCTGCACGGCTCCGGGGCCCGGGCGCCACGCGCGCCCGGGCCCCGGGCGGTCGGGAGGATCGCTCGCGGGGCCCCGCGCCCCGCGGGAGTCGATCCGCGTCCGTGGCGAGAGGGCTTGTTTCCCGTCGCGCAATTGAATAGCTTCCCGGATTCACGGGCCGATCCTTCGCAGACCCTCTGAGGAGATACCCATGGCCACGGCCGCCGCCAGCGAGCCCCTGCCCCGGCGCGAGGGCACCATCTTCGGACACCCGAAGGGGCTCTTCGTCCTGTTCTTCACGGAGATGTGGGAGCGCTTCTCCTACTATGGGATGCGCTCCCTGCTGGTGCTGTACATGGTCAACTTCCTCTTCATCCAACCCGACGTGGGCCAGCGCGTGCTGGGCTTCACCGCCCTCAAGGGCTCGCTCGAGGGCGTGTTCGGGCCGCTCCCCGTGCAACCGCTCTCCTCCCAGATCTACGGCCTCTACACGGCGTTCGTGTATCTGACGCCGTTCTTCGGCGGCCTGCTCGCCGATCGAGTGCTGGGCCAGAGGAAGGCCGTCATCCTGGGTGCGGTGCTCATGGCCATCGGGCATTTCCTGATGGCGGTCGAGCACCTGTTCTTCGTCGCCCTGATCTTCCTGATCCTCGGCAACGGCGCGTTCAAGCCCAACATCTCGACCCAGGTGGGGAGCCTGTACCCGCAGGGCGATCCGCGACGGGACGGGGCCTTCACGATCTTCTACATGGGCATCAACCTCGGCGCTTTCTTCTCACCGCTGGTGTGCGGCACGCTGGGACAGACCATCGGCTGGCACTACGGCTTCGCCGCGGCCGGTGTCGGCATGGTGCTCGGTCTTCTGCTCTACCTGTGGGGACGGCGCTACCTGGGCGTGGCGCCCTCGACCGTGCGTTCGACGCCGGCCCGCGCCACGGCCAGCATCGGGATCTACCTGGTGGGCATCGTCGGTGGATTGCTCTTCCTGATTCTCGGCCTGCCAGCCCTGCTCGGGGCGATCCCGGCACTGGTCCGCTGGGGTTTGCTGGCGGCCGCGGTGGTGGTCTTCGGTGTCTACTTCTTCCGCTGGATGATGACCATGCCGCGGGAGGAGCGCCTGCGGATCGGCGCGATCATCGTGCTGTGCGGTCTCAACATCGTCTTCTGGGCCTGCTACGAGCAGCAGGGCAATACCATGCAGCTGTTCGCCGATCAGAACACCAACTGGAATCTGCTCGGGCTCACGATTCCCTCGACCTGGTACCAGGCCTTCAACCCCGCGATGATCTTCCTGTTCGCGCCGGGGTTGAGCGCCTTCTGGGTGTGGCAGGCGAGGCGGAACCAGGAGCCCAACAGCGTCACCAAGATGGCGATCGGGTGCTTCCTGCTCGGGCTGTCGTTCATCATCATGATCGTGGCGTCGCAGGGGCTCACCGCGGACATGCGCCGCAGCGTCATGTGGCTCGGCAGCACCACGGTCGTCCTCACGATGGGCGAGCTTTACCTGTCGCCGATCGGGCTCTCCTTCGTCACCAAGGTGGCGCCCGCGCGGATGGTGTCCATGATGATGGGGGTGTGGTTCCTGTCCAGCTTCTTCGGCAACTACCTCTCGGGATATCTCGGCACGTTCTGGACGCGCATGCCGCGCGGCCAGTTCTTCCTGATGCTCACCGTGCTCGGCATCGCCACCGGGATCGTGATCTTCCTCATCAGCCGCCCGATCGATCGCATCGTCGGGGCCCACGATCGCGGCGCGCTGAAGCCGGTGGTGCATTGAGCGCGCGGCGGCGGTCGTAGCCCGCCCCGCGGGCGCCGGGCTCCCGGAGGGCGGCGCGGGCGCCGGCTCCCGGGGCGGGGCGGCGACGCCCCGCGGCCACCGGCCACTCATGCGGGAGGCACGAAAACCCATGCGATGCGCGTGGCGCGCGGACGCGAAGCTGCTCCTGCTGGCCGCTGTTCTCGGCGGCATTGGGTGGCCGGGCGGATCGGCGGGGCCGGACGCTCGGGCCACGGTCTGGTCTCCCGGATCGCCGCCGGCGGTCGCGACCGTCTTCGACACCAGGGTCCTCCACGAGATCGCGATCACGGTCGAGGAGAAGGATCTCGCCACGCTGGACCGGGACTGGTCGCGGCGCGTCCCCTGCACCTTCAGCTTCGACGGCCACGCCTACGTGATGGTGGGGATCCGCCGCAAGGGCGGCATCAACTCGCTCTCGCCGCTCTCCGAGAAACCGGCCTTCAGCATCAAGCTCAACGCGTTCATCAAGCACCAGCGCCTGTTCGGCATCGACAAGCTGATCCTCAACAATGCCCGGCAGGATGTCGCCTTCCTCAACGAGCACCTCGGCTACGAGCTCTACCGCCGCGCGCATCTGCCCGCCCCCTTGACGGCGCACGCGGTGGTGACCTTCAACGGTGAGCCACGCGGCGTCTACGTCATCAAGGAAGCCGTCGACCGGCAGTTCCTGGTCAGGAATTTCGGTGTCGCGGACGCGGGCGGCAATCTCTACGAGGGGTCGTGTCCATTCGACGATCCGTGCACCGATTTCCTCGAGCAACCCCAGCGCATGGAGCTGAAGCGCCAGGGGGAGGAGCGCCGCAACCGCGACGATCTCCGCGCCCTGGTCAAGGTCGTCCGCGAGACGCCCGAAGCCGAGTGGGTGAGGGCGGTGCGCGAGCGCCTCGATCTCGACGGCTTCCTCACCGGGTGCGCCATCGACGCCCTGGCGAACCACTGGGACAGCTACTCCGGCAACGTCAACAACTACTTCATGTACGACCGCTCGAGCGACGGGCGCTTCGTCTTCATCCCCCACGGCATGGACTCGTTGTTCGGTGTGGACGGCGTCTACCCCGACATCGAAGTGCGCAGCCCGTTCGCGCCGCCCAAGGGCCGGCTCGCGGAGGACGTGCGCGAGGCGCCCGCGCTCGCCGGGGCGTACGAGCGGGCGATCCAGCGCGTGCTCCGCGAGGCGTGGGACGAGCGGGCCCTGATGGAGCGGATCGACCGGGTGGGGCGCACGCTCCACTCGACGACCCGCGCCGATCCGCGCACCCAGGCGGACCTGGCGAGGTTCGACGGGGCCGTCGACCGGGTGCGCCGGTTCATCGTGCAGCGGAAGGCGGAATGGCTGACCCGCGGAGGATGATCCTCCCCGGACGTCGCCCCGGCCCGACGTCCGTGGGGCGGGGGCCGCGTGACGACGGGGGGGGGACCGCGGGCGGGGCTCCCGGCAGCCCCAGGATCACGCGGGCCGCGGCCCGGGCGGAACGGACGAAAGGCGGATGGGTTGCAACAACTGCGTGATCTGCTGGTGGGCCTGCCTCAGGGCGGCGCCTTACGGGAAGCGGTCTATCTGATCGGGTCGATGCTCGCGGGCGGCGTCATCGGCTACTGGGTCCGGGTGCTCTACCGGCGCTTCGCCACCACCCTGTCGAACCGGGATTCCTTCAGCAGCACCTTTCCGCTGCTGACCGTCGCCACCATCCTGGTCATCTCGGTGATCAAGTCGTCGCTGGCCCTGTCCCTGGGGCTGGTCGGCGCGCTCTCGATCGTGCGCTTCCGGGCGGCGATCAAGGAGCCCGAGGAAATCGTCTATCTCTTCTTCTGCATCTCCATCGGCATCGCCCTGGGCGCGCGGTTCATTCCGCTCGCGCTGGCCGGCATGGTGGTCTTCTCGCTGTTCGTCGTCCTCGGCCACCACCTGCGCGGCCGGGCGGGCGCCCAGCAACTGCTGCTGACCATCTCGGGAGCGCAGCCGGAGATCTTCGGGGGAGATCTCACCCGCTTCTCCCGCTCGGTCGCGGAGCTCGTCGGCCGCCATGACGTGCAGCGGCTCGACGTCGAGGACGGCCAGGTGCGCTATCGCATCGCGGTCTTTCCCGAGAGCCCCGATGCGGTCGGCGCGATGGTGGCCGGGCTGCAAGCGCGCCTGCCCATGTGCCAGATCTCCTACGTCAACCTCAAGAGCCTGCTGTGAGCGCGGGCGTCCCGGCTCCCGGTGTCGCCGCCGTGGGCGAGCCGGCGGGCGCCCGGTCGCGGGAGGCCGACTCCACCCGCGGCCCCGGGCGGTGCGAGATCAAGTTCGCCCTCCCGGGGGCGGACGTGGGGAAGATCAGCGCCATCCTCGGCGCCAACGCCCGGCGCGAGACGTTCGGCCGCACCCCGGTCTCGCAGGTCAACAGCATCTACTTCGACGACGCCAGCCTGTCCGCGTGCCACGAGTCCATCTCGGGGATCGGGCGCCGGTCCAAGGTGCGCCTGCGCTGGTACGACCGGCCGTTGCCGGACGACCGGCTCTTTTTCGAGCTCAAGTCCCGCCGCAACCAGGTCTCGTGGAAGGAGCGCGTCTTGATCTCCGCCCAGGGTCCGCTGGCCGCGCGCCCCTACCCGGACCTGCTGCGGCAGATCGGCAGCCGGCTCTCCGAGAGCCAGGCGTCCCATCTTTGCGGGCGCGACCAGCCGGTGGTCCTGGTCTCCTACCGGCGCCAGCACTTCAGCGACCGGTCGACGGGGGTCCGCGCCACCCTCGACTACGACATCGTCGGCTACGACCAGACCGGTTGCGCGAGCCCGCGGCGGGGGGTTCCATCCGCGCTGGAGGGGCTGGTGGTGATCGAGGTCAAGGCGGCGAGCATCGACGTGGATCTCGTCCGGCAGATCCTCCATCCGCTCACGCCGCGGCGGACGCGATGCTCCAAGTACGTCCTCTGCTGCCAGCGCCTGGGTTGGCTGAACCTCGAGGCCTCCGGCTGAGGCCCGGGCCGGCGCCGGCGCGGCGACGGGTCGGCGGGGTGGGCCCGGGGGTGGCTGCCCGCCCGCATTGTCAAGAGCGACCGTAATCGTTTACATTTGCCTCGCTAGAGGATTCGGCGCCTGTGCGCGCCCGCCGGGGTATACGCTCCGGCCGTTCCCCGATCCTCCCCAGTGGATCCGACCATGGCGACGATCAAAGACGTGGCCCGCGACGCCGGGGTATCCATCGCCACGGTCTCCCGAGTCTTCAACGAGAGCGCCGCGGTGAGCTCGCAGACCCGCCGGCAGGTGCGCGAGGTCGCGACGCGCCTCAATTACTGGCCGAACGGCGTCGCCCGCAGCCTCATCACCAACCGTACGCACGCGGTCGGCGTCCTGCTGCCCGATCTTCACGGCGAGTTCTTCTCCGAGATCATCCGCGGCATCGACCTCGCCGCGCGGAAGGAGAACCTCCACCTGCTGGTCTCCAGCTCGCACTCCGACACCCGCGACCTGCTGTCGGCGCTGCGGGCGATGCGCGGGCGGATCGACGGTCTCATCGTCATGGCGCCCGACGCGGACGCCCCGGCCGCGATCCGCGCGGGTGCCGCGCACACTCCGCTGGTGCTCATCGATCCCGCCGCCACCGGGGACGACCTCGACGCGATCTGCATCGCCAATCTCGACGGGGCCGCCGTGATGATCCGCCACCTGCTCGGCCTCGGGCACCGCCGGATCGCCGTGATCACCGGTCCGCCACGCAACAGCGACGCGCAGCAACGCCTGGAGGGCTATCGCGCCGCGCTGCGAGACGCCGGCGTCGCGCCGGACCCGGAGCTGGAGATCCCCGGCGACTTCTCGGAGCGCTCGGGACACGATGCCGGGGCGCGCCTGCTCGCGCTCGCGCGGCGGCCCACGGCGGTGTTCGCCGCCAACGACTCCATGGCGGTGGGCCTCCTCGGCGCGCTCGGCGAGGCCGGCGTGCGCGTGCCGGAGGACATCGCGGTGACCGGATTCGACGACATCGCGCTCGCGCGCCATCTCACCCCGCCGCTGACCACCGTCCACGTGGACGCGTTCCGGCTCGGCGAGCGGGCGGTGCATCACCTGCTCGCCAGGCAGGGGTCGCCCCAGGGCGGCAGCCGCCCATGCGAGATCCTGCCCACCACCCTGGTGGTCCGGAGGTCCTGCGGATCCCCGATGGCGGACGGGGCGCGAGGACGCGGCGGCCGTACCCAGGGCGGCTGAGGCGGCGTGCGCGTCCGGGCCGACCGGCGGCACCTGATCCGCGGCGAGCCCGCGGCGGCGGCACTGCTGCTGCTGCTGCTGCTGGCGCTGTCGGGCTGCGTTCGGGGACCGTCGCACTCCGCGCCGCGCGCGGCGGGTGGTGCCACCTCCCTTGCCGCGGATTCGCTGGCGCTCACGGCCCGCGAGACGGCCTTCCTCGACACGCTCGAGCGGCGCACCTTCGGCTATTTCTGGGATCTGAGCGATGCGCGCACCGGCCTCACGCCGGATCGCGCCCCCACGCGGTCGTTCGCGAGCGTCGGCGCCATGGGGTTCGCGCTCACCGCCTACCCGATCGGCGCCGAGCGGGGCTGGATCACGCGCGCCCAGGCGCGCGAACGGGTTCTCGCCACCCTGCGCTTCCTGTGGCAGGCGCGGCAGGGAGCGGACGCCGCAGGCTGCATCGGCCATCACGGCTTCTTCTACCACTTCCTCGACCCCGACCGCGGTGTGCGCTGGGAGCGCGTGGAGCTCTCCACCATGGACACGGCGCTGCTCATGGCCGGAGTGCTCTTCTGCCAGTCCTACTTCGAACGGTCCGACGCCGTGGAGGACACCATCCGCGCGCTCGCGGATTCGCTCTACGCGCGCGTGGACTGGCGCTGGGCCCAGCCGCGGCCCCCGACCATCGTGCTGGGCTGGACGCCGGAGGAGGGCTTCCTGCCCTACGACTGGCGCGGATACAACGAGGCGATGTTGCTCCACGTCCTGGCACTTGGATCGCCGAGCCACCCGGTCGGCGCGGACACCTGGGACGCATGGACCAGCGGCTACCGCTGGGGCACCTTTCACGGCTACCCACAGGTCGGATTCGCGCCGCTCTTCGGCCACCAGTACACCCAGGTGTGGCTCGACCTGCGCGGCGTGCGGGACTCCACCATGCGGGCGCGCGGCATCGACTATTTCGAGAATTCGCGACGCGCCACCCTCTCCCAGCGGGCCTACGCGGTGGAGAATCCCGGCGGGTTCGCCGGATACGGCGAGCGCTTGTGGGGGCTCACCGCATGCGACGGGCCGCTGGACGGCACGGTGACGATCGGCGGGCGCGAGCGTGCCTTCCGCACCTATGCCGCGCGTGGCGCGTCGTTCACCACCGTGGAGGACGACGGCACCATCGCCCCGACGGCCGCGGGCGGGTCCATCCCCTTCGCCCCCGGGCCCACGATCCGCACGCTGATCGCGATCCGCGAGGCCTACGGCGACCGCATCTTCTCGACCTACGGCTTCCTGGACGCGTTCAACCCCACGCTCACCCGCAACGTCCCGGTCCACCATGGACGGGTGGATCCCTCCGCCGGCTGGTTCGACACCGACTACCTAGGCATCGATCAGGGCCCGATCCTGGCGATGGCCGAGAACGCCCGCAGCGGGCTGGTGTGGCGGTACATGCGGGGCAACGCCCACGTCGTGCGCGGCCTGCGGCGCGCGGGTTTCGCCGGCGGATGGCTGGATTCGATCGCGGCCGGGCGATGAAGGCGCCGGCCCTCGGACTGCTCGCCGCCATGGCACTCGCCGCGGGATGCGGTCCGCGCGCGGATGGCCCGCGCACCACGCTGCGCTTCTGGGCGATGGGGCGGGAGGGCGAGGTGGTGCAGGAGCTGGTCCGCGATTTCGAGCGCGAAAACCCGACGCTGCGGGTGCAGGTGCAGCAGATCCCGTGGTCCGCGGCGCACGAGAAGCTGCTGACCGCCTACGTCGGCAACGCCACCCCCGACGTCTGCCAGCTCGGCAACACCTGGATCGCCGAATTCGCCGCGCTGCGCGCGATCGAGCCGATCGACGACCGGCTCGCCTCCGGGACGGGCGTGGACTCCGCCGGATACTTCCGGGGCATCTGGGAGACCAACGTCATCGAGGGAGCGACCTATGGCGTGCCGTGGTACGTGGACACGCGGGTGCTGTTCTACCGCAAGGACATCCTGGCCCGCGCGGGATACCCGAGCATGCCCGGGAGCTGGAGTGAATGGCGGCGTTCGATGGAGGCGGTCAAACGCCTGGTGGGCGCGGATCGCTTCGCCATCTTCCTGCCGGCGAACGAGTTCACCCAGCCGATCATCTTCGGCCTGCAGTCGGGCTCCCCGCTGCTCGCCGACCACGACACGCGCGGCGCCTTCAGCGCCGCCCCGTTTCGGCGCGCGTTCCTCTTCTACCTGGATCTGTTCCGCAGCGGGCTGGCGCCGGCGGTGGGGAACAACGAGGTCGCCAACCTCTACCAGGAATTCGCGCGCGGCTACTTCTCCATGTACATCAGCGGCCCGTGGAACCTGGGCGAGTTCCGGCGGCGGCTGCCGCCGGAGATGCAGAACGCATGGGACACGGCACCCTTGCCCGGACCGGACGGCCCGGGCTCGGGGCTGTCGCTGGCGGGTGGCTCGAGCCTGGTGCTGTTCCGCGCCTCGCGCCACCAGGCCGAGGCCTGGAAGCTGATCGAGTTCCTGTCGCGGCCCGAGCAGCAGGTGCGCTTCTACCGCCTCACCGGGGACCTCCCCGCGCGGCGCGAGGCCTGGCAGGATTCCTCGCTGGCGCGCGACGCGACCACCCGCGCCTTCTGGGAACAACTCCAGCGCGTCGTATCCACGCCGAAGATCCCGGAATGGGAGCTGATCGCCAACCGGCTGCTCGACTCCACCGAAGGCGCGATCCGCGGCGGCGTGCCGCCCGACTCGGCGCTCGCGCGCCTCGACCGCGACGTGGGACGGATCCTCGAGAAGCGACGCTGGCTGCTCGAGCGCTCGCGCGGCGGGGGTGTTCGTGCCGCACGGGAGGGCCGGTGAGCCGCGCCCCGGCGCGCCGGCAGACCCGGGCGGCGTGGCTGTTCCTGGCCCCGGCGCTCGGGCTCATCGGCGCGTTCTTCGCGGTGCCGGTAGTGGCCGGCCTGCTGCTCAGCCTCACGGATTTCGACATCTACGCCATCGGCGCCCCGGAGACCGCGCGGTTCGTCGGCCTGCGCAACTTCGCCGAGGTGCTCTCCAACCCGGTCTTCTGGAAGGCGCTCGGCAACACCTTCTACTTCGTGCTGGTCGGCGGACCGCTTTCGGTGATCGCCTCGCTGGCGGCCGCCCTGCTGCTGAACGCGCGGCTGCTGCGCGCCAAGGGGCTGTTCCGCACCGTGCTCTTCGCCCCGGTGGTGACGACGCTGGTGGCGGTGGCGATCGTCTGGCGCTACCTCTATCACCCGCGCTACGGACTGCTCGACTACGCGCTCGGCGCGTTCGGCATCCGGCCCATCGACTGGCTCGGCGACCCGCACTGGGCGATGCCGGCGATCATCCTGCTCTCGGTGTGGAAGAACTTCGGCTACAACATGCTCATCTTCATCGCCGGGCTGCAGAGCGTTCCCGACGACTTGTACGAGGCCGCCCACCTCGACGGCGCCGGCGCCTGGTCGCGCTTCGTGCACATCACGATGCCGAGCCTGGCCCCGACCTTCCTGTTCGTCGGCGTGCTCACCATGATCGGCCAGTTCCAGCTCTTCTCCGAGCCGTACGTCATGACCCAGGGCGGTCCGCTGAAGAGCACGACCAGCGTCGTGCTCCTCATGTACGAGGAGGGCTTCCGCTGGTGGCGCATGGGGATGGCGGCGGCCATCGCCTTCGTGCTGTTCGTGATCATGCTGCTGGGGACGATGCTGCAGCTTCGACTGCAACGGGGCCACGGCACATGAGGCGACCGATCCGGGTGGTGGCGCTGCACGCGCTCGTCCTGCTCGGCGCGCTGCTCACTCTCACGCCGCTGCTGTGGATGGTGTCGGCCTCGTTCATGCCCGCCGGCTCGGCGAACAGCTACCCGCCCCAGCTCCTGCCGCGCGCCCCGACCGCGGGACACTACGTCGAGCTGTTCACGCGACTGGCCCTGTACCGGCACCTGCTCAACAGCGCCGTGATCGCCGTCGCCACGACGCTCATCTCGCTGCTGGTGAACTCGATGGCCGGCTACGCCTTCGCCAAGCTGCGTTTTCCCGGGCGCGAGCGGGTGTTCCGCGGGCTGCTCGCCGGGCTCGTGATCCCGGCCCAGGTGGGCATGCTGCCGTTGTTCCTGATGCTCAAGGGCTTAGGGCTGGTGAACACGATGATGGGGGTGATCGTGCCCGGGATGGCGAGCATCTTCGGCATCTTCCTCATCCGCCAGTACGCGCTCAGCATTCCGGACGACCTGCTCGACGCCGCGCGCATCGACGGCGCCGGGGAGTTCCGGATCTTCCGGACCATCGTGCTGCCGATCATCCGACCCATTCTCGTCACGCTCGCGGTGTTCAGCTTCCTCAGCTCGTGGAACGACTTCATGTGGCCGCTCATCGTGCTGAGCGACGATGCCAAGTACACGCTCCCGGTGGCGCTCGCCAATCTGGTGGGCGAACACGTCCAGGACACGGAGCTCATGATGGCGGGCTCGGTGCTCACGGTGCTGCCCGCCCTGCTGGTCTTCCTCTTCCTGCAGCGCTCTTACATCCGCGGCGTCATGATGGGCAGCATCAAGGGCTGAGTCGCGATGCGGAACCGATGCGCCGTGCTCCTGGTTCTCGGGCTGACGCCCTCCACGCTCGGGATCGCCGCCGCCGCGGGGCCGCGCGGCGCCCTGCTGGTGGACGGCTTCGAGAGCCTCGACGGGTGGTCGGCGCGCCCCAGCGATGGCGTCGAGCTCGCGATCCACCCGGATTCCGGGCTGGTCGGCCGGGCGATGCGGCTCGATGTCCGCTTCGTCAAGGGCGGGGGCTACGCGGTGGTCCACAAGGACCTCGCGCTCGACCTGCCCGACCACTACCGCTTCCGCTTCCGCATCCGCGGCAACTGCCCGCCCAACAACCTCGAGTTCAAGCTCATCGACTCGACCGGCGCGAACGTGTGGTGGTCCAATCGGCGCAACGTCCGCTTTTCCGCCTCCTGGGATTCCGTGACGCTCCGCCAGCGCCACATCTCGTTCGCCTGGGGACCGGCGGGCGGTGGCGAGATCCGGCACGTGGCGGCCATCGAGTTCGCCGTCACCGCCGGCGGCGGGGGTGCCGGATCGGTGTGGCTCGACCAGCTCGAGCTGGAGTCGCTGCCGCCGCCGGACTCCGTGGCGCGGGCGCCGCTCGCCCGCGCCTCCTCGTCGCGGTCCGGCCATGCCCCGGGCGGCGCGGTGGACGGGAATGCCGCGACCGACTGGGTGGCGGCCCCCGGGGACCGCGCGCCGTGGCTGGCGCTCGACCTGGGTGGGGAGCGGGAGTTCGGCGGGCTGGTGGTGGACTGGGGCCCCGGCCGGGCGGCGACCGACTACGACGTGGAGTTCTCGTCCGACGGTGCGCGCTGGCGGACGGTGCGCGAGGCGCGGGGGGGGAACGGCGGCCGCGACCCCCTGTTCCTGCCCGAGAGCGAGACGCGCCACGTGCGCCTGCGGGTGCTGAAGGCGGCAGGGCCGGGGGGCGTCGCGGTGCGCGAGGTCATCGTCGAGCCGCTGGCCTGGTCGGCCTCGCTCGAGACGTTCTACCGGTCGATCGCCGGCGACGCGCCGCGCGGAAGCTATCCGCGCGCGATCCTCGGCGAGCAGTCGTACTGGACGATCGTGGGCGTGGACGGCGACGAGCGCGAGTCGCTGGTCAACGAGGACGGGATGATCGAGAGCGGCCAGGGCGGCTTCTCGGTCGAGCCGTTCCTGTTCACGGGCGGCCGTCTCGTCACCTGGGCGAACGCCGAGATCGCGCAGTCGCTCGACGGCGGCGGGCGGCCGATCCCCACGGTGCGGTGGCGCGCGGGAGCCATGGAATTGTCGGTCACGTCGATCGCCACCGGTGCGCCCGGCGCCTCGTCCGTTTTCGCTCGCTACCGCGTCGCCAATCGCGGCGACCGCGCGACGCGCGCCACGCTCTTCCTGGCGCTGCGGCCGTTCCAGGTCAACCCGCCGGCGCAGTTCCTGGGCTCGCCGGGGGGAACTGCGCCGATCCGCGAGCTGGAGCAGGCCGGGCGCGTGGTCCGCGTCAACGGCGACCGCGGGGTGGCCAGCCTGACCGCCCCGAGCGGCTTCGGGGCCGCCACCTTCGACCAGGGTGACGTCGTCGAGTACCTGCGCGCCGGCCGCCTGCCGCCGGGGCGGCGGGTGCGCGATCCGTTCGAGCATGCGTCTGGAGCGCTGGCCTACCGGCTCGAGCTGGCGCCGGGGGAGGAGCGCGAGGTGGACCTGCAGGTTCCGCTCTACGGCGTGCCCGGGCCGCCGCGTCCCGCCGCCGAGGCCGACGTGAGGCGCGAAGTGGCCGAGCGGCTCGCGGTCTGCCGGCGGGGCTGGCGCGAGCGGCTGGGGCGGGTGACGATCATGCTGCCCGACTCGGCGGCGGATGTCGTCCGCACGCTGGAGGCGCAGCTCGCCTACATCCTGATCAACCGCGACGGTGCGGCGATCCAGCCCGGCTCGCGCGCCTACGACCGTTCGTGGATCCGCGACGGGGCCCTCACGTCGTCCGCCCTGTTGCGGCTCGGGCACCCGGAGACGGTGCGCGAGTACATCGAGTGGTTCGCGCCCTACCAGTACGCCGACGGCAAGGTGCCCTGCTGCGTCGACGAGCGCGGCTCGGACCCGGTGCCGGAGCACGACAGCAGCGGCGAGTTCATCTACCTGGTCGCCGAGTACTACCGCTACACCGGGGATCGCGCCCTGGTGGAGCGCATGTGGCCGCACGTGGCGCGGGCCGCCGCCTACCTCGATTCGTTGCGCCGGCTGCGCCGCACCGCCGAGTACCGCGCCCCCGGCCGTGCCGTCTTCTTCGGCCTGCTGCCGCCCTCGATCAGCCACGAGGGATACTCGGCGAAGCCGATGCACTCGTACTGGGACGACTTCTTCGCGCTGCGCGGATTCAAGGACGCCGCCTACCTGGCGGGCGTCCTGGGACAGGGCCGCGAGCGCGCGCGCCTGGCCGCGATCCGCGACCAGTTCCAGGGCGAGCTGGTCGCCTCGATCCGCGCCGCGATGCGAGTGCACGGCATCGACTACATCCCCGGGGCCGCCGACCTGGGCGACTTCGACGCCACCTCCACCACCATCGCGATCACGCCGGTGGAGGCGGACCGGGCGCTGCCCCGGGCGGCGCTGGTGCGCACCTTCGAGAAGTACTGGGAGTTCTTCCGCGCGCGGCGCGACGGCGAGGCCGGCTGGGAGGCCTTGACCCCGTACGAACTGCGCAACCTCGGCGCGTTCGTTCATCTCGGCTGGCGGGACCGCGCCCAGGAGCTGCTGCGCTTCTTCATGGCCTGCCGCCGTCCGGCGGGCTGGGCCGAGTGGGCCGAGGTGGTGTGGCGGGACGCGCGCGCCGCGAAGTTCATCGGCGACATGCCCCACACCTGGGTCGGATCGGATTTCGTGCGCGCGGTGCTCGACATGCTGGCCTATGCGCGCGAGGACGAGCAGACGCTGGTGCTGGGCGCCGGGGTGCCGCTGGCGTGGGTGTCGCGGGCGCCGGGCGTCGTGGTGCGGGACCTGCCGACGCCGTACGGACTCCTCAGCTACACCATGCGCCTGCACGGCGCGGCGCTCGAAGTGAGCCTCGCGGGCGGCCTGCGCGTGCCGCGCGGCGGGATCGTGCTGCGTCCGCCCCCCGCGGGATTTCGCCGCGCCACCATCGACGGCACGGCGGTGCCGCTGACGGCGGCAGGCGAGGTGGTGGTCCGTCGCGTGCCCGCGACCGTGGTGCTCAGCCGCTGAAGCACGCGGCGCGAACCGGCGCGCCCCCGCACGGCTCCGCCGCGCGGGCCCGGCGGGCACCGCGCCCGCACGGCCCCCGGCTCAGGACCCGGCGGGTGCGGGCGGCTCGTCGAGCGACGCGCCGTGCGTGCGGATGACCTCGCGGTAGAAGCCGGCGCTCGCCTTCGGGGTGCGGCGTTGGGTCTCGAAGTCCACGTGGAACAGGCCGAAGCGCTTGTCCGTGCCGCTGCTCCACTCCAGGTTGTCCATCAGCGACCAGACGAAGTATCCGCGCAGGTCGACGCCGCGGCGGAGCGCCTCGCGTGCCGCGCGCAGATGCTCCCGCAGGTAGGCGATCCGCGGCAGATCGTCCACCCGCCCGCCCTCCGCCGGCGAGTCCTCGAAGGCCGCGCCGTTCTCGGTGACGTAGAGCGGAATGTCGCCGTAGTTCTCGCGCACCCAGCACAGGGTGCGGGTGAAGCTCTCGGGGTGCACCTCCCAGCCGGTCTCGGTGTAGGTTCGGTGCGGCACCCGCACGCCGCTCGCGCGCACCGGCCAGTCCGCGTCGTCGTGCCGCACGACCTTGCGCGTGTAGTAGTTGATTCCGAGGAAGTCGACCGGCTGGCGGATGAGGTCGAAGTCGCGCTCCGGGAATTCGGGCCAAGCGTCGCGGAAGATCTCGCGCAGGCCGTCGGGGTAGCGCCCATGAATCAGCGGGTCGAGGTACTGGCGGTTGAAGTAGACGTCCGCGCGCGCGGCCGCCGCGCGGTCGGCAGGGTGGTCGGAGGCAGGGTCCTTCGGCTCGAGGTTCACGACCAGGCCGATGCCCCCCTTGCAGCCGGAGCGGTAGCGCTGCACGGCCGCGCCGTGGGCGCGCAGCAGCTGGTGCGAGACCAGGGGCGCCTCGTAGAGATTGCGGTGTCCGGGCGCGTTGACGCCGGTGATGTGGCCGTCGTGGGCGATCACCCACGGCTCGTTGATCGTCGCCCACAGCGGCACGCGGTCGCCGAGGGCTTCGAAGGCCGCCGTCGCGTAGTCCGCGAACCAGTCCGCGATCTCGGGATTGCGCCAGCCGCCCAGATCGTCCAGCGCCGCCGGCAGGTCCCAGTGGTAGAGGGTGATCATCGGCTGGATGCCGCGCGCGAGCAGGCGGTCGACGAGCCGGGCGTAGAAGTCCAGACCCGCGGCGTTCACCGCCCCGCGCCCCTGCGGGAGGATCCGGCTCCACGACAGGCTGAAGCGGTAGGCCGCGAGCCCCAGATCGTGCATCAGCTCCACGTCCGCGTCCGCCCGCCGGTAGTGATCGCACGCCACGTCGGCGATGGCACCCCCCAGGGTGCGGCCCGGGGTGTGGGAGAAGCGGTGCCAGATGCTGGGACCCGCACCGTCGGCGAGCGGCGACCCCTCGATCTGGTAGGCGGAGGTGGCCGCACCCCAGAGGAACCCCTCGGGGAATCGCGATTCAGCGGGCATCGCGCGGGCGGGATCGTCCTAGGGTGTCCATCGCAGGCGGCGCAGGATAGCGGAGCCCTGGAAGGGCGTCCACACGCCGCCGGCGGCGGGCGAGGAAGGCCCTGCTTGACAACGTCATACAGGTTTGTAATCGTTTACAAGAAGCGCCCCGGTCCGCTCGCAGGACCGGATGAGGGAGTCGTCGGCCGCGACGCATTCGCCCTGCGCGGACCCGTTGCGGTGGAGCCGGAAATGACCTTGGCAGCCAGAGCGAGAATCCCTTCCGGCCACCGTGTCTCGCGCGGCACGCTTCCGTTCCTTCGTCCGTGCGCATCCATCCGTTTGCCATGGCACCACATCACTGCGTAGGAGGCTCCACCATGAGATCCGGAACGATCACGATACTCGCGTTCGCGGCCCTCGCGTTCGCGCTGCCGGCCGCGGCGCAGCCCCCGCGCTTGGACGTCATCTGGGCGCGGTCCACCGCCGGGCAGCCCATTACCCTCGACGGCGTGCTCAACGAGGCCGCCTGGGCGGCCGCCGAGAGCAAGGTGATCCAGTGGGGCGTGGACAACGGCATCCCGGGCAGCGGGTACAAGCCCGAGGGCGGCAAGCTGCCGGTCGACCCGAGCTTCGCCACCCTCAAGTTCCTCGTCGACGGCAATACCCTCTACCTGGGCGCCGAGGTCAGCGACGCCTCCGTCGGCGGATCGGCGGACTTCAACAAATTCGATGGCTTCCTGATGATGATCATGGATCACGTGAGCCTCGACCGGCCGACGCCGCCGCTCGAGCACTTCTACTCGTGGTGGTATCCACCGCCCCTCACCAATCCCACGGCCCCGGGCTTGCTGCCCCGGTTCCAGGGCAAGTGGGCGCCGACCGACCCGACGGTGCCGCGGGATTCGGCGCAGATCGCCAACTGGAACGCGGTAACCGTGGTCCACGGCCAGTCGAACGACGACAGCGGGACCGACACGGGCTACACCGTGGAGATGAAGTTCAACCTCACCGCCGACGGCTACGACGTCACCCAGCCCGGCGGCGACGTCGTCGAGTGGAACCTCTCGCTCTACGACTGCGACTGGCTGTGGCCGCTCGACGTCGCCAAGTTCAGCGCTAACCGGACGTGGTGGCAGAACCCCTGGGGCAACACCTCGTGGTACAGCGAAGTCAAGATCCATGCCCGCCCGGACGTCACGATCAACTCCGGGCCGGTGCCGTCCATCGGGCCCGACCTGCGCATCCCGGTCGCGGCCGGGTTCCTGCCGCCGGCGATCGACGGCGCGCTCACCGAGCCGGTGTGGTCGTTCGCGCCGTCGTTCGACATCCGCTACGGCGACCAGGCGCTGCGCAACAGCTATCCCGGTGTCGGGAGGTACCGCAGCGGCCAGTTCCAACCGGACGTCAACGGCGGACAGGCGGCGATCCTGGACCCGGGCGACGCGACGGTGAAGTACTTCTTCAAGGAGGACACGCTCTACCTCGGGTTCGACGTGCGCGACCAGGTAGTCCAGTACGTCTCGACCTTCGACCGCTGGGACGGCTTCATCGTGACCCTGACCGAGTACTCGAAGCGCGGGCCCGACAAGCAGCTCCTCACCCAGCGTCTGAGCTTCCAGGTCGATCAGAACGGGCAGGCCAAGGCGCAGGACTACCTGCCGTTCCTGCGCGACACGCTGCTCGGCGCCAAGCTGGCCCTCGCGCTCAAGCCCAACACCACGGTGGACACGACCGGGGCGACCGCGGACGAGGGCTACACCGCGGAGCTGGCGGTGGACCTCACCAAGCTCGGCTATCCGCACGGGCGCGGCGACGGGCGGCTGTTCCTCGGCATCACCTTGCTCGATGGCGACTCGTTCACGCCCTTCACCGACAGCTACGGCTCCCGCACCTGGTGGTTCCGCCAGTACGAAGGGGAGAACGGTCCGGTCTGGGCCTATCTCGATCCCTCGCTCGGCGTGGTCGGGGTGGACGACCAGCCGGCAGGTCCGCGCGCCGGCGTCACCGCGCTGCGCGGCAACTTCCCCAACCCGTTCCAGGCGAACACCACCATCCGCTTCGCACTGAACCAGCCGGGAGCGGTGACGCTCGAGGTCTTCGACCTGCAAGGCCGCCTGGTCGTCTCGAGGTCGCTCGGGGTGCGGACGGCGGGCGATCAGCACGCCCTGTTCAACCGCGGGGACATGGGGACCGGGCTCTACCTCTACCGCCTCCGGGTGGCGGATCCGGCGACGGGCACGGCGCGGTCCACGCTCTCGGGAAAGATGATGGTGGTCAGGTAGTCCACGCGGGTACTGCGGAAGGGCCCGGCGGGACGGACGCTCGCACCCGTCCCGCCGGGCGCGTTTCGGAAATCGAACGGCGGACGGTCGACTCGGCATGGATCGGCGGGAGCGCGGATGGACGTCGGGCGGCGCGGCGGCTCGTGCAGCCCTTCTGCTGCTCGCGTTTCCGTGCGCCGCCCACGCGGGCACCACGGGGAAGCTCGTCGGGGTGGTGGTGGACGGCAGGAAGGAGCCGCTGGCCGGCGCCAACGTGGCCATTCCGGAGGCCCGGCTCGGGGCGGTCACCGATCTCGACGGCCGCTACAGCGTGCTCAACATCCCCGCCGGAACCTACCGTGTGAGGTTCAATCTCATCGGCTATCGGCCGGTCGCGGTGGAGGACGTCGTGGTCACCTCGGACCAGACGACGCGTCTCGACCTGACCCTGGTGGAAGCCCCGCTCCCGATGGAGGAGATCGTCATCACCGCCACGCGACCGGTCGTGGACGTCAATCTCACCAGCAACATCGCCACCTTGAGCCGCCAGCAGATCGAGAACCTGCCGGTGCAGGAGCTGCAGGACGTGGTCAACCTGCAGGCCGGCGTGGTCGATGGGCACTTCCGCGGCGGGCGGACCGGGGAGGTCCAGTACCAGGTGGACGGGGTCACCGTAAACAACCTGTTCAACAATGCCTCGACCGTGCGCCTCGATCGTTCGCTGCTCGAGGAGGTGCAGATCGTCAGCGGCACCTTCGACGCCGAGTACGGACAGGCGATGAGCGGCGTGGTGAATGCCGTCCTCAAGCGCGGCACGGAGAGGTTCGACTGGTCGGGCGAGGCGTTTTCCGGGGGCTTCGTCTTCGGCGGGGACCGCCGCAACGTTGAATTCGACTGGCAGCCGTCGGGGATCCAGAACTACCAGCTCACGCTGACCGGCCCGGCGCCGCTGCCCAAGACGGTCTTCCTGCTCAGCGGGCGCCGCTACCTGTTCGACGACTACGTCCGGGGAATCCGCGTCTTCCGGCCCACGGACCGCCCCGACTCCAATGGTGTCCTTCAGCCCTCGGGCGACTTCGGCGACGTCACGCTCGGCCACTCCCGCGAATGGTCCGGGGTGGCCAAGTTGACCAATCGCTCGATCCCGGACGTGGAGCTCAACTACCAGGCGATCCTCAACGTCATCGAGGCGCGGAGGAGCAGCTACCTGTACCGCTTCGATCCCGACGGGCTCGCCAAGCAACGCACGTTCTCGATCGTGCACGGGTTGGACTGGACCCACACGCTGAGCAAGGCGTCCTACTACAAGCTCAGCCTCCGGCAGAATCTCATCGACTACCGGGACATGGCCCACGACGACCTCTACGATCCCCGCTACCTCGCCGGTCCGCCGCGGAGCTATCCATTCATCCCCGACGGGGTCTTCGTCCAGGGCGTGGACTTCACCCGCTACCGGCAGCAGACGAGCGCATTCGTCTTCGATGCCTCCGCGGTGAGCCAGGTCACGCGAGAGCATCTGGTCAAGGTCGGGGCCGAGCTGCAGGTGCCGTGGCTGTCGTTCGGGAAAGACGGGAGCCTGGTCTTCAACCAGGAGGGGGGGACGGAGACGCTCCAGCGGATCCAAAACCAGCCGCCCGATTTTCCGGGGGTCCGCACCTACCGCCCGCTCATCGGCGCCACCTACGCCCAGGACGACATCGACTGGAGCGATCTCCGGCTCCGCGCCGGGCTGCGGCTCGAGGTCTTCGATCCGCGTGCGTGGCTGCCGAGCGATCTGAGCAATCCCGCGAACGCGATCCAGGGCGCCCCGGTTTCGGTCCCGCGCGCGGCGACCCCCAAGGTCTCGCTGATGCCGCGGATCGGGGTCTCGTATCCGATCACCCACAAGGCCGCGGTGTACTTCGCCTACGGACACTTCACCCAGATGCCCCCGCTCGGCGACATCTATTCGAACGCGGACTACACGGTGCTCGAACGGCTCCAGGCCGTGGACAACCTGGGCAAGTACGGGGTGCTCGGAAACCCCGACGTCAAGCCGGAGAAAACCGTCCAGTACCAGTTCGGCTACAAGCAGGAGCTGAATGACCGGCTCGGGCTCGACGTGAACATCTTCTACAAGGACATTCGCGACCTGCTCGGAGTCGAGTTCATCTCCACCTACAACGATGCCGAGTATACGCGACTCACGAACGTCGACTTCGGCAACGTCGTCGGGTTCACCGTGAGCCTGGACCAGCGCGCGATCGGGCTCCTCAGCGCGTCGCTCGACTACACCTGGCAGATCGCCGAGGGCAACTCCAGCGACCCGCGCGAGACCGCAACCCGGGCCGAGAACAAGGAAGATCCGCGCCCGCGCGAGGTCCCGCTCGACTGGGACCAGCGGCACACGCTCAACATGACCGTCACCCTCGCGCGGCCCGAGGACTTCAACCTCAGCGCGATCCTGAGAGTGGCCAGCGGGCAGCCCTACACGCCGACGATCACGGCGATCTTCGGCGGCGGCCAGGAGACCAACTCGGGTCGCAAGCCCGACGCGCTGGCACTCGACCTGCGGGCCGAGAAACGGCTCAACGTCGGCGGTCTGCGGGGGAGCCTCTTCGGCCGGGTGTTCAACGCCTTCGACACCCGCTTCTTCAACGGGTCGGTCTTCAACAGCACCGGCAGCCCCTACTACTCGCGCGACCCGTCGAGAGACCTGGCCGCCCTCGAGGATCCGACCCGCTTCTACGCGCCGCGCCGCATCGAGGCCGGTGTGACGTTCGGCGCGGGGCGCACGCCATGATCCGCGGTCGCTCGGGCCTCGCCGTCGCGGCCCTCGTCCTGATGCTCGCGTCCGCGCCGGCCGGCTCGACGCCGGGTTCGAGTCCGCCTCCCGAGGAGCGCGGCAGGAGCGACGCCGAGCGCTCCGGATTCCACGATGCCGCGAACATCCGCACCGTCTTCTGGAACTTCGGCATGGTCGGCGACTACCCGCCGGACCCCGGCAACGTCGACCTCAGCGTCTTCCACTCGGCCGAGGTGCCCAAGGGTTCGGGCATGAACTACACCGACGGCATCACGCCGTTCGTCCTGGCCAAGATCAAGCAGCGCGACGGCCAGGAGTCCTTCATCATGGAGACCGGGTATCGCGAGCGGCAGGGCAACAGCCCCTACTTCAACCGCGTCATGCGCTTCGAGCCGCGCCCCGGTTACTTCCAGGCCGATCCGCGCATCAACCAGGCGCGCTCTCCGGCGATCAGCAACGACCCGCGCACCTGGCCGCCGTCGTGGCCCGACAAGCTGGACGACCCGGACGACCCGGGCTGGGAGGGCAGCTGGAACGGCTACTTCGGCAAGCGTCCCGCCGCCGACCAGGAGAGCTTCTCGATCATGGACGACCAGTTCTACGACGCCTGGGACTACTTCCCCGACAGCACCGACCTGACGCGGCGCGGCCTCGGCCTGCGCATCCAGGTGCGGGGCCTCCAGTGGGCCAATCCCCAGGCGGGGAACGTCGTCTTCTGGCTCTACGATATCACCAACGAGGGCACGACCGACTACGACGACGACATCATCTTCGGCCTCTACATGGACTCGGGCGTCGGCGGCTCGCAAATCTCGTGCGACGGCATCTTCGAATCCGACGACGACAACGCGTTCTGGGACCGCTCCTACGCCTCCACCGGGTCGCGGCTCAACCTGGTCTACACCTGGGATCGCTTCGGCCACGGCGTGGACCTGGCGGGCAACTGCTCCCGGACTGGCTACCTCGGCTACGCCTACCTCGAGACCCCCGGAAATCCTTTCGACGGCATCGACAACGACGACGACGGCATCATCGACGAGCGGCGCGACAGCGGGCCGGACACGCTCCATGTCGTCGTCGGCCAGCAGGCGATTCGCGACTCGGTCCTGGCGCACTACGACATCGTCAAGTTCGAGCGCGCCTACGGTCCGCTCGAACAGCTGCCCGGCTACAAGGCCGGCCGCTGGTATCCGGGCGACGAGGACCTGGACTGGGACCGCGAGTTCGACGACGTCGGCGCGGACGGCGTGGAGGACACCCACGACACCGGCGAGAGCGACGGCATCCCGACCGCGGGGGAGCCCAACTTCGACCAGACCGACCTCAACGAGTCCGACCAGATCGGGCTCACCGGCTTCAAGCAGAACCGCATCCGCGCCGGCCAGGGCAATCCCAACCCGCAGGTGGACGGCATCGTGTTCTACACCGACAGCAACAACTGGCCGGAGAAACTCTGGGACAAGTTCACGAATCCCTTCACCCCCGCGCGCTTCGACTCCGCGTTGGCCTCGAACTACAACATCGCGTTCCTGTTCGCCTCGGGTCCCTTCCGGCTCAAGGCTGGCAAGACCGAGCGCTTCAGCCTCGCCCTCGCCTACGGCGCCGACCTCGAGCAGCTGCGCACCACGGTCGCAACCGTGCAGCAAATCTACAATGCCAACTACCAGTTCGCCGTGCCTCCCCCGGTGCCGACGGTGACCGCCGAGGCCGGCGACCGCTACGTGCGGCTGTCGTGGGACGACGCCGCCGAGCGCGGGGTCGATCCGGTGACCCACCTGCGCGACTTCGAGGGCTACAAGATCTACCGCTCGACCGACCCCGAATTCCGCGACCCGGAGGTCATCACCACCGCGCGCGGCAACGACATCGGGCTGCGCAAGCCGGCGGTCCAGTTCGACCTCGCCGACGGGCTCAAGAGCTACACGCGCAAGAACATCGAAGGCGTCGCCTTCTACCTCGGGGACGACTCGGGGATCACCCACACCTGGACCGATTCAACGGTCACCAACGGCCAGGAGTACTACTACTCGGTGACCGCCTTCGACTTCGGGTACGAGACCGTCCCTTACGCCGATTCCATCGCGATCTTCCCGTCCGAGAATGCCATTGCCCCGATCACGCGCACTCCGCGCGGCGGGCTCATCCTCCCGCCCAACGTGGTCCGCGTGCGACCAAACCTGCGGGTGCTGGGATTCGACGGCGCCGCGGTGACCGCGGCCGCCCACATCGCCGGCGGGGGAACCGGCACGGTGGCGGTGAAGGTGGTCAACTCCAACCAGGTGCCGGACGGTCACGTGTTCAAGATCACGTTCGCCGCTCCGAGCGAGCAGAGCATCGCCGCGACCTCTTACTCCCTCGAGGACAGCACGGCGGGGACGATCCTCTTCGAGACCGGTTCCGACCTCGACGGGTTGGGGATCGGGCCGACCGGGGCGGGCCTGCTCCCGATCGTCACCCAGAGCCCCCGGCAGGTCCAGGTGGACGAGACCCGCTCGGGATACCGGCCGGGCAGCCCGACCAACACGCGGATCAAGACGCTGTACCAGCCGGTGCAGCCCATCGACTTGCGGCGCGAGGGTTTTCCGGACGACATCAGCGTCGTGTTCGACGACGTCGTGCGCGACACCGGGCAGCTCATCTTCCCGATCGCCGCCAAGCCGGCGAAATTCCTGATCCTGGCCCACACCGCGGGTGGAGACCGCCAGCTCGACTTCCGCTTCCGCGACCTGGACAACGACGGCACGCTCAGTCGGGCGGACGAATACGTCGACATCTTGACCCGCGTGCCGAACATCACGCGGCTCGATTCGCTGATCACCTGGCGCGTCCAGCTCGACACCCTCGGGCAGGGCGCGCGCGGCCCGATATTCCCTCCGCGGCTCGGCGACGTCTACGATCTCGATCTGATCCTGCCGCTCGGCGCCGCCGACGTGTACGCGTTCGACACCCGCGGCCAGCGCGTGGATGCCGCGCGCGCCGGCTCCGAGTTCACCCAGGCGCCCTACGTTGTTCCCAACCCCTACATCGAGGCGGCGAGCTTCGAGCCCTCGCGGTTCGCGATCTCGGGGCGGGGGGACCGGCGCATCGAGTTCCGCGGGTTGCCGCAGACCTGCACCATCCGCATCTACACCGTCCGCGGTGATTTGGTGCAGAGCTTGCGCCACGACGGGTCCCTCGACGGATTCATCGCCTGGAACCTGCGGACGAAGGACAATCTGGACGTCGCGCCGGGTCTCTACATCTTCCACGTCGAGGCGCCCGGGTTGGGCACCCACGTTGGCAAGTTCGCGATCATCAAGTGAGGAAGCGACCGCCCATGAACCGGACCCTGCTCGCGGCGCTGGCGACCCTCGCGGCCCTGGCCTCGAGCGCGGCGCCAGCCTCGGCCCAGACCAAGACCGGCACGGCGGTGGGCCAGTTCCTGCTCATCGAGCCCAGCGCCCGCATCACCGGAATGGGCAATGCGGGGGTCTCCATCGTCGACGGTCTCCAGGCGGTCTACTACAACCCCGGAGTCATCGGCCATCTCGATCGCTACGAGCTGGCCTTCTCTCGCGCCGATTGGCTGGCGGGCATCCGCTTCGACCATGCGGCGATGACGGTGCCGCTCGGGCGCTGGGGCAACGCCGTCGCCAGCGTCACGGCGCTGAATTCGGGGGAGATCGAGGTCCGCACGGTCACGCAGCCGCTCGGCACGGGCGAGCGCTACAGCGTGACCAACGTGGCGCTCGGCGTCGGGTACGGATTCCAGATCACCGACCGCGTCGCCGCGGGCGCCCAGATCAACTTCGTCCAGGAGACGATCTGGCACACCTCGGCGAGCACGTTCACGCTGAACGTCGGCACGCTCTACCAGCTCTCGCCCAACGGCCTGCTCATCGGCGCCAGCCTGTCGAACTTCGGGACCAGCGAGCGCTTCAGCGGCCTCGACCTGCGCATCGACTACGACAACGACCCCTCGCGCTTGGGGGACAACAACACGCTGCCCGGCGAGCGCTACACCCAGAACTACTCGCTGCCGCAGGTCTTCCGGGTGGGGCTCGGGATGCCCTATCGGCTCGCGGGGCGCTCCCGGCTCCTGGTGGTGGCGGACGTCGCGCACCCCAGCGACAACACCGAGAGCGCGAGCCTCGGCGCGGAGCTGACCATTCGTGAGATGATTGCCCTGCGAGCGGGCTACCAGAGCCTGTTCCAGGAGGATTCGGAAGTGGGCCTCACGCTCGGAGCCGGGGTCCAGGGAGGGCTCGACACCTTCCACTATCGCCTCGACTACGCCTGGGCCGACCAGGGCCGCTTGGAGGCAACGCATCGACTGACGGTGGGCGTCACGTTCTAGCGCGGCAGCCCGCTCCTGCATCCCGGCGCACGGCGCCGCCATGAAAGGCTCTCATGAAGCGCATCCTGACCACCCTCGTCCTGCTCCTCGCCGTCGCCCCCATGGCCCGGGCCGAAACCACCGGCGCCATGCTCGACAGCCTGGAGCGCACCGCGTTCCAGTTCTTCTGGACCGAGGCCAACCCCGCGAACGGCCTGATCCGCGACCGCAGTACCCCGGGGTCGCCGTGCAGCATCGCCTCGGTCGGCTTCGGGCTCTCCGCCATCTGCGTCGGCGTGGACCACGGTTGGGTCTCGCGTCCGGCCGCGGCGAGCCGGGTGCTCACCACCCTGCAGACGTTCTGGAACGGGCCGCAGAGCAGTGCCGCGAGCGGCACCATCGGCTACCAGGGCTTCTTCTACCACTTCCTCGACATGAACACGGCGACGCGGTCCGGCACGACCGAGCTGTCCTCCATCGACACCGCACTCCTGCTTGCGGGGATCCTCGACGCCGGGCGGTACTTCGACGCCGTCGACCCCACCGAGGATCAGATCCGCATCCTGGCCGATCAGATCTACCGGCGCGTGAACTGGAAGTTCATGCAGAACTTCAACCCCGGGATCCTCATGGGGTGGAAGCCGGGTACCGGCTTCAGCGGCTTCGGCCAGTGGATCGGCTACAACGAGGCGATGATCCTCTACATCCTGGCGCTGGGCTCGCCGACGCACGCGGTGGCGCCCTCGGCCTGGTCGGCCTGGACCAGCGGCTACATCTGGCACACCCAGTACGGCTACTCCTACGTGCGCTTCCCGCCCCTGTTCGGCCACCAGTACTCGCACTGCTGGATCGACTTCCGCGGCAAGCAGGACGCCTACATGATGGGCACGGGCATCGACTACTTCGAGAATTCCCGCCGCGCGACGCTTGCCCAGCGCGCCTACTGCATCGCGAACCCGGGCGGGTTCACCGGCTACAGCGACGTCCTGTGGGGGCTCACCGCCGGGGACGGGCCCTACGGCTACGCCGCGCGCGGCGCGCCCCCGCCCGAGGGCGACAACGGAACGATCACGCCCACCGCGGCGATCGGTTCGATCCCGTTCGCGCCCGAGGTCGTGATCCCGACGATCGCCAACCTCTACGACAACTACAAGGCCTCCCTGTGGGGTCCCTACGGCTTCCGCGACGGGTTCAATCTCACGCTGGGGTGGTGGGCCACCGACGTCATCGGCATCGACCAGGGCCCGATCATCCTGATGATCGAGAACTACGCGACCCAGTCGGTGTGGAACCGCTTCATGCAGAGCCCCGAAATCCAGCTCGGCCTGGATCGCGCGGGCTTCGTTCAGACCACGGACGTGCCCCGCCCGGCGCCCGGGGCCGGGCGGCTCGAGCTCCATCGCAGCGAGCCCAATCCGTTCTCCAGCGCCACCACGATCCGTTTCCGTCTGGCACAGCCGGGACACGTGCGCCTCACGGTCTACGACGTGGCGGGTCGTGAGATCGCGCGGCTCGTCGACGGCGAGCTCTCCGCCGGCCTCCACCAGGCGACCCTGCGGGGCGCGGGGCTCCCCAGCGGCGTGTATCGGTACCGGATCGACTACGGCGGAACCTCCGCCTGGAAGCCCTGCGTCCTGCTGCGCTGAGTCGATGAGCGAACCGGCCGCCGGGACGGGCGCGGTTCGAGAAGGTGGTCGCCATGCGTGAAGCCGGCTCGCGCCTCGCGGGCGCGCTCGCGAGCGCCACGCCGGATCCGCTCGATGCTCCGGCGCCGCCGGCATGGCTGCTCTCGAACGGCGACTACACCACCCTCCTCAGCGCCGCCGGAACCGGGGGCTCGTGGCTGGGGGAGCTGGCGCTCACCCGCTGGGCCGGCGACCGGGTCGAGGATCGCGACGGCTGCTTCCTCTACCTGCGTGACCGGGAGTCGGGCGCCCTGTGGTCGCTCGGATCTCAGCCGGTCCGGCGCCCGGCGGGCGACTACCGGGCGACCTGGCGGCCGGGGCGGGTGGAGATCGCGCGCGACGACGACGGCATCGAGGCGCGCCTCGAGGCCGTGGTGGCGCCGCGGGCGGCGCTGGAGATGCGGCGGATCACGCTGCGCAACCGCTCCGCGCGCTCGCGCGCGCTCGACCTGGCCAGCTACGTCGAAGTCGTGCTCGCCGGGCGCGCCGCCGACCGGAGCCACCTGGCGTTCTCGAAGCTCTTCGTCCAGACCGAATTCGATCCCGGGAGCGGCGCGCTGCTCGCGCGCCGCCGGCCGCGTGAGCGCGGCGAGCGCCTCCCGTGGATGGTGCACGCGCTGCTCGGCGACGGCGCGCTCGAGCACGAGACCGACCGCGCGCGCTTCATCGGACGCGGCGCCGGCCTCGACCGGCCCCAGGCCCTGCGACCGGGTGCGCCGTTGTCGGGTGCGACCGGAAGCGTGCTCGACCCCATCTTCGCCCTGCGGCGCGCGGTGGATCTCGGCCCGGGGGCGAGCGCGCAGCTGGTGTTCGTACTCGGCGCCGCACCCGGGCGGAGCGAGGCATTGGGACTGCTCGACCACGTCTCGGCGCCGGCGCGCGTGGAGGAGATGCTCGCCGCGGCCGAGTCCGCCGCGGGGGAGGAGCTGCGCCGCCTCGGGATCTCGCCCGAGGAGGCGGAGCGCTACCAGGCGCTGGCCGGTGGGCTGCTCTACGCCCACCCGCGCCTGCGGGCGGATCCCGAGCGGATCGCGCGGGCGAGCGGCTCCCGCGCCAGCCTCGCGGCACTCGGGCTCTCCCCGCAGAGGCCCCTGGCGGTCGCCGATGCGCGCGCGCCGGTGGATCTCGAGGGGCTCGCCGCGCTGCTCGCCGCGCATCGCTACTGGCGGGCGCTCGGGCTCGACGTGGATCTGGTCGTGCTGTGCGCCGATCCGGAGCGCCTGCCAGGCGGCGTGCCGCGGGCGGGAGGCGAGGGCGTGCAGGTCCGTAGCACCCGGGACATGCCGGAGGCGGAGGTGGACCTGCTCCTCGCCGCCGCGCACCTGCTGGTGGACGGCTCGCGCCCCTCGCCCACGGCGATCGACCTGCACGAGGTCGCGGCGCGCCCGCCGCCGGCCCCGCCGCCCGGGCCCGGCGACGGGCGCCCCGCGGTGGGCGAGGCGTTGAGCGGGGCGGGCGGCCTGTTCACCGAACCGCTCGAGTGCTTCAACGGCTTCGGCGGCTTCGGCGAGGGCGGCGAGTACGTGATCCGCCTCGCGCACCGGCCACACGCGGGGCTGCTGCAACCGCCGCTGCCGTGGGTGAACGTGGTGGCCAACGAGGGATTCGGCTTCATCGTCAGCGAGACCGGCGCCGGCTGCACCTGGAGCTGCAACAGCCGCGAGCATCGCCTCACACCCTGGTCCAACGATCCGGTGCTGGACCCGCACGGCGAGGCGCTCTACCTGCGCGACGAGGAGTCCGGGGCGTACTGGTCGCCGCTGCCGGGGCCCGTGCCGCAGCCGGCCGACTACGAGATGCGGCATGGTTTCGGGTACAGCCGCTGCCGGCACGTGAGCGAGGGGCTCGAGCAGGAGGTCTGCGTCTTCGTCCCCCGCCACGACCCGGTGAAGATCACCCGGGTGCGACTCCACAACCGCGGCCGCCGAACGCGGCGCCTGTCGTTGTTCGGCTACCAGCGGCTGGTGCTCGGCGGGTCGCCTGGGGAAAGCGGGCGTTTCGTGGTCACCGGTTTCGACGCGGGAGTGAAGGCCTTGCTCGCCCGCAATCCGGCCGCCGGCGAGCATGCGGACCGGGTCGCCTTCGCCGCCGTCGTGACCCGCGGGAGCCCTTTGCCGGTCCATTTCAGCGGCGACCGCGAGGCGTTCATCGGCCGGGGCGGCGGACCCGAGCGACCGCTGGTACTCCGGCGCGGGGCGACCCTCGACGGCCGCACGGGCGCCGGCCTCGATCCCTGCTTCGCCGAGCAGTGCGAGCTGGAGATCCCGGCCGGAGCGAGCGTGGAGTGCGCGTTCCTGCTCGGCGAGGGCGCGGGTGACGACCAGGCGCGCGCGCTGATCGCGCGCTACCGCGAGCCCGGAGCGATCGATCGCGCGTTCGACGAGGTCCGGGGGTTCTGGTCCGATCTCCTCTCGCGCGTCCGGGTCCACACCCCCGTGCCCGCGATCGACCTCATGGTCAACGGCTGGCTGCTCTACCAGGACCTCGCCTGCCGCATCTGGGGGCGCTCCGCCTTCTACCAGTCGGGGGGGGCCTTCGGCTTCCGCGACCAGCTCCAGGACGCCGCCGCCTTCGCCGGGGTCCGCCCTCGGCTCGCCCGCGAGCAGATCCTGCTGCATGCCGGGCACCAGTTCGTCGAGGGCGACGTGCTCCACTGGTGGCACCCACCGCTCGATCGCGGCTTGCGCACGCGCTTCGCCGACGATCTGCTGTGGCTGCCCCACATCACGGCGCAGTACGTCCGCGCCACCGGGGACGAGGAGATCCTGGAGCGGGTGGCACCCTTCCTCGTGGCGCGCCCGCTCGAGGAGGGGGAGGACGAGGCGTTCCTCGAGCCCGAGGACTCGGGCCAGTCGGCGAGCCTCTACGAGCACTGCTGCCGCGCGATCGACCGCTCGCTGGAGTGCGGCGCGCACGGACTGCCCCTCTTCGGCGCCGGGGACTGGAACGACGGCATGAACCTGGTCGGTCATGAAGGCAGGGGCGAGAGCGTGTGGATGGGCTTCTTCCTCCACGCCATCCTCGGCGAGTTCGCCCCGCTGTGTGAGCGCCGGGGCGATCGCGAGCGGGGGGCGCGCTATCGCCGCCATCGCGAAGCGCTCCGCGCGGCGGTGAACGACGCGGGATGGGACGGCGAATGGTACCGCCGAGGCTTCTACGACGACGGCGCCCCGCTCGGCTCGCGGGCGAGCGACGAGTGCCGGATCGACGCGCTCGCCCAGGCCTGGGCCGTGCTCTCCGGCGCCGCTCCGCCGGCGCGCGCCGCGCGGGCGCTCGACGCGGTGGAGCGCCTGCTGGTGTCCGAGCGGGACGGCATCGTTCGGCTGCTCGCGCCGCCGTTCGACCGCACGCCCCGCGAGCCGGGCTACATCAAGGGCTACGTGCCTGGCGTGCGCGAGAACGGGGGTCAGTACACCCACGCGGCGCTGTGGTTCGTGGGCGCGCTGGCGCAAGCCGGCCGCCGGGAGCGCGCGGCGAAGCTGCTCGAGATGCTGAGCCCGGTGAGCCATGCCCTCACCCCGGAGCAGGTGTCGACCTACCGGGTCGAGCCCTACGTCATCGCCGCCGACGTCTACGGCGAGCCGCCCCACGTCGGCCGCGGAGGCTGGACGTGGTACACGGGCTCCGCCGGCTGGATGTTCCGGACCGCCGTCGAATCCGTGCTCGGAGTCCGGGTCGAGGGCGGCGAAGCGCTCGTCATCCGTCCGTGCATTCCCGACCCGTGGCACCGCTGCACGATCGACTACCGGCTCCCGGACGAGACCACGCGCTACGAGATCGTGATCGAGAACCCGGGCGCCAGCGCCGCGGCGGTGATCGCGGCGAGCGCGGACGGCGCGACGGTGACGGTCCGGGACGGCGCGGCCCGCGTGCCGCTGGTCCACGACGGGGGACTCCATCGGGTGGAGGTCACCCTCGGCGGGGCCCCCGACGAGAGGAAACGAGCGCCCCGCGGGACCCGAGAGCCCCGCGAGCCAATGGAATAGAAGGCCGACGAGCGCTTGACAAAGTTGCATCATCTATGTAACCGTTTACAGGCGTAGGAGTGACCGGTTTCGGGTGGCGGCCTCATCCGCGGCCGGTGGCTTGTCCGCCGGATCACGCGATCGGCGCGACATGCTGGAGCAGCGCCTCTCGTGCGGGAGTCGCGGCGGGCCGGCGAGGCCGGCCGTGCCGCGAGACCCTCTCGGGAGCAGCAATCGCCGGCGATCCCAGACGCCGGCAGAAACCGTTCGATCCGCAGGCACCTCGTTCGTCGTCGTCCTTCAAACCCCAGGAGGAACATCATGAAGCGGATCAGCTACACCATTCTCGGCTTTGCCGCGCTGTTGCTCGTGGCATCGACCGCATTCGCGACGCCGTGGGCCAACAGCGTCGTCTTGAAGACGCGCATCTTCAACGATTGCCCCGGCTCGGTTCTCATCCCCACGAACACCTACCCGGCCCTGGTCGAGTTCGACGAAGACGGACTCGACTGCTTCGGCTTCGCCAATCTCCACAACTGGACGCTGTCGCAGGACGGTGTGAACCCGCACTGGTACGGCAACGGCGACGCCTTCACGCTCAGGGCGACGCTGGTCATCAGCGGCAACGACGTCAACGGCAGCGAAGCCGGCCTGCGCGTCGGCCCCTGGTGGAGCCCCAACGTGGATGGCCGCTTCAACGTGCGCGTCCCGGACGGCGAGATCGCCGCCTTCGGCGGCGTGCTGCCGTTCTATTCGTTCTCGGATCCGGGTGGTTTCAACCTTCACTACACCAAGGGCAATCCGATCAGCCTCGAGATCCAGTACGACCCCCGGTCCAATACGGTGGGCGACGAGGGTCGTGTCCAGTACGAGGTCGTCTATCTGGGCAACACCTACACCAGCCCCTGGCTGACCTTCGGTAACTGCACCCTGGGTGAGGAGTGGCACGGCTGCTACGGCATCATGGACAACGCGCGCCTCGGCGGATTCGCGCAGCACCGGCTGACCAACGGCGATCCCAGCGCCCACGCGGTTTCCTCGTTCTTCGACATCTTCTTCCTCAACACCGCCCCGACCGCGGTCAAGGCATCCACCTGGGGCACGATCAAGGCGATTTATCGGTAGCAGCTTCAGCCGGCGCGGCTTGGCCGTTTCCGGTGCGGATGTGACACCCTCGCCCCACGAGGCTTCGGCCGCGTGGGGCGAGGCGCGTTGGGGATCGCGGCATGTCCGCGGAGGCCGGGTCGCACCGCGGTCGGACCCGAGCCCACGCGGCAGGCCCCCGGGCTGCCGGCCGCGCCCGGGAGGTGCTAGGATGCGCCGCGGTCCATCCGGTCCGTGGCGCCGCGCTCGCGGCACCGGTTCGCACACCTGGGTTCACGGAGATCCACGGTCATGATTCTCGATTTCGGTTCGGCCCTCCGCGCCGTGTTCACGATCTTCGGCGCCTTCTGGGTGCTGGTGCTGGTGGCGCTGTTCATCGGTGTGGGCGCGCTCTCGAAGAAGCGCGAGCGCGCGCTCGAGCAGGGGCAGCACGGGGGCGCGGGGGACTCGCACTAGGTTCTCCGGTGGAGTCGGGTCGTCCCGTAGTCCGAGGGTCCGCCCGCCGCGAGCGCCGCGACGCTTCGGCTCCAGGCCTCCTCGCACCCGGGGCCGCGTGGGGGCTTGCCGGGCTCGCGCCGCGCGACCGGATGATCACCACCCGATCCAGCGGGTGATCCGCTCGAGCGCGGAACGGTGCCGCGCCACCCGCCGGTAGCACCACTCGCTCACCGGGGCGAAGCCTGGCAGCCGAAGGTAGAGCCACAGACCCCAGCCGCGGCCGGGCGCGTGGGCGAGCGAGCGGAACACCGCCTCCGCCCCGGCGGACCAGCGTCCGTCCGGCTCCACCAGCTGGACCGCGCCGCGAAAGCGCTCGATCGGCATCTCGGGGAAGCGGGCGGCGGCCTCCTGGTACGGCGCGTATTCGACGCGGTCGCCCGTGGTGCGGCGCCAGCGCGCGATCCACACGCGGCAGAAGCCGCAATCGCCATCGTAGACGAGGAGCGGCTTGTCCGGAAGCGACACGCGACGAGTGGACCGTGAGCGGGGGGCGGACGCGCCGGTGGGCTAGCGGCTTTCCACGCCCGCCGGCTGCGCGCCGGCGGTCCGCTTGCCGGCGGCGCCGAAGGTCGCCCGCGCCCAGGCCACGGTCTCGCGGACGCCGGCATCGAGCGCGGTCGGCATGTGGCTGAAGCGCGCGCGGAACCGCGAGTCGTCGACGACGAACGGCTCGTCCCATTGATAGAGCATCTCCGACACTTCGCGCAGCACGGGGACGAACCACCCCATCGCGGCCAGCATCCACGACGGGACCCGTTCGATCCGGATCTCCCGGCCGAGCGCCTCGCCCAGTCGCTCCACCATGTCGCGCGTCGTGACGGCAGGCGCCACCGGCAACATCCACGCGCTCCCGCACACGTCGTCGGAGGCGCTCCCGAGCGTGGCCAGGCCGGCGGCGACGTCGGGGATGTAATGCCAGCTGTGGCGCGTGTCGGGGTTCATCGGCGCCTGCGCGCTCTTCCCGGCGAGCACCCGGTTCCAGAACAGGTCGCCGAAGAACGTCCCGTGCCCGCGGGGTCCGTAGAAGTCGGAAGCGCGCCCCACGACCGCGCGCGCGTCCCCTCGGCGATGGGCCTCGAACAGCGTCGCCGCGACCCGGGCCCGGATCTCGCCCTTGCGCGAAATCGGATTCGTCGGCGTGTCCTCGTTGATCGGACGACCCTCGGTGCTGCCGAGCGAGTAGAGATTGTCGAGCACGACCAGCCGGGCGCCGGTGCGCGAGGCCGCCGCGATCAGGGCTTCCATGAACCGCGGTAGCTCCCGTGCCCATTCCTTCTCGTCGTAGGCGGGATTGAGGCAGTGGTAGATCGCGGCCGCACCGCTCGAGACCGCGGTCGCGAACGCGGGATCGCCGGCATCGCCCTCGACCACCGGGATGCCGCCGAGGTCCCCGCCCGACGAGCGCCGCACGATCCGCACCTGCAGGCCGCTCTCCCGCAGGATGGCGGCGAGAGGCGGTCCGACCTGTCCCGCGCCAAAGACGACCTGCAGATTCTCATCGGCCATCGAACGCCCCTCCGCATCCATCGTCGCGCACTGTATCATGCTGCCTCGGCCTTCGCGGCCCCGGGCCGGCCGCGCGCAGCGCCCCGCCGGGCGGCGCGGCCGGGAGGAGACCCATGAAAGCGATCCGCCTGCATGCCTTCGGAGGACCGGAGGCGCTCAGCTACGAGGAGGTGCCCGATCCCCTGCCGGGGGCGGGTCAGGCGCTGGTCCGCATCGAAGCGGTGGGCGTCAACTTCATCGACATCTATCGTCGGACCGGCGCGTATCCGGTGGAGCTTCCCTGCACCCTGGGCTCCGAAGCGGCGGGGACGGTGGCCGCCGTCGGCCGCGGGGTCGCCGGCGTGCGTCTCGGGGATCGCGTCGCCTACCAGGGCACGCTCGGATCCTACGCCGGCCTGGCGGTGGTAGCCGCCGAGCGTCTCGTCCGCCTGCCGGAGGGCGTGGGCGCGCGCCAGGGCGCCGCGGCGATGCTCCAGGGCATGACCGCGCACTACCTCGCCTGCACGACCCGTCCGCTCGGGCCGGGCGACACCTGCCTGGTCCATGCCGCGGCCGGAGGGGTCGGGCTGCTGTTGTGCCAGATCGCCCGGATGCGCGGCGCGCGCGTGATCGGCACCGTGTCCACCCCGGCGAAGGCGGCCCTGGCGCGCGAAGCCCACGCCGACGACGTGATTCTCTATGCCGAACAGGATTTCGAGGCCGAGGTGAGGCGCCTCACGGGCGGCGCCGGGGTGCAGGTGGTGTACGACTCGGTGGGGCGGACGACGTTCGAGAAGAGCCTGCGCTGCCTGGCGCCGCGCGGGACGCTGGTGCTGTTCGGCCAGTCGAGCGGGCCGGTCGCGCCATTCGATCCCCAGCTGCTGAGCCAGCGCGGCTCGCTCTCCCTCACGAGGCCGAGCCTCACCCACTACGTCGCGACGCGCGCGGAGCTGCTGGCGCGCGCGGGCGAGGTGCTGGGCTGGGTGCGGGAGGGGAGGCTCGTCCTTCGCGTCGGGGCCGAGCTACCGCTCGAGCACGCCGCGGAGGCCCATCGCAGGCTGGAGGCAAGGGCCACCACGGGCAAGATCCTGCTCATTCCCTGAGGCGACGGAGCGCCGCCCGCCGCGGGTGGCACCCGGCGTCGCGCGGGGGGACATCATTCCACGGGAGGACCGCGTGAATCCGTTTCTCAGAGCCGGTGTGATCATCGTCAATCTGGCGCTGCTCTCGTACTCGATCGGCATCATCCGCGAACAGCGGCGCCGGCAGGTCACTCCGGGCATCCTCGCCTTTCTCACCGTGGGCGTGGGGTTCGACGTGATCGCCACCACCTGCATGATCCTCGGCACCAGCCGCTCGCTGTTCACGCTGCACGGTTTCCTCGGCTACTCGGCGCTGGCGGCGATGCTCACCGACACGGTGCTGGTCTGGCGGCAGTACCGTCGCCACGGGTCGGGGAGCGTCCCGCGCGGCCTTCACCTCTACTCCCGCTACGCCTACTCCTGGTGGGTGGTGGCCTACGTGACCGGGGCCGCCCTGGTCATGGCGAGCCGGGCCGGTGCCGCGGCCGGAGGCTGAGCCGCGGGGCGGCTCCCGCGCGGATGCGGTCCCGGCCGCCGGCCGGGGCGTGGGCGCGCCGGCGCGAGTCGTGGGTGGGGAAGGCCTTGGGAGAGGGTCGGCCGGCGGCCGGGGTGGACCGTTCGCGTGGCCGCACGGGGCGGTTCACAACGAATTCACTTGATTTGGGGGGCCGAGGGTCCGATAGTCCCTGCAGTCTTCGGTCGAGGTTGGATGTGCCGCTCGCGTTCGAGTCCGTCCAGGACGACCCTGGCGGTTTTTTTGTGCCATCCATCCGATCGTAAGGTCCGGTCAGTGAGGCCGGACACGGCGCGCGCGACCTGCGCGCCTTCCTGCTTCCCCGGAGCTTCATGCCCATCCCCTTCACCCTCCTCGCTGTTCTCGCAGGGATCGCCGTCGCCGTCGTTCAGGCCAGTTTCTTCGAGTGGACCTTTCACCGCTTCTGGCTGCATCGGCCCGGGCAGCCCGGGGGCCGCTTGGCCTCGCACACCCTGGTCCACCACCAGCTCCGCAAGATCGAAGACACCTTCCACGTGGAAGACGAAGCGCAGCGCGAGGCGCCGAGCTTCGAGTGGTGGGGAGGGCCCGCGCTCGTTCTCATCAACGTCCTCCCCTGGGCCCTGCTGGCGTGGGGGTTTGCCGCGCTGGGCGTCTCGCTTCCGGTCGCCGCATTCGTGATCGCCTTCGGCGCGACCATGGCGCTTTACTACCTCGGCTACGAGGGGCTGCACTTCCTCATGCGCAAGCCCGCGCTCGGCGTCGTCGAGCGCGGGCGGTACTTCCAGTTCATCAAGCGGCACCATCGCATCCATCACCTGCGCATGGACCGCAACCTCAACGTGCTGCTTCCCCTCGCCGATCTCGTGATCGGCACCCTCGTCGTCGAGGAGCCGGCACCGGCGCCCACGCCCGATACCGCACGGCGGCTGGCGCGGCGTCACAGCCGGTTCGGGAAGGGCATTCAAGGCGGCGCACGATAGAACGCCGCAAGCGCTCGTCCCATCCCCGGCCTTCGGGCCACCGCGTGCCAACCGGCGCCACTGCCGCACCCACGCACCCACTAGGAGACATCATGTCGTTCACCGCACTCGGCCTGCCCGAGCCCATTACCCAGGGCGTACGGGCGGCCGGCTACACCGTGCCCACGCCGATCCAGGCGCAGGCCATCCCTCTCATTCTTCCCGGCCACGACCTGGTCGCCGCTGCGCAGACCGGCAGCGGCAAGACCGCCGCCTTCGTGCTGCCCATCCTCACGCGCCTGCTCGACGGCCCACCGGCCCTGCGGGCGCTGGTCCTCGTGCCCACGCGCGAGCTCGCCGCGCAGGTCGAGTCCGCCGCGCGCGAGTACGCGCGCTTCTCTCCGGTGCGGGTCGGCGCCGTGTACGGCGGCGTGCCGCTCGGTCCGCAGGAGCGCATGCTCCGGCGTGAGGGCGTCGAACTGCTGGTCGCGACCCCCGGCCGGCTGCTGGATCTCCACGGCCGCCAGGCGCTGGCCTTCGAGGACATCGAGATCCTGGTGCTCGACGAAGCCGACCGCATGGTGGACATGGGCTTCGCGCCGGACCTCAAGCGCATCCTCCGACTGCTGCCGAAGAAGCGCCAGACCCTGATGTTCTCGGCGACGATGCCGCCGGAGCTCAACACCGTGGCGCGCGAAGCGCTCACCAACCCCCGGCGGCTCGAGCTGGCGCCGCCCACGCGTCCGGCGGCGGGGATCGACCAGTTCTTCTACCCGGTCCCGAGCCATCTCAAGGCGGATCTGCTGCAGGCGATCTTCGAGCGCGCGGGCGACCACAGCACGATCGTGTTCACCCGCACCAAGCACGGCGCCGAGCGCCTCGCGCGGCGACTCAAGACCAGCGGCCACGCGGTGGCGGCACTCCACGGCGACCGCAGCCAGGGCCAGCGCGAACGCGCGCTCTCCGATTTCAAGCGCGGCCGGGTGGACATCCTGGTGGCCACCGACATCGCGTCGCGGGGGATCGACGTCGACGACATCACGCACGTCATCAACTACGACGTTCCGCGCACCCCCGAAGACTACGTGCACCGCATCGGGCGCACCGGGCGCATGGATGCCACAGGCGACGCCCTGACCTTGGTTTGCCCCGAGGACCGCAAGGAGGTCGCGGCGATCGAGCGCACGGTCGGCATCATCGTGCCGCGGGTGACGATCCCCGGGTTCGACTACGAGCGGCGCGCTTCGGCGGTCCGCCCGCTGCGCGAGCCGCGGCCGAGGACGGGCCGCCACGAGGTGCGGGCGCGCCCCGAGCCGGCGCTCGCACCGGCCGGTGAGGCGCACGGACGCAAGCGCCGCCTCAACGTGACGACCCGACGGAGCCGGAAGCGGATGTAGCGCACCGGCACCCGCCGTTCGGCCGGTCCGGCGCCCGCGGAAGCCGCACCGGACCCCTTTCCAGCCCCCGTGGCTCCAAGGCCTCGGGGGCTTCTCTTGGCCTCCCCAGGGGGCCGGACCCCGGCGCCGGACGGCCAAACGCGAACCGCCACGACCGGCGGCGTGTTTGGGCTTGCCGCAGATGCCGTCCGCCGCGCAGACTGGGCCCGATCCGGGCGCCGGGCTCGGGATGAAACCCAGGACCCCCCATCAAGAGGAGACACGCATGACCACGCACGCCATGGCCACGCTGGACGGTATGAGGGCCACCCTCGACAGCGCCGCGGTGGAGGCCTTTCGAACCTCCTTCGGCGGCCGGCTCGTCACGCCCGACGATCGCGACTACGACGCCGTGCGGACGATCTGGAACGCGATGATCGATCGTCGCCCGGCATTGATCGCACGCTGCGCCAGCACCGACGACGTGGTCCAGGCGGTGCGCTTCGCGGCCGAGCACCGGCTGCTGACGTCGGTGCGCGGCGCGGGCCACAACATCGCCGGCAACGCCCTGTGCGAGGGCGGCCTGATGATCGATCTCTCGACGATGAAATCGGTGAAGGTGGACCCGGCGAAGAAGATCGCCCGCGTGGAGCCGGGCGTGACCCTCGGCGAGCTCGACGCCGCGACCCAGGCGCACGGTCTCGCCACGCCCGTCGGCATCAACTCGACCACCGGGATCGCGGGGCTCACCCTGGGCGGCGGCTTCGGCTGGCTCAGCCGCAAGTACGGGCTCACGGTCGACAACCTGATCTCGGCCGAGGTCGTCACCGCCGAGGGCAAGCGGATCAAGGCCAGCGCGGACAGCCATCCCGACCTGTTCTGGGGCATCCGCGGGGGCGGTGGCAACTTCGGGATCGTCACCTCCTTCGAGCTCGGGCTGCACCCGGTCGGACCCGAGGTGCTCGCGGGGCTGATCGTCCATCCCTTCGCCGACGCGCGCGACGTCCTGCGCCGCTATCGCGAGCTCACGGCCAAGGCGCCGGACGAGCTCACCGTCTGGGTGGTGATGCGCAAGGCCCCGCCGCTGCCGTTCCTGCCGGCGGAGGTGCACGGCAAGGAGATTCTCGCGCTGGCGATGCTCTATGCCGGCCCAATGGACGAGGGCGAGAAGGTGGTCAAGCCGTTTCGGGCGATCGGCCAGCCCATCGCGGATGTGGTGGGACCGAGTCCCTTCGCGGGATTCCAGGCCGCGTTCGATCCGCTGCTCACCCCGGGGATGCGGAACTACTGGAAGTCGCACAATTTCCTCGGCATCGAGGACCCGCTCATCGACGTCCTGCTGCGCTACGTCGGGACCCTGCCCTCGCCCCATTCGGAGCTGTTCATCGGCCAGATGGGAGGGGCCACCAGCCGGGTGGCGCCGGATGCCACCGCCTACCAGCATCGCGACGCGGCGTACATTTTGAACGTGCACACCCGCTGGGAGAGTCCGGCCGACGACGTGAAGTGCATCGCCTGGGCGCGGGATTTGTTCGCGGCCACGAAGCCCTTCGCCACCGGCGGCGTCTACGTGAATTTCATGCCGGAGGACGAAGGGGACCGGGTCGAGGCCGCCTACGGCGGAAACTACGCGCGCCTGGCAAAGCTCAAGCAGACGTACGATCCGACCAATCTCTTCCGCCTGAATCAGAACATCAGCCCGCACGCGTAGCCGCGGATCTGGAGCGGGGCGGCGCCCTTGGCCGCCCCGTGTTGCGGAAACCAGCCGCCCCGGCCGGCGGGGGTGCAGGGTGACGGCACGGATGCCGGCCTCGGCGGACTCGCCGCGCCCTGTGGCGGTCGCCGACCGTGCCTGCCAAAGCCGGAACGCTCCTGCCACGATGTCGCCCGGTTCACGCCGCCGCGCCGCGCGGTGTGGGGGCGGCCGCGTGGGCGGCCGGGGTGGAGCGCCGGGCCGGGCGGCGTACCCGCGCGACCCGGGGTGGAGATGGAATCCGGGCTTCGCCTGTCACTTCCCCGCGTGTCTCGGTCTCGGGGCGGCGCCTCGTGCGGTCCGCGGGCGCTTTGGCGCCCGCGGGGGTAAGATGCGCTGGCGCGCCAGTTGCATTGTCTCGGCTGGCTTTCCACCGAATCAGAAAGGAGCGGACGCCATGAGCAAACTCGACATGCCGGTCGCGATGCCGTCGAAGACCGGCACGGTTGCGAAGGACTATGTGACGTCACTGATGGCCCGGGTTAGGGCCCAGAACCCCACCGAGGCGGAGTTTCACCAGGCGGTGGAGGAGGTCGTCGATTCACTGAGCCTGGTGCTCGATCGGCATCCCGAGTACCGGGCGGCGAGGATCCTCGAGCGGGTCGTGGAGCCCGAGCGGGTGGTCATGTTCCGGGTGCCGTGGATGGACGACCGCGGCGAGATCCACGTCAACCGCGGTTTCCGGATCGAGATGAACAGCGCCATCGGGCCCTACAAGGGCGGCCTGCGCTTCCACCCTTCGGTGACCCTCGGCATCCTCAAGTTCCTGGCGTTCGAACAGGTGTTCAAGAACTCCCTCACCACGCTGCCGATGGGCGGTGGCAAGGGCGGTTCGGACTTCGATCCCAAGGGTAAGAGCGACAACGAGGTGATGCGCTTCTGCCAGAGCTTCATGACCGAGCTGTGGCGGCACATCGGGCCGGACACCGACGTTCCCGCGGGAGACATCGGCGTCGGCGGCCGGGAGATCGGCTTCCTCTTCGGCCAGTACAAGCGCCTGGCCAACGAGTTCACCGGCGTCCTGACGGGCAAGGGCATCCACTGGGGCGGTTCGCTGATCCGGCCCGAGGCGACCGGCTACGGCTGCGTCTACTTCGCCGCCGAGATGCTGAAGACCCGCAAGCAGACGCTCGAAGGCAAGGTCTGCCTGGTGTCGGGCAGTGGCAACGTGTCGCAGTACACGGTCGAGAAGCTGCTCGACCTGGGCGCCCGGCCGGTCACGCTCTCGGACTCCGACGGGATGATCCACGACCCGGCGGGCATCGACCGCGAGAAGCTGGCGTGGGTGATGGAGCTCAAGAACGCGCGCCGCGGCCGCATCAAGGAATACGCGGACAAGTTCAAGGGCGCGAAGTACCTGGCGTTGAATCCGACGCTCGACCACAACGCGCTGTGGGACATCAAGGCGGACTGCGCCTTCCCGAGCGCGACCCAGAACGAGATCAACAGTCGCGATGCCGCGAACCTGATCAAGAACGGCGTCGGCCTGGTGTCCGAGGGCGCGAACATGCCGACGATGCTGGAGGGCGTCAAGACGTTCCTCGACGCCGGCATCCTCTACGGTCCGGCCAAGGCGGCCAATGCCGGCGGCGTAGCCACCTCGGGCCTGGAGATGGCCCAGAACAGCATGCGGCTCAGCTGGACGCGCGACGAGGTGGACGATCGCCTGCACAAGATCATGATCGCGATCCACCGCAACTGCAGCGAGACGGCGGAGCGATACGGGACGCCGGGCAATCTGGTGAACGGAGCCAACATCGCCGGCTTCCTCAAAGTCGCCGACGCCATGATGGACCAGGGTCTGGTCTGATCATCGGGGTTGGTCCTGGAGCGCGGGGCGGATATCCTCCGCCCCGCGACTTCGTTCTACCCGGGTGAGAGGATGCCGACCATCGCCGACGGATCCGTCCCGCAGGCTCCGAGCAACCCGTTCGGGGGCTTTCAGGACCTGATGCCCTTCCGGGTCCAGGACATCCTCCTGGTGTCGAGCCTCTACGAGTCCTTCACGCTCCAGGAGGACGGCCGTCTCAACGAACTCATCCTCGGGGAATTCCTCGAGCTGAGCCTCCACCAGCCGCCGGGCCTCACCCACGTCTCGAGCGGCGCCGAGGCGCTGGCGCTCGCCAAGGCCGCGCCCCGCTTCAACCTGATCATCACCGCCATCGATGCGGGCGACATGAGCGCCAGCGAGCTGGCGCGCGAAGTCCGTCGCGCGGGGCTGGACGTGCCGGTCGTCGTGTTGGCCTACGACAACGACGAGGCCAAACGTTTCGTCGCGCGGCATGGGGTCTCGGAGGTCGAGGGCATCTTCCTGTGGCAGGGCAACGCGCGGATCCTCGTCGCCATCGTCAAGTTCGTCGAGGACCGTCGCAACGTCGCCCACGACACGGCCGCGGTGGGGGTGCGGGTCATCCTCGTGGTGGAGGACAACATCCGCTACGCCTCCTCGTTCCTGCCGACGATCTACACCGAGATCATTCGCCAGTCCGAGCGCCTGGTCAGCGAGGGCGTCAATCTCTCGCACAAGATCGTGCGGCTGCGTGCGCGGCCCAAGATCCTGCTGTGCCGCACCTTCGAAGAGGCCTGGGACGTCCTGATACGCTACCGGGACCACGTGCTCGGATTGATCTCCGACATCCAGTTCCCGCGCGGCGGTCAGCTCTCCCCCCAGGCGGGGTTCGATCTTGCCCGCGCGGCACGGGAGGCGATCTGGGACCTCCCCATCCTGCTTCAATCCAGCCATTCGGAGAACGCGCGCGGGGCGCGGGAGGTCGGCGCGGCGTTCCTGCTCAAGGATTCGCCCACCCTGCTGTCCGATCTCCGCGGCTTCGTCACCGAGAACTTCGCGTTCGGCGACTTCGTGTTCCGCCTTCCGGACGGAACCGAGGTGGGCCGGGCGGGCGACCTCAAGAGCCTCGAAGCGATGCTCCGCACGGTCCCGGCCGAGAGCATCGCCTTCCACGGGGAGCGCAATCACTTCTCGAACTGGTTCAGCGCCCGGACCGAATTCGCGCTCGCTCACGAGCTCAGGCCGCGCAAGGTCTCGGACTTCGCGAGCCTCGAGGACCTGCGGCGCGACATGATCCAGTCCATCGTCCGTTACCGGCATGCGCAGAGCGCCCTGTTGATCGTCGACTACGCGCGGTCCCAATTCGATCCCACGGGCACGTTCTTCTCGCGGATCGGGGGCGGCTCCATCGGCGGCAAGGCGCGCGGGCTCGCGTTCGTGCGCTACCTGCTCAACTATCATCGGATCGGCCACCGCTTCCCCGGGGTGGAGATCGCGGTGCCGCCGTCGGTGGTGCTGGCGACCGACGTGTTCGACCAGTTCCTGGCCGACAGCGCACTCCTCGACTACGCGCTGCGCTCGCGGGACGACGCCGAGATCCAGCGCCGGTTCCTCGCGGCGCAGCTTCCGCCGGACGCGGTGCAGGACCTCGTGTCCTTCCTGGATGCCGTGGACTGGCCGGTCGCGGTGCGCTCCTCGAGCCTGCTCGAGGACTCGCAGCACCAGCCGTTCACCGGCGTGTACGAGACCTTCATGCTCCCGAACAACCACCCCGACCTCGGCGTGCGCCTCGAACGGCTCATGCGGGCGATCAAGCTGGTCTATGCCTCGACCTTCTCCCAGCACGCCAAGGGCTATTTGCGCGCGACGCCCTATCGTCTGGAGGAGGAGAAGATGGCCGTCATCCTCCAAAAGGTCGTGGGCGCCGCCCACGGTCCGCGACACTATCCGGATTTCGCCGGAGTGGCGCGTTCGCACAACTTCTACCCGGCGCCGCCCCTCACCTCCGAGGACGGTGTCGCGGCCGTGGCGCTGGGAATGGGGCGGGCGGTCGTGGAGGGCGAGCGGTGCGTGGTCTTCTGCCCACGGTATCCGCTTCATCCCATCCATTCGTCGGCGGTCGAGGACGTGCTCGGCAACTCCCAGCAGGCCTTCTGGGCCCTCGAGCTCGATCGGGGGGAGAGCGCGGCCGCGGCACCCGCCACGCGCGAGACGCGCTTCGGCCTCGAGACCGCTGCCGAGGATGGAACGCTCCTGGCGGTGGGCTCCACCTACTCCGCCGAGAACGGCACGATCCAGGACGGGCTCTCGCGACCCGGCCGGCCATTGGTGACGCTGGCCCCGATCCTCAAGCATGGGGTCTTTCCACTCGCCGAAACCCTGAGCCACATCCTCGATGTCGGGAGCCGCGGGATGAACCGTCCGGTCGAAATCGAGTTCGCCGTGCGCCTCGGCCGCGCCGCGGAGGAGCCGCACCAGTTCGGCTTCCTGCAAATGCGCCCGCTCGTGCTCAGCCGCGAGACCGAAGAGCTGGACGTGGACGAGATCCACTCGGAGCTGCTGCTGTGCCGCAGCCCAAGCGTGCTGGGAAATGGCAGGATCGACGGCCTGCGGGACTTGGTGGTGGTCGACTTCCACCGCTTCGAGCGTTCCCGCAGCAGCGACGCCGCGGACGCGGTCGCCCGCTTCAACGCCGAGTTATGGGCGCAGCGCCGGCCTTACCTGCTGATCGGCGTGGGTCGCTGGGGGTCGAGGGAGCCCTGGCTCGGGATCCCGGTGGCCTGGGACCAGATCTCGGGCGCCCGGGTCATCGTCGAGTCGGGCTTTCGGGACTTCCGGGTCACGCCCTCCCAGGGCAGCCACTTCTTCCAGAACCTGACCTCGTTCCAGGTCGGCTACTTCACCGTCAACGCCGACGCGGGCGAGGGCTTCGTGGACTGGGAGTGGATCGAGTCTCAGCCCGCCAAGACCCGCCGCGACTCGGTCCGGCATCTTCGGTTCGAGAAGCCGATCGTGGTCAAGATGAACGGCCGGCGGAACCAAGGCGTGATCTACAAGCCGGGGGCCGCTCCCGCCTGACGGTCCCGCCGCCTCGGACCCCGGGAGGCGCGGCGCGTGCCCTCCGGAGCCGGCGGGGCGATCGTCAGGGTGAGCGCAGGTTGTTCCAGGCGGGAAGCGGGTGGAGGATCGTGCCGAAGGCGAAGCTCGCCGACAGGCCCCCTCCGAAGCCCAGCAGTCCGAACTTCCGGCCGACCACCAACTCGCCGGGGTTCATCGCCAGCGCCAGCGGGATCGAGGCGCTGGTCGTGTTGCCGAATCGGCCGCCCGCGTCCAGCACCTGGCCGCGGAACCCGCGCTCGCGCCACATCCGGATGATGGAGGCGTTGAGCACCAGGTTGGCTTCGTGCAGCGTGGCGAAGTCGAGATCCTCGAGCCGCCAGCCGGCCTTGGCCAGCGCGGCATCCATGGCCGGGCCTCCGGTGAAGGGGACGAGAACTTCCTTCACCGCGGCGCCATCCATGGCCAGCCGGTGCTTGCCCGCCTCCACCTCCTCCGGCAGGGGCGAAGGCCGCCGCGAGCCGCCCGCGGGGGTGAGGATGATCCCGGCGTGTCCGCCGTCCATCCAGCTCCAGAACTGCGTGGGCGAGAACCAGTCCTCCGCGGCCGGCACGGCCGTGCACAGCGTGGCGGTGCCGGCGTCCCCGAGCACGGTGGCGAAGCTGCGGTCGCGCCAGTTGATGGCGGCGCTCATCCGGTCGGCGCCGACCAGGAGGATGCGGCGGGCCATCCCGGAACGGATCAGGGCGTAGCAGATGGTGAGCGAGGCCACCCAGCTGCTGCACGCCAAAGAGATGTCGGCGCCTCGTAGTTCGCGAGGGTCCGCTCCGCGCCAGACCGGGATGCCGAGCGCATGCTGGAGCAGCGCGGCGTCCGGAGGGCTGTAGAGGTAGGAGGGCGTGACGCTGGCGACCACGATGGAATCGACGTCGTTCGGGGAGTGCCCGGAGCGCTCGAACAGGAGGCGGGCCGCGCGCGTCGCGAGGTCGATCGTGCCCTCGCCCTCGGGGCTGAAGCGGCGCTCGCCGAAGCCGATGAAACGGCGCACCCAGCGATCGCTGGTCTCGAAGAGCTTGGCCTCTTCGGCGGGGAGCTTGCCGGATCCGGCGGTGCGCTTACTGGCGCCGAGACGCATGCGCTCGAGCCGCAGTCGGGCGGCGACGCGCGCATTGCTCCACACCTGTTCGGGTACGTACGCGGCGAGACCGTCGAGGCGCATCCCCAGGGCGGTCGAACTCAAAGCAGTCCTCCGTCAGTCGTCCGGCTGGTTCCGCTATGGACGCTCGCAGTTTAGCGCAACGCGGGAATTCCCTGCCAACTCCCTGGCGGGAGCCCCCCTGGGGGCCGGGGACTACGAGGGCCGGCCGGCCGGTCCCGACTGGACCGGCGGGCCGGGACTCAACTCCGCGCGGATCCTGTGTTAAATTCGGCCGGCCGCGATCGACGGCGGTGGAGGTTCGAGACGTGCGATCGAACGAGAGGAGCCCTGATGGCAGGAACCAAGAGACCGTCCTTTCTCAAGCGACAAAAGGAACAGAAGCGCCGGGCCAAAGCCGAGGAAAAGCGCGAGGCGCGCCGCCAGCGGAAGCACGCCAAGGCGGAGCAGGGCGGCGCCGGGGACGAATTCGGCAGCCTCGAGGACTTCGAAGTCCCGGATCTCGACGAGGAGACTGCCGGCGAAGAAGAGGACGAGGAGAGCGCCGGCTAGCCTGGTCGGTCACGAGCGCGCCGCGATCCCCCGCAAGCGCTCGAGCAGCTTGACCATCCCCCAGGTGTCGAGTTCGCAGTAGCGATACAGGGCCCGCAGCAGGCGGGTCCGTTCGGCGGCGTCGAGGCTCTGGGGTTCGAACATCAGGCGCGCCAGGTGCACGCTCGCGGCATTGCCCTCGGCGACCTCCAGCTCGTCGTATTCGAGTTCCGGCACCAGGGCGGGCAAGACCGACTTGAGGCTGAAGCTCCCGCCGAAATCGGGGTGGTAGATGAAGTTCCTGACGACGGGCAGCGGGTCCGCGAGGCGGGCCTGGACCCGGGCCAGTTCCTCCCGCAGGTCGGGAAGCGCCGCGGCGACGCGCTGAAGGCAGCCGCTCTCGAACGACGCGTTGTAGGCGACGATGGTGCGCGCCCCCCGGCACGCCGCGATCACCCGCTCGGCCATCGGGCGCCGGGGATCACCCGATCCCTCGGCGATCCACTCGTGGTGGTCGAACCCGCCGGTCCCGTTCTCGACGTGGCAGCTGAACTGCGCCGGGATCGCGTCATAGGGGTGGCACCCGTCCCACACCGGAATCGCGGGATTCACCGTCTCGAAGTCGAGGTAGGCGAGGGGCGGCTCGAAGGTCTCGAGCGCCTCGGCCAGCCCGGGCTCCACGACCATCCGGCCCGACCGCACGGCCCGCACCTGCCGGGCCGCCGTGCGGTTCAGCGAGACGTCGGGCGGGAGCTGGAAGATCGTCGAGTAGCCTTCCGCCTCGAGCGCGGCGGCGCGCTGCCTCATGAAGTAGAGCGTGCTGACGTGGTGGGCCGGCGGCGTCGGCCAGCAGCGCTCGATGAACGGACAGGCGCGGGGCGCGCTGCAGTGGTCCCCGATCGCCACCTCCGGGAGCGGGCCCGCGAGCGCCTCGAGCTGGGTGCGGACCGACCCGGGGATCCCGGGCAGCAGCGCCTCCGCCTCTGCTGTCACGTCCTGCCGGACGAAGAGATCGTGGAGGTCGGGATAGGCGCACGCCCGATTGAGGTGCATCACCTCGGCGCGCCCGACGTCGAGCCCGCTGCGCCCGAGCACGTGCAGCTGGATGGCGGCGTCGGGAAGGTGCTCGTCCTTGACGCTGGTCGAGGACTTGACCTCGATGAGGTGGAAGCCGTCACGCGAGCGTTCGAGGATATCCACCGCGACGAAGACGTCATCGGCGACGAAGCAGGCTTCGTAGATCGCCGGCACCCGTTCGTCGAGGAACTGCCGCGTGAGCGCCAGGCGCTCGGCGTAGGCGTTGTACGGACGGTCGACCAGCCGGCCGCCGGGGACGTGGGTCCGGGCGACCACACCGACCTTCGCTCCCTGGTCGAAGATCGCCTGGGTCCGAGGATCCACCACCAGCTCCGGCGCCTGCGGCTCGTGCACCCGCCACCAGAGCTGCTTGAGGCACTGGAGCCCGGCGGTGAAGCGCGACTTGGAGAGGCGCTGCGTGCGGCGCATGGGGATGATGGCCTCCGCGGGGCGCGATGCGTGGCCGGAGTCCGGCGGGGGAGCCCGTGAGGCCCGGTGCCGCGCGTCCCGGTGTCAGCCCCGCGGCCGGGAACGCGGACCGACGGACTCCTGCTCTTCGGCCGGCGTCGCGCGCTTGCGTTTCCCCGGGCTCTTGGGCTCCGGGTGTTCCACGGGGTGGAGCTGCGAGGACACCGCCGTGAGGCCCGAGCTGCCGTTGGCCAGCCGCAGGTTCGGCTCCTCCTCCTCGAGGTAGGTGTAGCCGGAGAGCCCCTCCTCGTAGCGGCGCATCAGCAGGGCCGATTCCTCGAGCGTGAGGAGTCCGCGGCGCAGCGCCTCCTCGTTCGCCTGACGCACGCGCTGCACCAGGTAGTGCCTCTGGTACTGCACGTAGCCCAGCACCTCGGCCACCGAGTCGCCCTCGACCACGTGGTCGATCCGGTAGCCGCCTTCGTCCAGGGAGATGTGCACGGCGTTGGTGTCGCCGAACAGGTTGTGCAGGTCGCCCAGGATCTCCTGGTAGGCGCCGACCAGGAACACGCCGATGTAGTAGGGACTGCCGTCGAAGGCATGCAGCTCGAGCGCGTTCTTGACGTCGCGCAGCTCGATGAACTGGTCCATCTTGCCGTCGGAATCGCAGGTCAGGTCGGCGAGGATCCCGCGCCGCGCCGGCCGCTCGTTCAACCGATGCAGCGGCATCGTCGGGAACAGCTGCCGCACCGCCCAGTGGTCGGGGACCGACTGGAACACCGAGAAATTGCCGTAGTAGGTGTCGGCCAGGCCCTTCTCCAGTCCCTCGAGGTCGTCCGGCACGTACTCCAGCTCGCGGATGATCTTGAGAATCGCCTCGCAGCATCCCCAGAAGAGCTGCTCGACGCGAGCCCGTCCCCGCAGGTCGAGCAGTCCGACGTTGAACAGGCTCGTGGCCTGCTCCTTGAGCTGCAGCGCGTCGTGGTAGGCCTCCTGGAAGTTCTTGCGCGACACCGAGCGCCAGGTCTCGACGAGCTGCCGGATCACCTGCGGTTCGTCCGCGACCACCGCCGGCGGCGCTTGGCCTGCGAGCACCTCGTTCACGTCGAGAATGTTGAAGACCAGCACCGAGTGATGCGCCACCAGGGCGCGGCCCGACTCGGTGAGGATGTCCGGGTGGGGGACGCCCGCCGTCTCGCAGGCTTCCTGAATCGCGGCCACGACGTCGTTGGCGTATTCCTGCATCGTGTAGTTGGTCGACGAGGCCCAATTGGTGGAGGAACCGTCGTAGTCCACGCCCAGCCCGCCGCCGGCGTCCATGAACTTGAGCCCCGCCCCCGCCTTGGCCAGCTCGACGTAGATCCGCCCGGCCTCCTGCATCGCGTCCTTGATCGCGCGCACTGCCGAGATCTGCGAGCCGATGTGGAAGTGAAGCAGCTCGAGGCAGTCCAGCATCTTGGCCTCGCGCAGCTTCTCGACCAGCATCACCAGCTCCGTCGCGGTGAGCCCGAACTTGGAGCGATCGCCGGTGGACTCCATCCACTTCCCGGCGCCCTTGGTGGTCAGCTTGGCGCGCACGCCGATGTGCGGCCGGATGCCGAGGCGCCGCGCCACTTGCAGCAGCAGCTCCAGCTCCCGGTAGCGGTCGATGACGACGATCGGGTAGCGTCCCAGCTTCTGCGAGAGCAGCGCCGTTTCCATGTACTCCACGTCCTTGTACCCATTGAGCACCAGCAGCGCGTCCGGGTTGTCGAGCAGGGCGAGCCCGGCCAGCAGCTCGGGCTTCGAGCCCGCCTCCAACCCCAGGCCGTGCGGTGCGCCGAAGCGCACCAGCTCCTCGATCACCTGGTGCTGCTGGTTGACCTTGATCGGGAAGACCCCGCGATAGCGCCCGCGGTAGCCGTACTCGCGGATGGCGCTCTCGAAGCAGCCGACCAGCGCGCGCACGCGGCTGTGGAGAATGTCCGAGAAACGCATGAGCAGCGGCATGCCGAGGCCGCGCCGCTGCAGGTCGAGCGTGAGATCGAAGAGGTCGACCGTGGGGCCCTCGGAGCCCGAGGGCGTGACCTCGACGTGCCCCGCATCGTTGATCCGGAAATAGTCATTGGACCAGCCGGCGATGTTGTAGAGCGTTCCCGAGTCCTTGTTGGTCCAGGTGCGGATGTCTCTCAACGTTCTCCCTCCGGGCGCTCGGCCCAGCCTTGGGGATCGGCATGCGCGCGGCACGAAACGCCGACAGCCTACAGGCACGCGGAGCGGAATGCGAGCGATTCGATGCCGGTGGGGGCGCCATCGCGGCGGCGGGGCCGCCGGGCCGGTGGCCCGCGGTGCTAGAGTGGCTCCCCGTGTTCGCCCGGCAGCGTCGATCGCGGCCGCCTGGCCTTTCACCGGAGAAATGGAGCGACCCGTGAACCCGTTGCGCAGCGTCCTGCTCGCCGCCTCGCAGAGCCCGCGTCTGCGGCGTCAGGCGACCCGCCATCGCTTCGTGCGCCGCGCGGTTTCCCGATTCATGCCGGGCGAGACCCTGGACGCGGCGATCCAGGCCGCGGGCGCGCTCCGGGCCGGAGGGATCGCGACCATCCTGACCCACCTCGGCGAGAACGTCTCCGATCCCGCCGAGGCCGAGGCGGTGGTGGCGCACTACCACGAGGTCCTCGAGGGCATTCGTCGCACGGCGCTCGACGCCGAGGTCTCGGTCAAGCTCACGCAGGTGGGGCTCGACCTCGACCGGGACCTCGCCTGCGACCACCTGGCGCGCATCGCCGGCCGGGCGCGCGACGTCGGCAACCGGGTGTGGATCGACATGGAGGCGACGCCCTACGCGGATCGCACGCTCGAGGTGTTCCGCCGGTTGCGCGCCACGTACACCAATGTCGGTCTCTGCCTGCAGACCTACCTGCGCCGCACCGAGGCCGATCTGGAATCCCTCCTACCGCTCGGGGCGTCGATCCGCCTGGTCAAGGGCGCCTACCGCGAGCCGCGGGAGCTGGTGTTCGCGCGCAAGGCGGACGTGGACGAAAGCTTCTTTCGATTGTCGGTGCGGTTGCTGGGGGAGGAGGCGCGACGGGCCGGTGCGCGACTGGTCGTCGGCACCCACGACACCCGGCTCATCGGCCGGATCGCCGATCACGTCGCGACGCGGGGGCTCGCGAAGGACGCCTGCGAGTACGCCCTGCTCTACGGCATCCAGCGGCGCGAGCAGGCGCGCCTCGCGCGCGAGGGTTTCCGGGTGCGGGTGCTGATCAGCTACGGGACCCATTGGTTTCCGTGGTACATGCGGCGGCTCGCGGAACGCCCCGCCAACCTCCTGTTCATGGGCCGCAGCCTGCTCTCCCGCTGAGCCGGTTCCGCCGCGTCTCCGTCCCTCCGCGCGCGGCCGGAGCCGGGTCGCGGTGCGCGGCAGCTTCGGCAGACAAATTGTCATCCGATGGTCTCCGCGCGCGCGCGCGTCCGGGGCGTCGCATCGGCGGCAAACCGCTGCCAGACCGCAGGTCACGGAGAGCGCCCCCTCCCGACCGCGCGGGCATGGCGCGTGCTTTGTCCACGTGGATGCCTCCCGCGTTCCTTGGCTCTTCGAGGCGGGGGGCGACCCGGACGTTTGCTAGTGCAATCCACCGGCGCTCGCCGGCAAGGAGCCCCGTATGACCCAGCGCATCCTCCTGGGTGACGAGAGCGTGGCGCTCGGCGCCATTCACGCCGGCATCTCCGCGGCCTATGCGTATCCCGGGACGCCGTCCACCGAGATCATGGAGTACCTGCTCCGGCACCAGGCGACGCACCGGCGCCCGCACGCGGCGTGGTGCGCCAACGAGAAGACCGCGTACGAGGAGGCGCTCGGCGCCTGCTTCGCCGGGCGGCGGGCGCTGGTCGCCATGAAGCACGTCGGCCTCAACGTGGCGGCGGACGCCTTCGTGAACTCGGCGCTGGTCGCGGTGCACGGCGGCCTGGTGGTCGCGGTGGCCGACGATCCCGGCATGCATAGCTCCCAGAACGAGCAGGACAGCCGCTTCTACGGTGATTTCGCCCGCGTCCTCACCCTCGAGCCGGCGACGCAGCAGGAGGCCTACGATATGACGCGCGAGGCCTTCGACCTCTCGGAGGCGTTCCGCGTCCCGGTGCTCCTGCGGCTGGTGACCCGTCTCGCCCACAGCCGCACCACGGTCGCCACCGGCGCGCCGCGCGCCGAGAATCCGATTCACAAGGCCCCGCAGCGCAGCACCTGGATCCTGCTGCCCGGGAACGCGCGGCGGCAGTGGAGCGAGCTGGTCGCGCGCCAACCGGACCTGCTGGCCTGGAGCGAGAGCTGCCGCTGGAACCACCTCGCGCTCCATTCCGCCCGGCGCGACCTGGGGGTGATCACCTCCGGCATCGCGCGCAACTACTACCGCGAGCTGCTGCCGGAGCTGGGTGCTGCGCCCTCGCACCTGCACGTCGGCGCCTATCCCCTCCCGGTGGAACGCGTGCGCATGCTGGCGGCGCAGGTGGAGCGGGTGCTCGTGCTCGAAGACGGGAGTCCCTTCATCGAGCGCCAGCTGCGGGGGCTGCTGCCGGGCCGGCTGTCCGTGGCCGGGCGCATGAGCGGCGAGATTCCGCCCACCGGAGAACTCACCCCCGACCTGGTGCGCGCGGCCCTGGGGCTCGACAGCCGGCCCGGGTTGGCCGTCGAGGGCGTAGCCCTTCCCAACCGGCCGCCGCAACTGTGCCAGGGGTGCCCGCATGCGCACGCCTACAAGGCGCTCAAGCAGGCGCTCGAGGGGCTCGAGGCCTCCATGGTCACGGCGGACATCGGCTGCTACACCCTGGGCGCGCTGCCGCCGTTCTCGGCGATCGAGTCGTGCGTGTGCATGGGCGCCTCGATCGGCATGGCGAAAGGCGCGGCCGAGGCGGGGTTCCACCCGGTGGTGGCGGTGATCGGGGACAGCACGTTCCTCCATTCCGGGCTCACCGCCCTGATGGACGCGGTGGCGGCGAACGCCAACATGACGCTGCTCATCCTCGACAACCAGACCGTCGGCATGACCGGGGCGCAGGATCCGATCGTGCCCTCCGCGCGCCTCGACGCCATCGTGCGCGGGCTGGGGGTGGACCCCGATCACTGCCACGTCGTGGATGCCCACCCGCGGCGGGTCTCGCAGAACGCCGCGATCCTGAGACGCGAGATCGAGCATCGAGGGCTCTCGGTGGTCATCGCGCGGCGCGAGTGCAAGGAGGTGACGCGGCGCAAGGCGCGCGCGGCCGGCGGCTCCGAGCGGGCCGAGACCGGCGCCGGCACGGAGGCGACGATCTCATGAACTACGGGATCCTGTTCGCGGGGGTGGGCGGGCAAGGGGTGCTGTCGATGGCGGCGATCATCGGCCGCGCCGCGATGGCCGAGGGGCTCCACGCCAAGCAGTCGGAGGTGCACGGCATGGCCCAGCGTGGCGGGGCGGTGCAGGCGCATCTGCGCCTGTCGGACGGCCCGATCGAGAGCGACCTCATCGCGCTCGGCTCGGCCGACCTGATCCTGAGCCTCGAGCCGGTCGAGGGCCTCCGCTACCTGCGCTTTCTTTCGCGCACCGGGACGCTCATCACCGCCGCGGCGGCCTTCGTCAACATCCCCGACTATCCCGACATCGAGGGAGTGCTCCAGCGCATCCGCGGCCTGCCCCGCGCCATCGTGATCGAGAGCGACCGCATCGCCGAGCAGGCGGGTGACCTGCAGACCGTCAACACCGTGATGGTCGGCGCCGCGTCCCACGTGCTGCCGCTCGAGCCGGAATCGCTCGAGGCGGCGCTCACCGCCACCTTCGAGCGCAAGGGGGAGCAGGTGCTCCGGGCAAACCTCGCCGCCTTCCGCGCCGGGCGCGCGGCCGCCGGATGAAGGTCGCGATCGGGTCGGGGGGAGGAGCCGGAACGACCGTGCGGGACGACGCCGAGCTCGATCTCTCCGGCATCGAGCGCCTGATCGCGCAGGCGCGCTTCCGCGACCAGGGCGTGCTGCTCGAGACCGAGGCCATGGCGGTGCTCGACGCCGCGGGCATCGCCACGCCGCACCGCATCGCATGCCCCGACGCGCGCGCCGTGGCAACGCTCGACGACCCCCCGCTGACCGGTGAGCGCGTGGTGCTCAAGGTGGTGGCTCCCGGTCTCCTGCACAAGACGGAAGGCGGGGGCGTCGCGGTGCTTCCCAACCGCCGCGCCGCGGTGCAGGCCGAGGCCGAGGCGATGGAGCGACGCTTCGCGGACCGGGCGATCGCCGGCTTCGTCCTCTGCGAGTGGGTGCCGCACGAGCGCGCGCTCGGCCACGAGTTCCTGCTCGGCCTGCGCTGGATGCGGGACTTCGGCCCGGTCGTGACCCTCGGTCCCGGCGGCAT
>MFFQ01000022.1:1399-8530 GCA_001780165.1 Candidatus Eisenbacteria bacterium RBG_16_71_46 | reverse complement strand
TGGCTGGGCGGCGAGTGGCGAGGCTCGCGAACAGCGGCTTCCCGGCGGGGTTCCATGCCGTCGATTGGAACCACAGCAGCGACTGGCGGGGAGCCGTTCGACCTGGGGTGTATATCTACCGCATCGACGCCGGGGCCTTCTACGATCAGAAGAAGCTGATCCTGCTCCCATAAGGACTGGCTGGTTGGTGGGATCGGAGCGCCGCGGTCTGCAGCGCTCCGATTTCGCGGTCGCGTCACCCCCCTTGCCCGGGCCGTTCGCAACCGGGGGAAGAGGATCTGGGCTCCCGGCAGTGGTGGTTGCCGAGAATGAAAAGGCGGGGAGGGGCCTTCGGACGGCCCCGCCGTTGACGCTGCCGGAGCCCGCTCCCTATAATCGCCGGGCTTCGCGCTCGCATGCTCGCGGCCGGCGGGCGCCCCGCCATCGGCTCCGCCGCGCGCCGCTCGGACGAACCCCACCGCCACGGGAGAGACCCACTCATGGAAGCCACCAAGACCAAGCTCGTCGACTACCGGGTCAGGAACGGCGTCGCGCTGCTCGAGCTGACCAACGCCCCGATGAACTGCTACACGCTGGAGATGATGCGCGACCTCGACGAGGCGGTGCTCGCCGCGCGCTTCGACGAGAGCGTGCACGTCATCGTGATCCGCGGCGCGGGGGAGAAGATCTTCTGCGCCGGGGCCGACATCAACATGCTCAATTCGGTGACACCCACCTTCAAGTACTACTTCTGCCTCCACGCCAACGAGACCCTCAACCGCCTCGAGCATACCCCGAAGCTGGTGATCGCGGCGCTCAACGGGCACACCGTGGGCGGCGGGCTCGAGATCGCGATGGCGGCCGACCTCCGCATCGCGCTCCGCAACACCAGCGTGCCTGCGGAGAAGCAGGGCCGCATCGGCCTCCCCGAGGTGACGCTCGGCGTGCTGCCCGGCACCGGCGGCACCCAGCGCCTCGCCCGCCTCGTCAACAAGTCGCGGGCGATCGAGCTGATGGTCAGCGGCGAGACCATCTCGTTCGAGCGCGCGATGGAGCTTGGGATCGTCAACCAGGTGTGGGAGGCGGCGTCGGTCCCCGAGTTCATGGAGAAGGTGATGAAGTACGCGGAGGGCTTCTGCCCGCCCCACAAGGCGGCGAAGGCGGTGGGCCGGATCAAGCGCGCGGTCCAGACCGGCTCCGAGATCCCCTTCGAGTCCGCGCTGGGCCTCGAGCGCGAGCTGCAGCAGCAGCTCTTCCAGAGCGACGACGCGAAGGAGGGCATCGGCGCGTTCGTCCAGAAGCGCAAGCCGAACTTCACTGGCAAGTAGCCGGCGAGCCGCACCGCCCGGGGCCCCGCGGCCGAGGATGCCGCGGGACCTCGGTGTCTCGGGGAGCTGCGGGGGGCGCGCCGTGGAGGGGCCGCTAGCTAGCCCGCCCGCCGCAGGTACGACCGCAGGCCGCCCGGGCTCTGGGCCCGCGCCAGCGCCAGCGCCACGCGCGGCAGGGCGAGCGGGTCCTGGTACACCAGGAACCGGTCCTCGAAGGCGGGATTGAACTTCTTCTTCCAGCGGAACAGGTTCTTGAAATCGTAGAAGCGCGCGAGGTGGTACATCAGGAACTCGCGCGCGCGATCCGGCTCCGAGGCCGCCGCGCCCGCGGTGGGCGGGGCCGGGGCGGCGGGCCGGGCCGGAGTGCGGGGCGTGGCGTCCGCGGCCGCCGTCCGCGATTCGGGGGGCACGGGCGCCTCCCCACCGAGGGGCGCCGCGCCGGCCGGCTCCTCCGCGCCCGCGGGCGCCTCGACGCTGGCGAGCGCCGAGAGCGAGAGCGACACCAGGGCGTCGCCGCGCGCGCGCGCGGCCTCCACCGACTTGGCCACCAGGAACTCCATGGTGCCGGGGACGGCATCGTCGCGGCGGCGGATGAGGTCGAGCGCCCAGCCGCGCCGGGCCCAGATCGGCACCCAGGTGACGAACCCCTCGACGCGCCGGGTACCCGGGCTCCAGGCCACGGCGAGCCAGGACTCGCCCAGGCGGTGCGGGTCGAAGCGCCCCATGCAGAAGCCGCGCTCGCCCCCGCTGCGGCCGTGCACCCACTGGGCCGAGATTTCGCGCAATTGCGGCAGCAGGCCCTCCGTGTCCGCCGCGGCGTCGAACGGGTTGGCACCGGGGAAGAACATCCGGGTCTCGAGCCCCTGGCCCTGGAGCTTGTGCACGGCGCGGCGCACCTCGCCGATCGCCGAGCCCTCGAGGCTGAAGCGATCCGTCCACAGCACCGGATCCTCGCCGATGTGGAGCGCGCGCCAGCCGCGCTCCCGGTAGAGCGGCAGGTACTCCGGGCGCGCCTGGAAGAAGGCGAACTGCCAGTCGTGCCCGCGGCAGAACTCGGCGAAGGACTCGAGCAGGTGCGGGATCTCCTCGGGCGGTCCGATCGGGTCGCCGATGGTCAGCAGCGTGTCGGACTCGAAGCGGTAGGCGATCACCGCCCGCCGGTTCGAGCTGAAGAAGTAGTCGTTCTCCTGGTCGAGGGCGAACGCCGCCACGGTCGAGTCCCCGTACTGCTCGAGCAGCTCGGCGGCCCGCTCCGCCTCGTGGTGGTGCCGGCGCCGGTGGGTGGCGGGACGGAGCGCCGCGAGCGAGACGCCGATCACGAGCGAGAGGCTCAGCACCGGCAGGGAGCGGAGGAACCAGGTGACGATCCGCTGCTCGTGGTGCAGCAGGGGTTGGTCGGTTTCGATGGTCGCCTCGCCCACGCCGAACAGGCGATAGGCCGCCGTCTCGGCCGCGGCCCGGAGCGACGGCCGCGTGCCGTAGGATTGCATCAGCAGCCACGATCCGCCGATCGCGTAGATCAGCAGGGCGAGCAGGGCGACCGCCGCCTGCGAGCGCAGGTTGCGCAGCGACAGCTCGCGGCTCTTGACGCGGAATACGTCCGCGCTCACCCCCAGCAGGAACATCAGCCCCGCGGCCACGGTCGCCTCCTCCAAGTCGAGCGCCTTGAGGACGTTCATCGGCACCGAAAGCGCGCACAGGAAGAGCGCCGCCACGTACGCGCGGCGCTTGCCGCGCCGCAGGCCCCACGCCGTCACCACCAGCAGCGCCCCGGCGAGCAGGGTGAACGTGCGGCTGGTGTCGAGCACGTCCGTGGGGAGCATGTGGCGGATGGCGAGCAGTCGCTCGGGCGGGCGGGAGAGCAGCGCCGACCCCAGGTCGATGAGCCCCATCGCGAACACCGCGAGAGCGAGTCCGTTGCGGACGACGTTCGGCTTGGGCGTGGGCATCGCCCCGACTCTAGCACCCCGCCGGAGCGCGCGGCGCCCGGCGCGGGGCGCGGGCGGGGGCGCCGGTGCGGCGGCACGGCGCGAGCGCCGCCGCGGCGCACGCGTGAGCTGGGCACGGGCGTGCGGCGCCCGGCCCTCGATGCCGCTCCGCGCTATACTGGCGGTATATGGCATTCCGCGCCGTCCGGCTCGCGCGTCCCGCGCTGTGGACGCTCCTCGGGCTCGCGCTCTCGCTGGCCGGCGCGGGGGCCGGGGCCGCGCCGGCCAGGGCGCGCGCCACGCCGCCTCCGCGGGAGCGCGTCGAGCCCACGCTCCTCATTCCCGCCCGCCCGCGGGGCGCCGCGCCCGATTCGTCACGCGAATCGCCCGCCGCGCCGCTCCTCGTTCCCGGCCGCCCCGGCCCCGGGGACACGCTGGTGCTCGATCGGGCGCAACGGGCCCAGAAGCACTTCGCCTCCGGCCAGGCGCTCGAGCGCGCCGGCAGTCCGGCCGCCGCGGCCGCCGCCTACCGCAGCGCGCTGCTCGCCGACCCCGACCTCCCGGAAGCGAATCTCCGGCTCGGCCTGCTGTTCCTGTCCGTGAACCAGATCGAGGAGGCGCGCAAGTGCTTCGCCGAGGAGGTGAGGCGGCACCCGGACGACGTCGCCGCGCGCCACGAGCTGGCGCTGGCGCATGCCCGGCTCGGCCGCGACCAGGAATCGATCCCCGCCCTCGAGACGCTCGCGCGCGAACGGCCCGCCGACCCGCGGACCTGGCAGGCGCTCGGCTTCGCCTACATGGCGGCCCGCCGTCCCAAGGACGCCGAGCGCGCGCTGCGGCGCGCGGCGACGCTGCCGCCGCCGAACGCCATCGTGCATCGTGACCTCGGCGCGGTGCTGGCCGCCCAGGGCCGCCTCGCGGACGCGCGGCGCGAGTACCAGCGCGCGCTGGAGGTCGACCCCCACGACGCCTCGGTGTGGGTCAACCTCGGCAATCTCGAGCAGCGGGAAGGCAAGCCCGAGCGGGCGCTCGAGGCGTACCGCCAGGCCGAGGCGCGCGATTCCACCGAGGTCTACGCCTTCGAGGGCCAGGTCGCGATGCTGCGCCGGCTCGGTCGCGAAGCCGAAGCCGGCGCGGCGTTCCGGCGGTGGCTGCGCTTTCGCCCCGACGATCACCGCGCCCGGTTCGACGCGGTGCGGCTCTACGACGCCCTCGGCCGGCCGGACCAGGCGCTCGAGCTGGCACGCGACGGCGTGCGCTACGACGCCCGGTCGAGCGAGGCGCGGATGATCCTGGGGCTGGCGCTGCAGGCGAGCGGGGATTCCGTGGCGGCGCTGCGCGAGCTGTCGATCGCCGAGCGCCTGTCGCCGAAAGGACTGGAGCGCGACCGCGTGCGCGCGCTCATCGCCGCGCTGCGCCGAGGCGGCGTGGATTCGCTGCGCGCCCCGGGCGGGGCGGACACGCTGGCGGCGCCCGAAACGCGTCGCTAGGCTCCGTCCGCCAACGCCCGGGGGCTGCGTTGCGCGGTCGGCTCCTCGCTCCGACGTGGCCCGAAGGCCACGACTGCGCTCGTCGCGCGACCGTGACGCCTTGCCCGCGGGCGTTGGCGGACGGAGCCCGGAGCACGTCCGACCGCCCCAAGGCTGCGTTGCGCGGTCGGCTCCTCGCTCCGGCGTGGCCTGAAGGCCACGACTGCGCTCGTCGCTCGACCGCGACGCCTTGCCCCCGGGCGTTGGCGGACGGAGCCCGAGGCGCCCTTCCGGCGCCAGAGCGCCCCGGCCGCACGGCCGCGGCGCCCTCCGCGTTGCGCCCGCGCCGCGCGTTCCGCTACAGTCGCTCGGCCGCGCGCCATGCGCCGCATGCCCGTTCCCTTCCTCCACGAGGCTCGACCGTCCGATGTCCGCCACGCCCCACACCCTGTTCCTGGCCGGCCCGCGGGGGTTCTGCGCCGGGGTGGACCGCGCCATCGACATCGTCGAAATGGCGCTCGAAGTCCACGGCGCGCCGGTCTACGTCCGCCACGAGATCGTGCACAACCGCCACGTCGTCGAGGCGCTGCGGGACAAGGGCGCGGTGTTCGTGGACGAGCTGGAGAGCGTGCCCGCGGGGGCGCTGGTGATCTTCTCGGCTCACGGGGTCTCGCCCGCCGTGCGGCGCGAGGCCGCGGAGCGCGGGCTGCGCACGCTGGACGCCACCTGCCCGCTGGTCACCAAGGTCCACCTCGAAGCGCTCAAGTACGCACGCGAGGGCTACTCGATCGTCCTGGTCGGGCACCGCCATCACGTCGAGGTGCAGGGCACGCTCGGCGAGGCGCCGCAGTCCATCAGCGTGGTGGAGTCCGTCCGCGAGGCCGAGGCCCTGGAGCTGCCCGACCCCGCCAAGGTGGCCTACATCACCCAGACCACGCTGTCGGTGGACGACTGCCGGGCGATCGTCGAGGCGCTGCGACGGCGCTTCCCCGGGATCCGCGAGCCCGCCAAGGACGACATCTGCTACGCGACGCAGAACCGCCAGAACGCGGTCAAGGAGCTGGCCCGGCGCTGCGCGGTGATCCTGGTGGTCGGGGCGCCGGCGAGCAGCAACGCCAATCGGCTGGTCGAGGTCGCCGCGCAGAACGGCGCGCGCGGCCACCTGATCGAATCGGCCGGGGACATCGAGCCGGCGTGGGTGGCCGGCGATGTCGGGATCACCGCCGGCGCCTCGACCCCCGAGGCCGTGGTGCAGGCCTGCGTGGAGCGGGTGCGCGAGCTGGGGGAATACCGCGTCGAGGAGTTCCGCCTGGTCGAGGAGCGCGTCATGTTCCCGCTCCCGGGCGAGCTGCTCTCGGTGGCCAAGGCGCGGGGCGTGGCGGTGGGCGAGGGCAACGAGCGCGCGGCCGCGCGGGCGGCGGCCGCCGACTACCACATCCGGCACCACTAGCCCGGCGGGCGCGACCGCCATGCTCGTCTCCCACGCCCTGCTGGTCCCGCACCTGCCGACGCTGATGCTCGACGAGCACCGCGGCCACCGCACCGAGATGCTCGAGGCGCTCGCCGCGGCCTCGGGACGGCTCGAAGCCGAGCATCCCGAGGTGCTCGTCGTGCTCAGCGCGCGTTGGGACACGCGCGGGCCCTTTCTCGTGGACACCGGCCGGTTCCACCGCACGATCACCGACTACCCCGGATTCGGCGTCGAGGTTCGGTACGACTGTCCCGGGCACCCGGCGCTCGCGCGCGCGCTGGCCGAAGCCGGTCGCGCCGCGGGGGTGCGGGCGGCGACGGCGGAGCGCGGCGTGGACAGCGGCGTCACCGTGCCGTTGCACTTCCTCGTCCCGTTGCGCCGCATGCCGGTCGTGCCGCTGTCGCTCGCCCGGAGGGCGGGTCCGGAGTGCCGGGCCTGGGGCGCGGTGCTGCGTCGCGCGCTGGCGGGATGGCGCGAGCGGGTGGCGTTCGTGGTGGGCGGCGTGCTCTCGCTCAACCTCCACGCCTGGAACCTCAAGCGCGAGGTGCCGGAGGCGCGCGCGTTCGACGAGTCCGCGCTCGAGGCGCTCAAGCGCGGGGCCTGGGACGAGCTGCCGGAGCAGGCCCGGCGCCTCGCCGCGCGCGCCCAGCCCGAGGCCGGGCTGCGCCATCTCGAGGTGCTGCGCGGCTTTCTCGGGGCCGACGTCCCGGGGGAAGTGCGCTGCTACGAGGGCGCCCCGGGCGTCGGCGCGGCGCTGGTCGAGTTCGCGCTCCACGAGGCGGTCGAGTCGCGGCCTGCGGAGGCCCCGGGCGCCTGACGCGCCGGGCGGCGTCGGTCGTCGCGCCGCGTGTGTTACGTTCCGCCCCACCCGCGCCCGCGCGGGCCGCACCCCGGGGGTCGCTTGCGAATCCTGCTGGTCAACGCGTTTCACTATCTGCGGGGCGGGGTCGAGCGCA
>MFFQ01000022.1:0-1379 GCA_001780165.1 Candidatus Eisenbacteria bacterium RBG_16_71_46 | reverse complement strand
CGCGCGGGCCGCACCCCGGGGGTCGCTTGCGAATCCTGCTGGTCAACGCGTTTCACTATCTGCGGGGCGGGGTCGAGCGCACCTACCTCGACGAATCGCGCTGGCTCGCGGCCGCGGGGCACGAGGTCGCGCACCTCGCCATCCGCGATCCGCGCAACCTGCCGAGCCCGACCGCGCGCTACTTCGCGCCGGCGGCCGACTTCGGCGAAGGGGCGCCCGTGACGCGCCAGCTGGCGCAGCTCCCGCGGGCGCTGTGGTCGCGGCCCGCCGCGGCGGCGATGCGCGCGCTGCTCGCGGACTTCCGTCCCGACGTGGCGCATCTGCACGCGCCCAGCCGCTACCTCACGCCTTCGATCCTGCGTCCGCTCGAGACCGCCCGCGTGCCGGTGGTCATGACCCTTCACGATTTCAAGCCGTGGTGCACGAACCGCATCCTGTTCGCGCACGGCATACCGTGCGAGCGCTGTCGCGGCGGCGCCCACTGGCACGCGCCGGCCACCGGCTGCGTGCAGGACTCGCGCGCGAAGAGCGCGGTGGGCGCGATCGAGGCCTACCTGCATCAGGGTATCGGCGCCTATCGCGCGGTGCGGCGCTGGATCGCGCCGTCGGCCTTCGTGCGCGAAAAGGCGATCGCGTTCGGGGTGGATGCCGCGGCGCTACGCGTGCTGTATCACGGCGTCGAGCCCGCGCCGCGCGGGATCGCTCCCCCGGAACGACCGGAGCGCCCCTACGTGCTGTTCGCCGGCCGGCTCTCGGTGGAGAAGGGCGTGCGCCTGCTGCCGGCGGTCGCCGCGGCGCTCCCCGACACGCCGCTGCTGGTCGCGGGCGAGGGTCCGCTGCGCGGGGTGCTGGAGCGCGCCGCGGCCGCCACGCCTTCGCTGCGACTGCTGGGTCACCTCAGCGACGAGACCCTCGCCGCGCTGCGGGCGGAGGCGGGAGTGGTCCTGGTGCCGTCGCTGTTCTACGAGCACTTCGGTTACACGGCGGCCGAGGCGCTGCTGGACGAGCGTCCGGTGGTCGCCGCGCGGATCGGAGCCCTCCCGGAGCTGGTGGAGCACGAAGTCACGGGCCTGCTGGCGCCGGCGGGTGACGCCGCAGCACTCGCGGCGGCGGCGCGCCGCGCGCTCTCCGACTCCGCCGCCGCGCGCTGGGCGGCCGCCGGGCGCGAGCGGGTGCGATCCGTCGCCGACCCGCGCCGGCACCTGGCCGGGCTGCTCGAGATCTACCGCGAGGTGGCGACTCCGGCCGCCGGGTCCTGAGCGGAGCCGGGCACTCGGCCGACACGAGGCTAGCCTGGACTATTCAGTGCGCCGTGAAAAGACGCACGTACCCAGCGGGTGAAAGTCCCGCCCGGCAACTGTCGCTCCAGCCGGTAGCAA
>MFFQ01000021.1:18719-26646 GCA_001780165.1 Candidatus Eisenbacteria bacterium RBG_16_71_46 | reverse complement strand
AGCACGGCGAACAGGATGAGCAGCAGGAGCCGGGTCCTGAGACCCGAGGGGAGCAGGCGCGCGATCACGCGCGTGCCGGCGCGCCGCAGCCGGCGCGCCACCGCGCGGCGCGACAGTACGCGGGCGAGCCGCGACCGCACGCGGCGGTGCCAGGGCCGCGGCGCGCCGATCTCCGCGCGCGGCGAGTCTGGGCGATGCTCCATGATCCCCAACCGTGACCTCGAAGGCCGTCGCGCGCCCCCGCCACCGGCCGGCTCCGGCCGGGCCGCGGTGCGCGTGGACGTCAAATCGGTGCGGCCCGCCTACCGCTGGGGGTATCGGCAGGAACCGGTCAGGAGATTGCAAAAAGCAACGGGAGTCCGGGGGCGGGCCCAGGACCGTCTGCCGCGGTCCACGACCCCCAGGGCGCCTGTGGCAGCACGGAACGGATTGCGGTGCAGCTTCTTATGAGGCCAAAAGCGATCGGGAAACGGCCTCGCCGGGGTGACTCCCGGAGAGCGGGTGGGTGCCGAACTCCGCTCGGTTCTTCCCGCCTCGCTTGGCGGCATACATCAACCGATCCGTCATCCCGATCATTTCGTCCACCGAACCCGGAGGCTCGACGAAGCTGAGCACGCCGGCGCTGAACGACACCGGCCAGCCCTCCCGGCGCGTCCGGGCGGCGAGCGCGTCGAGCAGCTTGGGCAGCGCCGCGCGCGCGCCCTCCGGTCCGGTCTCGGGGAGCATCAGCGCGAACTCGTCGCCGCCGAGCCGCGCCAGGATGTCCGAGCCTCTCAGCTCCTCTCGGATCACGCCCACGACGAAAGCGATTACTTGGTCGCCGGCCCGGTGGCCGTAGTGGTCGTTGATGCGCTTGAAGTCGTCGATGTCCAGGTACGCGACCGTCAGCGGATGCCCGTGGCGGGCGGCCCGGGCGATCTCCTGCTCCGCCCGCTCCGTGAATGCCCGGGAATTGAGGGCGCCGCTCATGAAGTCGGTGCGCGCCAGGGAGTGTTCCCTTTCGAGGGCGCGACGCAACGCCGCGAGCAGCAGCGCGACGATGAGGAAGAAGCCCAGTCGCGTCCCGGCGTTCCAGTACGGGATGACCGGCAACGAGAAGTGCCGGCCGCTCGATACGTCGGCGACATACCACCCCACCGCGCCCGCCATCGCGATCGCCACTCCGGGCGTTCGGCGTGGGGCGAGCCATGCCACCATCGCGACCGGGACGACGTAGAAGAGGCCGAAGGAGATCTCGTACCCGGTCAGGTAGTCCAGCAGGACGATGACCGCGACCAGCGCGAGCCCCACCCCCATCAGGAGCGCGAGGCCTGGCTTCGGGAGCCATTCGTGCTGCATCGGACGGGGCCTCGCGAGGGGGGCGACGATCGAACGGCGAGCCGGGCACCGGGGCCCGACCCGTGACCCGCGCGTTCGGGGGTCGCGGCTCGGGACGCGGGCGCGGACCGGCCATTCGCCCGGTTCGGCCGGTTATCGGCAGGTCCGGGATGGAACTACACGCCCCGCCGGGCGCCGCCGCTCAGGCGCGCGCGATCGAACGGCGCCTGATCGTGATGCGCATGATCGGCCTGGTCCGCGAGCGGCGCAGGACCTCGCGAAAGCCGGCAGCGAGGAACGCCGAGGGGACCCCCGTGTAGACGAAGGCGTCGGGCGTGCGCGCCATCGTCGGCACTACCGGATAGCCCTCGACGATCGCGGCTCCCTTCTTGGCCGCGAACGCGACGGCGGCGCGCAGCATGCGGATCGATATGCCCTGCCGCCGGTAGGGACGGAGCACGAACAGGCAGGTGATCGACCACACCGGCGCCTCGTCCACCGGACGAAGCACGCGCGAGCGCCTGAGGCCCGAATAGCGCTCGCGCGGGGCCACCGCGCACCACGCCACGGGCTGCCCGTCGAGGTAGCCGATCACACCCGGCCTCGCGCCGGATCCAACCACGCGCCGCAGGGCACGCTTGTTGCCCGCGCCCTTGCCGGCGACCCACTGGCTCCGCGGGCGAAGCCAGTACATGCACCAGCATCCTCCGCAAGCGCCCCGCTCGCCGAAGAGCGTTTCGATGTCGGGCCAGCGCGACGGGGTCGCGGGCCTGAAGGTCATCTCGGACGGCGGGGAGGCCTGTCGCGCCATGAGCGGGCTCGGGACGAAGGACGGCGAAACGCGGATTCGGCTCGCGGGGAACGATACGGCGCTCCGCGGGGCCACTTCAAGATGGGACGCTCCGGTCGCGAGCCCGTCCACCGGGCGTGGCGGCCGCGGGCCCTGTGCTACCCTGCCGGGTCGAATGGCGAATCGTGGACCCCATCACACTTCGAATGCTCCCATGGCCGAGATGATCCGCATCGCGAACGCCGGCGGGTATTGGGGCGACGACCTCTCGCAGTTCAGGCGCCAGGTCGAGCTGGGCCCGGTGGACGTCGTGACCCTCGACTTCCTCGCCGAGATCACCATGTCCATCATGCAGAAACAGCGGGCGCGCGATCCGCGCGCCGGATTCGCCCGGGATTTCGTCGCCCAGGTGGAGCAGACGCTCGACCTGCTCGTCAAACGAGGCACCCGCGCGATCTCCAACGCCGGCGGGGTCAATCCGCTGGCCTGCCGCGGGGCGCTGCTCGAGATGGCGCAGCTGCACGGACACCCGATCGAGGTGGCTGCGGTGGCGGGCGACGACCTGGTCGGGCGCCTCGGCGAGCTCCACGCCACCGCGGTCACGCTCGACAACATGGAGGACGGTTCGGCGTTCGCAGGCATCCGTGACCGCGTGTCCTCGGCGAACGCCTACTTCGGAGCATGGCCGGTCGTGGAGGCGCTGCGGACCGGCGCGCAGATCGTCGTCACCGGTCGCTGCACCGATACCGGGATCACGCTCGCGCCCATGATCCACGCCTTCGGCTGGCGGCCGGACGACTGGGACCGGCTCGCGGCTGGCATCGTCGCCGGACACATCATCGAGTGCGGCGCCCAGTCCACGGGCGGCAACTTCACGGACTGGCGCCGGATCCGGCGGTACGAGGACATCGGCTACCCGCTGCTCGAGGTGTTCCCGGACGGCTCGTTCATCGTCACCAAGCACGCCGGGACCGGTGGCGCGGTGACGGTGCGCACGGTCCGGGAGCAGCTGGTGTACGAGATGGGAGACCCGCGCGCCTACATCACCCCCGACGTCATCGCCGACTTCGGCAGCGTCCGGCTCGAGCAGGCCGGCCGCGACCGGGTGCGGGTGTGGGGGGCGCGCGGCCGGCCGGCCCCGGAGACGCTCAAGGTGAGCGCCTCCTATTTCGACGGCTGGAAGGCCAGCGGAACGCTGATCATCTCCGGGCCCGATGCCGCGGACAAGGCGCGTGCCTTCGCGGAGCTTTTCTGGAAGCGACTCGGACTCGAGTTCACCGAGCGACTCACCGAACGGGTCGGTCACTCGGCGTGCTGGGGTCCGCTGGCACCGCCCACCGATCCGCCCGAGGTGCTGCTGCGACTGTCGGTGCGCGATTCCGACCGCACCAAGATCGAACGCTTCTCGAAGATGGTGCCGGCGGTCATCCTCTCCGGTCCCCCGGGCGTCGCGGTCACCGGCGGCCGCCCGGAGGCCCAGGAGGTGGTGGCGTACTGGCCGGCGCTGGTGCCGCGCGATCGTGTCAAGCCACGGCTGGTCTCGCGCGACGGCGAGCGCACGCTCGACTGGCCGACGCCGGTGGTCGAACCGCGCCGCGCGGGCCCGCTGCCGCGCGAGCGTTTTCCACGGGCCCGGGGCGCGGCGAAGCCCGTGGCGGTCCCGCTCGTCGCCCTCGCGCACGGCCGCAGCGGCGACAAGGGCGACACCGCCAACATCGGCGTGATCGCGCGCGCCCCCGAGATCTACCCCTGGCTGCGGCGCACGCTCACCGCCGCCGCGGTCAAGCGCCGCTTCAAGGGGCTGTGCCGCGGGCGGGTGGAACGCTATGAAGTGCCCAACCTGCTGGCGCTGAACTTCCTGCTTCACGAGTCGCTCGGCGGCGGCGGCACGGTCTCCCTGCGGCTCGACGCGCAGGGAAAGACGCTGGCGCACGCGCTGCTGGCCATGGAGGTGCGTGCGCCGCGCGCCCTGCTCGAGGCGGCCGCGCGCGGCGACCGGGCCGACGGCCGCACCGCGCCGCGCGCGGTCCCGCCGCGCCGGCCCCGCCCCTCGCGCCGCGTGCCGACGGGGCGCCGAGCCCGCCCCGCGCCCCGCGCCCGCAAGCGCTGAGTCGCAGCGCGTCCGTCGCCCCCCGCGGCGCGCTCGGGAGTACAAGGTTGACGGCGCGCGAGCGCCCCCCGAGACTCGCTCCGCGCCGTTGCCCCGCCCTCGATCCGGCCCGCAGGCCGACCGTAGCTGCCGCGGGCAGCTCGAGCGGCGCGTCCGTCGAACCCCAACCGGAGGTGCCACCTCATGAACAAGCAGACGCTCGATCAGATGTGGGACAACATTCGCCAGCGCCACGGTATCGCCCTGCGCGCGATCGAGTCCGTACCGGCGAGCAAGGTCACCACCGGGTTGATCCCGCCCATGCGCACCCCCGCCCAGCAGGTGGCGCACATGTATGGGCTGATGAAGGCCTGCGCCGAAGGCGTGGTGTCGGGAAAGCTCGACTTCCCAGCGGAGGAATTGTCGGATGGCGGCATCAAGACGCACGCGGACATGGTGAAGTTCGCCAAGGACTGCTGGAGCGCGGCCGACGCCGCGACGGCCAAGGTCACGGACGCCCAGCTGGCGGCGATGGTAAAGACCCCCTGGGGCATGGATTTCCCGGGGTTCGTGATCTACGGCGTTCTCTACGACGAGTTTCTGCATCACCGCGGACAGCTCTATGCGTTCCTGCGCGTCGCGGGCGTGGAGCCGCCCGTGATCTGGGACTTCGCGCACAACGCCCCGGAGTTCCGGCCGAAAGCGCCGCAGCAGGCGTAGGCCGCCGCTCTCTCAGCGGGACGGCCCGGGCACCGCGCCCGGGCCGTCGCCGCGTCGTGGAGACCGCTCGTCCGGGCTAGTTCCAGGGCTCGTCGGCCGAGGGACCGTAGATCGACGGCACCTTGCCGCCGACCATGCGGAGGTAGACCGAGAGCTGGCCGCGATGGTGGATGGCGTCCATCGCGAAGAACCAGAGCGCGTCGGCGCGCCGCAGATCCATGACCTTGTCCTTGCCCGCGGGCATCTTGATGAGCGTGTTGTACTGCGCGTCGCTCAGCCCCTTGACCAACTGGAGCCGCTTCGCGTGCATCGCCTGGTAGGCCTCGATCAGCTCCCGCAGGGTCTTGGGCGGCTTCGGCATCTCGTGCATCTCGATGACGCCCTTCACCACGTCCTCGGTGATCGCGGCCCCCACGACGAACATCCACATGAGGTCGCGCGCGGGCAGCGACTTCGGGTGCGGCTTGAAGTCGAACTGCTCGGCCGGGTAGGCCTTCAGCACCTTGAGCGTGGTCTGGAACTCGCGTTCCAGGCTCTGGAGGTACATGTCCTTCTCGGTCAACGTCTGCTGAGCCATGTCGGGTCCCTTCCGTGTCGTGCATCGGTGAATCGCTGCGGCCTCTCGATCGCGACCGGGCGGCGGGCTGCCGCCACCCCATTTCAGCAGGCCTGGGGCAACCGGTCCAGGCAGCCGTTCCAGCCCTTGGCGTGGTTCTCCCGCGCCTCGGCATTCGGGAATCGCTCGTGCGTGAGCTCGAGCTCGGTCGCGTCGCCGCGGGCGTGGAACTCGACGGTCACCAGCGTCTCCGGCGACGCGGGATCGTCCTCCCAGCGCCAGGAGAAGACCAACCGCGAGGGCGCCACGATCTCCCGGTACTCGCCGACCACCGTGTGGACCTTTCCGCTCGAATGGTGCATCTCGATCCGGTACCTACCGCCCGCCCGCAGATCCACCTGGGCGACCGGGATGCGGTACTCGTCACTGGGCGCGAACCAGCGCTTCAGCGACTCCGCTTCGGTCCATGCCTCGAAGACCTTCTCGCGCGGCGCGGCGATGGTGCGCTCGATCCGGAGCGTGGTTTCGATTTGCGGCGTGGTCCTGGCCATGGCGCTTCCTCCCCTGGTTTGTCCTGTTTGAGAAACTCGTCCAGCGCATCCAGACGCCCCTCCCAGAAGCGGCGATACCGGGCGATCCATTCGGTGGCCTCTCGCAGCGGGCGGGCGGTGAGCCCCACGCGGCGGATACGGCCGTCGCGCCGCCGCGTGATGAGGCCGGCGCCCTCCAGCACGCGGAGGTGCCTGGAGACCGCCGGCAGCGACATCGTAAAGGGTCGCGCCAGCTCGCCGACGCTCGCCCCGCCGCGGGCGAGCCGCTCGAGAATGGCGCGCCGCGTGGGATCCGCGAGTGCGGAGAACGTGGCGTCGAGACGGGCTCTTTCATAGTTAACCATACGGTTAACTATAATGGGGCCCGGGGGCCCGCGCAAGCTCCAACGTGGGTCGCGCCGGCGCTGCGGCAGCCGGGTTCCGGCCGCGGAGCGCGGCCCGCCCCGCGGGCGGGACCCGGCCAAGGCCGGGGCCCGGCGCGAGGGTGTGAGCCGATCAGCGGCGATACAGCGTCTTCACCCGCCCCCAGCTGGTGGTGGACGTGGGGGTGGGGCCCGCCGCGTTGAGCAGCAGGTCGTCGGTGTAGAACGGAATCTGGCCGACGTCGAAGCGGAAATTGTAGACGCCGACCCAGCCGGTGGACAGGTCGCCGTCCACGATCGGGGTCGTGGTGAGCTCGAAATCGTCGATGTAGCAGCGGAACATGTCGCCCACGGCCATGACCTTCATGTGATGCCAGGTGTTCGCCGGCAGCACGCCGGCGGGAAGATCGGTCGCGAACCACGTTCCCAAGGTCACGGGGCTCAGTCCCGCCAGCTTCCGGAAATTGATCAGGAACAGCCCGGACTGGATCACGAACTGGTAGCTCTTCTCGAACCCCACGGTGGGATCAGCGCGCACCACCAGCCCGCGCCGGCTATTGCCGTCCCCGGTGAAGATCTTGGCCTCCCAGATGTAGTCGGAGAGCCCGGCCGGGTCGATCGCCGTCAGGATGATGCCGCCGCTGTCCATGGGCATGCTCGTGGCGCACGCCACGGTGTGGTCGCCGGACGGGTTGGCATAGCCGGGGTCTGCCGGCAGCAGCGTCAGCGGCTGCATGTTGGCCGAGACGGCGTAGCCGTTCAGCCAGGGCAGATCCAGCACTCCGCCGGTGACGTGCTCCTCGCGCACCGGCGCCGCGGCGGCCAGCGAGGCGAACATCACGCCGCCCATCGCCGCCATCAGAATTCGTCTCGCAAGTTGCATCGCTGGACTCCTCGTGTTGCGGGTCATCGTCGGTGGAGCGTCCGGCGGCGCGGGAGACGATGGGGATCCCGGCCGCAGGATGGAACGCCGCTCAGTGGAGCAGCAGGAACTTGGCCGCGGTGCCCGATCCGTCCCCTTCCAGGCGCGCGAAGTACAGCCCGCTCGGAACGCGCCGTCCCTGCGCGTCGCGGCCATCCCAGCGCGCCGCAGCGCCCGCGGCGATCTCCAGCCGCGCGATCCGGCGGCCGTTGGGCGAGAACACCCCGATCGCGCCGCCGGCCGCGAGCGGACGCGCGAGCGTGAAGCTCACGCTGCCGCGCGCCGGATTGGGGTGGACCTGCAGCGCCGCCCGGGCCGGGGACGCCAGGTCTCCCACGGACACCAACGAGCCGGCGATCGGGGCCTCGAGGTAGGCGACGCGCCGCCGCAGGTTGCCGGGGCTGGTGCCGCGGTCCCCGATCACCGCCGAGCCCGCCTGGTTGGTGGCCGAGGCCTGGAACACGATGCGCGCCCGCCCGCCGGGATTGCGGGCCGCGAGCGAGAAGAACCGCTCGTCGGTCGTCGGCGTGTTGGTGAGGTTCTGCGGCGCCGACCACGGGTCGTTTCCGCGCGCGACGCTCAGCGCGATGTCCCCGAAGCCGGTTCCGGTGACGATGCCC
>MFFQ01000021.1:18450-18606 GCA_001780165.1 Candidatus Eisenbacteria bacterium RBG_16_71_46 | reverse complement strand
CCGAGAGTGTGTTGAAGCCGGCGAGGGGGCCCGCGAGCCCCTGATCCACATCGTCGAAACGATCCGCCTCGCCCGGCTGCACCTGCTTGACGGTGGTGAGGCCGCGCCGCGAGTTCCAGTGGCGGATCCGGCTGCGGTGGTCGAAGTAGGCGATGC
>MFFQ01000021.1:11802-18430 GCA_001780165.1 Candidatus Eisenbacteria bacterium RBG_16_71_46 | reverse complement strand
CTCTTGCGCGCCTGCAGCTCCGCCCACACCACGTTGGGCGTGGTGTCGTTGTAGGCGACGTGGCAGTTGACGAAGGGGCGGTACTGCGTCGAGGTCGAATCGCTCACGACGATCTGGGCGTCGCTGTAGTTGGTGAGATTGCGGATGGTGACGGTCCCGGCGCCGAAGGTGCCGTCGCTCGACTCGATGAGATAGACGTTGCCGCCGAAATCGGTGACGGCGATCCCCACCCGCCCGTTGCTCGACACGGCGATGCAGGGGAACGCGGGGCGCCCGTCGCGGTAGAGCGAGGGCGAGCCGACCGCGGTCCACGGGCCGTTCTGCCAGCCGGTCGGGCACACGAACGCGGCGCCGGCGGCGGCCAGCCGGCTCACGCGGAAGCTCTCGGTCTCGTCGTACGAGCCGCCGCGCGGCACCTCCCCCAGCACCACGAACGATCCGTTGGGCGCCGTCACCACCTGCGGGAAGAGGTAGCTGGGGCTGATGATCGGCGAGAGGTAGGCCCGCCAGGTCGAGGCGCCCGGGGCGCTCTCGAGGTAGAAGTCGCCGCGCAGGTCGCAGCCGTCCTCGTTCATGTGCTGCGCCACCGCCGCCCGCCCGTCGGGCGTCACCGCGAGCGCGCCGAATCCGCCGAACTCCTCGGGCACGCACTGGGTGCAGTGGATGGTCGGGTCCCGTACCTTGGTCACGTCGTGCCAGGTGCCGGCGACATCGCGGTAGGCGTAGCCCATGCCGCGGAAGGGATAGGGTTGGGGCAGATTGAGGTTGGGCGGGCAGCCGTTGGGGTCGAGCTCGCAGAAGTCGTCCTGCCAGGTGACGTGGACCCGCCCGTCGGCGCCGACCACGATGCGGCTGCCGAGCGAGCCCATGTCCTGGAGGTCGTAGTAGGTGGAGTCGATGGCCACCGCACCCGCCGGCAGCGGCACGTCGACCGCCTGCGCCGCTCTCGGGACCGCGAGGGCCGCGGGCGCCGGCGCGGAAGCGACCGCGCCTGCCGGAGCCAGCCCCGGATCGCGCACCGCGCGCCCTCCGGGATTGGGTGCGGTGCGGGCGTCGGCTGAACCGACGCCCGCGAGCAGCAGCAAGGCGGTGACGAGTGCCGCGTTGGCTTTCATGGCGTGATCCCGGGGTTGGAGAGGGGCAGGTCGAAGTCGTGCCGGAACGAGATCGCGAAGGTGCGCCCCGGCTCGGGGATGAAGCTGAGCGGCTCGCGATACCGCACGTTCCACAGGTTGTGCACCGCGAGCACGGCGCGGAACCCGGAGAACACGCTCGACAGCTCGATCGAGCCGGTGGTGAAGGCGGGGCGCGCGAAGCTCGAGTCGACGCCGGCCACCGCGTCGTTCCAGCGCACGCGCGTGGCGAGCCGCGCGTACGGCAGCGGGCCGGGCAGCGGCAGCGTCAGGTCCAGGGTCGCGCGCGGCGTGCCGGCGTCCAGCAGCTTCTCGCCGGTGTTGCGGTCCACCCCGCGCGGCATCCCCGCGCTGAGCGTGAGCCCCACGCCGCCCAGCCGCAGCTCGCTCGTAAGCTCGATGCCCTCGATCCGGGCGCGCTCGATGTTCACGTACTGGAAGCGCGGAACGAGATAGAGCTGGCCCATGTACTTGAGGCTGATGAGGTCGTCGACGTCCGAGCGATAGACCGACAGGCGCGTGCCGCGCAGGACCCCGCCCCAGGCGTCGCTCGCCCGCACCCCGACCTCGTAGGACAGGCTGCGCTCGGGGCGCAAGTCGGGGTTGCCGAACAGCCGCATGCCGCCGTGGATCTCGTCGTTGAAGTAGCGCTCCTGCAGGTTCGGCGCGCGGAATCCGCTCGCGCCGTGCAGGTAGGGCTCGATCGATCCGATCGGGCGCGCGACGCCCATCTCGGCGCTCCAGCGACGGTCGGTCACGTCGAGCGTCGCCGTCGAGCTGTTGGTTGCGGAGTCCGCCTGCGAGCGCAGCGCGTCGAAGCGCGTCCCGCCCTCGATGCGCAGCGAGTGCAGCGTCTGGCCGGCGAACGCGGCGACCGACCACGCGTCGCGGCGCGCGGGCGGGATGCTCTCGCCGGTCGTCGTGGTGTCGGAGGCCAGCGCCCCGGTGGCATAGCGGACGGTCTCGCGGCTCGAGCGCGGGCCGCCGGTCTCCTCGCGGCGGTACTCGCCCGAGAGCCGCAGCGCCCCGGGCCCCTTGAACCGCAGCTGCGGTCCGATGCTCCACGCCGGGCTGGCGACGCGGTCCGCGGTCGCATGGGTGGTGGTGGCGATGAAGCGCCCGCGGAGGAAGGTGCTGTCCACCGTGGTCTCGTCGAAGTGGGTGCGGAAGGACTGGTGGAACGCGAGCAGCTGCGCGGCCGACAGGATCCCGCTTCCGGGAAGGTGCATCTCGAGGCGCTGCGCGTCGCGCTGCTGCAGTGGATAGGAGCCGGTGGCGCCGGAGGCATTGCTGAATGCCGGGAGCCCGACGTCACGCGCGGCGTGGTGGGTGTGCTCGAAATCGAAGAGCGCGGATCCCGCCCGGGCCGCCACCCGCGCCGAGTAATCCTCCTCACGGTCCCCGCTGTTGGGAATCGCGCCGTCCGGCGTGTGCAGCGAGGTGAGGCCGCCGAGTCCTCCGGTCAGCTCGAGCCCGAAGCTGGGCATCATCAGGCGCGCCCGGGCGCTCTGCTCCCACCCGTCGCCGGGGGCGCTCCCGCGCGCCGACACCATCGCGCTCAGTCGCGGCTCGTTGCTGAGGAGACTGCCATGGGTGACCAAGTTGATCACGCCCCCCATCGCGTCCGAGCCGAACTGCGCGCTGCTGGCGCCCGGCAGCAGCTCGACCTCGTCGAGGCGATCGAGCGAGACCAGCGACGCCTGGGCGCCGTGACCCCGCACCGTATTGACGCGAACGCCGTCCACCAGCACCAGCACGCGGTCGCCGGAGAGGCCGCGGAAGGAGACCCGCGAGGCCCAGGGCCCGAGTTTGACCAGGTCCACTCCGGGCACCGCGATCAGGGCATCGCTCGCGGTGGCGGGAAGGAACTTCGTCACCGAGCCGCGGTTGAGGCGCACGCTGGTCGCGGTGGTGCGCTCGGGCACCAGCGCGCGTTCTCCCTTCACGATCACCGGAGGCAGCACCGTGACCGTGTCCACCATGCCGTCGGCGTGCGCGGCGAGGGGAGCGAGAAGTGCGAGGAACGGGGCGAGCGCGCGGGCGACGCGGCGTGGGGCGACGGGCGAGGGACGGAATGGGAACGGGACGCGGTCGGATGTGGCGGCGGTCTCGATCGGCATACTCGCAGCGTAGGACGCCCGCGACTGTCATGCCATTGTGGTGAGTGCGGAGTCACCCTCCGTAGGACTACGAGGCGGGCTTGACCAGCCCCTCGCGGATGGCGAACTGGGTCAGGCGGGCCACGGAGCGCAGGTCGAGCTTGCGCATGAGGTTGGCGCGGTGGGCCTCGACCGTGCGGCTGCTGATGTCGAGCCGGGAGGCGATTTCCTTCGTGGCGAGTCCCTCGGCGACCAGCTTCAGCACCTCGCGCTCGCGCTCGGTGAGCAAGTCGAGGGCGCGCCGCGGCGGTCCGCCCTCGCGCAGCAGGCGCGCCAACTCTTCTTGGACCGCCGGGCTGTAGTGCGCGGCCCCCGCCATCACCGACTGGATGGCGCTCACCAGGTCCTGCACCGCCGAGTCCTTGAGCAGGTAGCCGTGGGCCCCTTCCTTCACCGCCCGTGCCACGTATTCGGGGCTGGAGTGCATGGTGAGCACCAGCACCTTGAGCTGCGGGTGGCGCTGGCGGACCTCGCGCAGGACCTGGAAGCCGTCGCGCCCCGGCATGCTGAGGTCGAGCACCAGCACGTCCGCTGACAGCGTGCCGAGGGCGGCGAGCGCGGCGTCGCCGTCGGAGACCTCGCCCACCACCTCGAATTCCGGCCGGGCCTCGAGGATCTTGCGGACGCCGGCGCGGACCAGAGTGTGGTCGTCCGCGAGCAGCACGCGGGTACGCGACAGGCTCTTCATGCGCCCACCGCCGACGGCAGCGAGATCGCGAGCCGCACTCCGGCGCCGGGAACTCCCTCGATCACCAGCGAGCCGCCGAGTGCCGCGACCCGCTCGCGCATGCCGAGCAGGCCGAGGTGGGGCACGGGCTCGTGCTCGAACCCCTGTCCATCGTCCTCGATGCGGAGCACCACCTGGTCGGCGTTCGACGCCAGCGTCACGTGGACCTCCTTCGCGCGGGCGTGCCGCGCCACGTTGGTCAACGCCTCCTGCAGCACGCGGTAGATGACGACCTGCTGTTCGGGGCTCGGCGATTGCAGCGACTCGTCGATCTCGAGCGCCACCCGGACCTGGGTTCGCTTCGAGAAGTCCTCGGCCAGTCCGCGCACCGCGGGCACCAGTCCGAGGTCGTCGAGCTCCGAGGGCCGCAGCAGGTTGCTGATGTCGCGCACCTGGGCCAGCGCGCGACCGACCATGGCGCTCGCCTCGCGCCGGCCCTCGAGATCGAGCTCGATCTTCACCGCGGTCAGGACCTGCCCGGCCTCGTCGTGCAGCTCGCGCGAAATCCTCCGGCGCTCGTCCTCCTGCGCCCGCAGCAGCTGCTGCGTGAGCTGCTCGAGCTGGGCGGTCCGTTGCTCGAGCGTGCGCCGCCCGTCGCTCAGCACCATGAACAACGTGCCCAGCGCCACCACCATGATGAAGAGCACGTCGATGAACACTCCGATCAGCACCCCGCTGCCCAGCGGCCGGAGCAGCGGATAGTCGAGGTGGTGAAATCCCCAGAGCGTGAAGGCCCAGGCCAGCACCGTGGCTCCGGCCGAGTGCACGCGCTGCCGGTAGCCCCAGAACACCATGCCGGTCCACAACGTCACGCCCGAGAGCAGCAGCGCCGCCGTGATGCCCGCCGCCATCATGCTGTGGACCACGACGATCGCGAAGAAGGCCCAGGCCACCGCCGCCACGCCCAACCACGAGTAGGACCAGCGCCAGCGCGCCCCGCGCGAGAACTGGAGCGCCGCCCACAGGAGCAGGAGCGCGGTGAGGCCGGTCACCGCCTGGTGGAGGAAGAGCCAGAACTCGAGGCGCGAGACGATGTACAGCGAGATCAGGCCGAGCCGGGCCACGTAGAGCGTCCAGGCGAGCGCCCAGGTGCCGAAGAACGCCTGATGCTGCCGCTGCCAGAGCCGCAGGTAGACGATGGCGAGCAGGCTGGTGACCACGGCCTGGAAGCCCAGGGCGCCCAACTCGACCGGCAGACGATCCATGCCGACCACTCTACCGCAGTCCCGGCGGCCGCGGGACCGTGGCTGCCGGCGCGCGGCGGGCGGGAGGCGCGCGCGACGCTCGACCTGGCGGCGCCCGGCGCGGCCGCGCGCCGGGCTCTCGCGGCCGGGCGGGCCGGCGCCCCCTGCGAAAAGCCGAATCCCCTCGACGCCGATGGCATCTTTATGATATCACTTGGCTATCACCCACGAGGAGGGTCTCGCCATGCTTCGCGAAAACAGGGCTTCAGCCGCACCCGGCGTCCTGATGCTGGTGACGCTCATCGTCGCCATCGTGGTCGTCGCGGTGGCCTGGTTCGTCCCCGCCGCACGCGCCGGGTCGGGCTGGGAGATCTTCGGTAGCGCGTTCCTGATCGTCGCGCTCGCCTTCTGCTTCGCCGGGCTCTCGGTCGTGAACCCCAACCAGGGGCTGGTGGTCCAGCTCTTCGGCGGTTACGTCGGCACGCTGCGCCACCCCGGACTCTGGTGGGTGAACCCGTTCACCGCCCGCAAGCGGGTCTCACTCCGGGTGCGGAACTTCGAGAGCGGGAAGCTCAAGGTCAACGACAACGACGGCAATCCGATCGAGATCGCCGCGGTCGTGGTGTGGAAGGTGGTGGACACGGCCGAGGCCGTGTTCCAGGTGGACAACTACGAGAATTTCGTCCACGTCCAGAGCGAGGCCGCGCTGCGCAACCTCGCAACCTCCTACGCCTACGACGCCCACGTCGAGGGGCAGATGTCGCTGCGCGGGCACACCGCGGACATCGCCGAGCAGCTCAAGAAGGAGATCCAGGAGCGGTTGTCGCAGGCCGGCGTGGAGGTGATCGAGGCGCGCATCAGCCACCTTGCCTACGCGCCCGAGATTGCGAGCGCGATGCTGCGGCGCCAGCAGGCGAGCGCGGTCGTGGCGGCGCGCGCCAAGATCGTCGAGGGCGCGGTCAGCATGGTCGAGATGGCGCTCCAGGAGCTCTCGAAGCGCGAGGTCATCTCGCTCGACGAGGAGCGCAAGGCGGCGATGGTGAGCAACCTCCTGGTCGTGCTCTGCAGCGACCGCGACACCCAGCCCGTGGTCAACACCGGTACGCTGTACCAGTAGAAGGCGGACGTGGCACGGCGCAGGCCATTCCTCCTGAGGCTGGATCCGGCGACCTTCGAGGCCCTGCAGCGCTGGGCGGGCGACGACCTGCGGAGCCTCAACGCGCAGATCGAGTTCCTGCTGCGACGCGCGCTGCAGGATGCCGGGCGGGCGCCGCGCGAGGGATCCGGCGGCCGCGGCAGGCGGCCCGCGGGCTAGCACGCCCCGCGCGAACCGAGCGCCCCGGCCGCTGCCGCCGTGGCCGGGCAGGTGATCCCTCCACGTCGGGCGGACGATTCCCGAGCCCGCTCGCCCGGCCTCCACCGCAA
>MFFQ01000021.1:0-11767 GCA_001780165.1 Candidatus Eisenbacteria bacterium RBG_16_71_46 | reverse complement strand
GCCCCGGCCGCTCCCGACGTGCCCGGGCAGGTGACCCCTCCCGATCTGGCGGGCGATTGCCGAGCCCGCTCGATGGGCCTCCACCGCAATGAGCGGGACTGCCACCTCGTGTCAATCTGTCATAACTTGGTCAACCTGGCAGCCGGCCCGGGCCTCGTCAGGATCGTCGCGGTCCCCGGCCCCGGTATCCGATGGGACTATTTCCCAAGGTGTTACCGAGTCTCGCACCTCTCGGCGAGCCACTCGTGCGTTTTCGGTCCGTTTGCTGCTCCCACGGTAGCCCGCTGGCCGGAACTCCCCCGCGACAGCGCGGTGGCTCACGACGACGCTCGGCCCGCCCCCCGGCGGCCAGGAAGGAAGGAGGGTGGGTGAGGGTCCCCGACCAGATCGTTCGGCTCGGCATCGTGACCGCGGCGATTCTCGTGGCCGCGGTGCTCGTGCGCTTCGTGTTGATCCCCCCGGCCTTCTTCTCCACCAAGCTCCATCGATCCTCCACCGTCGAACGCGAAGTGGCGAAGCCGATCAGTTTCGCCGGGGCGGTCGCGTGCAGGGAGTGCCACGAGGAGGAATTCGAAAGGAAAGAGAGCGGCTACCACAAGACGCTCGCGTGCGAAACCTGCCACGGGCCTTCGGCCCGGCACACGGAGGACCCGCTGGAGGTGAAGCCCTATGCGCCGCGGGACCGGAAGTTCTGCCCCGTGTGCCACGCATACGACGCGTCGCGGCCGACCGGATTCCCACAGATCAACCCCTCGGCCCACAACCCGCTCAGGGCCTGCATCACGTGCCACAACCCGCACGACCCGGTGCCGCCGGAGACGCCGAGGGAGTGTTCCGCCTGCCACGCCCAGATCGCGCGCAGCAAAGAAGTCTCCAGTCACGCGCTGCTCCCGTGCGCGACCTGTCACACCGTGAGCCGGCAACACCGGATCTCTCCGCGCAGCGCGCCGCCGTCCAAACCGCAGACACGGGAGTTCTGCGGGGGATGCCACGCGACGGGTTCCGAGAACCCCGATGCCCCCAAGGTCGATTTGGCGACGCACGGCGACAACTATCTCTGCTGGCAGTGCCACTACCCACACCTGCCGGAGGCACGGTGATGAACCGGCGTCAATTCCTCGAAGGCACGATTTTCTTCATCCCGGCGAGCGCCGTGCTGGCCACCCTGGCACGCGAAGCGGGTGCCGCCGAGACCACCGCCGGCGCGGGCGCGATCGGGAGCTACGTGCCGGCGAATCACTACTACGGCATGGGGATCGAGATCGACAAGTGTATCGGCTGCAATCGCTGCGTGGAGGCCTGCAAGGCGGAGAACAACGTCCCCCCCGAGCCGTTCTACTTCCGCACCTGGGTCGAGCGGTACTCGATCAAGCGCAACGGCGAGGCCGAGGTCGAGTGCATCAGCGTGGACACCGAGCGCCGGAGCGAGACCCCCGAGCAGGAGAAGGACACGATCCGCAGCTTCTTCGTCCCCAAGCTCTGCAACCATTGCGCCCATCCACCGTGCGTCCAGGTCTGCCCCGTGGGCGCGACCTTCTCCACGGTCGACGGGGTGGTCCTGGTGGATGACAACCGGTGCATCGGCTGTCGCTACTGCATCCAGGCCTGCCCCTACGGTGCCCGCTTCTTCAACCCCCGGACCAAGACCGCCGACAAGTGCACGTTCTGCTACCACCGCGTGGTGAAGGGGCTGAACCCCGCCTGCGTCGAGGTGTGTCCGACCCAGGCGCGGGTGTTCGGCGACTTGAGCAGTAAGGCCAGTCGACTGGTCCGATTCCAGCGGATGAACAAGACCAACGTGCTCAAGCCGGCGCTGAACACGGAGCCCAAGGTCTACTACGCCGGATTCGACGGTGAAGTGCGATGATCGCCGAGATCCCGCAGGGCCTGCAGGAACTTCTGCACCAGGTCACCGGGTACATCTATCCCAACGAGATCGAGATCCACTGGTCGATCCTGATCGTGGTCTATCCGTACATCACGGGGCTGGTCGCGGGCGCGTTCATTCTCGCGTCGCTGGTGAAGGTGTTCAACGTCAAGGAGCTGCAGCCGACCTACCGGCTCTCGCTGCTGACCGCGCTGGCGTTCCTGCTGATCGCCCCGTTCCCCCTGCTGCTCCATCTCGGCTCGCCACTGCGCTCGTTCGAGATCTTCCTGACGCCCAACCTCTCCTCGGCGATGGCCATGTTCGGGTTCGTCTACGCCTGGTATCTCATGGGCGTGCTGCTCCTCGAGATCTGGTTCGAGTACCGGCGCGATCTCGTGGTCCTGTCGCAGAGCGAACGCCCGCCCCTGCGCTGGATTCACCGGGTGCTGGCGCTCTTCTCGCGGGACGCCAGCGACGCGGGCCTGGCCTTCGATCGCAAGGCCATCAAGGTGATCACCATCATCGGCATCCCCTCGGCCTTCCTGCTCCACGGCTACGTGGGCTTCATCTTCGGATCGGTGAAGGCCAACCCCTGGTGGGGCAGCGTGCTCATGCCGATCGTGTTCCTCATGTCGGCCATCGTCTCGGGTATCGCGATGGTCATCTTCCTCTACATGATCATCACGGCGATGAGGAACGAGAAGATCGACATGAAGTGCCTCGACACCATCACCTCGTACCTGTTCTACGCGGTGATCGTCGATTTCTCGCTGGAGGGGCTCGACTTCATCCACCGGCTCTACGAGAGCGAGGAGTCGATCAAGATCCTCGGCGAGCTGATCTCGCTCAAGCTGTTCATGAACCTCGTGGTGCTGCAGATCCTGCTCGGCATGCTCATCCCGCTGGGGATTCTCGTGATCGCGCGTCTCAAGCACTTCAACGACGACATGAGGAAGCTGCTCTATTTCATCGCCGTCATCCTGATCCAGCTCGGCATCTTCAGCACCCGCTGGAACGTGGTGATCGGCGGGCAGCTGTTCTCCAAGAGCTTCCGGGGTCTGATGACTTACAAGATGGAGGTCCTGGGGATGGAGGGACTGCTCACCGCACTGGTCCTGCTCGCCCTACCCTTCGTGATCCTGGCGATCCTGATCCGGATCCTGCCGACGCGGCGGCTCGGAGAGCCGCCCGCGACGCCCGCCTAGCGCCGGCGCGGCAGGGGCGCCGCGCCGGTTGTAGCGCCCCCGCCACAGCCGGCGCCCACCGGCGCGAGGCCGGCGGCGCATCTCCATGCGCCACAACGCGATGCTCGGCGACTTCGTCGTGGCACACACCCTGCTGTGTCCTTCGGTGAGCTTCACGCAGCACTTCACCGACGGGAGGAAGCCATGTTCTTCAAGACGACGTCCAAGCGGTGGACCGCCGCTCTGCTGCTCGCCCTGCTCGCGGTCATGCTGGTGGCACCAGCCGCCCAGGCGGGCGGCGCGAAGCAGTGGAAGGAGCCCAAGGTCCGCTGGAAGCCCCAGATCGAGACCCGTGTCGTGCGGCACGACTATGGCCCGCCGCGACGGGTGGTCATCCGGAGGCACGGCGACGCGGCTCCGGTGCTGGCGGGGTTCCTCGGCGGGCTGTTCCTGGGCGCGACCCTCCACCAGACCGTCTCCCCCGTCTACGTCTACGACGACCCATACTGCCACGCGCGTTTCGCGTCGTTCGATGCCTACGGCGCGCACCTCCGGTATCACCATCACCCGCGCGTCATCCGGGTCATCGAAGTCCGCACGGGTCGCTGGCACAGCTACCACTACGAACACGGCAGCTGGCGGCACTGGGACGATGGCGATCGGCACTGGGACGATGGCGATCGGGGCTGGGACGATGGCGATCGGGGCTGGGACGATGGCGATCGGGGCTGGGACGAATGAGCTGACGAGCGTGTGAGTTCGACCGGCGCGGTTGGAGACGGGGAGCGTCCAAGGCCGCGCAGCGGGCTCACCGAAACACGGCGGGCGGCGTCCGCGAGGCGCCGCCCGTTCGTGCGTCCGGTCGCCGCGCCGCGAACCAGCAAGGCTCCGTCCGCAAGCGCCCGCGGGCAAGGCGTCGCGGTCGAGTGGCGACAATCGTGGCCCTGGGCCACATTGGAGTGAGGAGCCGACCGCGCAACGCAGCCCCCCGGGCGGTTGCGGACGGAGCCTAGGCGGCGAGGATTTCGCCGGTATTGACCGTGGTCTCCTCCGGCCGCAGCACCCGCACGACCTTCTGGTCCGCGGGCATCGGATTCCAGCTCTCACCGCTTTCCTCGGGCTCCATGGTGCCGTCGGGGCGCACCAGCACGCGACAGTTGGGCCGCCGCAGATCCTCGGGGTTGGGGCTGATCGACAGCACCACGTGGCCGGATTCGGTCAACAGCACCGAGCCCGCAGGATAGAGCCCGATGGTCTTCACCAGCGCCCACAACACCGCCGGGTCGAACTGCACGCGCGCGGGTCCCATGAGGTGCTGCAGGCCCTCGAACGAGCTGCGCGGGCGTTTGTGGTAGGCGCGGTGGGCGGTGATGGCGTCGAAGCAGTCAGCCACGGCGACGATGCGCGACAGCGTCGCCTGCCCCCACTCGCGCTTCACCTCGGGGTAGCCGGTGCGATCGAAGTTCATGTGGTGCTCGAGGCACACCCGCATCGAATCGAGGGTGAGCGGGGAGAGCCCGGGCATGCGGATCATCATCTTGACGCCCTCGAGCGGATGCCGGCGGATCATGCCCCATTCGTCCGGGCTGAGCGACGCCGGCTTCTGCAACACTTCGGCCGGGATCGCGATCTTGCCGACGTCGTGCATCAGGGCGGCGACGCCGAGGTCGGCCAGCGCCTGGCGAGAGAGACCGAGCACCTGACCCATGCTGATCGAGAGCACGCTGACGTTGACGCAGTGGGCGTAGGTGTACTCGTCGTGGTCCTTGAGGGCGGTGAGCCCGACGATCGAGTACTCGTGTCGCAGGATGCTGTCCACCACCGGCTGCACCAGCCGCTTCGCGTGCCGCAGATCCGGCCGGCCGGTCTGCTTCGCGCGCAGCACGATCTTCTTGGTGCCGAGTACCGCGCGCCAGAAGACCCGCTTGGCGCGGCCGCGCTCCGTGGCGGGGTCCTTCTTGTCTTCGAGCTGCCGCGTGAGGTCGTCCTCCTCCAGCTCGACCGCCGCCACCGGCACGATGTGCTCGATGTTCGCCTCCTTGATCGCCTCCGCCAGGCGCTCGGACACGCCGGAATCGTCCGCCGCGAGGAACAACTGGATGAAGCGCTCGAACTCCGCGGCGTTCACTCCGTCGAGGAAGCGGATGCCGCCGAGGGAGCGCTGTTCGAATTCCGACATGAGCGCGTGGTAGACGGAGAGCAGCGCGGCCTGGGCCTTGATGCGGACGCCGTTGATGTAGAAGTAGTCCGCGACCGCGACCAAGGCGATCTCCTGCTCCTCCTCCAGCCCGCGCCCGATCAGCCCGAGCAGCTCCTGGACCTGGCGCTGGAACGCCTGGTTGGTCACGTCGTGGGTCCGGGCGGTTCGCAGCAAAGCGGCGAAGCGTACCAACAGGGGCGCGCCGATCTCGAGCAGCAGGGCGTTGTCCATGTCCTGCGGGTGCGATCCCGGCATCTGATTCGAGAGATGTTCAGTCACGTTCCGTGAACCCCGCGAGTGCGTCCTCGCACGCCTTGCGCACCGGCCCGCGCCGTGACTGCGCGCCGCGCAGGAGGATCATCTTGGAGAGCGCGGTGCCGATGCGGGCGATGCAGCGGGCAACCGCCTGACGGTGGGCCTCCTGGCCACGGGCAAACCAGTTGCCCTTGTGCAGCTCGGCCTCCAACTCGGGCAGCACTTCGTCGCCACCCGCCGCGGCCAGCGCCGAGTAGATCGCGCGCTTCTCCTCGAACGAGCGCTCGTCGAAGCTCGGCTCCTTGAGCAGCCCGAGCAGCACTCGGGAGGTCGTGATGTCCTTGGCCGCCGACAGCTGGTGAAGGGCGGCGCTGAACATCCGTGGGTCCGCGCCGTTCAGCGCCCGCAGCAGCAGCGGCCTGGCGACGGCGGGATCCACCTGGCTGAGCGCGGCGACCACTTCGTGCCGCACGCGCGGATCGGGGTTTCGCAGGGCATTCTGCAGCAATCCGACGATCGAGCTGCCGCCGATCCAGCCGAGGATGTGCACGACGTTGCGCACCACGTACCAGCGGGGGTCCGAGAGCCAGGGCGCCAGGCGTTCGGGGTTGGAGCGGCACAGATCCGCCAGGGTCTCGGCGATCAGGCGTCGCGTCGAACGGTTCTGGCTCTCGGCGAGAAGCAGGCACAGCCAGTCCACCGCCGGATCGCCGAATTCACGGGCGAACGTCACGCACGCCGAGATCTCGGCCTCCTCCTGCTGTTCCAGCTGTTCGACCGTGCTCGACACCGAGATCGGCTGCATCAGCTCCTGCGCGAACGTCTCGATCGACCACTCCTGGTTGCCGCACTCGCGCAGCAGCAGGATCGCCTCGCGCGCCTCGGCCCAGGCGCCGTGCGTCACCGCCTGCCGCAACACGCGCGGCAGGAAGCGCGCCAGCTCGAAACGGTCGTCGGCGCCCGATCCGGCGCGCAGATAGGCGTCGGCGATCGCCAGGATGGCGGTCACGACCGGGACCTCGTGCTCGGCGGTGAACTCACCCTGGAAACGATCGACCTCGGAGCGCGAGAGCGCGGCCAGCTCCTCGTAGCCGGCCTCGATCTCCGCGGTACTGTCGCCGACGCTCCAGTCGTCGGAGCGCCCCTTCTTGTCGCCCCCCTCGGATTCGGCCTGAGCCTCGCCTTCCGCGCTCGTCTCGTCCTCGATCGCCCCGGTCGGCCAGGGCATGACCTCGGCGTTGTCCTGCAGCGGGGCGCCTCCCACGTCGCCTTCGGAGGGAACGTAGTCCAGGTCCAGGTGATGGAGCTGCGCCTCCCACAGCATGGTCACCAGGTCGTCCTGGCCCTGGTTCTGGCCGGTGACGTGGAGCACCGCGTCCACCAGCGCGTCGACTTCCCGGGGCTCGATTCCGGCGCGGAAAAGGAGCGCCCGGACCCCGTCGCGGTGAAAGGGCAGCGCGAGGTTGTCGTCGCGGGAGCGCGCGGGGTAGAGCGAAACGTCTTCGAATAGCACGTCGTCCGACGTGAAATGGAAGGTCATGTCCCCGTGCTCGGCGAGGATCCGGCGCAGCGCCGCGGCCAGCTCGTCCCGGAACCGGATGACGGTCGGGTTGTTTCCGTCGTAGAGGCGGCAGGTCTTGAGCGTCCGGGCGAACTGCCCCACCCACAGGCCGGCGACCTTGATGGCCGCCTCCTGCTCGGGCGTGCGCTCGCTCTGGGGATCAGCCGGTTCGAGACGGGGATTGACGCTCATGGTTTCCGTGGGTTCGCGGCTAACGCCATAGGCTGCCAAGGAAATGGACATCGGGTTTATCGGCGGCGTGGCCCCGGCGCTTGAGGCGAAAGCAGGGCGAGGGCGCGGCGGGGGCGGGGCGCGGAGTGTGGCGGGGCGGGCCGGGCCAGGGTCCGGAGCAGAGAGGGTCGCCAGCACGCAGGGGGCGCCGGCGGCGTCCGGGGGCGCGCGCCGGCCCGCGAGCGGCGGCGGCCGCAGCGGAGGCCGGGCGGAAGGCGACGGGCGGGGCGCGCACCCGACTGCATGCGGCGCCTCGGAGGCCCGGGGGGGCGGACCGTCGCCCCCGGGATCGGGCTCCCGGGAGGCCCTGGAAAACGAGAGAGGCGCCGCTCGCGCGACGCCCCTCGAAGCATGAGGTGGTTAGACCAGGCGACTAGGCCTTGCGGACGTTTGAAGCCTGCAGCCCTTTGGGCCCCTTCGTGATCTCGAACTCGACACGCTCTCCCTCGGCGAGGGTGCGAAACCCGTCACCTTGAATGGCAGAGAAATGCACGAAAACGTCCTCGCCGCCCTCCTGGGAGATGAAGCCGAATCCCTTCGCCTCGTTGAACCACTTCACGGTACCGAGAGCCACTTGAAACTCCTTAGCAGACTGGGCATCGCTGCCCGATGTGAACTGCCGCCGGTGCGCGGCGGCCGCGCCCGGTCAACGCGACCGGTTCTCCGGGTCCGATCCCGGTGGCATCTCCGGTCCCGCGAATTCTGCCGTTGCGAGACGAGTTCCACCATGCCTCCGGGACGAACCGAAGCCATGGAAGGATTGTAGGAATTCACGAGAAGCGCAAGTCGAAACTCGCCTGCGGCCGCAACCCGATGCGCCCGTGGAGCGTAGAACCCCGAGAGCGCGCCGCCCTCTGAGCCGGCGGCGCAGCGGCCGCGTTCGGGCCGCCGGCTCGACGCGCGACCCGGCGGCGACCGGCGCGTCTCTTGACCCCCCGCGACGGTGGACAGAGACTGAGCCTCAGGCCTTCTTTGGTCGTCCCCACTCGTAGAAAGGCGCATCTCCCATGAACTCGTCCCGTCTGCTCCCCCCGACTCTCGCCCTCACGCTCCTCGCGGGGCTCCTGGCGGCGCCGGCCCATGCGCTCGAGGAGTGCCGGCTGCTGCGGCAGCCCGACATTCAGAACGACCAGATCGTCTTCGTCTACGCCGGCGATCTGTGGAAGGTGGGTCGCGCCGGCGGCGTCGCCGCACGGCTCACCAGCGGTCAGGGCATCGAGGCTTTTCCCAAGCTCTCTCCTGACGGCAGGACCGTGGCCTTCACCGCGGAGTACGACGGCAACCTGGACGCGTTCACGGTGCCGGTCGACGGTGGCGAGCCGCAGCGGCTCACGTGGAATCCCTCGCCCGACCAGGTGGCCGAGTGGTATCCCGACGGCCAGTCGATCCTGATCCGCTCGCGGCGCGCCTCGGCGCCGGTGCGCTTCGACCGCTTCTTCAAGATCCCGGCGCGGGGCGGCTTCGAGGAAATGCTGGCGTTGCCCACCGGCGGGTACGCCACCTTCTCCGGCGACGGCAGCGAGATCGCCTTCGTGTCGCCCTCGTACGACAACCGGACGTGGAAGCACTACAAGGGCGGCAACGCTCCGGACCTCTGGGTCTACGACTTCCGCAACAACAGCTCCGAGAAGATCACCGACTGGCCCGGGCCCGACGAGTGGCCGATGTGGCACGACCGAACCATCTACTACGCGTCCGACCGCGGCGGCCGCACCGCGAACCTGTGGGCGTACGACCTCGACCGCAAGACCCACCGGCAGGTGACCCGATTCACCGAGTACGACGTCAAGTGGCCGAGCCTCGGCGGCGACGCGATCGTATTCGAGAACGGCGGCTACCTCTACGTCATGAGCCTGCCCGGCGAGCAGGTGACGCAGATCCACGTCCTGGTCCCCGACGACAAGCCGGACGCCCGCCCCGAGTACCGCAACGTGGCGGAGTGGACGACCGCGGGCGACCTCTCGCCCTCGGCGAAGCGCGCGGTGATCGCCGCCCGCGGCGAGTTGTTCACCGTCCCGGGCGAGAAGGGTGACGTGCGCAATCTCACCAACACCCCGGGCGTACGCGAGCGCGACCCCGCCTGGTCGCCGGACGGCCGCTGGATCGCCTTCCTGTCGGACGCCGGCGGGGAGTACGAGTTGCACGTCATCGGCTCGGATGGATCGAGCCCGGACCGCCAGGTCACGCGCGGCGGGACGACCTTCCGTTATCCGCCGCGATGGTCTCCCGACTCGAAGAAGCTCGCGTTCTCGGACAAGACCCACACGCTGTGGTGGTGCGACGTCGCGACCGGCAAGCTCACGCGCGTGGACAAGAGCGAGGACGATGACATCTTCGATTTCGCCTGGTCGGGAGACTCGCGCTGGATCGCGTACTCCCGGCCCGAAGTCAACCAGCTCCGGAAGCTGATGCTCTACTCGGTCGCCGGCGGCCAGGTGACCCCGGTGACGGACGGGATGCACGACACCTTCTCGCCCGCGTTCGATCCCGCGGGCGACTATCTCTATTTCATCTCGCGCCGCACCTTCAATCCCGAGATCGGCGCTTTCGAACTCGATTTCCAGTTCTCGGCCACTGACAAGATCTACGCGGCGACGCTGCGCGACACGCTGCGCTCGCCGGTGGCCCCCCTGAGCGACGAAGAGACCGGAGCCGCCGCCAAGTCCGACGACGAGGGCAAGGACTCCGGCAAGGGCAAGGGTAAGGGCAAGCCGGCCGCCGGCCAGGGGGCCGGCGCCTGGCGCGTGGACCTGGCGGGCATCGTGGAGCGGATCGACGAGGTGCCGGCGGCGGCCTCACGCTACCGGGCGCTCGCGGTCTTCAAGGGCCAACTGCTGTTCCTCGAGCTGGGCCCCCCGACGCCCGACGAGGACGAGGGCGACGGCGGTGGAAACGCGACGCTCAAGCGCTTCGACTTCGAGAAGCGCGAGACCAAGACCGTGGTTTCGGGGATCGAGGGATACGCCCCGTCCAGGGACGGCGACAAGGTGCTCTACAAGTCGGGCAAGACGCTCGGCATCGTCGAGACCTCGAAGGAGAGCAAGGTCGGCGACGGCAAGATCGAAGCCGGCACGCTGATGGCGCGGGTGGACCCGCCGCGGGAGTGGATGCAGATGTTCAACGAGGCATGGCGGCTCGAGCGCGACTTCTACTACGACCCGGCAATGGGCGGGCTCGACTGGAAGGCGATCGGCGAGCGCTACCGCCAGCTCGTGCCCTACGTGGCGCATCGCGCCGACCTCAACTACATCCTCGGCGAGCTGATCGGCGAGCTCGGCACCTCGCACACCTACGTGGGCGGCGGCGACTACCCCGAGGTACCGAAGGTGGACGTGGGCCTGCTCGGAGCCGACTACGACTTCGACCGCGCAAGCGGTCGCTATCGCTTCAAGACCATCTACCGCGAGCGCGACTGGAATTCCAGAGTCGCAGCACCGCTCGGCGTCCCCGGCGTCCAGGTGCGCGAGGGCGACGTCCTGCTCGCGGTCAACGGCCGGCCGCTGCGCGCGCCCGAGAACCTCTTTGCGGCGTTCGTCGGCACCACCGGCAAGCAGACGCGCATCACCGTCGGCCGCTCCCCCACCGATCCCCGGCCCCGCACCTACACGGTGGTGCCGGTGGCCTCGGAGGTGAGCCTGCGCTACACGGCGTGGGTGAACGACAACCGCGCGAAGGTGGACCAGGCGACCGGCGGCCGCATCGCCTACATCCATTTGCCGAACACCGCCACCGCCGGGATCCAGGAGTTCAGCAAGCAATACTACCCGCAGGTGGACAAGCAGGGGTTGATCGTGGACGAGCGGTTCAACGGCGGCGGCTTCATCCCCGATTTCTTCATCGAGCGCATGAAGCGCGACACGTGGGTCTACTGGTCCACGCGCGACGGCCGTGACTTTCGCACCCCGTCCACCGCGATCGACGGGCCGAAGTGCATGATCGTCAACCACTACGCGGGCTCGGGCGGGGACGCGCTGCCCTACTACTTCCGCATGCAGGGCATCGGCCCGGTGATCGGAACGCGCACCTGGGGTGGCCTGGTGGGGATCAGCAAGAACCTGCCGCTGGTGGATGGAGGGCGCGTCACGATGCCGGACTTCGGCATGTGGGACGCGGCGAGCGGCCGGTGGGTAGTCGAAAATCACGGCGTGGACCCGGACGTCGAAGTCGAGAACACACCCTCGGACATGGTCGCGGGTCACGATCCGCAACTCGAGCGCGCGATCGACTATTGCCTCGAGCAGCTCAAGTCGCATCCCCCGAAGAAGCCGGTGAGGCCGACCTACAAGATTCAGCAGTAGCTTGGCGCCCAGCGGCGTCCGCCCGCGCTGCCGGCCGCGATGCGGACGCCGTTGAGGCGCGATCTCCGAGCACGGTTTAGCGAGCGCAAACGCGCGCGTTGTCGCAAATGCACGCACGAATGGAAACGATTGCGACGCGCGCTTTCGAGCTGTGCGTTGGTATGATATTCG
>MFFQ01000020.1 GCA_001780165.1 Candidatus Eisenbacteria bacterium RBG_16_71_46 | reverse complement strand
CGTCCCGCCAGCGCCGCCTCGAACACGTCCACGTCATAGATTCCCTTGCCCGTGTACGAGCCCTCGCCGAAGAGGTCCTGGTAGACGTCGGACACAGCCGCGGCGTATGGGTCGATACCGGACGGACCCGACGAAAGGCGCTGGAAGAAGGAGCTCTCGCCACCGGGCAGCGGCGGCGTGACTCGCGGTTGAAGCACGGCGTACCCTTCGACGACACGCCGCGTGCCGGGATCGAGCCTCGGGCGATTGAGAGGATGCGCCATCGTCCCGACCAGCCGATTGACGGCTCCTCGCGGCAGCCGCGTGTCGGAATCGAGCGTGATGACGTACCGGACGTCGCCCGGAACCTCGCGCATCTCGCTCGGGCCACCCGGGATTCGAGCCGGGCTCGCGGCGCTCGTGACGAACGTGGTGTCCGTCGCTCCTCGGAGGAGGCGATTCAGCTCGTGGAGCTTCCCGCGCTTGCGCTCCCACCCCATCCACGTCCGCTCGCTCTCGTTCCAGAGCCGCCGGCGGTGGAAGAGAAGGAATCGCTGGCTGCCACCCGGCATGGGACCGTAGCGTCGGTTCAGACCCACGATCCCCTCGCGCGCCGCGGCGAGACTCTCCTCGTCACCCGGCATGCTCTCCGTGGGCGCATCCGGCCAGTCGGTTAGAAGGGCGAAACGAAGATCGCCGTCCGGATTCGCCAGGTAATGCACTTCCAGCCGCTCGAGCAGCTCGTCGACCTCTGCGCGGTCGGTCAAGAGGGCGGGCACGACGACCATCGTGCCCAGTGTCAAGGGCACGCCATCGCGCAGCTCGAGGCGAGGCAGCACGCGCGGCGGGAGCAGTACCGTGACCCATCGATTCACAAACGCGATCACGAGGTCCGAAGCGGGGACGGCCGCCAGTAGCCCGAGCAGGAGCAGACTCAACGGGCCGGCCCCCGATCGAGCGGCATGGAAGAGGGGCAGCGCGAGAATGAGCCCACTGAGGGCAACGATCGTTCCGAGGTAACCGGGCGTCGCCGACGCGACGTAGGCGCGAAGCAGCCGGCGCCCTAGGGGAGCCCGGAAGCCGAGCGCCAGCTCGAAGGCCCTGCGCCCTTTCGCGATGAGATAGTAGCCCGGGTCATCTCGGCGGGCGTCGTGGGGGTCGTTGCCGCTCCGGGCGCGCGTCGCGTGGAGCACCGCTTCCCGGGCGACGTCGAGCTCGGATCGGCCCGAACCCCGCGCGAGATCTTCGATCGCGTGCCGGTAACGGTCTCGCGTCACGAAGTCCATCGCGCGATAGGTAGTGCCCGCTCGAAGCACTTCGTCGACCAGGCTGACGCTCTCGAAGAATTCGGCCCAATCGAGCGCGGACATCAGGCTCATGCTCAGAATCACGTTCCGGACGGTCACGTTCATCGCAGCCTGCCGCTGATGCTCGACCCGGACGATGTCATCGGATGTCGTCCCTTGGGCCGCCAAGCGTCCGTCAAGCCAGAGCAACGCCGGTGTGACAGCGGGGTCCTGATCGCGCAGCCGCTGGACGAGCTGCACCGCGAAGGCGGTCACCAGCCGGGCGCCCTCGAGCCGCTGGAGGGCCACCGCCGCTTGCGCCACAGGCCGATCGCCGATCCCGAGCAGGTCGTCTGCCAGCGCGTCGGCCTCCTCGCGCGCGGCCCGCCCGCGGACGATGCTCTCCGCCAGGCGACGAAGATTCTCGACGAGCACGACCCGCAGGGTGATCGCCACCGCCCAGAGCTCAGCGATGCTCAGCGGCTGCACGCGCTGGTAGGCGTGGACGAATCGACGGAGCGCTTCCGGATCGAAGCGGCTGTCCGTGTGCGCGACGAACGCCCAGGCCAGCCCGTAGACGCGCGGATAGCCTGCGAGGGGCCCCTCGGCCAGCTTGGGCAGCTGCCGATAGAAGCCGGCCGGCAGGTCGTCGCGGATCTCGCGCAGCTGTTCGTCCACCACGTGGAAGTTGTCGACCAGCCATTCCGCCGCCGGGGCGATCGCGCGGCCCTCTCGGACCGCCTCGGCGATCACGCGATACGCCTCGCGCAGCACGCGTCCGTTATCGGAGACGCGCGGCAACAGTCGGCGGCCCCTCTCCGGCGAGCTCGTGACGCGCTGGGCCGCGGCCAGGCTCTCGGCGTGCTGCTCGAGGCGCTCAACGCCGAAGAGTTCCGCGCGGATTGGCTCTTCGAATGGCTGTGGTGCAAACTCCGTAGGCACGTGGGCGCTGGCCTTTGCCGTCTCAGGAGCGACGGAAGAGCGCGGCCGGCCGGGCACGATCCTTACGTCCGTTCAATCCGGTCGCGTCCTGTTTCCACGCGCTGACGGCGGGAGTCTGCGTCGCGCAACACTCCGGAGAGCGGAAGGAAATCATGCACGGGAACCCCGTCAGGAATAGACGGGTGCCGGCAAGAGACCCAAAGCAAGACACGGGAGAGAAACACACCGGCTCTTCGATTCTCCCCGAAGGGTCTCGTGAACATCCTATCCTCCTGGCCGATCATCGCGTCCCCCAGGACGGCTAGCCCCCACCGCCCTCCTCGTTGTACGGATCACGTCCGACCGCCGGGTGGCCGTCGTCACCCTTGAACGACTTCCCATCGATATCGATGAAGACGATGGCCTGATGCCAGGCCGGGCGAGTCACCCAGATCGCCGAGGCCACCGAGCCGTTGCGCGGATTGACTCCTTGCCACAAGCCGCCCGCGGGCCGGAGATCACGCCGGCTCGTCGTCATCTCGCGCTTGCACTCTTCGAAGCCGTCCTTCGAGAGTGCCGTTACGATTTCCTCCGGCGCCCCGATCCATCCGTGCTCCTGGCCGATCCACGTCATCTTGTTCTGCTCACGAAGCTCATCAAGCCCCGTCATGGATCGACCGCTCAGAGAAGGCGTCACCACGGCCTCTGGCGTGAGGTCGGCCGGTGGCTACGAACCGCCCTCGACCGGAAAGCATCCTTGACCTGGTCGAGATTCATCTGACCGAGCCGCTTCATCCCCGTGGCCACGGCGGCGGCAATCGTCGGGAATCCGCGACGCGACTCTTCGACCATCTCGCCCGCGTAGTCGCAGATGCGCCATCGCCATTCGGGACTGGCCGGGGCTGAAAACGCCGTGACCTGCATTGGGTTGCGCCTCTCCTTAGTGGCTGCCGATGGACACTGCGAAGCCGATGACCTCCACCGCCGCTCGAGGCGGACCCTGGACGAAGACGTCCAGGGTCATACGGCCTCGACGCGGGCGATGCGGGCACGGCCTTCTCGGGCGAGCATGCCCAGTACGGAGACCGCTGCCCCTTCCGACATGTGGAGCCGGCGACCGATCTCCTCTGGGCTCATCCCGCCGGGCTCCCTGAGACAGGCGAGGACGGCGTTGTCAAGCTCGCTCCACCACTCCTCCACGCTAGTAGCGACCGCCGCGCCCGTCGCTGCTGCGGTACCCGCCGCCCTTGCCGCCGGCGCCCCCGGACTTGGCGATCTCGACCTTCAACGTCCGGCCGTCCATTTCCTGGCCGTTGAATTTCTTGACCGCCGCGTCTGCATCTTCGGCCGTCGTCATCTCGACGAAGCCGAACCCGCGCGAGCGGCCGGTCTCTTGCTCCATCACGACCGTCGCGGACTCGACCCCGCCCGCCTGCGCGAACACTTCGCGAAGACGATCGCTCGACGTCGAGAACGGCAGGCCTCCGATGAACAGTTTGTGCGCCATAGCGCACCTCCGTATGAAGCTCCCGCAGTGGAGATACACGCTCTGGAGCAGCGGAAGCGCGCGCGCCAGAGACAGGGTCTGATGAGGGAGGGGTCCACAGCGAACCTACGACCGAACCAGACCTCGTGAGTATGACACAGGCGCACTCGAGTCATTGCTTTTGCTCTTTGCCTTCGAGGAGCGGCCCGGCGGTGTGGCCGCCGAGCCGCTGTGACCTGGTCACCTCGGGTAGGCTAGTACTCCCCACCGTGCGTCATGGAGGGGTCAGCCTTCCCGGCCTCGGGGCTGTCCGTGACGAGCACCTCGGTCGTCAGGAGCAATGACGCGATCGACGCCGCATGCTGCAGCGCGACCCGCTCGACCTTGGTGGGGTCGATGATCCCCGCGCGCATCATGTCGACATACTCGTTGGTTTCGGCGTCGAAGCCGCGCGTGCCCGGAACCATGGTCCTGACCTTCTCGACGACCACGGAGCCCTCGAGCCCGGCGTTCTCCACGATCTGCCGGATCGGCTCCTCGAGCGCGCGCCGCACGATGCTGACACCGGTGCCCTCGTCGCCCGAGAGCTTCAGGCTGTCGAGGGCCTCCGCCGCGCGCAGCAGCGCCACCCCGCCGCCGGGCACGATCCCTTCCTCGACGGCCGCCCGCGTGGCGTTGAGCGCATCCTCGACCCGCGCCTTCTTCTCCTTCATCTCGGTCTCGGTGGCCGCCCCGACCTTGATGAGGGCGACGCCGCCCGCGAGTTTCGCGAGCCGCTCCTGGAGCTTCTCCCGGTCGTAGTCCGAGGTCGTCTCCTCGATCTGCGCCCGGATCTGCTTGATGCGGCCCTGGATGTCCTTGGTGTTGCCGGCGCCCTCGATGATCGTGGTGTTGTCCTTGTCCACGACTACTTTCTTGGCGCGGCCGAGATCGTCGAGCTTGAGATTCTCGAGCTTGATCCCGAGGTCCTCCGTAATCGCCTTGCCGCCGCTCACGGTCGCGATGTCCTCGAGCATGGCCTTGCGGCGATCGCCGAAGCCCGGCGCCTTGACGGCGCAGCAGGCGAGCGTCCCGCGCAGCTTGTTCACCACGAGGGTTGCCAGGGCCTCGCCTTCCAGGTCCTCGGCGATGATGAGGAGCGGTTTGCCCGCCCGGGCAACCTGTTCGAGCAGCGGCAGCATGTCCTTCATTACGCTGAGCTTCTTCTCGTGGATCAGGATCAGGGCGTCCTCGAGGACGACCTCCATGCGCTCGGGATTGGTCACGAAGTAAGGCGAGAGATACCCGCGGTCGAACTGCATGCCCTCGACGACTTCGAGGGTGGTCTCCATCGCCTTGGCCTCTTCGACGGTGATGACGCCGTCCTTGCCGACCTTCTCCATGGCCTCGCCGATCAAGTCGCCGATCGTCTTGTCGTTGTTGGCGGCGATCCTGGCGACCTGGGCGATCTCCTTCTTATCCTTCGTGGCCTTGGACATGTGCTTCAGCTCCTCGACCACCGTATCGACCGCCTGCTCG
>MFFQ01000019.1 GCA_001780165.1 Candidatus Eisenbacteria bacterium RBG_16_71_46 | reverse complement strand
ATAGTATCGCGACCCTCGGGGATTTTTCCCCCTCCCGGCCAGCGATTTGCTTATCACAATGGGTAAGCCATCGCATTGGGCGGGCCCGTCGCGCTCCCCTCCGACCACAGCGTAGCCAGCGAACCCTTTCCGGGAGAACGTCATGGCACGATCGTCGCGGCCGAGATCGGTTCCCGTCCGGAGGTCCAGCCGCACTCTGCGCGCGAGCGCCAGCCTGCCGGAGCCCGTGCGGCGCGAGCAGGAGGTCGGAACCCGCCCGGCGCCCAAAGGACCGCCGAGCAAGCTCCCGCCCGCCGTGGCCCGCCAGGCACGCCGCGAGATGGACCGCCTGCGCCGCCTGCCCCCCGGCTCGCCCGAGGCCGGCAACGTGCGCGCCTACCTCCAGTGGCTGTGGTCCACGCCGTGGGAGCGCAGCATCTCGGAGGACGCGCCCCTGAAGCAGGTGGAGCGCTCGCTCGAACGCGACCACCTGGGGATGGCGCGCGCCAAGCAACGCATCTCCGAATACCTGTCGGTGCGCCGCCTCAAGCCCGACCTGCCGGGACCCACCCTGTGCCTGGTGGGCCCTCCGGGCACCGGCAAGTCCTCGCTCGGCTCCGCCGTGGCCGCCGCCCTGCGGCGCCCGTTCGCCCGCATCAGCGTCTCCGGGACCAGCGATGCGAGCGAGTTGCTGGGCCTGCCGCGCAACGTGCCGGGGGCGCAGCCGGGCAAGATCGTGCGCGCGCTGCGCGACTGCGGGGTGCGCAACCCGGTGCTCATGATCGACGGCGTGGACCGTCTGATGGGCGAGGGCGGGCTCGGCGTGCTCGAGATGCTGCTCGACCTGCTCGATCCCGAGGAGAGCGCCCGCTTCACCGACCACTACCTGGGGATCCCGCTGGACCTCTCGCACGCGGTGATGCTGCTGTGCGCCAACAATCTCGAGCTGGTGCCCGACGCGCTGCAGGAGCGCATCGAGGTCATCGAGGTCCCCGGTTACGGCGAGGACGAGAAACTCGAGATCGCGCGGCGCTTCCTGGTGCCTCGCCTGCTGAGCGAGCATGGCCTCACCGCGCGCGATCTCACCATCACCGAAGAATCGCTACGCGCCATGGTGCGCTATTACACGCTCGAGGCGGGCGTGCGGGGCCTGCTGCGCCAGATCGCCACGGTGTGCCGCAAGGTGGCCCGGGCGCGCGCGACCGGCGACCGCCACGCCCACAACGCGACCCCGGAGAACCTCGAGGAGTACCTCGGCCACCGGGTCTACACGCCCGAGATGGCGGGGAAGACCGACGAGGTCGGCGCCGCCGCCGGGCTCGCCTGGACCGCGGCGGGCGGGGAGATCCTCATCGTCGAGGCGCTGCGCATGCCGGGCTCGGGACGCGTGCTCACCACCGGCCAGCTCGGGGAGGTGATGAAGGAATCGGTGCAGGCGGCCCACTCCTACGTGCGTTCGCGCGCCGACATGCTCGAGATCGACGCCGACGCGTTCGCGAACAACGACATCCACATCCACTTCCCGGCCGCCGGGGTGCCGAAGGACGGGCCGTCGGCGGGGATCACGGTGGGCCTGGTGATCGCGTCGGTCTTGAGCGACCGGCCGATCCGCCACGACGTCGCCATGACCGGCGAAGTCAGCCTGCGGGGCAAGGTGCTGATGGTCGGCGGTCTGCGGGAGAAGGCGCTCGCCGCCTACCGGGCGGGGTTCCGGGCGATGCTCTATCCGGCGGCGAACGAGAAGGACGTGAGCGACATTCCGGCCGACGTGCGCGAGCGGATCGAGCTGATCCCGGTCGAGACCATGGATGAGGTGTTCGCGATCGCGCTGCACAAGGTGATCGTGCCGCAGCGGATCGCCGGCAATTTCGTGATCGAGGTCGAAGAGGACGAGTCCCCCGACGCGCACGCGGACGGTCCGTCCGCCCGTGCCGCGCGCGGCCGGCGCGCGGGCTGACGCCCGCACACCTCCGGGCGTTTCGCGCGCGGGCCGACGCGTTGCGCGTACGCCCTTGGGCGCTGCGGGCGATGAGCGCGCCGGCGCGTCGTGCCCCGGGTCGCGGGCGCGAGCCTGGTCAATCGGGCGCGGAGCCCTCGACGTCCTCGTCGCGCACGTTTCCGCCGCGCTCGATCGCCTGCAGGTAGTCGGCGATCAACGCCCGCGCCTCGGCCGCCTCCACCGCCGGCGCCAGGATCTCCCCCCAGGCGCTGGTGCCCCAGTCGCGCCGCACCGAGCCGTAGCCGGGCAGCATCGCGCTACGGAGAACGGCCCGCAGGCCGTGGTGCTCCAGCATGCCGCACAGCAGGGCCCCGGCGGCCGCGTCGGGCACGCGATGCACCACCACCGGTGTGCCGCTCTCCTCGCCCGGCGGCGGCTCGGCGGTCAGCAGCACGCGGCAGCGCGGGCAGGCCGCGACCGCCTCCGGGTAGTCGGCGCCGCACTCCGGGCAGTACTTCATGACCCCTCCGGAGGCGGGCTCAGCCCGCCGCCCGGGTGGTCGCCGTGGCGTAGTGGCCGCGCAGCGCCCGCGCGGCGGTGACCACGTCCTCGGTCCGCGTCGCCAGCGACATGCGCACCCAGGACCCGTACTCCGCGCCGAAGGCGGTGCCGGGCAGCACCGCGACGCCGAGGCCCAGCCATTCGCGCGCCAGGTCCCAGACGTCGCGGCCGGCGAGTGCCGCCGAGACGTCGGCGAACACGTAGAACGCCCCGCGCGGCACCGGCACGCGGATCGCTCCCTGCCCCTCGAGGCCCGCCAGCATCCGGTCGCGGCGCTCCTGGTAGGCGCGCCGCATCGTCTCCACCGCCTGCTGCGGTCCGACGATCGCCGCCCGCGCCGCGCTCTGGACGGCGGGGAACACCCCGTGAGTGGAGTAGAAGGAGAGCAGCGGGCCCATGACCGGCCGCAGCTCGGGCGGCGAGACGATGTACCCCACGCGCCAGCCGGTCATGGCGTAGGTCTTGGAGAACGTGTAGACGCTCAGCGTGCGCCCGGCCATGCCCGGCAGCGTGGCGATGCTGACGTGGCGCGCGTCGTCGAAGAGCAGGTGCTCGTAGGCCTCGTCGCTGATCACCCACAGGTCGCGCTCGATCGCCACCTCGGCCAGCGCCTGCAGCTGCTCGCGCGTGAGCACCGCGCCGGTCGGATTGTTGGGGGTGTTGAGGTACACGCCCCGGGTCTCGGGACGCAGTGCCGCGCGCAGGCGGGCGGCGAAGTCCGCCGGGGTCATGGTGCCCTCGTGCAGATCGACGTACGCCGGCAGCGCGCGCATGCGCGCCCCCGCGGTGAAGCCCACCAGCTTCGGGATCGCCATCCAGTAGGGCGAGAGCACCAGCACCTCGTCACCCGCCCCGAGCAAGGCCTGGAACGCGAGGAACAGCGCGTGCGTCCCGCCGATGGTGATGACGACGTCGTCGGGCTCGCAGGCGATGCCGTTCTCGCGCGCCAGCTTCTCGACCAGTGCCGCGCGCAGCGGGAGCGAACCGCGCGCATCCGGATAGTGGGTCTCGCCCGCGCGCGCCGCGGCGCCCAGCGCCTCGACGATGTGCGCGGGGGTCTCGAAGTCGGGCTCCCCGCGCTCGAGGTGGACCACGCGCCGCCCGGCCTGCTCGAGAGCGCGGGCCTCGGCCATGATCCGGCCCAGCGCCGAGGTCATGCTCAGGATCGGGCGATCTGCAATCAACTGGGGCATGGCGTGGACCTCTCGGGCTGGAACGTGGGATGCGATCCGGGAGCCGAGATTAGCACGGGAGCTGGCCCGGTGCGGAGCGCGGGGCCCCCTCCCGGTCGGCACGTGGCTTGCCAGCCCGCGTGGGCTTTTCCTGCTGCCATCCCTGGGGGAATCCGCCGTGTCAAAATTCGATCTGCGGGACGTCTCCGACCGCCTGACCCGCTCGCGCGACATCGAGGCCGTGGTTTCCGAGTTCCTCGGCTATCTGCAGGCCGTGCGCTCCGATTGGTACGCGTCGCTGGCCTTCTACGAGGTCAGCCGCGATGCCCTGGTGAACCTCTACGTGCGTGACCGCAAGCTGTCCCGCCGGGACATCGTGGTGCCGGTGGACCAGCTCCCGGCCCGGCTCGTGCGAAAGTTCTTTCACCCCAGTGCGTTTTTCAATCATGCCGACCGCCGCTCCCTGCTGGCGAACCTGTTCCAGTCCGCACCGTACTACGAGCCGGACGCCCACGAGGCCCATGCGCTCCAGCCCCTGGCGCCGATCGCACAATGGCAGTCGTGCATCTGCATGCCGTTGGTGGACGAGGAGGACCTGCTGGCGATGCTGGTCCTGGTGAGCGTGAAGCGCGGCGCGTTCACGGCCAAGGTGCTCGACGAAGTGGTCCCGATCAAGAACATGGCGGCGCTTGCCATCGCCCAGCGGCTCCACCGCGCGGCGGGCGGCGGCGCCGAGGACGGGGCGCGCGCCGAGCGGGCGGCGGTGGCCGAGTTCCAGGAGCACATCCGCAACCTGAGCACCTACGCCGACGAGCTGGAGACCGACAACCGGGCCAAGACCGAGAAGCTCAACGAACTCGCGGCCCAGATCCACCAGTTCGACCAGCACTCGGGCCGCTACCGCGAGGAGCTGCTGCGCGTGAAGGCCACGCTGCTGGCGCTCGAGGCGCAGACCTCGGCCGCGACCGAGCAGTTGTCGAACGCCTACTCCCAGCTCGACTCGACCCAGTCGCAGCTCGACCGGATGCAGAGCACCCTCGAGTTCATCCGGGAGGTCTTCCGGATGCTGGCGGACCCGCACGACCCGCGGGAGTTCTCCGGCATGCTGGTGGAGTGGTTCTGCGAGCACTTCGGCGTCGAGCGCTGCAGCCTGATGCTGCTCGACGCCACGCGGGATGCCCTGCAGATCGCCGCGCACCGCGGCATCGATCCCGCCGTTGCCGGCGGCGTCAAGGTGCGCGTGGGGCAGGGCATCGCGGGCTGGGTGGCGCGCAACCGGCGCCCGCTGTTCGTGCGGGTGCGCGAGGAGAACCGCGTTGCGCCGCACACCGACCAGGACGTCTACAATTCGGATTCGTTCATCAGCGTGCCGCTGATGCACAACAACCGATTGCGCGGGGTGCTCAACCTCAGCAACAAGGTGGACGGCGAGCACTTCGACGAGATGGATCTCGACCGCGCGGTGCTCGCGGGGTCGGTGTTGGCGATCGCGATCGGCGACCGCGACGCCGCGGCGCGCGAGACGGCCGCCGCCTGAACGACGCGGGCGGCGTCCAGGTTAGGGCAGCTTGCGCCCGGCGATCACCACGGCATCGAGCGCCCGCAGCCGCACGGTGCAGTTGAGATCCGGGCCGCTCGCCGGGCCCCGCAGGCTGTTGGTGAGCGCCATCCGCATGCGCCGCTGGGTGAACAGCGCCGCCACGCGCGGCTCGGCGCCGAACTCGAGCTCCAGCGTGTCGGTGACGCCGGGCCGGAGGTCGATCGCCTGGGTGAGCACCGGGGGGGTCGAGCGTGGCGGGGTGTCGGCGTCGCTCAGGTACAGCCGCAGCGTGTCGCTTCCCGACCCCGTGGAATCGGCGGCGATGGTCGAGACGCGGATCGACACCGATCTCACCTCGGCCGCCCCGCTCAGGCCCTCGAGCAGGCTGATGGACTTGTCGTCCACCATCGGCTGCTCGCCCGTGTAGAGGCCGCCCGGAACCGCGACCAGGGGTCCGACCGAGGCCTGGGTCGCCGCCGGATCGAGGAAGCTGAGCACGTCCACGTGGAGCACCAGATTCCCCGCTCCGCAGCCGGCCGCCGCGGCCAGCGCGGCCACCGATATCCATCGCACCCCGCGCACGAGGCCTCCTCTAGTGGTAGAGCGCGAGCCCGGCCCCGAGTTCGAGGCCACGCTCGCGCGACAGGTTGCGGCTGTGGGTGGCGAGCGCCAAGTCCACGCCGAAGTGTCCGAGGCGCATGCCGAGGCCCCCGGAAAACTGGGCCTGGCGGTTGAGGTCGATGCCGCCGCCGGCCCGGAACGCGACCGGTCCGCGCCAGGTCTCGAGCCCGAGGTGGGCCGCGGTCCGGAACGCGCCGCGCACCGCGTCGGCCGCCACCAGCACGCCGCCCACGCGAACGGCGGCGTTGACCGTCACCGTGGCGGGCACCTCGCTGGTGATCGGCACCCCGTCCCGCAGCACCTGCTGCGTGAACTCGCCGGTCGTGCTGTCGGTGTAGGCCAGGCTCTCGCGCACCCGCCAGTCGATGCGCGTGGCGATATCGTTGACCCCGATGCCGAATTCCGCCCCGCGCCACAGCCACACCATGCCAAGATCGAGGCCGCGGCCGAGACGGCCGCCGGCGGGCCCGGCGTCGCGGAGCAGGGCGCGGTAGTCGAGGTTCACCGGGTCGCTGGCGAACAACGTGTCGGCGGTGGAGAACGCGACGACATTGTCGGCGTCGCCGTAGGCCAGGCCGCGGAGCAGCTTGGCGCGCGCGCCGACGTAGAGCGCCGTCCCGTCGGCGGCGCGGGCATCCGCGCCCCGCGCGACCAGTGGTCCCGCCCAGCCGAACTCGGCCGACATCGCGGCCTGGCCGCGGGCGCGGTCGAACATCGCGTAGCCGGTGTTGGGCGTGAACGGCTCGCCGTCGCGCAGCGCCCGCCTCAGGGCCTCGTTCAGCGACAGGTCGTTGTCGTACTGCACCAGCGGCGAGGCAGAGACGAAGGCGCCGCGCATGCCGAGGGTCAGCGCCGGGCCGTGCTGCACCCCCGCGCTCCGGCTGCGGTCGGCGGGGAACACGTCGGCGATCTCGCCCAGGTCCACCGCGAGGCGGTCGCGCGCGATGGCGATGCTGATGTCGTTCGCGGGCGCGTCGTGCGCGATCAGCTGGAGGTTCCACGGCGGGTTGTAGAGCAGGTTCGCCAGCTCGAAGAGGTTGAAGTCGGAATCGTCGGGGTCGAGCGACGGCGGGTTGGCGAGCAGCGGAATGAGCCCCAGCGGAAGCGTCAACTCGGTGGCCCCCCCGCTCGGGGCGGGCACCGCGCGATAGGCGACGTTCGAGGTCTGGCCGGCAGGTCCACCCCCGCCAATGACCACCCCGCCCATGGCCATGCGTCTTGCGTTGAAGGTCTGGCAGAACGCCGGCCCCAGCGGGACCACCAGGACCGCGAGACAGATGCACAACATGAATGGGCGCATGGCGCTAACGCTCCGATCGGCGCGCCTTCGCGCGCCGCTGGGGGTAACGGGCGGGGGTGCCGGACCGACAGCGCAAGGAGCGCGCCAGCCCCCGGCGTAGCGCCGCGCGGCGCGCGGACCGGCACGAGGGGCGCGGCGGCGGGCAGGTTCTGTCTGAGAATGCCCGACGGCAAGGCGTCGCGGTCGAGCGAGGAGCGGAATCGTGGCCTCTGGGCCACCTATGAAGACGGGTTGTCCAGCTCGTTCTTCCTCCTGTTCGCCGTCCGCGCCGGCGACCGCGCGCGGAAATCCGCGAGCGCGCGGCGATGGGCGGCGAAGGCGATCGCGCGGGGCAGCGCGCCCAGCGGGAAGTAGCGGGCGGCGACCGCGTCGTCGCCCGGAACCAGGCGCCCACCCACGCGCTCCGCGGTGTAGAGGATGAGCACCGCCCGCGAGCGCGGATCGTCGAACCCGGCGTAAACTCCGAACAGGCCGGTGAGGCGCGCCCGCACCCCCGTCTCCTCGCGCAACTCGCGCACCGCGCAGCGCCCCGGGGTCTCCCCGTATTCCATGAAGCCTGCGGGCAGGCACCACGCACCCGGGCGAGGAGCGAAGCGGCGCTTCACCATCAGGACGTCGCCGCCCCGCAGCACGATCACGCCGGCGGCCGGAACGGGGTTGCGGTAGTGGACGTATCCGCACCGCGGGCAGGTGGCGCGCCGGTGGCCATGGTCGTCCTGCGGCACGAGCTCGGTGGCGCAGCGCGGGCAGAAGCGGAAGCGGCGATCCATGGACATGGGAGCGCGGAAGCCTAGGGACTCGCGTCCGCGCGCGCAACCGCGCGGCGTGCCCTCGAGCCTCGCGTCGCGCGCGTGGCGCGGCGCGCGGCGTGCCGTGGGTCAGCGCGCCGCGGGTGCCGTGCACCCCGTTCGGCGCGCGCGGCGCCACGCGTCCCCCCCGCACGTACGAAGGCCCGGCCGTCGTCGCCCGGCCGGGCCTCCCCTACGCCGCTCCAGGGAGCGCCGCGCTGCACCTTCCCATCCGATTCGACGCCCCTTGCTGGCACCTGTACAGCGTGGACGGGTCGGATCGGCGCTCCCCGGATGCGGCGGAGGACCTCGCTCGTCACTCCGCTACTTGCTCTTGCGACTCATTTCCTCCAGCTTGTCGCGCAGCTTGCTCAGCTCCTGGCGCAGCTCGCGCAGCTGCTTGTCGATCTCTTGCCGACTCTGGTCCTGATCCCGGACCGTGCGCCGGATGTCGATGATCTTGTCAACGTCCGGAGCGTCGCCGTCGCCAAACCACTGCCAGCCACGCGACGGCTTCTCGAGCTCGGCCTCGAGACTGCGCGTGGTTCCCTTGCGCACGACGGTGATCTGGACCTTGCCCTCCTTACCCCGGATCCCCCGGAGAAGGTCCGCGGTGTCGTCGACCGAGTCGTCGCCCAGCCGGGTGATGACGTCACCCGCCTTGAGGCCGGCGCGCTCGGCCGGGGTGTCCTTGACCACCTCGGTGACGAGAGCTCCGCGATCGTCCTTGACCCCGAAGTACTCCCCGAGCCCCTGCTTGAGGTCCTGCACCATGACGCCGAGCCGGCCGCGGCCCGCCATCATGATGTGGACGTCCGGAGCGGCACCGTCCCCGTCCTCCTGGTCGCGGAAGATGCGGATGCGGGGTTGGCCGCGCATCCCCCGCGGGGCAAGCGGCGCCGTCACCCCCGGCGCCATCTGGTCGGCCTCGGACCATTCGGGGGTCTCCCCCTCGGGCCACGCGGCGAGCTTCGCCGAGACGGTGCGGCGGGCGCCGTCGCGCGCGAGCTGGATCGTGACGGTCTGCCCCACCTTCGCCGCCTCCACCACGCGCTGCAAGTCCTCGGGCGAGGCGATCTTGCGGTTGTTGATGCCGGTGAGCACGTCGCCCTTGCGCACCCCCGCGCGCTCGGCGGGGCTGCCCGCGACCACGCGGTTGACCAGGACGCCTTCGCCGTCGTAGCCGAGGCCTTCGCGAAGCTCGGAGGTGATCTGCTGCATCGAGACCCCGAGCCACGGCCGTGCGTCGGAACGCTCCGCGGCCGGCGCGGCGGTCGCCGCCGCCGCGAGCAGCGCGAGCCCCACGACGCCCGAACCGGCCCATTTCACCCATGTCTGCTTTCGCATCGATTCTCCCCCTGTGCTAGCTTCGAACCTGATTCGCGATCCGGTGCAATTCGAACAACCACAGAGGGAGAGCACCGGTTCCACATAGGTCCCCCTGCCCTTCCTCTGACTGCCCCCGCCCGCGATGAAGGTCAACGACCTGTTAAACCTCGAGGTCACCGACATCGCCCTGGGGGGGAAGAGCCTCTCCCGCCAGGACGGTCGGGTGGTGTTCATCGACCGCGGCGTCCCCGGCGACCGGGTGGTGGCGCGCGTCACCCGAATGCGGCGCGCCTTCGCCGAGGCCCGCCTCGAGCGGATCGAGCACGCGTCGCCGCTGCGCGTGGCGGCGCCCTGCCCGCACGTTCAGCGCTGCGGCGGCTGCCGCTTCCAGGACCTCGACTACACCGAACAACTGCGGATCAAGCAGCGCCAGGTGAACGACACGCTCCAGCGCCTGGGTGCGGTGGCCGAGCCGCCGGTGCGCGCGATCGTGCCCGCGCCGGAGACGTTCCACTACCGCAACAAGATGGAGTTCAGCTTCCATCCCGGCGCCGAGGGCGCGGTGGTGCTGGGGCTCCACGAACGCGGCACCTTCGACCGCGTGTTCGCGCTCGACACCTGCCTGCTTCCGAGCGAGCTCACGGTGCGGCTCGTGCGCCTCACGCAGGGCTTCGCCGCCGCGCACCGCTGGCGCGCCTATCACCCGAGCCGCCACGAGGGCGTGGTGCGCTTCCTGACGGTGCGCCACCTCAGCGCCACCGGACAGTGCGCGGTGCACCTGCTCGCCGCGCGCGACGACGTGCCGGCGCTCGACGCCTGGGCGCGTGACGTCGCGGCGCTCGATCCCGCGGTCCGCACCGTGAGCCTCGGGATCAACCGCTCGCGCGCCAACGTCGCGCTCGCCGAGGAGGAACGCGTCCTGGTCGGCGACGGCTTGCTCGTCGAGCGCCTACGGGGGCTCGATTTCGAAGTGACGATGAACGCCTTCCTGCAGACCAACAGCCGCCAGGCGGAAGCGCTCTACGGCGAAGCGCTCGCCGCCGCGGGACTCGAGCGCGGCGAGACGCTGCTCGATCTCTACTGCGGCACCGGGACGCTGAGCCTGCTCTTCGCCGGCGTGGCCGGGGAGGTCGTCGGGGTCGAGAGCGTCCCCGAGGCGCTGGTGGCGGCGCGACGCAACGCGACGCGCAACGGCATCGCCAATGCCCGCTTCGTCGAGGGCGAAGCGCGCCGGGTACTGCGCGAGTGGGCCCGCGGCGAGCGCCCGCAGCGCCCCCGCCCCGCGGTGGTGGTGGTCGACCCGCCGCGCGCGGGACTGCATCCGCGGGTCGTGGCGCGGGTGGCCGAGCTCGAGCCGCGGCGCGTCGTCTACGTGTCGTGCAACCCGGCCACGCTCGCGCGCGACGTCAAGGACTTCGGCGAGCGCGGCTATCGCCTGGACGAGGTCGCGCCCTTCGACATGTTCCCCCACACCCCGCACATCGAGTGCGTGGCGCGGCTCGCGCGGGCCTGACGCGCGGCGTCACTCGTCGCGGTAGGCTCCCTGCTCGCCGACCCCCGGTGGCAGCTCGGAGGAATACGCCCGCAGGTTGCGCTCGAGCGTCGCGGCCGCGGCGCCGTCCACCCCGTAGAACGAAACGGTGTCGCCGCCGCTGGCGACGTTCCCGCCGATGGTCCAGCGTCCCACCCGGATCCACTCCCGGGGCATGCCGCCGGCGGCGCGGAACCAGAAGTCGAAGACGATCGCGATGGTCACGCCGCGCGCGCGCGTGATGCGCCGGATGGCGGCGGTGTCGAACTCGCGACCGAGCCGCGCGCGCGCCACCTCCAGCGTCGCCAACCCCGCCAGGTCGGTGAGGTGGAAGTCCCCGAGGTAGCTCGTCGCGCCGACGTCGTTGAGGGCGACTCCGGCACCGGGATAGAACCGCGCCAGGAACCGGCCGGCCTGGTACTGCTGCTCGTAGATGTTGTGGGTGGCCTGCACGGTCTCCAGCAGCGCGTGGCGCGCCCGCAGGACGGGCGGCGTGGCCAGCAGCAGGGCCGCGAGGAGCCCCGCGGCCCACACCGGCGCGGGCGGCCGGGTGGGCCAGCGCTCGCGGATCGCGGCAAGGACGTCGGGCAGGGCGATCGCGGCCAGCGCACAGGCCAGCGCCACGAGATAGGCCTCGTACCGATACAACCAGCCGAGATCCGCGAACTGCAGGTGGAGCAGGGCGGTCAGAGCGAAGATCCAGGCGAAGGCGGAGCGCCGGCGCGTGCGCTCCCCGGGCGCGGCCGGTTGCCACAGCACCACCGCGAGCGCTCCGAGCAGCAGCACGAACATGAGGGGTGTTCCCTGGAGCCGGTGCAGCGCGTCGCCACCCAGCGCCTTGGCGATCCCGAGCAGGGAGTTCGGAGCCGGCAGGTTTCCCTTCAGCAGCACCGAGGTCGGGAGCGCGTACCAGCCGTGGGCGATCGAGACCGCCGCGCCGAGGACGATCGGCGCCGCGCCAGCCAAGGCGGTGAGCGCCGCGACGCGCCACGCCCGGCGCGCGGCGAGCAGCAGGGCGGCGGCGAGCACGGCGAAGGCGCCCTCGAACCGGGTGGCGGCGAGCAGCGCCGCGAGCACGGCGAGGCGCATGCCGCCGGGGGCAGCGGCGGGACCCTGCGCGACCCGCTCGGCCGCCTGCCACGCGAAGAGCAACGCGAGCAACACCTGCAGCGAGTGCTCCATGCCGACGAACGCCAGCGTCGGGAGCGGTGTCAGGAACAGGATCGCGAAGAGCCCCGCGGCGCGCGCCGCCGGCGACAACCCGTAGCGCGCGAACCACCGATCCGCGACGATCAGCACCAGCACCCCGCACAGCAGGTTGAGCACGAGCGGCACCACCTCGTGGGCCCCGGCGACGCGATCCACGAGCGCCAGCACCATCGTCCAGAGCGGCGAGGACGACGCCGCGGTGTACTCGTGGCGGGTGACGCCCCACACGCCCTCGCGGGCGAGGTTGCGGGCGAGCGCCATGTGGATGTAGGGGTCGTCGAGCGCGTAGACGAGGTGGCCCTGGTTGGCGCGGAGCGACGCGCCGAGCATCGCCGCCACCACGGCGCCCCCGGCGACCAGCGCGGCAGCCAGGGGCCAGCGTGTTCCGTTGGTGGGTGCCATCACGCGCTCTCCACGGTCCCGGGCGCGCCGGCGCTCAGCGCCGTGCCGCGAGCGCGCCGAGGCGCGCGAGATCCAACTCGCCCTTGGCGCCCCACCCGCGCGCGCCGCTCGGAATCGCGGGACGAAAGGCCGCGTAGAGCGCGAACGCCCGCTCCGCCAGATCCTCCGGCTCGAACGCGCGCGCGAGCGCCGTCATCGCGCGGCGCGCGGCGTCGAGGTCCGCGCCGAACTTGCCGGCGAGGTAGCGCTCGACGCCCGCGGGGTCGATGGCCTGGTCGCCCGTCACCGCGCGCACGCCCGAGGCGGTGTTGACCGCGGGGACGGGCCGCCCGCAGAGCTCGATGCGGAGGGCTTGGTCCCGCCCGCGTTCGCGCGCCGCGCGACCCGGCTCCTTGCCGGGCGTGAAGATCCCGAGGCGGCGTCCCTTGGCCTGCGCGTTCAGGCCCGCGACGGCCTTGCCGAGACTCAGGGCCTCGTCGCGGTCGAAGCCCAGACGCTCGGCCACCACGGTGGCCCAGAGGGTGAGCACCGGGGCGCGGTTGATGACGATGGTGTGAGACACGCGACGCCTTCCCGCTCCCGGGCGTCCGGCCGCCCCGCAGTCGCGGTCCGGCCGGGACACAGCCCCTAGAATCCCGCCCGCCGCCAGGCCGCCATCCCGCCTTCGAGGTTGAACACCTGGCGAAAGCCCGCGGCGGCGAGGATGCCGGCCGCGCGCCGGCTGCGTCCGCCGACGCGGCAGACCGCCACCACCGGGCGGTCCTTCCACCCGGCAAGCTCCTCCATGTGCCGCGCCAGCTCCGGCAGTGGAACCAGGCGCGCGCCCTCGATGTGGCCGAGATCGTCGTTCCACTCCTCGGGAGTGCGCACATCGAGCAGCAACGCCTCCGGATGCGAGGCGAGGAAGCTTCTGGCCTCGGCCGGCGTCAGGCTCCCGACCCGGGCCGCGGGCTCCGCCGTCCCCTCGCCGGTCCCGGCGGCATTTCCCCGCACACCCGGACCCGAGCACCCGGCCAGCCCCGACGCGAGCGCCAGCAGGGCCAGGGCGGGCAATTTCCAGGCGCGTGACATCTCGGTCCTCCTGCGCTGTGCTAGCCTTGAACGATGCAAACGCTCAGAATCGGCGCCCTGGCGGCCTGCGTGCTCGCCTGCGCCACCGTGGCCGCGGCCGAGGACGTCCGGCTCGTCGACCGTGGCACCTACAAGGTCTACCAGAACGACCGGCCGCTCGGGGCCGAAACCTTCGGCATGGAGGAGCACGGCGACACGCTGCTCGTGACCTCGCAGGTGTTCCAGGCCATCCCCACGCCCGAGGGTGCCACCAAGCTCGAGAAGAACATGCGGTTGCTCGCGAATCGCGTGGACCTGGGGCTGGTGCTGTACGAGTCGAAGCAGGTCTTCCGGGGCCGCACGCTGTCCCGCGGGCTGGTGCTCAAGGACACGTCGTTCGTGTCCTACCGCGAGGTGGACGGGTCGGGCGAGGGCGTCGGTCTGGTGCTGCCACCCGGCCGCTTGTTCGTGCTCGATCCCCAGGTGTTCGTCCTCTTCGACCTCATCGGCCGCACGCTGTACGACCGCGCGTTCGAGAGCCGCCCGATCACCGTGATGCTGCTCGCCGAGCGCGATTCGGTCCTCGATGCGACGGTCACCAACCTCGGCAACGAGACCATCCGCTGGGGGGCGAAGCCGGTGCAGGCGCTCAAGCTCGGCATCGCCGACAGTGGCCAGCGGGGGCGGTTCGTGATGTGGCTCTCGCCCCAGGGCGAGATGCTGCGGCTCGAGCAGCCCGAGAGCGGACTGCGCGTGGAGCGCGATGCGCCGGCGGTCAAGCGCCGGACGCCGCGCGGCGGCTGAGCCACTCGAGCAGCAGCCGCACGCCGTAACCGGTCGCCCCGCGCGGCTCGTGCGGGCGCTCCACCGGCGACCAGGCGGTGCTCGCGATGTCGAGATGCGCCCAGCGCATGCCCCGCGCGAAGCGCTTCAGGAACATCGCGCCGAGGATGGCGCCCCCTTCCCGTCCTGCCGAGTTGACCAGGTCCGCGGTGTCGCTCGACAGCTCGGAGGCGTAGTCGTCCCACAGCGGCAGCCGCCACAAGCGCTCGCCGGCATGCTCGCCCGCTTCCACCAGCGACGATGCCAGAGCATCGTCGTCGCTGAACAGCCCGGCCGCGAGATGGCCGAGCGCGATCGAAACCGCTCCGGTGAGCGTGGCGAGATCCACCACGGCGGCCGGCTTGAAGCGCCGCGCGTAGACCAGCGCGTCGGCCAGGACCAGGCGTCCCTCGGCGTCGGTGTTGGTGACCTCGATCGTGGTGCCGTCCGCGGCGCGCACCACGTCGCCCGGCTTGAGCGCGCGGCCGCCGGGCATGTTCTCCGCCGTGGGGATGATGCCGACCACGCGTAGCCGCGGATCGAGCGTCGGCAGCGCGGCGAACAGCCCGAGCACCGCCGCCGCGCCCGACATGTCGTACTTCATCTTGTGCATGTTTTCGCGCGGCTTGAGCGAGATGCCGCCGGTGTCGAAGGTGATGCCCTTGCCGACCACGACCACCGTACGCGACCCGCGCGCCGGCCCGCGCTCGAGCACGATCAGGCGCGGCGGGTGCACGCTGCCGCGGCCGACCGCGAGCAGCGCGCCCATGCCCAGCCGCTCGAGCTGTCCCACGCCGAGCGACTTCACCCGCGCCCCGCTCCGGCGCGCGATCTCGGCCGCGCGCGCCGCGAGCCGCTCCGGCACGAGATCCTGGCCCGGCGTGTTCGCGAGGTCGCGGGCGAGACACGCGGCGTCGGCCCAGCGCGCGCCGCGCTCGGCCGCCGGCGCCATCCGGCGCGCCAGCGCCGCGTCGCCCTCGACCAGCTCCACGCGTCGCAGCGGCGCCGGACGCTCGCCACGATAGGCGGTGTGCCGGTAGTGCCCGAGCATCGAGCCCTCCGCGACGAGCTGGGCCGCGCGCTCGGGGTCGAGCCCGCCCAGCCCCACGCCGTGCACCGCGGTCGCCAGGGTGCCGGCGCCGATCTCGCGCGCGCGGCGCGCGGCCTGCGCCGCGGCGAGGCGCGCGTGATGCTCGGTGAACGCCGCGCGCTTGCCGAGCCCGACGAGAATGAGACGGCGGGCGCGCAGCCCCGCCGGGTAGAGCACGGCGGTCTCGAGGAAGCGCCCGTGGAAGTCGCGCGCCGCCAGCCGCGCGGAGATCGCGCCGCGCGTCGCCCGGTCCACGGTGCCGGCCGCGCCCTCCGGCCGCCGCGCGACTTCGAACACGCCGATCGCGAGCGCGCCGGCCTGCCGCGTCGTCACATCCCCGCGCCGCACCACGACATCCATCGACGGTGTCCTCCGACCGCGCGGGACGCCTCCCGCGCCGGCCGGTGCCAGGCTAGCCGAAACCGCCCGGATCACAAGCGGCCGCCCGCCGGCGTCCGCCGCGCCGTGACACCGACCTGACTTGCCTGCGGCGCACCCGGACTGGCATTGTAGCCTGGCTCGCGCGGGCCGTTGACGCCACGACACGCATCGGACCGGTCGATGCCGCGAGCCACGGTGACGCGCTTCGGCGATGCCCCGCGCGGTCCATCGGCGGGTGACTCACGGAAGCACCGGCGCACGCGCCGGTCAGAGCACGTGCCGGCCGGATGCCGGCGACCCAGGAAGGAGTTTCCCATGCAGCGCATGCACATCGCGGCCATCGGGGCCGTGCTCATGCTCGGCACCGCGGTCTTCGGTTGCGGCCAGCGTACGCAGCAGGCCAGCTCGGCGGCGAGCGACAGCCTGCTCGCGTCCAATCCCGTGGAGCAACCCGCCGGGAGCCTCACGCCCCAGAGCCCGTACTCGCAGCCCGAGGAAGAGAGGGCCCCGGAGCCCGCGCCCGTGTCCAAGCCGCCGGTGAAGAAGCCGGTGGCCGCACCGCGACCGGCGCCGCGTACGCCGCCCGCGCAGGCTCCGGTCCAGACCGGCGTCGAGCTGCCCTCGGGCACCGCGGTCATGGTCGGCGTCAACACTCAGATCTCGTCCGAGACCGCGGTCGCGGGTGACACCTGGGAGGGCGTGGTGACCGAGCCGGTGGTGATCGGCCGGGAGGCACCGATTCCCCAGGGCAGCATCGTGCGCGGCGTCGTCACGGCCGTCGAACCGGCCGAGAAGGGCAGGCGCGCGTTCCTGGTGCTGGCGGTGAAGTCGGTCACGGTGGAGGGCGCGTCCTACCCGGTGACCGCGCGGACCGACAGCATCATCGCCGGCTCCACCCGAGCGCGAAACCTGGGAGCGATCGGCGGCAGCGCCGCGGCGGGCGCGCTGATCGGCAAGGCGGTCGGCGGCGGCGGCAAGGGCGCGCTGATCGGCGGATTGATCGGCGGCGCGGCCGCGACCGGCGCGGTGGCGGCCTCGAAGGGCTATCAGGTGGTGCTCAAGGAAGGCACCGAGCTGGTCTTCACCACCAACCACACGGTGGTCATGAAGTAGCGCCGAGCGGTCGGCGCACGATGCGCGGGGCGGGTCGAGCGACCCGTCCCGCATGGTGTCTCGGACCCCCCGGGGCGGCTCCCCCGCATCCACCGCGAACTCCCGCACCGGGTGTACCGCGCGGGTCTCTCCCCGCGCGCAGTGTGAACCTGCGGGTACAGCGCGCCCTTCTCCTCCCTGCCTCGTCGCATGGGCCGCAACGCGTTCCGCGCGCGGTGCGCGTGGCACGGCGACTGCATTGCTCCGGCGCCCCACGTGTCCTGGCGCACGCGGCCCGGTCGCCACTCCGGGCGAAGCGAAGAAGGAGGAACTCTCATGCGCTCCAGCAACGTCGTACCTCTCGCCCTCGCGCTTGCCCTCGCGGCGGGAGCGCTCTCCGGCTGCGGCAAGAGCGGAGATGCGGTCTCGCCGCTTGCGCCTGGCGGCCCGGCGTCGAACAGCGACCAGGCCGAGATCGCGAGCGTGCTCGCCTCGGTGCCCGAGGTGGTGGACGAGTCGGCCTTCGCGACGGCGGACGAGACGTCGCTCGGCGGTGGCCCCGCCGGCGCCACGGCCGCGATCGAGCCGCTGCGTTTCTGGCGCACGATCACCGAGGTCGAGCGCCACTACGACTTCCAGTTCTCGGATCCCGACCCGAACGGCATGCCCACGACCGCGATCGTTACGCTCGACAAGGTCCTGAGCGGCAGTTTCAACATCCTCACCGGTCCGGCCGCGGTGAACCTCACCGATGCGAATCTGCGCAACGTCGTGCGCAAGCCGCTGCGCGACGACTGGCGCCGCCGCCTGCTGCTCAAGCGGGTCCCGGATCTGCGGCCCGAGCTTCGTCCCCGGTGGCGGGTCGCCGCGATCAGCGGCGTGAAGGTGACCTCGCGCGTTCCCGCGGCTGTCCCCCACACCCACATCCTGAGCCTGCGGATCCAGAGCGGCCCGCAGGACACCACGGTCACGGACCCGCTTCAGTTCTTCCGGCTGCGGCGGGTGTTGCAGCTCCAGCCCCGGGAGAGCGTGATGCTCACGGTCACCACCGAGAGCGACAACGACGTGGTGGTGCTGCTCCACGCCGGCCTGCGCTTCCCGTTCGTCAACAATGGCGACAACACCTACAGCGCCAAGTGGGCGATGCCGGGCCCGGGAATGGGTGTCCGCCATCTGGGCGTCAACGCCCTGTCGAAGGGCACGTTGTACGACGACCAGGCGCCCTACAACTCGGACGCGTGGATCCTGCCCTACGCGATGCCGCCGACCATGCTCGCGGAGTACATGCCGTAGCGAACAATGGCCCGGGCGGCCCTCCCACCGGAGGACCGCCCGTTGCCGATCACTCCGCGCGGTCAGTGGGGGCCGGGCTCGTCGTCATCGTCCGTGGCCGGACGACCGCGGCGGAACAGGTCGGCCCACTGCTCGAGCTCCGCGCGGCTGATCGAAGCGGGCTTCTCGGGCGTGCCCGAGGGGTCCGGCGCCAGAACGCTGGCGAGGAACAGGTCGGCGAGCGCGATGTCGGCGCCCATCGCCCGGGCGTGACGGGCGACCTCGACGTCGGAGGTCACCACTGTGATCCGCTCGCCGCGGTCGATCCGCTGCTCGACGATGCGGCGGATGACGTCGTCGGCCTTTTCCGGCGGCCGGGAGAAGCGCACCTCGATGCGGCCGCCACCGAGATCCGCCCCCGGGCCCTGGTCACCGTCGAAGACCACGATGAAGCGGGTGTCGCCCGCGCCCACCGCCCACGACAGCAGGTTGACGAGCTTGTCGCGCGATTCACGCAGCGTACGGCCCTCGCCCGGCTTGAGCGCAGGGCTGCGCAGGATGAGATTGTAGCCGTCCACGATGATGAGCCGTTCCGCCACCGCCGCCTCCTCCGAGTCAGGAGACTATCACGGCGGACGCGAACGCCCAGGGATCCGGCCGAACCGGACCCCCGGGCGAACCACGCGCCCGGGCGCGGGATCAGCGACCGCGGCGGGCTTTAGGGCAGGCCGCCGCGGGAGGTATGAATGATCACGCCGCTCTCGCCCACCGCCCAGCCACGCTGGGCGTCGACGAAGAACACGTCCTTGAGTCGGAACTGTGAATTGGCGGTCTGGCTCTGCCACGTCAGCCCGCCGTCGTCGGTGCGCATCACGATCCCCACCCCGTTGAAGCCCACGGTGTAGCCGATCGCGTCGGTGGGATAAAACACGCCTTCCAGTTGGTTCGCCGCCCCGGCGGTGCGCAGCTCCCACACGGTGGAATCGGGCCCGGACACGGTGCGTGGCGCCACCCCCTGCTGCCCGACCGCGAACGCGCGGGATTCGCTGCGGCGCCACACCGAGCGCAACGAGAGACCGGTGACGGACGGCTGGTAAGTGAACCAGCTCAGGCCGCGGTCGTGGGTGCCGAGGATCACGCCGCCGTCGCCGACCGCCCAGCCCTCGCGCGTCCCGGCGAACGACACGCTGCGCAGCGCGGCACCGCCGCCGCGCAGCTGGCGGGACCAGGTGGCGCCGCGGTCGACGGTGCGGAGGATCAGCCCCGCGGCACCCACCACCCAGCCGGTGTCGGGGGTGGCGAAGCACACGTCCAGCAAATCCTCGCTCGCATTCGAGCCGACGAAGGTCCAGATCGAGTCGCCCGGGGCGAGGTGCCGGATGGTGCCGGCATCGCCGACGGCCCAGCCTTCGCCCGTCGAGGTGAACCACACGCCTTGGAGGTTGAATCCGGTGTTGCTGACCTGGTTCTTCCAGGTGACGCCGGCGTCGGCGGTCGCGCGGATGGTGCCCCCGACGCCCACGGCCCAGCCGTTGCGGCCGTCACTGTCGAAGAACACCCCGTTGAGGGTGGAGGAGGTACTGCTCGTCTGCGCGTACCATCCCGCCTGCGCGAAGACGAAGATCTCCGCGGTGTCGCGCAGCCCGCCCGCTTCCGCGATCAGCAGCGCGCAGCCCTCGCCGACGCCCGTCACGCGGCCGGCGAAGTTCACCGTGAAGATGCCCGGATCGCTGCTGCTCCACAGGAAGGTGGCCTCCGGGACCGGCGCCCCGCCGGTGTCGGTCGCGGTGGCGGTGAACATCCGGACCTGGCCGACCTGCAGCGTGTCGATCGCGGGGCTCAGCACCACGCTGGACAGCGGGGGCAGCACCGGCGCCGTCGGCGACTTGCCGCAACCGGCGGCGAGCAGCATCGGCAGGACCGCGGCGACCAGGAATCGCGTGCGGAACGCGAAGCATCGGGACATCGAAACGCTCATGAACCTCCAGCCCGTCCCGGCAGTCCGGGACACCTTCCGTTCAGCGAAGGGGTCGATGGGTTTCCGGCCACGAGAGGTTATTGCAAGTCCAGGGCCACGGCCACCCATTGCAGCACAACGGGTTGAAGGGTCGCTCGGATCCAACTCGGGTGAGGCCGCCCAGATTCTGAGCGTCCGGCGGGCGGTGGCGCGCCCGCCCCCCCGGCCACTCCCTTCGCACCGGTCATGGCGCGGACCGCGCTCGTGCGCCGGCCCCGGACGGACTCTTGTATCCCGGCCTCCCGTTTCTCTAGTCTGCGCGTGCCTCACCCCCTCCGGCTCGCGTGCCGGGCGTCCGCGGGGTGCGGGCGCGCCCTCCTCTCTAACGCCGGAGCCCTGCATGCTCGAGATTCGCGATGTCGTCAAGAGCTACGACGGGCGCGCCGTGGTCAACCGCGTCTCGTTCG
>MFFQ01000018.1 GCA_001780165.1 Candidatus Eisenbacteria bacterium RBG_16_71_46 | reverse complement strand
GCCCGGACTTCCGCGAGGCGACGCTGGACACGGGACGGCCGTCGGCGGGCCATCCCGGCGCCATCTCGCCGGCGCCGGTCAGGTGCTGCAGGTAGGCATCGCCGATGCCGTCCGCCGAGTCCTGCCATGCGACGTACATCCCGCCCGCCCCATCGGGGGCGACTTCCAGGGCGTGCAACATCGAAGGCGGCGCCGAATCGGGAGGGACCCAGACCGCCAGTCCGGCTGCGGGCCAGCCGGCTGCGACGCTGCCGTCGGCTGCGACGCGAATGGCACGCACGTCGTTCACGCTGCTGAAGAAGCTCTGCGGCGATCTGGCGCGCCACACCAGCCAGGCGAGGCACGCCCCTCCGCTCCCATCCGGGATCATCCGCGCGAAGACCGGCTTTTGGGCTTCGTCGAACAGGAGCAGCCCGCCCGTCGGCCACCCCGGGGCGGGAGAGCCGTCGGCCGCGAGTCGCGCCACGGCCAGATGCGGATTCGGCGCGCTGAGGAAGGGGTTCCAGTAGGCCACGTACGCCCCGCCCGAGCCGTCCGGAACCGCCCTCGTCGACGCCCCCGCGAACCGATCGGTTTCGACGACGCGGCGACCCGGTGTCGGCCAGCCGGGCGCGGGGCTGCCGTCGATCAGCAGGCGTGAGGCGTAGACGCCCGGGGAATCCGGCCGCGCCTCGAACCAGAACGCGAACACGCCCCCGTGCGCGTCGGGAGCGATCGACACGTCGAAGTTGCTGGTCGAACTCGTGAGCAACGCGCCGTTGGCGGGCCAGTCGGCTCGCGCGGACGCGCCAGGGGCGGAGCAGAGGATGCAGCACAGAAAGAAAACGGCGGACGGGTGTGCGTTCGAGCGCGACATGGCGAGTTCTCCGGAGCGAAAGGGAATCGCAACCAGTGGCGTACCGCGGGTAGCCAGAGACCTCGGTTCGTTCCTCCCCGCTGCGCCGGCGCCGGGAGCGCCTGGCACGGAGCGCACGCTTCTGCGCCCCACCATGCTAGTGCTGCATCCGGGGCCGCACAAGACCTCAGAGTACCGGTCTCCTGAGATCGCCGGGTCGCGCCGGCTCCCCGCACGGCCTCCGGCACGTTTCGACGGCCCGTGACCCGCACCGGCTTCGACGCGGCGTGCAATCGGGTGGCGCGCCCGGGCGGAGCCGTCCCGAGCATCTCGCCGCGGCATCGCGCCAGGGCCTTCCTCATCGGCCGTAACCTGTGTTATGGTTCGCGGTTTCGAGAACCGAAGGGACCGTGTTCGAAGCGCTCACCGACCGACTCCAGGGCATCGCCAAGCGGCTCACCGGGCAGGGGAAGCTCACCCCCGAGAACATCCGGGAGAGCCTGCGGGACGTGCGCCGGGCGCTGCTCGAGGCCGACGTCGAGGTCGCCGTGGCGCGGGATCTGGTCGCCCGCGTCGAGGCACGCGCGGTGGGCGACGAGGTGCTCCGCAGCCTCACTCCGGGCCAGCAGGTGGTCGGGATCGTGCGGGAGGAGTTGGAGAGCCTGCTGGGCCACGCGCCCGTCACGCTCGCCGGCTCGCCGCACGTGCCCACGGTCGTGCTGCTCGCCGGATTGCAGGGCTCGGGCAAGACCACGTTCGCCGGCAAGTTGGCGCGCTGGCTCGGCGGGCGCGACAAGCGCGTGATGCTGGCGAGCGCCGACGTCCACCGCCCGGCGGCGATCGATCAGCTCGCGCGGCTGGCGGGGATGGCGGAAGCGGGTTTCTGGCGCGCACCGGAGGGTGCGGCGCCGGAGGCGATCGCCGGCGGGGCGCTGGACGAGGCGCGGCGGCGCGGATTCGACTTCCTGGTGCTGGACAGCGCCGGGCGCTTGCAGATCGACGAGCCGATGATGGCCGAACTGGAGACGCTGCGGCGCGCGAGCCGCGCGCACCAGGTGCTGCTGGTGATGGACGGGATGACCGGGCAGGAGGCGGTGCGCGTCGGCCGGGCGTTCGCCGGGCGCGTCGGTGTCGACGGCCTGGTGCTGACCAAGATGGACGGCGATGCGCGCGGCGGGGCGGCGCTTTCGCTGCGGCAGGCCACGGGCAAGCCGATCCTGTTCCTCGGGGTGGGCGAGAAGCTCGACGGGCTCGAGGCGTTCGACGCCGCGCGGATCGCAGGGCGCATCCTCGGCATGGGCGACATCGTCGGCCTGGTCGAGAAGGCGCGGGCCGCGGTGGACGAGCAGCAGGCGCGACGGCTCGTCGAGCGCGCGCGGAAGTCGGAGTTCACGCTCGAGGACTTCCTCGGGCAGCTGCAGCAGGTGCGGAAGATGGGGCCGCTCGACGAGCTGATGAAGCTGATGCCCGGCGTGCCCCGGCAGGCGCTCGCCGGGGCCGTCCCCGACGAGGGGAAGCTCAGGCGCTACGAGGCGATCCTGCTCAGCATGACGCCCCGCGAGCGCCGGCTGCCGCGGGTGATCGACGGCAGCCGGCGCCGGCGCATCGCGGCCGGCAGCGGGACGACGGTGACGGAGGTCAACCGGCTGCTCAAGGACTACGACCAGGCGCGCGCGCTGATGAAGCAGATGCGCCACGGGCCGCGGGGGCTGGCCAGCCTGCGCGGCCGCATGCGATGAGACGCGTCACAACCCGGGCGCGGCGGGCCGCGGTCCGCCGGGCCTCACACTCCTCGGAGGAGGTTTCTACATGTCGGTAGTCATTCGCCTGATGCGGGCCGGAGCGAAGAAGCGGCCCTTCTACCGGATGGTGGCGGCGGATTCGCGGCGGCAGCGCGACGGGCGCTTCCTCGAGATCCTCGGACACTACAACCCGCTGGTCCAGCCCTACGAGCTGGTGGTGCACAAGGACAAGGTCGTGACCTGGCTCTCGCGCGGCGCGCAGCCGTCGGACCAGGTGGCGTCGCTGTTGCGCTCGCTGGGCATCCCGATGCACCGTCCCTCGCCGCCGAGGAAGAAGCGCAAGGTCCGGGCGGAGGCTCCTGCCGGTCCGAAGCCGGTCAAGGCCGCCAAGCCCGCGGCGAAGCGCGCCGCCCCGCGCAAGGCCTCGGTCCGCAAGTCCGAAAAGAAGTCCGCCCGCAAGGTGGCGAAGAAGAAGAGCGCAGGGAAGAGCTGACCCGCATGCCGGACGCCGTCGCAGCCGAGGACGTGGGCCCGATGCGGGCGCACCCGCGCCGCGCCGCGGGGGGATCGCTTGCCGGTTCGAGACCGTCTCGCGCATAGTCGGCGCATCCGGTCCGCCTTGCGCCTCGGCCGCGTCGTGCTCGCGCTGACGCTCGGTCTGGTCGCGGGGTGCGGCTTCGGCCGCTCGGCCGCTCCGGGCGACGACCCGGACGCGCGTTCGCGGGCGCTGGTCGAGGCCGGGAACCAGGCGTTTCGGGCCGGTGACTACGATCTCGCCGCGCGGCGCTACGGCGCGGCGGCGGTGGTGAAGAAGGACGACCCGGCCGCGTACTACGGGCTCGGGATGGCGCTCTCCCGGCTCGGTCGCGACGAGGACGCGCGTGCCGCGTACGTCAAGGCGCGCCAGCTGGCCCAGGAGCGATAGCCGGCGACGCCGCCGGAGCGACGAGTCCATGCACGATCCCAAATTCCTTCGCGCCCACCGCGAGCGGGTGGAGACCGGCGTCGCCCTCAAGGGCATGGCGGTCGACCTCAAGCGCTTCTACGATCTGGAGGAGCGCCGCCTCGCGTTGCTGCACGAGACCGAGCAGCTCAAGGCGCGCCGCAACGCGGCCAGCGAGGAGATCGCGCGCAGGAAGAAGTCCGGCGAGGACGCCGCGCGCGACATCGCCGAGATGCGCGAGGTCGGCGACCGCATCAAGGCGCTCGACGCCGAGCTACGCAAGCTGCAGCAGGAGAGCGACGCGCTCGCCGCCTGGATCCCCAACCTGCCGCACGCCTCGGTGCCGCCCGGGCGGGACGCGGCCCAGAACCAGCAGGTGCGCACCTGGGGGGAGCCGCGAGACTTCGACTTCGAGCCCCGGCCCCATTGGGAGATCGCCACCCGCCTCGGCCTGCTCGATTTCGAGCGCGCCCCGAAGATCTCGGGTTCCGGCTTCCTGCTCTTCACCGGTCTCGGCGCGAGGCTCGAGCGGGCGCTGATCGGCTTCATGCTCGACTATCACGTCCGGCATCATGGCTACATCGAGGTCTCGCCGCCGCACCTGGTGCGCCGCCAGGCGCTGTTCGGCACCGGACAGTTGCCGAAGCTCGAGGCCGACATGTACCACGTGGGCGAGGACGATCTGTTCCTGAACCCGACGGCCGAAGTTCCGGTGACCAACATCTACCGCGAGGAGATCCTCGAGCCCGGGCAACTGCCGATCTACCGCACCGCGCACTGCGCCTCCTACCGCCGCGAGGCCGGCGCCTACGGCAAGGAGACGCGCGGGATGGTGCGGGTCCACCAATTCGACAAGGTGGAGCTGGTGAAGATCGTCGCACCCGAGACCAGCTACGACGAGCACGAGACGCTGGCGCGCGAAGTGAGCGCCATCTTCGAGGTGCTGGAGCTGCCGTATCGGGTCATGCTGCTGTGCAGCGGCGATCTCAGCTTCGCGGCCGCCAAGTGTTACGACTTCGAGGTGTGGTCCCCGGGCACCAAACAGTGGCTGGAGTGCTCGTCGTGCTCGAACTTCGAGGACTTCCAGGCGCGGCGCATCGACCTGCGCTTCCGCCGCGAGCGCGGCGCCAAGGCCGAGCACCCGCACACCCTCAACGCCTCGGGCGTGGCCCTGCCGCGCACCTTCGCCGCGCTGCTGGAGACCCACCAGACCGCGGACGGCGGCGTGCGGATTCCGCCGGCGTTGCGCCCCTACCTGGACGGTCTCGAGGAGATCGCCCTGCCGACGTGAGGTGACCGTGGAACGCGTGACGAGCGGCCCGTCATTGAGGTCGCGCCAGATCCTCAAGGCCGCGCTCTTCATCGGCAGCAGCCTGCTCGTCACCGCGGTTTTTCTCTTCACCTACGCGATGATCGGGCGGCTGTCGCAGGAGGTCACGAGCACCTCCCGCGTGCTCGCGCGCTTCTGCGCGCAGGCGTCCTTCCCGGCCACGCGCGACCCGGAGCTGCAGCGCATCTTCGGCGAGGTGATCTCGAACCTCGACTTCCCGATCGTGATCACCGACGTGCAGGGCATCCCGCGCGCCTGGCGCCAGATCGGCGTGGAGGCCGGACAGGTGGCGGCGGAGTCCATCGACAGCCTCGCCCTGGGGCAGCCGATCTCGCCGGTCACCCGGATGCACATCGAGCGGGTGCGGCTGCACGCGCTGGAACTCGACCGGCGCAATGACCCGATCATCATGGCGCTCTCGTTCCCGCCCGAGACGCTCGGCGCCGTCCACTACGGCGACCCCGAGGTGCTCGATCGGCTGCGCTGGATGCCGCTGATCTCGCTCGGCGGCGTGGTGCTGCTGCTGTCGCTCGGGCTGTGGGGGCTGGCCAGCATCCGCCAGGCCGAGAAGCGCACCATCTGGGTCGGGATGGCGAAGGAGACCGCGCATCAGCTCGGCACGCCGCTGTCGTCGCTCATGGGCTGGATCGAGCTGCTGCGCAACCACCTCGAGACGGCGCCCGCGGAGGCCGACGTGCGGCTGCCGCGCGCCGAGGTCGAGGAGACCCTGGCCGAGATGGAGCGCGACGTCGATCGCCTCAACAAGGTCGCGCAGCGCTTCAGCCACGTCGGCTCGCCCCCCGTGCTCCACGCGTCCGACGTCATCCCCGTGGCGCGGGCCGCGGTGGAGTACGTGCGGCGCCGCCTGCCCCGTGACAGCGGCGACGTGGGCATCCGCGAGCACTACGAGGACGTGCCGCCGGTCAATCTCAACCGCGAGCTGCTGGAGTGGGCGCTCGAGAACCTCCTGTTCAACGCGGTGTCGGCGCTCGACAAGCGCCCCGGGTTGATCGATGTGCGCGTGGAGCGGCGCAAGGTCTCCGAGACCGTCGAGGTGCTCATCGCCGACAACGGACGCGGCATGACCCCGGTGGAGCAGCGGCGGGCCTTCGAGCCCGGCTACACCACCAAGCAGCGCGGCTGGGGTCTGGGGCTGGCGCTGGCGCGGCGCGTGATCGAGGAGTACCACGGCGGGCGGATCCTGATCCGCCACAGCGCCCCCGGCGAAGGCACGACCGTCGTCATCAGCTTTCCGACCTGAGGCCCGGGACCGGCCCCCCCGCGAGCGCCTCGCCCGGCGCGCCGCCCGGCTGGCGCGAGAGCGGACGAGGGGGTACCATGCGCGGTGGTTCCGCGTCCGCGCGCCGGCCTCGCCGGCGTAAGCCGTTAGCCGAGGCCGCATTCGAGCCGTTCATCCGCGGCCGCCTGCAGGCCGCCACCCGGATTCTCCATGGTCACCGACGAGACCCCTCGCCGCATCCTGTGGGCCGACGACGAGATCGACCTGCTGCGGCCCCACATCAAGTTTCTCGAGCAGAAGGGATTCGCCGTCACCCCGGTGCCCAATGGGGAGGACGCCCTCTCCGCCCTGGAGAAGGAGCGCTACGACGTCGTGCTGCTCGACGAGATGATGCCGGGGCTGGGCGGGTTGGAGACGCTCAACGCGATCAAGTCCCGCGACCTCGCGATCCCGGTGATCATGGTCACCAAGAGCGAGGAGGAATCGCTCATGAACGAGGCGATCGGCCGCCACATCACCGATTACCTCATCAAGCCGGTCAATCCCTCGCAGGTGTTCCTGGCCTGCAAGCGGGTGTTCGACTCGCAGCGACTCCAGACCTCGCAGCGCGCGCGCGACTACGTCGGCGAGATGCAGCGCTGGCAGCTGCTCGACCTGCGGCGCCTCGACTGGGCGAGCTGGGTGGACGTCGCGGTGGACCTGGCGCGCTGGGACGTGCGCTTCGACGCCGGTCTCGAGGAAGGGCTCAAGCAGGCGCACGCCGATTTCCGGCGGGCGGTGAACATCGAGTTCGGGCGGTTCATCGAGGACCGCTACCCGCAGTGGATGCGCGATCCGGGGGCGCGGCCGCCGCTGTCGATCGACGTCGTGCCCAGGGCGGTGGCCCCGCACATGCGCGAGAAGCGGCGCGTGGTGTTCATCGTCATCGACTGCATGCGGCTCGACATGTGGTTCGCGCTCGAGCCGCTGCTCGAGGACTACTTCGAGATCCACCGCGACTACTACTGCTCCATCCTGCCCACCGCCACGCCCTATTCGCGCAACGCGATCTTCTCCGGGCTGTTCCCCGCGCAACTGTCGAAGCAGCATCCCGACCTGTGGCAGGAAGCCAGCAACGACGAGCGGACCAAGAACCGCTTCGAGCGCCAGTTGCTCGAGTTCCAGCTCGAGCGGCTCAAGATCATGCCCGACCGGCCCACCAAGTACCTCAAGATCTACGAACAGGAGGAAGCCCAGAGCACGCGCCGCCAGATCAACTCGTTTGCCGGCGTGCCGCTCACGAGCATGGTGTTCAACTTCCTCGACATCCTCGCGCACGGCCGCTCGGAGAGCGAGATCCTGCAGGAGTTGGCCCCCGACGAAGCCGCGTTTCGCGCGGTGATGAAGGCGTGGTTCGTGCATAGCCCGCTCTACGACATCTTCCGCGCGCTCAGCACCCAGGACTGCGCGGTGGTCCTGACCACCGACCACGGCTCGGTGCTGGGGCGCCGCTCGGCGTTGGTGCACGGCAATCGCGACACCTCGACCAACCTACGCTACAAGTACGGCGTGAATCTGAATTGCGATCCGAAACAGGCGATCATCGTGCGCAAGCCCGCCGACTACATGCTGCCGGACACCGGCGTGAACAAGAGCTACATCCTGGCGCGCGAGGACTTCTACTTCGTGTATCCCACGCGCTTCCACGAGTACGAGCGCCAGTTCCGGGGGTCGTTCCAGCACGGGGGCGTGTCGGTCGAGGAGATGATCCTCCCGCTCGTCACCCTCCTGCCGCGCCGGCCGTGACCCCGTTGGCGGCCCCGGTCGGCGACGTGCGAGTCTCGGCCTCGGTCGAGGAGACCGAGCGCCTGGGCGAGCGGCTGGCGCCCGCGCTCGAACTCGGCGACCTGCTGGTGCTCTCGGGACCGCTCGGGGCGGGCAAGACCCGCTTCGTCGCCGGGCTGGCGCGCGGCCTGGGGACCGCGGGGCGCGTGCGCAGCCCGTCGTTCATCCTGATCAACGAATACCGCGGGCGGCTACTGCTGCTGCACGTGGACCTCTATCGTGTCGAGCCGATGGACGTGGACGGCCTCGGCCTCGAGGAGGAGATCGGGCGCGGCGCGCTGGTCGTGGAATGGGGAGAGAAGCTCGGGCAGCGCTGGCGCGAGGAGGCGCTGGTGGTCGCCTTCGAGGTGCTGTCGGCGCACGAGCGGCGGCTCTCCGCGGGCGCGCAGGCGGGCCGCGGGTTGGCGCTGCTCGAGGCCTGGCGGCGGCTCGCAGGCGCGGAGGAGCACGGGGCGTGAGCGGGATCGCGCTCGAGACCGCGACCGGCCACGTCGAGGTCCTCGCCTGCGGGCCGGACGGCGCCCCGCTCGCCCTCGAGGTGGAGGACGTGACGCATGCCCACACCCGCCGCCTCGTTCCGTTGCTGCGGCGAGCGCTCGAGCGCGCCCGACTCGATCCCGCCGAGTTGCGCTGGGTCGCGGCCGACCTCGGGCCCGGTTCCTTCACCGGCGTGCGCGTCGGCATGGCGACGGCCGAAGCCCTGGCGCTGGCGAGCGGCGCCGAAGTCCTCGGCGCGTCCTCGCTCTCGGCGCTGGCGCTGGCCTGCGGCGCGCGTCGGGCGCTGGTCGTGCCGCTGGTGGCGGCGGGGCGGCGTGACGTCTACGCGGGGTTCTACCGCGCGGACGGGCGCGGCACGGTGAGCCTGCTGGCGGCCCCGCTGGTCGGAACCGCGGCCCAAGTGCTCGAGGTGGTGGCCGAGGCGCTGCCGCTCACCGGCGGCCGAGCCGTGCGCTTCATCGGGCCGGGGGTGCCGCGCGAGCGCGAGGCGCTCGAGGCCGCCCACCCCGGAAGCACGAGCCCGGAGTGGCGCTCCGAGGGTCTCTCGGCCGAGGATCTCGCCCGCGCCGCGCGCTCGGGGCGCGGACCGGCGGCCGGCCTTCCGGCGCCGGGGGCGCACTCGCACCCGCTCTACGTGCGCTCGGCCCAGGCCGAGGAGCGCGTGCGGCGCCGCGCGATGGCGAACGAACCGATCGCGGTGCGCCCGCTCGGCCACGTGGACATCCCGGCGGTGGCCGCGATGGAGCGCCTGGTCTTCAGTGATCCCTGGCCCGAGTCGTTCTTCGCGGGAGAACTCGGCCTCGCCATGGTGTATGCCAGAGTCGCGGAGTGGCTCCCGCCGTCGCCCGCTCGCGGCGCGGCGGCGGTTCCGCCCCCGGCGGCACCGGGCGGTGGGGGGCCTCGGATCGCCGGCTACCTCGTGGCGTGGCTCGGGGGCGGGGCGGGCCACGTGGGGAACCTCGCGGTAGCGCCGGAGCTGAGGCGCCGCGGCGTGGCGCGCATGCTGCTGCAGGATCTGCTCGCCGCGGCCCGGGCGCAGGGCGTGGAGCGCATCACCCTCGAGGTGCGGGTGTCGAACTTCGCCGCACAGGGCCTCTATCGGGCCCATGGGTTTCGGCTGGCCGGTCTGCGGCGCGGGTATTATCGTGACTCGGGCGAGGATGCCCTGCTCATGGCATGGCAGACCCTCCCGCCGGCACCCGCCCCGGCTCCGCGATCCCATCCCTCAACGTCCGAGCGACGCCCGACCCCATGACCTGGCTCAAGCGAGAACGCACCGGCATCAAGAAGAAGAAGGAGCCGCGCTCCGACGTCCCCGAGGGGCTGTGGACCAAGTGCGAAGGCTGCGGCGAGGCGCTGTTCCAGACCGTGCTCGAGGAGAACCTCTGGACCTGCCCGCACTGCGACCATCACTTCCGGGTGCCGGCGCGCACCGCCATCGGCTACCTCGCCGATCCCGACACCTTCACCGAGCGCTTCGCCGGACTCGAGGCCCTGGACCCGCTGGAGTTCCGCGATGCCAAGCTACCCTACCCGGAGCGCCTCAAGGCCGCGCAGCAGGAGACCGGCCAGAAGGACGCCGCGCTCGCCGGCGTGGCGACGATCGGCGGCAAGCCGGTGAACCTGGTGGTGATGGACTTCTTCTTCATGGGCGGCAGCATGGGCTCGGTGGTGGGCGAGAAGGTGGCGCGGGCGATCGAGACCGCGGTGGCGGAGCGCCGCGCGCTGGTCATCGTCTCGGCCACCGGGGGCGCCCGCATGCAGGAGGGCATCCTCTCGCTCATGCAGCTCGCCAAGACCTCCGCCCTGCTGGTGCGCTTGCAGGAGGCGCGCCTGCCGTTCGTCTCGATCCTTTCCGATCCCTCGACCGCGGGCGTGCTGGCCTCGTTCGCATCGCTCGGCGACGTCGTGCTCGCCGAGCCCAAGGCGCTGGTTGGCTTCGCCGGGGCCCGAGTCATCCGGCAGACCATCGGCGAGGAGTTGCCTCCCGGGTTCCAGCGCGCGGAGTTCGTGCTCGAAAAGGGCTTCATCGACCGCATCGTTCACCGCAAGCGGATGCGCGACGAAGTGTCACACATCCTCGAATTCTTCTGGCGCTCCACCCGCGGATTCGCACCGGACGGAGGCGAGTCGCCCCACGCGTTTCGCCCCGCGCTCCCGTCCGCGGACGGCGGCCCCGGGACCTCTGCCCGATCGAGGTGAATACGAAACTGCAGGACGCGCTCGAAGCCCTGTACGGTCTCGAGCGACGCCGCGACAAGCTCGGACTCGAGGGGACCCGCCGGCTGCTCGGCGCGCTGGGTGATCCGCAGCGCCGCTTCCGCGCGGTGCACGTCGCCGGCACCAACGGCAAGGGATCGGTGTGCGCGCTGGTCGAGCGGGTGCTGCGCGCCGCCGGCCACCGGACCGGGCTGTTCACCTCGCCGCACCTGGTGGACTTCCGAGAGCGCATCCGGGTGTGCGGGCGCTGGGCCGACGAGCGGGGTCTGGCGCGGCGGCTGGAGCACATCGGCAGCCTGCCCGAGGGCCGCGACCGCACCTTCTTCGAGGTCGCGACCGCGCTGGGCTTCGACGACTTCGCGGCCCGCGGCGTCGAGTGGGCCGTGGTCGAGGTCGGCCTCGGCGGGCGACTCGACACCACCAACGTGCTCGAGCCCGCGCTCACCGTGATCACCCCGATCGCCCTCGATCACACCGAGACCCTGGGGGACACGATCGAGGCGATCGCGCGGGAGAAGGCCGGCATCCTCAAGCCGGGCGTGCCGGTGGTGAACGGCGCCGGCCCCCTGGAGGCGATCCGGACCGCCGCCGCCGAGTGCGGGGCACCGCTGATCCCGGCGCGCTTCCCCGACCGCGCGGACGCGGTGGTGGCCGGCTCCGCGCCTGGGCTGCGGGCGCCGCGCGGCCGCGCCGCGCCGGCCTGGAGCACGCGCCTCGCGGTGGACGTGCCGCCGTGGGGCGCGCTCGATCTCGAGTGCCCGCTGCTCGGTGCCCACCAGGCGCATAACCTCGACATCGCCCTCGCAGCGCTCGCGGCCCTGGCGGCGGCGGGCGTCACCATCCCGGCGGCGGCGGTGCGCGAGGGGGTGCGTGCGGTGCGCTGGCCGGGCCGGCTCGAGCCCTGCCCGTCGGAGCCGCGGCTGTGGTGGGATGGCGCCCACAACGCCGCCGGCGTCGCCCACCTCGCGCGCGCGTGGGTCGCGTCGCACGGCGCGCCGCCGGCGTCACTCGTGCTCGCGCTGTCCCAAGACAAGGATGCCGCCGCGATCGCGCGCGTCGTGGCGGAAGCGTTCGCCGGCACCCGGGTGATCGCCACCCGCAGCCGCAACCCCCGGGCGATGGAGCCGTCGGTCCTGGCGCGCGCCGCGGCCGCCTGCGGGCTCCCGGCGGTCACGGCGCCCGACGTCGCCGCCGCGCTGCGCACGGGACTCGACGGCGCGGGCCTGGTGCTGCTCGCCGGCTCGCTGTTCGCGGTGGGCGAGGCGATGCAGGCCTACGGCGGCGCTCCGGGGGAGTGCACGTGATGCGTGCGGCGGCCTGCCTTGGCCTGCTGGTGGCGCTCGTCGGGGGTGTTCCGCCCGCGCGGGGCGAGGAGCCGCCGCTCGACATCTCGGCGGACAACGTGAGCGGAAGCCACGGGCCCGAGGGCGACCTGGTGTTCCTCAACGGCAACGTGCGCATGACGCGGGGTCGCACGGTGCTCACCGCGGAGCGCGGCCGCTACCTGCGCGCCAAGGGCATGCTGTTCCTCGACGACCACGTCGAGATGGTGGACAGCACCGCCACGGTCACCTGCGACCACGTCGCCTACTCGGAGCTGGACGACATCCTCCAGCTCGACGGCAACGTCACGATCCGCGATCGCGACGGGACGCTGCGCGCGCCCTCCGCCACCTACCATCGCCGGACCGGCCGCGCCGATCTCTACGGCGGCGTGAGCGGCACGGACCGCAACCAGCGCCTGAACGCCGATCGGGCGACCTACGATCGTGACTCGCTCCTGGTGCATGCCCGCGGAAACGTGCGGGGCTACGACGAGGAGAACAAGCTCGAGCTGCTGGCGCAGCGCGTGGACTTCGACCGTCGCACGCGCGAAGCGGTGGCCACCGAGAACCCCGAGCTGCGCTCCACCGACGCCGACGGCCGGGTGACGCAGCTGCGCGCCCTGACGCTCCGGCTCAATACCGAGACCCGGGTCGCCGAGGCCACCGACTCGGTGGTCGTGGTGCGTGACTCGCTCCAGGGGCGCGCCGACTACGCGCTGTTCGACGACCGCGAGAATCGGGGCTGGCTGCTCGGCAGCCCGCGGCTGTGGGACGACCAGACCACCGTGAGCGGCGACACGCTCGAGGTCGTCACCGAGAAGCGCGTGCTCCAGAAAGTTCTCGTGCGCGGCGACGCGGTGCTCGACTACCGCGGCAACCGTCCCGAGACGCTCGGCGAGGCCACGCGCCTCAGCGGGGAGCGCGCGGAGGTGTACTTCACGCGGGAGGACATCGACAGCCTGGTGGCGCTCGGTGGCGCGCGCAACCAGTACACGTCCCCACCGCGCGCGGGGCAGACCGCGGAGAGCAACGTCGCCTCGGGGGACACGATCACGGTGTTCTTCAAGGCCCGCAAGGTGGACCGGGCGCGGGTCGAGGGCCGGGCGGTCGGCGAGTACCACCCCGCGGTGGAGATCGGCGACACCACCGCGGCGAGGCGGGAGCTGATCCAGTACGACGCCCGGCGGATCGAGTTCGAGGTGCCGAAGAGCCGCATCGTGCTGGCCGGCGCGTCCCACCTGGTGTACCGCGACCTCGAGCTGCGCGCGCGCCGCGTGGAGTACGACGTCGAGGCCCAGACCCTGGTCGCCGACGGCGACCCCCATCTCACCGATCGCGGCGACGAGGTCACCGGGCACCTCATGACCTACGATCTCGGCTCCCGCGTCGGCACGATCTACCAGGCCGAGACCGCCTACGAGCGGGGGCTCTACCACGGCGACCGCATCCGCAAGGTGGGGGAAAACGAGCTCGACGTGATGAGCGGCCAATACACGACGTGCAGCCTGACCGGGCCCCACTATCACTTCGCGGCGCGTTGGATGAAGATCTACATCAAGGACAAGCTGGTGGCGAAGCCGGTGGTGTTCTACATCAGGAACGTGCCGCTGCTCGCGCTGCCGTTCTGGGTGTTCCCGATCAAGCCCGGGCGTCATTCCGGCTTCCTCTTCCCGCAATTCGAGTTCGGGTTCAGCAACCAGGCCGGGCAATTCCTGCGCAACGCGGGCTATTACTGGGCGCCGAACGACTACATGGATCTCACCGTCGCGGGCGACTACTACCAGGCGGAGCCGTCCTGGGTGCTGCGCGGGGACGGCGTCTACAAGCTGCTCTACGTGCTCGAGGGGAACCTGCGCGGCAGCTTCGCCCGCAACGAGGCGCGCAAGAGCGAGGACTGGGACTTCACGGCCGACCACTCGCAGCAGATCTCGCCGCGCTCGCGCCTGGTGGCGCGCGCCTCGTTCGTCTCGAGCCGGAGCTACAACTCGAGCGGCCTCTTTGGTCGCTCGCTGTCCCAGCGGCTCAACCGCTTTCTCACGTCGAGCGTCGCGTTCTCGCACTCGGCCGACTGGGCGAGCTTCAACGCCGTCGTCGACCGGCGGCAGGACCTCGACGCCGACGCCTCGATCGGGGACCCGGACGGCGAGGGGCCCCTGCAGGGCCCGCGGCCGGGGACGGTCGCCTCGCTCGCCAACCTGACCGAAACGCGCCCCAGCCTCTCCATCGCGTTTCCGACCCGCACCATCGGCTCCCTCGGCCTGCTCGAGGGCGGTCCGTTCGAGAAGCCGCTGCGCAGCCTGTACTTCAGCCTGAGCACGCGATTCGAGACCTTTCGCCAGCGCCAGGCCTACGTCGCCAGCTATCGTGACTTCCTGCGCGACGGCACGCCGGACTCGACGACGATTCTCGGCCAGCAGCTCACCCAGCGCCGGGCGGCGCGCGCCGACGTGGCGCTCTCGGACGCCCGCCGCGCCTTCGGCTGGCTCAACCTGGCCCCACGTCTCAGCGCGAGCGCCGTGGTGTTCGATTTCGACGAGCTCGGGCACCAGGTGGTGCCGACCGGCACCTGGTCGTCCTCGGTCACCAGCAGCGCCACGTTCTACGGCAATTTCCGGCCGCGGCTCGGAAGCATCGTCGGCCTGCGCCACGTCCTGTTTCCGAGCGTGAGCTTCAACTACAGTCCGGACTTTCCCAACCTCACGTACGTGGATGCGCAGGGCATCCGCCGCAGCCGCTTCAACAGCTTCGGCGGCTTCGGCGTCTCGGGCTTCAAGAACGCCTCCATGACCATGTCGCTCGACCAGCGACTCCAGGTGAAGCTCAAGCGCGGGGACCAAGTCCAGCGGCTCGACAACCTGCTGTCGTGGGGGACGTCGGCGACCTACAACTTCCTCTATCGGGAGCGCGGGCTCGCCCACCCGCTGTCGCAGATCTCGTCCAACATCTTCGTGCAGCCGCCGCGTTACCTGAACGCCAGCGTCGGCTGGGTGACCGACATCTACTCGCCGCGTCCATTGCGGTCGCTCTCCTTCAGCAGCGGGCTCAACCTGGCCAGTGGCGGTGCGGCGATCGCGGCACCGGCCCTGCCGGTCGAGGCGAGCCGGCCGGCGTCCGAGGAATCGCCCGAGTTCCGCGACGCCTGGTCCCTCGGGCTCGCCTATTCCTACGCCGGCGGCTACGCCGGCCCGACGTGGTCCAGCCGACAGACCGGGAACGCGGTGCTCCACTACCAGCTGAGCCCGGGCTGGGCGCTCGACTACTCGGCTTCCCTCGATCTCACGCTGCGCCGCGTGCAGACGCAGCGGTTCTCGCTGATCCGCGAGCTCCACTGCTGGGAGGCGGCCTTCACCCGCACCTTCACCGTCGGCGGCGAGGCCGAGTACTACTTCCGCCTCGGCATCAAGGACCTCAAGGAGGTGTTCGTCGAGCGCGGGACGCGTGTCGGCAGCATCGGCGGGATCCAGTAGCCGCGCCGCGAGCGGCCGCGGCGGGTTCAGTCCGCGCGCGCGGCGAGCCGGCGCCAGCTGATGCGGCCGTCACGCAGCACGTCGAAGGCGAGCAGGCAGCTCCCCCCGGTGTGGCCGTCCTCGAAGCGGGCGTAGACCCACTCGGGAGAGAGCAGCGCGATGCCGCCGGGATCGAAGCGCATGCGTCCGCCGAGCGTGCCCTCGAAGGGGATCAGCTCCGGGTGGCGCATCAGATCCTCACGCAGCCGTTGCGGGGGGTCGGGCAGCCCGGCGAGCTGCAGCTGGGCGATCTCGCCGCTCGTCAGCAGCATGAACTGGGCGGAGCGGGCGCGCTGGGCCTCGCCGCGCCAGTAGAGCGCCGAGGCCTGGGCCAGACGGGCCGTGAGCGCGAAGCGCACCGAGTCGGCGAGCGCGAGCGCCGCGGGCGGCGGCTCGAGCGCGAGGGCGCGGCCGAGCGAGTCGTTCAGGGTCCGGGCCCAGGTGGCCATCGCGCGCGCGTCGCGGTCCACGATGCGGGCGGCCTGGTCCACGGCCTGCGCCCGGCGCTCCGCGTCCTCCACCCGGGTGAGCAGCACGACGATGCCGGTGAGGGCGATGAGCAGTGCGAGCGCGAGCGCGATCTTGACGCGCATCAGTCCCTCCCTGGGCCCCTGGAGCCAGGTTCTGTCTGAGAATGCCCGATGGCTTCGTTGCGCGGTCGGCTCCTCGCTCCAACGCGGCCCGGGGGCCACGATTGTCGTCGCGCGACCGCGACGCCTTACCCTCGGGCATTCTCAGACAGAACCTACGCGAGCCCCCACTGCTCGAGATCATCCTCGTCGAGACCGAGCAGGTGCCCGACCTCGTGTTGCACCGTGATGCGCACCTCGCGCGCCAGCTCCTCGCGATCGGTGCAGACGCGCAGCAGGTTGCGCCGGAAGAGGTGGATGGTGCCCGGCGCGCCCGGCACATCCGTCTGACCGCGGCTCATGAGATCCCTGCCGACGAACAGGCCGAGCAGGTCGGGGGAGAGCGGGGGCCGTTCGGCGGTGAGCACCTCGAGCCGCGGCAGCGGCTCGATCAGCACCGGCACCTCCGCGAGTTGCTCGCGCACCTTCTCCGGCAGCTCGATGAGGCTCTTCTCGACCAGCGCGTCGAACTCCTCGTCGCTCAGCTCGAGTGGCTCGGGGAAGGACTCGGGGTCGATCTCGCTCGCGGCCTCCGCGTGCTCGGCGGCGAGGTCGGCGTTGCCGAGGTGCGCGTAGATCCGCGCCAAGAGGTCGTGGGTGTCGGGCTGGTCCGGGCGCACCGCCATGGCGCGCTCGGCGTCGTCGCGGGCGCTCTCGAGCGCGGCGAGCTGGTAGTGCGCCGCCGCGCGCAGGTGGAAGAAGAGCGCGGGATCGGCCGAGCGTTCCGCGCCGTGGAGCGTCTCGAGCGCGCGCCCGGGCTCGTCCTCCTCGAGACAGACCGCGGCCTCCACGATGCGCAGGTCCGGGTGCCCGTGGCGCCGGCTCTGGAGCTGATCGATCTCGAGCCGCGCCCGGTCCACCTCGCCCTCATCGAGCAGGTCCCAGATCTGGTTGACCCGCTCCCATTCCGTTTCGCTCAGCGTCTCGTAGCCCATGCGACCCGCGCCCTCCCGCCGGCGGAGACTAACCCGCTCCCCCGCGCGGCGCCAGTCTCGGCTGGCGGTTCGTGAATCGTCCGGGCTAAAGTGCCGCGACCGGCGGCTCACGGTCGCTGTCCCCGGAGGGCGAGCACGATGACCCAGACCCAGACGCTCAAGCGTCTCCAGCGCGCCCATTGGCGCGGGCTTCAGAAACTGCTCCGACGATCGTACCAGGAGGGATTCGAGGCGGGGCTCGCGCGCGCGCACGGCCAGGCGCGGCGGGGCCGGACGATCCGCGCCGATGCCACCGTCGAGGGACTGCTCCGGCGCATCGAGCGCCATTTCGGCCTCGACCGGTACGGATTCGAGGTGCGGGTGGTGCACGCGGGATCCAAGAAGCGGGTTCCGTCCGGCGACCTGCTCGGGAAGTACCGGATCGCCGAGTGAGCGCCTCGGCCGCCGCAGCCCCGCGGGGGGGCGGTGCGGGATGCCCGCGGGTCGGGTGCTGCCGCGCCGCCGGTTTGCAACGCCCTGACGGGTGCCGAGGCTGGTCTTGACGCGCCTTCGCGCGCGCCCGTAGACTCACGCTCGGCACTGTACTCACGCGCCGAGTAGCTCCCTACCCGATCCGCCGTACCGGAGAAGCCCGTACATGAAGCTCCACGCGTCCCGTTTTCTCGCCGCCGCGTTGCTCGCGCTGGTGGGCTGGCTGCTGCTGTCCGGAGCCGCCGGTCCCTCGAAGCGCCCGCCGCTCAAGCCCGACAAGCTGGTCATCCTCTCCACGACGGACGTGAAGGGCAAGACCAGCCCCTGCGGCTGACACACGCCCAAGGGGGGCCTGGCCCGGCGGGCCAGCTTCGTGGATAGTCTCAAGGCGGACTACGGCCAGGTGCTGGTCGTGGACGACGGCGGTTTCTTCCCCGACGACGCGGTACACCGCGACGCCGCGTGGTTCCTCATGGACGCGATGAAGGTGATCGGCACCGATGCCGTGGGCATCGGCGACCGCGACCTGCGCTACGGCCTCGCATTTCTCCAGGTCAACGCCAAGCGCACCGGGCTGCCGCTCCTGAGCGCGAACCTGTTCATGAAGGGGTCGCACAAGCTCGCGCTCCAGCCCTCCGTGATCAAGCAGGTGGGCACGGTGAAGACCGGCATCTTCGGCCTGATCAGCGACAAGGGCGACCTGTTCGATGCCAAGGACTCGGTGACGGTCGAGGATCCGGTGGTGGCGGCGAAGCGCACGGTCGCCGAGCTGCGCAAGAAGGGCGCGACGGTCGTGGTGCTGCTCTCCCAGCTCGGCAAGATCGAGTCGGAGGATCTCGTGACCACGGTCGAGGGCATCGATGTCGTGATCGTCGGCCGCAACGTGCCGCTGGTCCAGAAGGGCCGCATGGTCAAGAACACCGTCGCGGTCTACGGCGCGGAACAGGGCCAGTACATCGGCCGGACCATCGTCTCTCTCGATGCGAAACAGCACATGGCCACGGCGGAGAACGAGGTGTTCATGCTGGGACCCGAGATCCCGGACAACCCCGACATGGCCAAGCTGGTGAAGTCCTTCGAGGACGCCTTCAACGAGAAGTTGCGCAAGGATGAGAAGGAGCGCGCGGCCGCGGCCCAGGCGCGGGCGAGCGGGGAGAACAGCCCCGATCGCTACCTCGGCTCCGAGGTGTGCGCGCGCTGCCACGCGGCCGAGGCGGAGCAGTGGAAGACCACCGCGCACTCCATGGCGTGGGCGACGCTGGTGGAGGTCAAGAAGGACGCCGCGCCGGAGTGCGTCCCGTGCCACGTCGTGGGCTACCAGAAGCCGGGCGGATTCGTGAACGCCTCGAGCACGCCGACCATGAGCAACGTCCAGTGCGAAAACTGCCACGGGCTGGGGACCGGCCACGACGCTCTGGGCGGCAGCATGCCGCCGGTCACCGAGCAAACGTGCAGGGGCTGCCACACCGCCGACCGCGACCCCGACTTCGACTTGGCCACCAAGCTTCCCAAGATCATCCACAGCAACATGTCGGGTGAGACGCTCAGGGCCCGCAACCCGCGCGGCTCGCCGATGCTGCAGGGGCACGGCTCCAACTAGCGCCCACCGCGCGCATCGTCTTCGATCGACCGCCCAAGGAGCCCGTCGCCGTGAGCCGTGTCCTCGAGGGTGTGCGCTACCAGGAGTCGGTGCTCGACACCGTGGGACGCACCCCGCTCGTGCGCCTGGGCAAGGTCGCCCGCGACTGTCCGGCCCCGGTACTCGCCAAGCTCGAGTTCTTCAACCCCGGGGGCAGCGTCAAGGACCGTATCGGCCTCGCGATGGTCGAGGCCGCCGAGCGCGAGGGCCTGCTCAAACCCGGGGGCACGATCGTCGAATGCACCTCGGGCAACACCGGCGTCGGTCTGGCGATGGTGGCGGCGGTGCGCGGCTACCGCGCCGTGTTCTGCATGCCGGACAAGGTCTCGAGCGAGAAGGTGAACCTGCTCAAGGCATACGGCGCCGAGGTGCTGCTGAGCCCCACCGCGGTGCCGCCGGACGCGCCCGACTCGTACTACTCGGTGGCCAAGCGCGTCACCCAGGAGCGGCCGGGAGCGTTCCTCACCAACCAGTATCACAATCCGACCAACCCGCTGGCCCACTACCAGAGCACCGGGCCCGAGATCTGGGAGCAGACCGCGGGCAAGCTGACGCACTTCGTCGCCGGGCTGGGAACCGGCGGGACGATCAGCGGGGTCGCGCGCTGCCTGAAGGAGCGCAATCCCAAGGTGCGCATCGTCGGCGCCGACCCGGTGGGCTCGATCCTCAAGGCCTACCACGAAACCGGCAAGATCACCGAGGCGCACACCTACAAGATCGAAGGCGTGGGGGAGGATTTCATCCCCGGCGCGACCGACTTCTCGGTCATCGACCAGGTCATCTCCTGCACCGACCGCGCCGGGCTCAACCTCACGCGGCGCCTCGCGCGCGAGGAGGCCATCTTCGTCGGCGGATCGTCCGGGATGGCGGTGTGGGTGGCGCTCGAAGTGGCGCGGGCGCTCACCCCCGAGGACCTCGTCGTCGTGCTGCTCCCGGACACCGGCGAGCGCTACCTCTCCAAGGTACACAACGACGAGTGGATGCGGGACAATCACCTGTTCGACCCGGCCGTGTCGCGGGCGCGGGACATCGTCAGCGGCAAGCGCCGGCCGATTCCGCGCCTGCTCTCGGTCAAGGTGGGCGACACGCTGCGCCAGGCGCTGGCGCTGGTCGAGCAACACGACGTCACTCAGATCCCGGTGTTCCGCGGAGCGGAATCGGTGGGCACGCTCTACGACAGCGACCTCCTCAAGAGCGCGCTCGCCGATCCGGCGGGGCTGGACCGGCCGGTCGAGACGCTGATGGCCGAGCCGCTGCCGTGCGTGCAGGGCGACGAGCCGGTCGAGCAGGTCGCGCGGTTGCTGGCGGCACGCAATTCCGCGGTGCTGATCTCCGACAACGGCGGCGTGTCGGGAATCCTCACGCGCTTCGACATGCTCCAGTTCATCGCCGGAGCGGAGTGATGGGCGGCGAATCCTCGCTCGGTCCCGACGCCGGCTTCAGCACCCGCGCGATCCACTCCGGCCAGGAGCCGGATGGCGTCACCGGTGCGGTGACGGTGCCGATCTACCAGACCTCGACCTACGCCCAGGAGGCGCTCGGGCGCCACAAGGGCTTCGAGTACGCCCGCACCCACAACGCGACGCGCTTCGCGCTCGAGCGCAACCTCGCCGCGCTCGAGGGCGGCGCCCACGGCCTCTGCTTCGCCTCCGGTCTCGCCGCCACCAACACGCTGATGCAGGCGCTGGCCGCCGGCGACCACGTCGTGGCAGGCGACAATCTCTACGGCGGAACCTACCGCCTGTTCGAGCAGGTCTTCCGGCGGCTCGGGCTCGCATTCAGCTTCGTTCCCGCCGCCGATCCGGCCGAGATCGAGCGGGCGTTCCGTCCCGAGACGCGCATGCTGTTCCTCGAAACCCCCACCAATCCGATGATGCAGCTCACTGACATCGCCGCGGTGAGCGCCCGGGCGCGCGCCCGGGGCATCACGGTGGTGGTGGACAACACGTTCATGTCGCCGTTCTTCCAGCGGCCGCTCGCGCTCGGGGCCGACGTCGTGCTGCACTCGGTGACCAAATACCTCAACGGCCACAGCGACATGGTGGGGGGCGCGCTGGTGACCTCGGACGACGGCCTCGCCGAGCGCCTGCGGTTCCTGCAGAACGCGGCCGGCGCGGTCCCCGGCCCGATGGACTGCTGGCTGGCGCTGCGCGGCACCAAGACGCTCGCGCTGCGCATGCAGCGGCACGAGGAGAACGCCCGCGCCCTGGCCCCCTTCCTCGAGCGCCACGCGCGCGTGAGCCGCGTCTTTTACCCGGGTCTCGAGAGCCACCCGCAGCACGCCCTGGCGAAGCGCCAGGCGTCGGGGTTCGGGGGGATGATCTCGTTCATCCCCGGCGACGGCTCGCTCGAGGCCGGCCGCAAGGTGTTCGACCGCTTCCGATTGTTCACGCGTGCCGAGAGCCTCGGGGGTGTCGAGAGCCTGGTGTGCCACCCCGCCTCCATGACCCACGCGGCGGTCCCGCGCGAGGCGCGGCTTGCGATCGGCTTCGCCGACGGGCTGCTGCGACTCTCGGTCGGGATCGAGGATCGGGCCGATCTCGAAGCCGATCTCGATCGAGCACTCCAACTCGTTTGAAAGTAAGGTGTTGCGGACGGACCATCCGCCGATCGGGCACCCTCGATTGACATCCCGCGAGGTCGTCCCTAAGGTTTCGCCCGCTTCGGCTCTTGGAGTCGGCCGCCGCTTCCGGTGAATCCGCACTGCTTCTGCGAAAGAGCGACGTCGCTGCAAGCTCCAGGGACGTGCCCTGCTCCGGCACCGATGGGGAGCCGTATTTTCGCGATTCAAACCAGATCGACTGACGAGGCCGCGGTCCGGGTTCGCCCGCTGCGGCAGCTTCGAGGGGAGGTGACATGAGACTGATGCGTAAGCTTCTTGCGATCGCGATGCTCGCCGCGCTGGCGACCACCGTTGCGTTCGCCGTGATCGGATGCGGCCAGCAGACCCCCGCGACGGAGACGACGACGACGACGACGACGACGACGACCGAGACCTCCAGCGGCGAGATGATGGGTGACACCGCAATGGCCGACACCACCATGGGCCACTGATCGCCCGGTGAAAGTCGATTGAGATGGCACGCGGGAGGGGGCCCTGTGGGGACCCCTCCCGGCGGCATTTCCGGACGTTTCGGGCCCGGCCGGCGCCGGTGGATGCCCTCGAGAACCGCAACCTCGACGGTTTCCATTGCGTAGAGCGGGACAGGTCCAAGGAGGATTCGAGGCGTGCGACGAGTGATCGCGGTCATCCTGGCCGGACTGTTCCTGGCTCCGGCCGCTCCGGCCCGCTCCGCCGAGCGGCGCGAGCAGAGCACGCGCGTCGTGGACGCGGCGGGGCTCAAAGGGCTGCGGGTCGACAATCCAGGCGGGCGCATCGCGATCGGCCCTAGCGCCGACGGCCGCATCCACCTCACGGCGCTCAAGATCGTGCGCGGCTCGGGAGCGCGCGCCGAGCGATTCGCCCGCGAGACCGAGGTCCGGACCTCGACCGAGCGCGGCACCTACACGGTGCAGGTGCGCTATCCGCGGCGCCAGGCCATCCGTGTCGGACTCGGGGAGATCCTCTCCGGGGTCGATCCGCCGCGCGTCGAAGTGCGGCTCGGGCTCGAGATCCCGCCCCTGATGCCGGTGCGGCTCGAATCCGCGAGTGGGGACCTCGCCGTCGAGAAGGTGCGCGGCCCCCAGGATCTGGAAACCGTGAGCGGCGACATCGAGCTGCGGAGCCTCGGCGGTCCGGTCCGGGTGTCGTGCGTGAGCGGGGACGTCGAGGCCGAAGACATCGAGAGGCTGCGGATCGACACCGTCAGCGGCGACGTGCGCGTCCGACGCGCGCGGGGACCGGTCTGGATCCGCGGTACGAGCGGAGACGTCGACGCGGGCGGATGCGCCGACTCGCTGTGGATCGAGAGCCAGAGTGGCGACATCGAGGCCGACGCCGCCCCGCGCGGGGTCGAGGCCAGGAGCACCAGCGGCTCGATCCGCATTCAAGGCGCGGCGGGACGCGTGGCGCTCTCCTCCTCGGCCGGTGACGTGGTCGTGGATCTCGTCAAGCCCCTGCGGTCCGCGTCGGTGTCGACGACCTCCGGAGACATCGGGCTCCGGCTGGCGCCGGATCTCGCCTGCGCGTTGGAGCTGCGCACGCGCAGCGGTTCGCTTGCGATCGACGTGCCGCTCAAGCCGGGCCAGGTGACGCGGAACGCGGTCACCGGGACCGTGCGCGGCGGCCGAACCCCGGTGACACTCGAAAGCACGTCGGGCGACATACACGTCGGCGGAGGTCCATGATCATGCGACGGCTCACCCCCCTGCTCACGGCTCTGGTCCTTCTCGGGGCACTGGTCCCAGGAGCGATGCTGGTCGCGCATCCCCATCGACTCGCCGCCATCGCTCACGGCGCGGCCCGTGCATTGGCCGAGGCGACCAGCTGCATCGTGCCCGTGGCCGGCGCGCAGGAGGTGCTCGAATTCAAGCCGGTGCCGCCCGAAAGCGCCTCGCGGAACGAGCGGCGCCGCCGCGCCCGTGCCACGGCCGCGCCCGCCCCGGTCCCGCCGGTGCCGTCCGTTCCGGCGATTCCCGCCGTGCCGTCCACGCCGCCGACGCGCTCGGGTGACCTGATGCGCGTGGGGGCCGACATCGAGGTGGGAGAGGACCAGATCGTGACCGGCGACGTGCTCGCGATGGGGGGCGACGTCACGGTGCTCGGGCGCGTCGAGGGCAACGTCGTGGCGATGGGCGGCGACGTCTACCTCGAGTCCACCGCGCGCGTGAAGGGCGACGTGGTGTGCGTGGGCGGTGAGCTTCACGAGGAGCCGGGCGCCCAGGTGAGCGGGCAGCGGGTCACCGCGATGGGTCCCTTCCGGGGGGGTGGCCGGGGCGGGGGGTTCCGCGCCCCGCTGCACTCCTTCTTCTTCCGCGGCGCCGCGGCGGTCAGCGCGCTCATATGGCTGCTGGTGCTGATGGCGATCGCCTGGGGGCTCACCCGGCTCGCGCCCGGCAGCAGCCGCGCCGCGCTCGAGTCGTTCAAGAGCCGAACGGCGCTCTCGCTCGGGCTCGGATTCCTGGTGATGATCCTGGTGGCGCCCTCGGTCGTCGCCCTCGCGCTGGTGGTCGCACTGCTGTGCATCACGATCATCGGGATTCCGCTCGCCATCGCGGCGCTGCTTGGCTACTCTCTCTTCCTCGCGCTGCTTGCGGTGTGGGGTTACGTCGTGGGCGCCGCGGCACTGGGCGAGTGGGTCGTCACCCGGCGTCGCGGCGTCGCACCGGCGATCGGCGAGGCGGCGGTGTGGGGCGTGGCGATTCTCGGAGGCGCGCGGCTGATCGGCAAGCTCCTGCGATGGACGGACCTACCTTTCTTCGGAGGACTCGGCGGCGCGCTCGCGGCGCTGGCCATGATTTGCGGCTTGTTCCTGGCGGTGATGGGCGCGGGGGCGTGGCTGCACGCGGAGTTCACCACCGGCACCCTGGGCCGCTGGTGGCGCGGTCCCCGCTTCGGACGGGTCTCGCCGGCCGCGGCGCCGCCCGCCCCGACGCCCGCGGTGCCCGGGCCCCAGGCTGCGCCGCCGGCGCCCCCGGCTCCCACGACCTGAGCGCGGCGCGCGGTACTGCCGCGCCCCGCCGCGCTCCCCCGCGCCGCGGCGCGCCGCGGCGGCGGGCGGAGGAGCGCCGGTGAGCCCGGAGTCCCTCTGGGTGCTGTGCGTGCTGCTGTTCCTCGACGGCGCGACCTTCGCCTTCGCCACCACCCCCCTGCTGCTCCAGTACGGCAAGTACCACGCGCCGTGGGAGGTGGCCCTCGCGGGCGGGCTCGCGAGCGCGCTGGGCAGCGCCGTGCAGTTGCTCGCGCTGCGCTGGCTGCTGGCCTCGAGCCACCCGTACATGCGCCGCTTCGCCCCCTCGCGCGAGAAGCTCGAGGCAGCGCTCCGCCGCTACCCCTCGGCCTCGTTCGTGGCGCTGATGGTGGCGCGCGCCACGCCGCTGCCCGATGCCCCGCTCAAACTGGTGGCGGCGGTGATCGGTTACCCGGTCGCGCGCTACGGCCTCGCCATCCTCCTCGGGGCGCTGCCCTACTACTTCGCGCTCGCCTACGTCGGGAGCCGGATCCACGTGCCGGGCTGGGTGCTGGCCGCCGCCGTGGTCGCGATCCTCGCGGGCGCCGGCGTGGATTGGCTGCGCCGCCGGCGAAGGCCGCGGGCGTGACGCAGGTCCGCCGGGCGCGACGGCGCCGCCGGGCGGCGCGCGCGCGCGAGGCGGCGCCCGCCCGCGCTCGTGCTCCCGCGCGCGGGAGCGCCGCCGTCCGCCCGCCGCGCCCGCCCGCGGCCTCGAGGCGCGCCCGCGCCCGGCGGCCGGTGCGATCCGCCGCGTCGCCCGCGTGGTCCTCGTCGTTCCCCGCCGTGCCCCCGCTGCCGATGCGGGACGCGCCCCCAAGCCGCGTCGGGGTGGACACCGGCGGCACCTTCACCGACTTCGTCGCGCTGCGCGGCCGCACGCTGGTCGCCTTCAAGCTCCCCTCGACGCCCGAGGCCCCCGAGCGCGCGGTGCTCGAGGGACTGCTCCGCCTCGGGGTGGGCGCGGCGACGCAGGTACGCCACGGCTCGACCGTGGCAACCAACACGCTGCTCGAGCGCCGCGGCGCGCGCGTGGCGCTCGCCACCACCGCGGGTTTCGAGGACCTGCTCGAGATCGGCCGCCAGGATCGGCCGGATCTCTACGCGCTGGCCCCACGGCGGACGCCGCCGCTCGTGCCGGCGGCGCGGCGCTTCGGGGTGGCGGAGCGCGCGGGCCCGCGCGGCGAGACGCTGCGCGCACTCACCGCCGCCGAGGCGCGGCGCGTGGCGGCGCGGATCGCGGCGAGCCGCGCCGAGTCGGTGGCGGTCGGCCTGCTGCACGCGTACGCCGCCCCCGCGCACGAGCGCCGGCTGGCGCGCTCCCTGCGCGCGCCCGGCCGACCGCTGTCGCTATCGTCGGCGCTCTGCCCCGAGATCCGCGAGTACGAGCGCATCGCCACCACCGTCACCAACGCCTACCTCGCGCCGCGCGTCGCGGCCTACCTGCGCGGCCTCGCGCGCGGCACGCGCGCGCGGCTCGAGATCGTGCTCTCGCACGGCGGCACCGCCCCGCCCGCGGCGGCGGCGCGCGAGCCGGTGCGCCAGTTGCTCTCGGGACCCGCCGCGGGCCTCGCCGCGGCGTGCGCCGTGGCGCGGCGCTGCGGCTTCCGGCGGGCGCTCACGCTCGACGTCGGCGGCACCTCGACCGACTGCGCCTACGCCGACGGCGAGCCGCCGCGGCGCCGGGCGCGCGAGATCGCGGGCTTCCCGGTGCAGCTCCCGGTGCTCGACGTGCACACGGTGGGGGCCGGCGGCGGGTCCATCGCGCGCGTGGACGCGGGCGGGCTGCTGCACGTCGGGCCCCAGAGCGCGGGAGCGGTCCCCGGCCCCGCCTGCTACGGGCGCGGCGGCCCACCCACCGTGAGCGACGCGCTGATGGTGCTGGGACGGATCCCGGGCGCGAGCCTGGCGGGCGGCACGCTGGCGCTCGACCGCGCCGCCGCGACCCGCGCCATGGCGGGCCTCGGCGCCGCCCTCGGCGGGCGCGATGCGCGCGCCGCCGCCGCGGGCGTGGTGGCGCTCGCCGACGCCCGCATGGAGGCCGCGCTGCGCCGGGTCTCGGTCGAGCGCGGCCACGATCCGCGCGACGCGGCACTGGTGGCCTTCGGCGGCGCCGGCGGGCTGCACGTCTGCGCGCTGGCCGAATCCCTCGGCGTGCCGGTGGTGCTGTTCCCGCGCCACGCCGGCGTGCTGTCGGCGCTCGGGGCCCTGGCGGGACCCCCGCGCCGCGAGGCGAGCCGATCGGTGCTGCTGGACGCGCGGCAGGAGGAGGCGATCGAGCGCGCGTGGGCGGCGCTCGAGCGCCGCGTGCGCGCCGGGTTCCCGGCGGGCGAGCGGCGCGGTCTGGTGATCGAGCGCTGGGCCGAGGTGCGCTACCGGGGCCAGTCGCACGAGCTGTCGCTTCGCGGCGGCCCGCGACTCGCCGCGCGCTTCCACCGCGAGCACGCCCGGCTCTACGGTTTCGCCGACCGCGCGGCCCCGGTCGAGGTCGTGACCCTCGAGGCGCGCGCCACGGCGGCCGCCGAGCCCTGGCCCGCCGCACCCGGGCGGCGCGCGCGGCGCGGGCCGCCCGGATCCACTCGCGTGTGGCACCAGGGCCGCGCGCTCCGGGCGGCGGTGTGGGAAGTCTCGGCGCTCGGTCCGGGCTTTTCCGCCGCGGGCCCGGCGCTGGTGCTCGAGGAGGGCGCCACGCTCTGGATCGCCCCGGGCTGGCGCGCGCGCCACCAGCCGGCCGGCGCCCTGGTGCTGCGGCGCGGAGCGAAGCGATGAGGCGCCCGGCGCTCGATGGGGTCGGTCTCGCCCTCTACCAGGGCCTGTTCGCCGCGTGCGCGGAGGAGATGGGAGCGACCCTGATGCGCACCGCCCACTCGCCCAACATCAAGGAGCGGCTCGACTATTCCTGCGCGGTGTTCGACGCCCGCGGCCGCCTGGTGGCGCAGGCGGCGCACATCCCGGTCCACCTCGGCAGCCTGCCGCGCGCCGTCGAGGCGGCGCTGGCGCGCGGCCCGTTCGCGCCCGGGGACGCCGTGATGCTCAACGATCCCTTCGCCGGCGGCACCCACCTGCCGGACGTGACGCTGGTGAGCCCGGTGTTCCTCGGCCGCCCGCGGCCCGACTTCTTCGTCGCGAGCCGCGCCCATCACGCCGACGTCGGGGGTGCCGCGCCGGGCTCGATGCCGCTGGCGCGCGAGATCTACGAGGAGGGCGTGCGCCTCCCGCCGGTCTTCATCCAGCGCGGGGGGAAACCGGTGCGCGACGTGCTGGAGCTGCTGCTCGCCAACGTGCGCACGCCCGACGAGCGCCGCGCCGATCTCGCCGCCCAGCTCGGTGCGCAGACCACCGGGGCGCGGCGCCTCGCCGAGCTCGCGCGGCGCGGCGGACGCGACGCGCTGGTGCGCGTCGCGGGCGATCTCATGCGCCACGCCGAGCGCTGCGTGCGCGCCGCGCTCCGCGAGCTGCCGCGCGGGAGCCACCGCTTCGCCGACGCGCTCGACGACGACGGGCTCGGGCACGGGCCGATCGCCATCGCCGCCCGGGTCTCGCTCGACGGGGATCGGCTGCGGGTGGACTTCACCGGCTCGGCCCCGCAGGCGGCGGGGCCGGTGAACGCGGTCGAACCGGTGACGCGTGCGGCGACCCTCTATGCGGTGCGCTGCGTCCTGGGCGGCGACATCCCCGTCAACCACGGCGCGTTCCTCCCGATCGCGATCGTGGCGCCTTGGGGCACGGTAGTGAACGCTCGCCCGCCCGCCGCGGTCTCCGCCGGCAACGTCGAGACCTCGCAGCGGATCGTGGACGTGGTGCTCGGCGCGCTGGCCCGCGCCCTCCCCGGGCGGGTGCCGGCGGCGAGCAGCGGGACCATGAACAACCTGCTGGTGGGAGGCGAGGACCCGCGGTCCGGCCGCGCGTTCGCCTACTACGAGACCCTGGGCGGCGGGCATGGCGCCGGTCCCGGCTGGCACGGCGAGAGCGCGATGCAGGCGCACATGACCAACACGCGCAACACCCCGGTGGAATCGCTCGAGCACGCCTACCCGCTGCGGGTGCGCAGCACGCGCATCCGGCGCGGCAGCGGCGGGCGCGGGCGCTTCCGCGGCGGCGACGGGATCGAGCGCGCGATCGAGCTGCTGGCGCCGGCGCGCGTCACCGTGATCTCCGAGCGGCGCGGCCGCGGGCCCTATGGGCTCGCCGGCGGCGCGCCGGGCGCGCCCGGCGTCAACCGCGTGCGCGCACCCGGCGCGCGCGGGCGTGCGCGGAGGCTGCCCGGCAAATTCCAGATTGACCTCGGCGCGGGTGCGGTGCTAACCGTCGCGAGCCCCGGCGGGGGCGGCCATGGCAGGGCGCGCGCCGCGCCCGGCCGCGCCGCCGGACGGGGGCGCCGCTGAGCCCACGCCCGCGTCCGCCGGGGATCCCGCGGGATCGTCGCTGGACTTCAACGAGGAGGTGCGCATGCGTTCCGTGCTCCGCACGCTGGCCGTGCTGCTGCTGGTCACCCCGCTCGCCGCGCTGATCTGGCCGCGCCGCGCGGAGACCGTCCCGCTCTACGCCGCGCGCACCGGGCTCATGTGCCAGACCTGCCACTTCGACCCCAACGGGGGCGGCCCGCGCAACGAGTTCGGCTTCGCCTTCGCCCGCAATCGGCACGCGATCACCCCCGAGCCCGACGGGCCGTGGGCCGACCTCGACCTCACCAACCGGGTAGGCGAGGCCATGCCGGTCTACTTCGGCGTGAACCAGCGCTTCATGCTGATCGCCAACACCACGGTCCAGAGCGACTCGCTCGACCGGGTCGGCTTCTACAGCATGGAGAACGCGCTCCACATCACGTTCCAGCCCCATCCGCGGCTGACGCTGGTCTATAGCCGTGGCGGCTTCGAGGCCAACGCGAGCGTGGGCGAGGCCTTCGGCATGATCTCGGGCTTCCCGCTGGACGGCTATCTCAAGGCCGGGCGCATCCGCAACCCGTTCGGCCTGCGGATGGACGATCACACGGTGGCGACGCGCAATTCCTACCTCGATTTCTCCTCCGACCCGTTCTCGCCCCGCCGCTTCCTGCCGTACGACCCGCGCGCGGCGGACGAAGGCTTCGAATACGGCATGTCCTCCGCCAACTGGCTCGGCCGGGTGGCGTTCACGAACGGCGGATCCAACGGGCTGCTCGGGCCCAACACGTTCGCCGAAGGCAAGACCATCAAGCTCGGCTACAACGCGCCCTGGTACCAGGGCGGGGCGTCGTTCTACGACGATTATCAGAAGAACCCGCTCCCCTTCGGCGACCCGATCCGGCGCGCCACGCGCTGGGGCTACTACGGGCTGACCCATTACGGCCCGGTGGCGATGCTGGGCGAGATCGTGGCCGGCACCGATGACCGCGAGTCGGGGGCGAAGACCAATCTGCTGGCGCTGTTCGTCGAGGCCGACTATTCGCCGGCGCGCCCCTGGAACTTCCGCGCCCGCTTCGACCACCTCGAGATGGACCGCAGCTCCGACCCGGTGGTGCGCGATCTCGCGACCAGCAACCGCTACTCGCTGGAGGGCGAGGTGGTGCCGGTGCCGTTCGCCGAGCTGCGCTGGACCCTGCGCCACATCGAGTACCAGAGCCCCCAGGACTCCCCGGCGTTCTCCGCGCTGGGACGGACCTTCGACAAGGAAAACCAGGCCTACCTGCAGGCCCACTTCAGCTACTGAGCGGAGCGGACGCCGGCTACGCCCGTGATTCCATGGCGGCGCGCAGCGCGCGGGCCAGGGTGCGCGCCAGCACGCGGCGGGTGAGGGGCGTGGCGTCGGCGGTGGAGACGCGCAGCAGGGCTTCGGGGACCTGGTCGAGGAACGCGTCGTTCTGGAGCCCCACCAGCACCGTCGCTCGCTCGCGCGACAGGGCCCGCAGGCGCGTGATCTCCTCCCCGGCCAGCGGCACGCGGCTCATCACCGCCACCACCTCGACCGCCTCGCCGCTGGCGCTCTCCAGCGGGATCGAGAGTGCGGCCAGCTCCTCGCGGAGCGTCGGCCCGTGGGGGAATGAGGGTTCGGTCACCCGCCACGGGCGCACCGCCAGCTCCGGGGGCAGTACCCCGCGGCTCTCGATCCCGCGCTCGACGATGCGCTCGAGCCGCGGCTCCCAGTCCCGCGGCGTGAGGGCGTCGAGCGGCCGCGCCAGCTCGGCCGCGGTGGGCTCGGGATGGGCCTGGTCGAAGGCGGCGAGCCGGGGCCGCGCAGCGTCGATGCCGGCGCGGTCGAACGCCCCGTCGGCCAGCGCCCGCGCCAGCTCGAGCCGCGTCCGGCGCAACGCCTCGTCGTGGAAGGCGAACAGCGCCAGATCGCATCCCGCGGCCAGCGCCAGGCGCGCGACCTCGGCCGGGGTGCGGCCCGCGGCGGCGCCCTTCATCTCCAGCGCGTCGGTGATGCACACGCCTTCGAATCCGAGCGTGCCGCGCAGCAGGTCGTGCACGATCGCGCGCGAGAAGGTGGCGGGAAGGTCGGGGTCGAGCGCGGGGTAGAGCACGTGCGCGGTCATCACCGCGCCGGCGGCGGGGTGGGCGCGGAACGGCGCCAGCTCGCGGGCCTCGAGTGCCGCGCGCGAGGCCGCGCACGCGGGCAGCGCGAGATGCGAGTCGAGCGTGGTGTCCCCGTGCCCCGGAAAGTGCTTGAGGCAGGCGGCGAGCCCCGCGGCGTGGAAGCCGCGCAGCACGTCGCCGACGTGGCGCGCGACGGTCTCGGCATCGGCGCCGAAGGCGCGCGCGCCGATCACCGGGTTGAGCGGGGCCGAGTGCACGTCGGCCACCGGCGCGAAGTCCCAGTCGATCCCGAGCGCCCGCAGGCGCTCGCCGGTGACCCGCGCCACCCACTCGAGATCGCCGGGCTCGGCGCCGCGCGCGAGCAGCTGGGCGTTGGGCGGGACCACGAAGTGCCCGGCGAGCTGCGACACCCAGCCGCCCTCCTCGTCCATCGCGATGAACAGCCGGCGCGGGCGCGCCAGCTCGCGCAGCCGCGCGGTGAGCCGGCGCAGCCCGGCGAGGTCTGGGAAGTCGCGCGCGAAGACGATCACCCCCGCCGGCGGATAGGCGGCGAAGTCGCGCTCCCAACCGGCCGAGAGTCCCTCCCGGGGCAGGCCGAGCACCATGCGGCGGGCGATCGCGCGCTGGGCGTCCATGGGGGCGAAGGTGGGCGAGGAAAGCGTTCCAAGTCAAATCCCGCGTTGGGCGGCCGGCCGCCGGGCGGTAGACTGGATGCTCCAATGCGCGACCTCGTCTCCCGCCGCAGCACCCGCTTCACCGAATCGGTGATCCGCGAGATGACCCGGCTGTGCCAGCGGCACGGCGGGGTCAACCTGGCGCAGGGCTTCCCCGATTTCCCCGCCCCCGAGGCGATCAAGCAGGCGGCGGCCGAGGCGGTGCTCGCGGACATCAACCAGTACGCCATCACCTGGGGTGCGAAGCGCCTCCGCGACGCGCTCGCGGCCAAGACCCTGCGCTTCACCGGACTCGAGTTCGAGCCCGAGACCGAGATCACCGTCTGCTGCGGCTCGACCGAGTGCATGGCCGCCACCCTGCTCGCCCTGGTCGACCCCGGCGAGGAGGTGATCGTGTTCGAGCCCTTCTACGAGAACTACGGCCCGGACGCGATCCTGTGCGACGCCACCCCGCGCTTCGTGCGGCTGCGCGAGCCCGACTGGAGCTTCGATCCGGCCGAGCTCGAGCGAGCATTCGGGAACCGCACCAAGGCGATCGTCATCAATACTCCCAACAATCCCACCGGCAAGGTCTTCACCAAGGCGGAACTCGAGCAGGTGGCGGCGCTGTGCCGCCGGTGGGACGTGGTCGCCGTCACCGACGAGATCTACGAGCACATCGTCTACGACGGCGCCGAGCACGTCTCGCTGGCGTCCCTCGAGGGGATGCGCGAGCGGACGGTGACCATCAGCGGCGTGTCCAAGACCTACGCCGTGACCGGCTGGCGGATCGGCTACTGCCTTGCGCCGCCCCCGCTCAGCAACGCGATTCGCAAGGTTCACGACTTCCTGACGGTCGGGGCTCCCGCGCCGTTGCAGGAAGCTGCAGCCGTGGCCCTGGAATTGCCTGATGCCTACTACGAGGGACTGGCGGCCGGCTACCGCGAGCGGCGCGACTTCCTGCTGCCGGCGCTCGAAGCGGCCGGGTTTCGCACCTTTCGGCCGCGGGGCGCGTATTACGTGATGACCGACATCAGCGCCTTCGGGGCGCCGGACGACGTCACGTTCGCGCGCGGGCTGGTCTCCGGCGTGGGGGTCGCGGCGGTGCCGGGCTCGAGCTTCTACGCCGATCCGGCCGCGGGACGAGCGAGGTTGCGCTTTCACTTCGCGCGACGGCGTGAGACGCTAGAGGGGGCCGTTGAGCGCCTGGGCCGGCTCAGGACCGGGGCGGCGTCGGCATGAATTCACCTTCGCGGGAGTTTCCATGGGTTTCCTGAAGCGCAAGTCTCTAGGCCCCTTGTTCGCCGGCATGGGCCTCTCCCTGCTGCTCGGTTTCGGTCTCGCGCGCGGCCTGCAGGCCACCGACGACCTGCGCAGCCAGATGGACCTGTTCACCCAGATCCTCTACCTGGTGCAGAACAACTACGTCGAGGCTCCCGACAACCAGAAGCTGATCCGCGGCGCGATCGACGGCATGCTCAAGACCCTCGATCCGCACACCGTGTACCTGCCCCAGCAGCGCGCCGAGCGCATGGACGAGCAGTTCCAGGGCGAGTACTCGGGGATCGGGATCCAGTTCGACATCATCGAGGGCTACATCACGGTGCTCTCGCCCCTCGAGGGCACCCCGGCGTACCGCCTCGGGATTCGCGCCGGCGACCGGATCGTCGAGATCGACCACAAGCCGGTGCCCAAGACCGTCACCACCGACGACGTGTTCAAGGCGCTGCGCGGCCCCTCGGGGAGCATGGTGGACGTCGTGATCGAGCGTCCCGACGAGCCCGAGCCGCTGCCGTTCTCGATCGAGCGCGCCCGCATTCCGATCGAGAGCATCCCCTACGTCTACATGGTGCGTCCGGGCGTGGGCTACATCCGCATCATCCGCTTCTCGCAGACCACCGGCGACGAGCTGGAGAAGGCGCTCGTCACGCTGCGGTCCCAGGGCATGAAGTCCCTGCTGCTCGACCTGCGCTCGAATTCCGGCGGCCTGCTGTCGCAGGCGGTGGACGTGCTCGACCAGCTCGTGCCGCGCGACCGGCTGCTGGTGTACACGCGCGGGCGCATTCCCTCGGCCAATGCCGACTACCGCAGCACCAGCCGGCCCAAGCTGATGGACGGCCCGGTGGTGGTGCTCATCGACCACGGCAGTGCTTCGGCCTCGGAGATCGTCGCCGGGGCGATCCAGGATCTCGACCGCGGGCTCGTGACCGGCACCAACTCGTTCGGCAAGGGCCTGGTGCAGAACCAGCTGCGGCTGACCGACGGCTCGAAGATGCTGCTCACCATCGCCAAGTACTACACGCCCAGCGGACGGCTGATCCAGCGCGACTACTCGAAGTACAACGACCGGGGCGAGTACTCCGAAGAGGCCTACAAGGACGACGTGCCCAGCGACTCGGTGCTCGCCACGCGACCCAAGTTCAAGACCACGAGCGGCCGGACGGTCTACGGGGGCGGAGGAGTCTATCCCGACGTCGTGCTGCACGACGGGACCACGATCTCGAAGATCCAGCAGGACCTGTTCCAGAAGCGCGTGTTCTTCGAGTTCGCGACCGGCTACATCAGCCGCCACAAGGGCGAGACCTTCACCGCCGAGGCCCTGGGACCCGACTTCAAGCTGCCCGAGTCGGAGTGGGCCGAGCTGCGCAAGGAGGCGGACAAGCGTGGCGTCGCGGTGAGCGACTCGGCGTGGAAGGCGGATCGCGGCTTCATCCATCGGCAGGTGCGGGCGGAGATGGCGAGCGCCACCCTGGGACAGCTCGATCGCTACAAGATCCTGGTCGAGGACGACTCGCAGCTCAACGCGGCGCTCGACCTGTTCCCACGCGCCAGCAAGCTGATGTCGCAGGTGACCGAGACCGGCAAGAGCGTGGGCCCTCGCCGCTAGCGACTCTCGAAGACCCGAGAACGCAGAACCCCGGCCCGCCGCGCGCGAACCGGGGTTTCGCTCGATGGGCCACGCGACGGCGGCGCGCCGGGGTGCCAGGGCCGGAGCGCCGTGCCGAGGACTAGGGCCGAGGCCGCTCCCCCCGTGCGCCCTGCCGCGTCTCGGACAGCAGCCGCCGCAGCACCGAGTCCTGCGGGTGCGTGCGCACCAGCGTCTCGAACAGGGCCTCGGCCTCGCGCAGCCGGCCGGCGCGCATCCTCGCGTAGGCGAGCACGAAGCGGGCGTCGTCGTTCGCGTCCCACAGCGCGAGACCGAGCGCCGCCTCCCGCGCGGCCTCGTCGGTGCGGCCGAGGCCGCCCAGCGCCAGGGCGCGCTTCCCGGCCACCATGCTCGTGAACACCCGGGCGTCCGGGTCGTGCTGCAGCGATTCCGCGCGAGCCAGCTCGCGCAGCGCGTCGCTCCACTCCTCGCGGGCGATGTGCCCGGCGCCAAGCTCCAGGTGCCACAGTCCCTCGGCGCTCACCGCGATCACCTGGTGGGGTGGGGAGGGCTGGAGCTCGAGGACCAGCGCCGCGGGCGGGCGCTCCCGCTCCACGGAGCCCTCGAGCGTGGCCCAGTGGAGCGTCGTGTCGCCGTACCAGGCGTGCAGGGATTGGTCTCCGGCGAAGGCGTAGAAAGCGCCCTGGGGGAAGTAGTGCATGGCGATGCCGGTGCCCGGTGCGGGACGGGGCAGCACGGAGGTCAGCTCGCGCCGGGTCTCGCCGACCAGCCGCTGGAGCTGGACCAGCTTCGAGAAATCGAGCGAGTAGCTGCCCCGCACATGCGTGTCGATCGCGGGTGGCGGGCCCGGGGCGAGGGTGAAGGTGGCCAGCCGCACCGCGACCAGTGCGGCGAGCAGCGCGGGGCGCGCCGCCCCGAGCAGGGCGGTGAGGGCCACCCCCAGGCCGAGCGCACCGAAGGGACTGCGGTAGGGCCGCCAGTCCGGATACACGTCGGCGAGCGTGGCGGTGACGAGCGCGAACCAGGCGAGGCCGCCCGCGATCCACGGCCCGGCGCCGCGCACGCGTGCCCGCGCGGCACGGTCCGCGGCCACGCTCGCGAGCAGTGCCGCCGCGATGGCGCCGAGTGCGACGAGTGCCGCGGTGCGGAGCCCCGGGGCCAGGGCCGGAAGGCTCATGGAGTCGTTCAGGCTCTCGCGGCACGCCCACAGGAAGCGCAGCGGCCACGGCGTGGCCAGCGCCCGCGGGTCCTGCCCGGCGTCGCGCGCCAGCAGCAGGCCCGCGTGGACGATCACCAGCCGGTAGGCCACCGCCCACGCGGCCACCACGGCCGCCGTGCCAAGCACCCAGCGCGCGCGCCGGGGCCGCTCGCCCGCCGGGTGCATCGCCATCGCCACGAGCGGGAGTGCGGCCGCCGTCACCACCGCCATTTCCTTGCAGAGCAGTGCGGCGAGGAGTGCGGCGAGTGAATTCGCGAGCCGCCGGCGCGAGGCTTCGAAGAGCGCCAGCGCGCTGAACAGCAGTGCGCCCAGGTCCTGGAAGTTGGTGGGGCTCGAGATCAGCGGCCGCCCGGCTTCGAGGAGGAGCGGGAAGCTGGCCGCGGCCGCGGCCCACGTACCCGGCCAGCGGCGCCGCAGCGCGGCGTAGAGCAGCAGAGCGGCGAGTGCCAGGCAGGCGGCGGCGAGCGCCGCGATCCAGGCGGGATGCGCGAGCATCGCCTCGCCGAACAGGCGGTAGTAGAGCTGGCGCGCCAGCGGGCGCCAGTAAAAGCGTGCGCCGCCGCCGTCCCACCACGCGCCGGAGCCGGAGGACCGGGCGTGCTCGAGGAAGTCGAAGTCGTCCGCGATCGGCTCGCCGACGAAGGGGAACCAGGCCCGCGCCGCGAGCGCGAGTGCCGCGAGCAACGGGACCAGCGCCCAGGCGTCGCGCCATGACGGGGGCGCGGGACCGCTCACCGGGGGCGCCGGCGGGGCCGGCTCGGGGCGACGCGCTCGCCGCTGCGCGGCCGAACGGCGGGGCGGCCGGTTCGCTCGCTTCGGCATCGGTGTGGGCCCTCGGCGATCAGACCTATGGGAGAGCCTAGGTCTTGACCCGCACCCGCACCGGATCGCCGGCCCCGATGCCGAGCCGGGCGGCCAGATCGCCGCCGACTTGCGCGATCTCGAGCCGGCCGCTCGATCCGATGATCGACAGCAGCGTCCCCACCGGCGAGTCGCCGTAGGAGCGGGCCAGTCCCTCCACCAGGTGCCGGCCGATGCGGACCTCGAGTCGTTGCTCCGGCACCCCGGGGAACACCCGGGCCAGGGTCGCGGCCTCGATGTTGGTGAGCGCGTTGCCGAAGCGGTCGATCCACATCACCTCGCCCAGCAGCTCGCCGTCGAGAGCGCGCGGCGTGGTCCGCTCCAGGCGGACGGGGTCGCGGACCGCGGGGCCGAGGGCGGTGATGGCCACGCCGGCGGCGAGGTGGGCCGCCACCGGAGCGAACACGTCGCGACCGTGGAAGGTGCGGCTCACCTCCGGGCGGAAGTAGCGCGGCTCGGCGAGCTGGTGCGCGCGCGCGCCCTCGGCGGCGAGGGCCCATTCGAGCACCCCGTTGTCCGGCCCGACGAAGAACTGTTCGCGGGCCGCGACCGCGAGCGCCCGCCGCGCGGTGCCCACGCCGGGGTCCACCACCGCGAGGTGGATGGTGCCGGCGGGGAAGTCGGGGGCCGCGGCCTCGAGCACGAACGCCGCGCGCTCGATGCGGCCGGGCGCGATCGCATGCGTCAGGTCCACCACCCGGGCGTCGGGGCAGATCTGGTGGAGCACGCCGTGCACGACGCCCACGAACCACTCCTCCCGTCCGAAATCCGAGGTGAAGGTGACGATCGGCGGCGTCATCGGGCCTCCCGGCGGTGCGGTGCGGCGGCGGGCCGCGCGGGACGGCTGGCGGGACCGATCACTGCGCGCGCGGGCCGGCCACCGACCGGGATTGCAGCATAGCGGACAGCAGCGCCCACGCGCCATCCACGGTGAGCCGGTGCAGGCAGCGCAGGTCGTCGCACTGGTCGCGATGGCACGGGCTGCACTCGGCGCGGGCGTAGAAGGCGCGGTGGCCGGCCGCCGCGGGGTAGGGGAAGAACATCGCGGGGCGGTTGCGCGACATCAGGCCGAGCGTCGGCGTGCCGGCCGCGACCGCGGTATGGAGCGGCCCGGTGTCGCCGCATACGAAGGCGCGGCAGCGCGCCTGCGTGGCCACGAAGCGCGCCAGCGGCCAGCCCACGATCGCGCGCGCCCGCCCGCGCCCCAGCCGCTCGACCAGCGGCTCGACCAGCGCTTTTTCGTCCGGGCCGCCGCTGACGAGCGCGATGCCGTCGCGCTGCTGTTCGAGAAAGCGCGCCGCGAGCGCGGTGTAGCGCTCCGGGTCCCAGCGCCGCGTCGGCCAGCGCGCCCCCGGATGGAAGCCCACCAGCGTGGCGCCCGCGGGAACGTCGAGCGCCTCCAGCGCGCGATCGGCCTCGGCGCGCGCCTCCGCCGCCAGGTGCAGCCGCGGGGTGCCCGGCGCGGCCGGCCATCCCAGGGCGGCGAGGGAGGCGAGGTGGAAGCCGGTCGCCGAGAGCGTGCGCGGACGGGCGTGGTGGGTATAGAGCGCCGAGCGCACACCCTTGTTCGGATAGCCGACCCGCACCCGGGCGCCGGAGAGGAACGTCCACAGCGCGGTGCGCGGGTTGCAGAAGAAATCGAGCGCAACCTCGGGAGCGAAGCGCCGCAGGCGCGCCACCAGCGCCAGGGTGTCGGCCGGCGACGGGCGGCGCGCGACCACGATCAGCTCGTCCACGCGCGGATCGCCCGCGAGCAGGGGCGCCGCCTCGCGCTCCACCAGGAAGGCGATGCGCGCCGTCGGGCACGCCGCACGCACGGCGTCCAGCGCCGGCAGGGTGAGGCAGACGTCCCCGACGAAGCGCGGCCGCACCAGCAGCACGCGGGAGACGGTCGTGGGGATCACCGGATGGGTCGCGAGCATGGCAGTCTACGGTATGATGCCGCGGCACTCTAGACGAGCGCGTGACGGCCGCCAAACGCGGTGGCGCGCCCCCGGCGCCCCGGCGCGGGGCAGCCCCAGCGGGCGCGCGACGCGCGACGCCGGGACGACGAGGAGGTTTCGCATGACGAAGGATCCCAAGCCCCGGCCGGTACGCGGCGTGCGCACGCGCGCCGTCCACGGTCCGCACGCGACGCCGCCCGGGCCGGCCGGCACGCCGATCGTCCACTCCGCCACCTTCTCGTTCGCGAGCCTGGCGGCGATGAAGGCCGAGCAGGCGCTCGGGCCCCGGGGTGCGTTCTACCAGCGCTACGGGCATCCCACGCTGCGTGCGTGCGAGCAGCGGCTGGCGGCACTCGAGGACACCGAGACGGCGCTGCTGTTCTCCTCGGGCATGGCGGCGATCTCGGCGGTCTTCATGAGCCTGCTCGCCGCCGGCGACCACGTCGTCTGCCTCGACCAGTCCTACGGCGGCACCCACGCGCTGCTGGCGTGGGGGGCCGAGCGGCTGGGCTGGTCGTACGACCTGGTGGACGCGCGGCGTCCCGGCGAGTGGGAGCGCGCGTTCCGCGCCGAGACCCGGCTGTTCCACGTCGAGTCGCCCACCAATCCCATCCTGTGCGTGGTGGATCTGCGCCAGGCGGCGGAGCTGGCGCACCGGCGCGGGGCGCGCCTCGCGGTGGACAACACCGTGGCGTCGCCGATCGGGCAGCAGCCGCTGGCGCACGGAGCCGACGTCGTGATGTACAGCGCCACCAAGTCCATCGGCGGCCACAGCGACCTGCTGGCGGGTGCCGTCGCCGGTCCGGCCCCGGCGCTCGAGGGCGTGTGGAAGGTGCGCAAGATTTTCGGCGCGGTGCCGGACCCGGGCGTGGCCTGGCAGATCGAGCGCAGCCTCAAGACGCTGCCGCTCCGGGTCGAGGCGGCGAACGCCAGCGCGCTCGAGATCGCCCGGCGGCTCACGGAGCATCCGGGCGTGGCGGCGGTCCACTACCCGGGCCTGCCCGGCCACCCCGGGCACGCGATCGCGTCGCGGCAGATGCCGATGGGGTTCGGCCCGCTGCTGGCCTTCGAGGTGCGCGGCGGGGCGGGGGCGGCCGAGCAGACGGTGCAGGCGTTCCAGCTCGTGCGCCACGCGCCGAGTCTGGGCGGCGTGGAGTCGCTCGCCAGCCTGCCGGCGTTCACCTCGCACGTCCAGCTCGGCCCCGAGGGCCGCGCGCGCGCCGGCATCGCCGAGGGCCTGGTGCGACTGTCGGTCGGGATCGAGGAGGCGGCCGACCTGTGGGCCGACCTCGATCAGGCGCTCACCCGCGCGGCGGTGCTCGACGTCTGAGCGGCGCCCGCCGACGCCGGCGGCGCAGGCTCCGGGAGGGTCGCTCCCGGTACTGCGGCGCGCGGCTTCCGGCCCCCAGCGCGCTCGTGCTATGCTCCTTCGCCTGCGTCGTCCAAGTCTCTCGAGGAGGTCCGATCCCGTGAAGCGCACCCTGGCGCTGTGTATCACCCTGTTCGTGGCCGCGGTCCTGCCCGGAGCGGTTCGTGCCGCCGACAACGCGAAGTCGGCCCCGGTGGACAGCCTTTCGCTGCTCGAACGTGCCGTGGCGCGCGACTCGAGCAACTTCGACAATCTCTACCACCTCGGCGTCATGTACCTCGACCGTGACCGCCCGTCCGAGGCCATCAAGGTGTTCGGCAAGGCGACGAAGCTGCGGCCCGACGACCAGCGCGCGACGGTGAACCTGGGCGTGGCCTTCGACGCCCTGGGCCAGCCGGCGCAGGCGCAGGAGCAGTACCGCAACGCGCTGAAGGTGGCGCCGCGGGATTCGGTGGCCAAGTGCCGGCTGGCGAGTTCGCTCTACGCCCAGGGCAAGTACTCGGAGGCGATGGGCATGCTGCGCGAGGTGATCCAGGAGAAGCCGCGCTCCTACTGCGCCTACTTCACGCTGGGCGTGGCCTTCGCCGACGCCGGCATCTACCGCGACGCGATCCGCATGTGGCAGCAGGTGCTCCGGATCGCTCCGACCTCGCCCGAGGCCGTCAGCGCCAAGGAGAGCATCGAGGTGCTGCAGAAGTTCGTTCAGCCCTGACGGACCGGCCCGCGGGGCGCTCGCGGCGGGGAGTCGGCCATGATCTACTTCGACCATAATGCGTCCACCCCGGTGCGGCCCGAGGCCGTCGAGGCGATGACGCGCGCCCTCGCCGAGCTTCACGCCAATCCCTCGAGCCTCCATCGCGCCGGCCAGCGTGCGCGCGCCGCGCTCGAGCGCGCGCGCGAGCAGGTGGCGGGCCTGGTCCACTGCCGTCCCCACGAGGTGGTCTTCGTCAGCGGCGGCACCGAGGGCGACCACGCCGGTCTGATCGGCGCGGCCTGGGCGCTCGAGGGCCGCGGCCGGCGCTTGGGCGTCTCGGCGATCGAGCACCACGCGGTCCACGGCGCCGCCGAGGTGCTGGCGCGCGGCGGCTTCGCCATCGAGCATCTGCCGGTGGGTCCCGAGGGCTGGGTGAACCCCGCAAGTCTCGACGTCCTGCCGGCCGACACCACGGTCGTCGCGGTGATGCTGGCCAACAACGAAACCGGCGTGCTCCAGCCGGTGGCGGGAATCGCCGAGCGCGCGCATGCCCGCGGGCTGCGGCTCCACTGCGACGCGGTGCAGGCCGCGGGCAAGGTGCCGGTGGACTGCGAGCGCCTCGGGGTGGATTACCTGGTGATCTCGGGTCACAAGCTCGGCGGGCCCAAGGGTGTCGGCGCGCTGGTGGTGCGCGGCGGCGCGCCGTGCGAAGCGCTGTTCCGCGGCAGCGCCCACGAGGGCGGACGCCGCGGTGGCACCGAAAACCTGCCCGGAATCGTCGGGCTCGGCGCCGCCTGCGCCGGGGCCGCGCGCGAGCTCGACGCCGAGCAGGCGCGCCTGCTCGCGTTGCGCGAGCGGCTCGAGTCCGGCCTGCGGGCGGCGTTTCCCGACGCCGTGGTCCACGGCGCCGCGGCGCCGCGGCTGCCCAACACGGTGAACGTCTCGATCCCCGGTGCGCGCAGCGACCACATGCTGATGGCGCTCGATGCCCGCGGGGTCGAGGTCTCGGCGGGCGCCGCCTGCGCCAGCGGCGCGGTCGAGCCCTCGCCGGTGCTCGCGGCGATGGGCGTGCCGGGCGCGCTGGCGGTTTGCGCGCTCCGACTCTCGCTGGGCCGTGGCAGCACCGCGGACGAGGTGGACGCGGCCCTCGGGGCACTGGTCGAGAGCGCGCGCGCCGCGCGCGCGCTGGCGCCCGAGCTGGCCGCGGGTCCGCCGCGATGACCGGGCGCGGGCAGCAGCGCCCCGCCCCGGGCGGCGCGATCGCCCCGAGCGCGGCGACGACTCCGCGCCGCGTGCTGGCGGCGATGAGCGGCGGCGTGGACTCCGGGGTGGCGGCCGCGCTCGCCGCCGAGGCCGGGCACGCGGTCACCGGGGTGACGCTCAAGCTCTGGTGCTACGGCACCGCACCCGCGAGCCCGCGCGCCTGCTGCACGCTCGACGCGATCGACGACGCGCGCGCGGTGGCGCGGCGCATGGGCTTCCCGCACTTCGTGGTCGAGGCCGAGCAGGTGTTCCGCGAGCGCGTGCTCCAGCCGTTCCTCGACGCCTACGCCGGCGGCCGCACCCCGTACCCGTGCGCGCTGTGCAACCAGCACCTCAAGTTCGGCGACCTGGTGCGCCGCATGGAGCTGGTGGGCGCGGACACCCTCGCCACCGGCCACTACGCGCGGATCGAGCGCATCGAGGGCGGCGAGTGGGCGCTCCTGCGGGCGGCCGACTCCGACAAGGACCAGTCGTACGCGCTGGCGCTGATCCCCTACGACGTGCTGCCGCGCGTGAGATTTCCGCTGGGGGGCCTGCCCAAGACCGAGGTGCGCGAGCACGGCCGCCGGCTCGGGCTCTCGCTGTGGGACAAGCCCGAGAGCCAGGACCTGTGCTTCGTGCCCGATGGCGACTACGCCGGATTCATGGTGCGAAGCCTCGGCGAGACGCGCGGCGTGGCGACCGGCCCGTTCCTGGACGCCGAGGGCCGGCGCCTCGGCACCCATCGTGGGATCATCCACTACACCGTGGGGCAGCGGCGCGGCCTGGGGCTCGCGGCCTGCGAGCCGCTCTACGTGCTGGCGATCGACGCCGAGGCGAACGCGGTGACGGTGGGGCCGCGCGCCGCACTCGAGTCCCCGGGGCTCGTGACCGCCCCGGCGAACTGGCTCTGCGCCCGGCTGCCCGCGCCCGGAACGCCGGCGACGGTCAAGCTGCGCTCGCACCATCGCGGCGTGGCCGCGCGGCTCCATCCGCGCGAGGACGGCGCGGTCCATGTGCGCTTCGAGACGCCGCAGGCGGCGGTGACGCCGGGCCAGCTCTGCGTCTTCTACGACGGCGATCGCGTGCTGGGCGGCGCGGAGATCGCGCGCGCGCTGGGCGAAGCGCGAGCCGCCGAGGTGGAGCGCGCGGCGCCGGCCGCAATGCCGGGCGCCGGACCGGGCGCCGCCGCGGCGCGATGAGCGCCGGCGACCCCCTTCCCACCCGCACCCTCGATCGCTGCCCGGCCTGCGGCTCGGGCTCGCTCGCGCGGCTGCCGCTGCGCTACGAGCATCGCGGCACGTTCCCCGCGGTGCGCTGCCGCGGATGCGGACTGCGCTTCCTGCGGGTGCAGCCCGCGGGCGAGGGACTCGCCGGGCTCTACGCCGCGGACTACTTCGAGCGCGATTTCCGCTGCGGGCGCAGCGCCAGCGACTACTTCTCGGAAGAGGCGTTCCGCGCCGAGAACGCGGGACTGCTCGACGCCTTCGCCGCGTTGCGCCCGCCGGGCCGCCTGCTCGAGGTGGGCTGCGCCGGCGGCTGGCTGCTCAAGCACGCGGCCGAGCGCGGCTGGCAGGTCCGGGGCGTCGAGCTGTCGGCGGCGGCGGTCGCGCACGCGCGCGGCCTCGGGCTCGAGGTGTTCCACGGCGACCTGGCGGCTGCCGCACTCCCGCCGGGCGCGTTCGATCTCGTCTACATGGGCGACGTGCTCGAGCACGTGCCCGACTGCCGCGCGACGCTGCTCGAGGTGGCGCGCGTGCTCGCTCCGGGCGGGCAGCTCTACCTGCGGGGCCCGATCACCACACACTCGCTCGCGCGCCGCGCCGGGCTCGCGCTCTACGGCGCGCTCGGCCGCGACATCGTGCTGCGCGAGCCGCCCTACCACCTGTGGGAGTTCACTCCGGGCCCGCTCGGACGCCTGGTGCGCGGCGCCGGATTCGAGGACGTGCGCATGCGACAGAGCAAGATCCCGCCGGGGCGGCCGCACGGCGAGAAGTCCGTCCTCCAGCGCGCGGCGATGCTGGTGCTCGACGCGGTCAACGTCTCGCTCACGCGGGCCTTTGGCGTCCTCGGCGACCGCATCGTGCTCACCGCGCGCCGGCGCGCTGGATAACAGGATTTGCCCGAGGGCGACCGCGAGGGGCGACGACCTGACGAACCCCTGACGGACCGGGGTGCGGACCCGCTTGCGCGTCGAGGCGCGTACGGTAGAGTGTCGCACGGTCGGTGTGCTCGTTCTCCATCCGGTGCACCCCCGACGCCGCGGGAGGTCCGGCGTGCGACCTGCCAGCGTCTTCGCGTCCGCGGGCTGCAACCCCATGCTCCGCTCCGGGGCCGAAGGCTCCAGGCGGAACGGGAGGCGATGACCATCGACCCACGCGGCCGCGGGAGTCCAACACCGATGTTTCGTGGAATGCGCAGCCTGCTGCACGCGCTCGCCGCCGCGCTGGCGCTGGCCGCCACCGCGGCGCCCGCCGCGGCCCAGTATTTCGGCCAGAACAAGGTCCGCTACCGCTCGTTCGACTTTCGCATCCTCAAGACCGGCCATTTCGACATCTACTACTACCCGGTCGAGGAGAAGAGCGCGCGCGAGGTCGCGGTGATGGCGGAGCGCTGGTACGAGCGGCTGTCGAAGTCCCTGCACCACGAGCTGAGCCGCCGGCAGCCGCTCATCCTCTACGCCAGCCACCCCGAGTTCGAGCAGACCAACGCCATTCCCGGGAATCTCGGCGAGGGCACCGGCGGGGTCACCGAGTTCCTCAAGCGGCGCATCGTGCTCCCGCTCGCGGGCCCTCTGGCGGAGACCGACCACGTCGTCGGGCACGAGCTGGTGCACGCGTTCCAGTTCGACATCGGCGGGCAGGGATCGCCGGTGGCGGGCGTCGGCAGCCCGGCCGTGCTGCGCCTGCCGCTGTGGTTCATGGAGGGGATGGCCGAGTACCTCTCGATCGGCCCGTCCGATCCCAACACCGCGATGTGGATGCGCGACGCCGTGCACGCGCGCGATCTGCCCGGCTACAACAAGCTCTACAATCCCCGCTACTTTCCCTATCGCTTCGGGCAGGCGCTGTGGGCCTACATCGCCGGGCGCTGGGGCGAGGGCACGGTCGCCCGGCTGCTCGGCGCCGCGGCCGTCAGCGGCGACGCGAGCGTGGCGATCCGCAGCGTGCTCGGCACCTCGCCCGACAGCCTGATCCTGGGCTGGCAGCAGGACACCCGGAGTTGGACCGCCCCGATCGCCGCCGCGACCGACTCGGCACCCCGCGACGCGCACGCGCTGGTGGTCTCGGGCAAGGACCGCGGGCACCTCAACCTCTCGCCGTCGCTCAGCCCCGACGGCCGCCAGATGGTCCTGTTCTCCGCGAAGAACCGATATTCGATCGAGCTCTACCTGGTGGACGCGGAGACCGGGCGATTCGGCCGCCCGATCACCAAGACCGCGGTGGATCCGCACTTCCAGAGCCTGGAGTTCATCAACTCGGCGGGCGCCTGGAGTCCCGACGGCAAGCGGTTGGCGCTCGCCGCGGTGAGCGGCGGGCACGCGGTGCTCACGGTGATGGATGTGGCGAGCGGGCGGCGCGAGAAGGAGGTTCGCTTCAAGGACCTGGGCGAGATCCTCGGGCCCACCTGGTCCCCCGACGGCAAGCGGATCGCCTTCTCGGCGCTGCGATGCGGGGTGACCGACCTGTGGCTGTTGGACCTCGAAACGGCGAAGAGTCGCCGCCTCACCGACGACTCGTGGACCGAGATCGAGCCCGCGTGGTCCCCGCGCGGCGACCGGATCGCCTTCGTCACGGATCGCACCAGCGCGCCACCGCTCGAGCAAGCCACGGTGCGCTACACCCTGGCGCTGATCGATCCGGAGACGGCGGCGATCGACACCCTGCACGGCTTCGATCGCGGCAAGCACATCGACCCGCAGTGGTCCGCCGACGGCTCGAGCCTCTACTTCGTCTCCGACCCCGACGGGATCTCCAACATCTACCGCCTGCGGCTCGAGGGTGGCGCCCCCGAGCGGATCACCAACCTGCTCACCGGCGTCAGCGGGCTGACGCCGCTCGGCCCAACGCTGAGCGTATCGCGGGACGGCTCGCGAATGGCCTTCACGACCTTCGAGGGCGGCAACTTCAACGTGTACACGATCGCTGCGCCCGACGCGCGCCCGGCGGTCGCCGCACCCCCGATTGCGGCGCTCGAAGCGGCACTGCTGCCGCCGCTCGAGCGCACGCATCCGGCGGAGGGGCCGACCGCCGAGCGTCCCGCCCCGATCCGCGCCGACACGCTTCGCGTCCAGTCCGGTCCCTACCGCGCGGGGCTGTCCCTCGACTACGTCGGTCAGGCGGGGGTGGGGATCGGCGCCGGAACCTCGGGGTTGTCCGTCGGCGGCGGGGCGGCGCTCTACTGGAGCGACATGCTCGGCAACCACAACCTGGTGACCTTCCTCCAAAGCTCGAGCACCGGCGGCAATCCGCTCTACAACCTCGCCGGCGGCGTGGGCTACGAGAACGCCAAGTCGCGCTGGAGCTGGGGCGGGAGCGCCAGCCAGATCCCCTACATCTCGACCGGGTTCACGCTGGACGACAGCCTGCTGAACGGCGAACTTGTCGACCGCTACCGCTCTTACCGGTTCTGGCAGATCGAGCGCAGCGCCGAGGCCGACTTTACCTATCCCTTCGACCGCTTCCGGCGCGTCGAGTTCTCCACCGGTCTGCGCAACATCTCCTTCAAGAGCGAGGTCCAGACCCAGCTCGTCCGGCGCACCACCGGCGAGCTGCTCTCGGACCAGACCACAAAGGTGACGCTGGACTCACTCAACACGCTCAACCTGGGCAGCGTCGGCTCGGCGCTGGTCTACGACAGCGCGGTCTTCGGCGGCACCAGCCCGATACTGGGCCAGAGCTACCGGCTGGGCGTGACCTCGATCTTCGGCACCATCAATTTCGAGGAGATCTTGGTAGACTACCGGCGCTACGGCATGCCGCTCCGGCCCATTACCCTCGCGGGGCGCGTGCTGCACTACGGCCGATACGGCCCCGGGGACGAGAGCAACGAGCTGCAGGACCTGTTCCTCGGCTACGCATCGCTCATCCGCGGCTACAACGACGCGTCGTTCTCCAGCAGCGAGCGCGCCGCGTCGGGGGGCGTCGGCTCGCAGGGCTCATTGTACGACCGCCTGCTGGGCTCGAAGCTCGCGGTGGTCAACCTCGAGGCGCGCGTGCCGCTGCTCGGCGCGCTCGGCGTGATCCCGTCCGGCGGGTTCATCCCGGTCGAGCTGGCGCCCTTCTTCGACGTTGGCTCCGCCTGGCTCGACCAAGACAAACCCACCTTCCTCGGCGGCCCACGCCGGGTGGTCACCAGCCACGGCGTGGCGCTGCGCGTCAATCTCTTCGGCTTCGCCGTGGGCGAGCTAGACTTCGTGCACCCCAACGACCGCCCCGGAAGAGGCTGGTACTGGCAGTTCGCCCTCCAGCCCGGGTTCTGATCCCGCGCGGCCCGCCCGGGGTCGCGGGCCCCACGTTCGCCAGCGGGCCGGAGCGGGCGGCGACCGGAGCGCGGGCTCCGCAGACGCGCAGGAGCCACGGATGGCGGGCGCGTCGAGGATAAGCGAGGCGGAGCCAGGGACTGGCGCAGCCGAGCGGCCCGCGCGCAGGTCGCCGCCCGCTCCGGCCCGCCGGGCACGGAGCCCGACCGAGCAGCCCGCGCTCCGGTCCTCGCCCGCGGAGGCCCGCCGGGCACGGAGCCCGATCGAGCGGCCCGCCGGCGGGCGTGGGGCCCGCGCCGGGCCCGCGCCCGCTGCCGCAGGACGGCGATTGACACGTGCGGAGGGGTTGCCTAGCTTCGGCGCCCCATGTCCGATCCCCGCTCCGCTCTCGCTCCCGCCGTCGAGACCCGCGGCCTGCGCCGCACCTTCCGCGCCTCGCGCGGCGGGGCCGAGGTACTCGCCCTCGACGGCGTCGACGTGCGCATCGAGCGCGGCGAGATCTTCGGGCTGCTCGGCCCCAACGGCGCCGGCAAGACCACGCTCATCAAGATCCTGAGCACGCTGCTCTACCCCACGGTGGGCAGCGCGCGGGTCGCGGGCCACGACGTCGTGCTCGAGGCGGTGGAAGTCCGTCGCCGCATCGCGCTGGTCTCGGGCGGGGAGACCAGCGGCTACGGCATCCTCACCGTGCGCGAGTGTCTGTGGATGTTCTCGCAGTTCTACGGCGTGCCGTCCCAGATCGCCTGGCCGCGCGTGGACGAGCTGATCCGGATCGTGGATCTCGAAGAGCAGGCGCACACCCGCATCAACCGCCTCTCCACCGGCCAGCGCCAGCGCATGAACTTCGCGCGCGGCTTCGTCAGCGATCCCGAGGTCATGTTCCTCGACGAGCCGACCCTCGGCATGGACGTGAACGCCGCGCGCTCGCTGCGCGCCTACGTGCTCCACTGGGTGCGCGAGAAGCCGGGGCGCACCGTGCTGCTCACCACCCACTATATGGCCGAGGCCGAGGAGCTGTGCGACCGGGTCGCGATCATCGACCGTGGCCGGGTGCTGGCCTGCGACAGCGCGCCCGCGCTGCGCCGCCAGGTGCAGGGCGGCCAGCACGTGGAGCTGGAGATCCGCACCCCCGACGGCGCCGGGGCGGTGCTGCCCGGGCTCGGCGACATCCCGGCGGCGTGGGGGGCGCCGCATCCCGAGCGCGGCACGCGCACCCTCAAGTTCCGCCTGCCGCCGGACCGCGTGTTGCTCCCGGTGCTGCGCCGTCTCGAGGAGCAGGGACTGCTGGTCGAAGGGGTCTCCACCCGCGAGACCACCCTCGAGGACGTGTTCATCGCCGTGGTGGGGCGCGGGCTCGACGAGCCCGAGGCGTCGGGATGAGCCGCGGCCTGCCCGCCTCGCTCGTGCTCGACCTCCGGGCCATCCGCGCGCGGGCGTTCGTGCGCATCGTCGGTTCGGTGCGCGAGCCGGCCTGGATCGTGAGCGACGCCGTGTTCCCGGCGGTCGGCATGTGCGCCTACGTGCTGCTCTATCGCGCCCTCGGGGCGCCGCGCAGCTACGAGACCCTCGCCGTACTGGGCGGGATCATGTCCACCTACTGGATCAACGTGCTGTGGGGGATGGGGGCCCAGCTCTACTGGGAGAAGCAGCAGGGCCAGCTCCAGCTCTACTTCGCCGCCCCCTGCTCGCGGATGGCGATCCTCACCGGCATGGCCCTCGGTGGCCTCATCATGACCAGCTCGCGCACCCTGGTGGCGATCGCGGTGGGCTTCGGCCTGCTCGGCGTACGCGTGCAGGCATTCGACCCGGCCCTGCTGGTGCTGGTGTTCCTGCTGACGATGGCCGCGCTCTACATGCTCGGCATGCTGCTCTCGTCGCTGTTCCTGCTGTTCGGCCGCGAGGCGTGGCACTTGTGCAACTCGCTGCAGGAGCCGGTCTACTTCCTCTCGGGCCTCTATTTCCCGATCCGCGCGCTGGGGGCGCTGGGCGCCACCGCGGCGGGCATCATTCCGCTCGGGCTCGGGCTCGACGCGGTGCGCCAGGTACTGTTGGGCGCGGCGGCGCGCGGCCTGCTCCCGGTCCGCACCGAGGCGCTGATCCTCGGCGCGTTCATCGTGGTGTTCTTCGTGCTCGCGCGCATGGCGCTCACCTACCTCGAGGGGCTCTCGAAGCGCGAGGGCCGGCTGACCCAGCGATGGCAGTGACCACCCTCGCGGGGCGGCTGCGCACCGCCGCCTGGCTCGGCTGGCAGATCGAGTCCAACTGGGCGGACCCGCTGGTGTTCGCGATCTACTCGGTCGCGCGCCCGCTCGCCACCGCGCTCATCCTCATGGGCATCTACTGGGCCGTCACCGGCGGGCACCTCCAGCGCGACGCGTTCCTGCTGTTCTACATCGGTAACGCCTTTCACGAGTACGTGCTGCGCCTGGTGGTGGGGATGGGTTGGGTGGTCGTGGAGGAGCGCGAGGAGTACGAGACGCTCAAGTACGTCTACGCCTCGCCGATCGGGATCTTCACCTACCTCTGGGGCCGTTCATCGGTGAAGTTCGCGCAGGCGACGCTCAGCGTGGTGCTGATGTTCCTCATGGGCTGGTTCGTGCTCGGCCTGCGCTGGGATCTGGGCGTGGTGCGCTGGGGCGCGTTCCTCCTCGCGTTCGGCATCGGGCTCGTCGCCGTGGTCTACCTCGGCTTCCTGGTGGCCGGGCTCGCGCTGCTGCTGCCGCGCGCGGCGATGACCATGAACGAGGGCCTCGCAGTCGCGCTCTACCTGCTGTGCGGCGTGATCTACCCCATCGACCTGCTGCCGCGCGGGCTCCAGGAACTGACCCTGCTGCTGCCGTTCACCTACTGGTACGAGGCGCTGCGCCGCTTCCTGATCGGTCACGGCGCGAGCGAGCGGCTCTCGGCGCTGTCGGACGGGCAGCTCCTGGGCGCGCTAATCGCCGCCACGTTGGTGTTCGCGGTCGCGTCACACTTCGGCTACCTCGCCCTCGAGCGCCGCGCGCGCAAGCTGGGGCGGCTCGATCAGACCACGTTGTTCTGAATGCGGACCTCGGATGCGATCCGTAGTAGTCTCGCCCGCGTTCACCCCATGAAGGAGGCCCTGCCCATGTTCGCCGGTCGATTCGCTGCTCGTCGTTCGTGCGCCCGCGCGCTCGCGCTGGGCGTTCTCGCTTACGCCGCGGCCAGCTCCCCGGTCACGCCCGCGCGCGCCGAGCTACCGGCGCTCGTGGACCGCGCGGTGTTCTTCGGTAACCCGGTCCAGGCCGCGGCGGAGATCTCGCCCGACGGCGCCATGCTCTCGTACCTCGCGCCCTCCGCCGAGGGCGTGCTCAACGTGTGGGTGAAGAAGCTGGGCGACACCGCCGGGCGGATGGTGACGCGCGACGAGAAGCGCGGCATCCGCATTCACTTCTGGGCCGAGGACGGGCGGCACCTGCTCTACCTCCAAGACGTGGACGGCAACGAGAACTGGCACGTCTACCGGGTCGGGCTCGAGGACGGCGTGGTCAAGGACCTCACGCCGCACGAGGGAGTGCGGGCGCAGGGCATCATGCTCGACCGCCAGCACCCGGACCAGATGCTGGTGGGACTCAACCTGCGCGACAAGCGGGTGTTCGACGTCTACCGGGTGGATCTCGCGACCGGTGAGATGAAGCTCGACACCCAGAACCCCGGCGACGTGCTGGGCTGGTCGGCCGATCCCCAGTTCGTCATCCGTGCCGCGCTCGCCAGCAACCCCCAGGACGGCAGCACCATCCTGCGCGTGCGCGACGCGGCGAACCAGCCGTGGCGCGATCTCATCACCTGGCCGTTCGGCGAGAACGGCTCGTTCGTGGACTTCGCTGCCGACGGCAAGTCGGGCTACGTCGTCAGCTCCACCGGTTCGGACGTCACGCGCCTGCTACGCGTGGACCTCGCCGACGGCGCGGGGCGCGACACCCTGGCGTGGGACCCGCGCTGCGACGTGGGCCAGGTCGTGGTCCAGCGGGACCGCCACGTGGTCCAGGCCGTGGGCTTCGATTACCTGCGCAACGAATGGAAGATCCTGGACCCCTCGGTGAAGGACGACTTCGCGGCGCTCGCCCAGCTCGGAGACGGCGAATTCCAGATCGTGAGCCGCGACCGGTCCGATCGGCTGTGGGTGGTGGCGTTCCAGGTGTCGGACGGCCCCACGTCCACCTACCTCTACGATCGTGACAAGCGCCGCACCGAGCTGCTGTTCGTGGACCGGCCGGCCTTGCAGGAGGCCCAGCTCGCAACGATGGAGCCGGTGGTCATCCCGTCGCGCGACGGGCTCGAGCTCGTGAGCTACCTGACCAAGCCGGTCGGCATCCCCGCGCGCACGCTGCCCATGGTGCTGCTGGTCCACGGCGGACCCTGGGCGCGCGACGGCTGGGGCTACGACGGCATGGCGCAGTGGCTCGCCAACCGCGGCTACGCCGTGCTCCAGGTCAACTTCCGCGCCTCGACCGGCTTCGGCAAGGGGTTCCTCAACGCCGGCAATCGCGAGTGGGGCCAGGCGATGCAGAACGATCTCACCGACGCGGTGAACTGGGCGGTCGCCCAGACCATCGCCGATCCCAAGCGCGTGGCGATCATGGGCGGCTCCTACGGCGGCTACGCCACGCTCGCCGGGCTCGCCTTCACGCCCGAGCTCTACGCCTGCGGGGTGGACATCGTGGGTCCCTCGAACCTCAAGACCCTGCTCGAGGCCACGCCCCCCTACTGGGCGACGTTTCGCAAGACCCTCTACCTGCGCATGGGCGAGGTGGACCGCGACTCGGTGTTCAACCGCAAGGTCTCGCCGCTGTTCCACGTCGACCAGATCGTGCGCCCGCTCCTGATCGGCCAGGGCCTCAACGATCCGCGCGTGAACGTGCGCGAGTCCGATCAGATCGTGGCGGCGATGCGCGCGCGCAAGCTGCCGGTGGAATACGTGGTCTACACCGACGAGGGCCACGGTTTCGCGCGCCCCCAGAACCGGCTCGACTTCTACGGCCGCGCCGAGGAGTTCCTGGCCAAGTACCTGGGCGGCCGCGCGCAGCCCTACGCGACGGTGGAAGGGGCGGCGGCGGAGGTGCGTTAGCGCGAGCGCGCGAGCCGCTCGAGGTAGGCCCCCGCGGCTTGGCCCTCGCGCCGGCTGAGCGCGGCGCACTCGTTCACCGCGTCGGCGGTCTTGGCCAGCTCCTTCTCGGTGCCGGGTGGGCTGTGCGCCGGATCGGCGAAGAAGGCGCGCGCGCGCTCCAGCCGATCGGTCGAGCAGCCGGCGGCGAATCCCGGCAGGTAGATGAGTCGCATCGCCGGCAGGCGCCGTGCGAACGCGGGGTAGTTCGCGGTCATCCACTCGAACACCCGGTCCCGCCGCGCGCGGTCTTCGGCGACGACGCGGGGGATGGCGACCACTTCCTGCGGCCGCAGCGGGCCCGCGAAGACGTACGCCAACGCCGAATCCGTCAGCGCCGGATCCTCGAAGCGGCCCAGCGCCTCGAGGTAGCGCAGGCGGTCGGCGGGCTGCGCGGCGGTCTCGAAGTGATGGCGGCAGGCGTCGAACAGCGCGCGGTCGCCGTGGCGCGCGGCGAGGCCCAGCGCCACGTCCGCCAAGGCCGGATCCACCGCCTCGCCCGCGAGCGCGCGCAGGGCCAGCGAGTCGGCATGGGCCTGAACGCGCGCGTCCTTCCCGCGCTCGGCCACCCAGCGCATCAGGTCGGGACGCAGGAGGGCGACCGCCTCGGGCTCGTCCGCTTGCGGGTCGAGGCCGATGCGCTCGAGCGCGGGACCGAGCGTGGAGCGCACGTAGCCCGCAAAGGCGGCTTCGGTCGCGGGCTCCACCAGCGGATCCGCGACCTGCTCCAGGCTGCCGATGAACGCCCGCACCACACGCGGCTCGGGATCGGCGCCGAAGGGGGCGAGCAGGCGCAGGTACTCGTCGCCGCGCGCCGCGCCCGCCGCCAGCAGTGCCGCGAGGTTGCCGACGAAGCCCACCCGCTCGCGCGGCGTGAGCCAACTGGTCGCATGCTCGGCCAGCGAGCGCATCACCTCCGGCGGAACGCTCCAGCGGTAGTAGCCGAGTTCGTCGGCGTTGGGATGGAGCCACGTCACCGTGGCGACCCCGGGGAGTGCCACCACCTGCGTCTCCTCGGTGAGCAGCACCGAGGTCGTGCGCGGCGATCCGCCTCCGGAATAGCGCAGCGTGACCGGGATCTGCCACAGCGCCGGCTGCGGCGCCTCGATCCCGGCGCCCAGCAGGCGCTGCTGCGTCAGCCGGACGCGGTTCCCCTCGACCGGCTCGGCCAGGACCAGCGGCAGGCCCGGCTGGTCGAGAAAGGTGGACATCGCCGTCCCCACCGGGCGGCCGGCGGCCCGCGAGAGCGCGCTCCACAGGTCCGCGGCACTGGCGTTCCCCCAGGCGTGGGCGTCGAGGTAGCCGAGCACGCCGCGGCGGAAGGTCTCGGGGCTCAGCCACTGCTCGAACATGCCCAACACCGCCATGCCCTTGTTGTAGGCCAGGGCGTCCGCGAGCTGCGTGAGGTTCTCCGCGCTCCGCACCGGTTGGCGGATCGCCCGCGTCGAGAGACGGGCGTCGATCTGCATCGCCCCGTCCACGTTCTCGAGCCGGCCCACGCCCGCCTGGAACCCCGGATAGACCTCGTCCACGATCCGGGTGCCCATCCAGGTGGCGAACGACTCGTTGAGCCACAAGTCGTCCCACCACGCCATGGTGACGAGGTCGCCGAACCACATGTGGGCCAGCTCGTGCGCGATGACGCTCGCCATGCGGCGCCGCTGCTCGACGCTCACCCGTTGCGGATCGGCGAGCAGGAGCCGATCCACGAAGACGATCGCGCCCGGATTCTCCATCGCCCCGTACCAGTATTCCGGGACCGCCACGAGGTCGAGCTTCTCGAACGGGTAGGGGCGCCCGAAGTAGCGCTCGAGGGCCGCGAGCAGCGGCGGCGTCAGGCGCACCGCCTCCGCCGCCCACGCCCCCTGGCCGCGCGGCGTGATGATGTTGCCGGGAATCGACATGCCGGGGATCGGCACCTCGTCGAACGGTCCGGTCGCGATCGCCAGCAGGTAGGAGGGAAGCGGCGGCGTGCGGCGGAAGACCACGGTGCGCGCGTCGCCGCGGGGGGTCTCGCCCTCGATCGGCATGTTGGTGAGCGCGAGGTGCCCCGAGGGAACCGTGAGCGTGAGCTGGTAGGGATGCTTGAACGACGGCTCGTCCCAGCAGGGAAACGCCCGTCGCGCCTCGACCGCCTCGAACTGCGTGAAGGCGTAGGCGTGGCCGCCGGTCTCGAGCCGGTAGAGGCCCGCCGCGCGGGTGTCGAACGCGTTCGAGAAGTCGATCGAAAGCACGCACGGTCCGGGCTCGAGGGTCTCGGAGGCGGTCACCGTCACCATCGAGGGAGTGCTCAGCTCCCAGGTGACCCGCACCGGCCGGCCGCCGGCCTCGAGCGCCAGTCGCTCGAGCTTGAGCCCCTGCGCGTGGAAACGGAAGCTCGAGGTCGGCTCGCGCACCTCCAGCTCGATGCGCGTCGAACCGCGATAGTCGGGCCGATCGGCGTTCACCTGCAGCTCGATCGCCTGGAACGTGGGCACGACCTGCGCTCCGAGCCGCGCCGGGTCGGCGGCCGGCGGCGTATCGGCGGATGCGCCCGATGCCAGCAGCAGGAGGAGGATCGGCGCGAGGGCGGCGCAAGGGCGCATGGGGAGATCCGGGGCGGGCCTTAGACCGAGCGCCGCCGCCGCCGCTTGCCGTAGTTGAGGCTGGTGACCACGTAGGTGCCGCTGCGCTCGTCGGTGCGCAGCGCGATGAAGCCGGCCTCCTGCGCCTCCTCGAGCAGGTCGCTGAAGCTGCGGTAGCCGAGGCTCGACTCGTTGAAGGACGGGCGCTTGCGCTTCATGGTGTCCTTCACCAGCGACGAGTAGATCACCTCGTGGTTCTCGCGCTGCAGCGCGCGGATCGAGTCGAACAGCAGCAGGTAGGTCTCGCGCTTGTCCTTGGGGATCTCCTCCGCGCTCGCCGAGGGCGCCGCCGCGCTCTCGGGCTTGGCGAGATCTTCGTAGTAGATGAACTCGTCGCAGTTGTCCGCCAGCAGCGGCGATGTGGAACCCCTCATCCCCAGCCCGATCACGTGCTTGCCGTTCTCTTTGAGCTTGGAGACCAGCGGGGAGAAGTCGCTGTCCCCGGAGACGATCACGAAGGTGTTGATGTGCTCCTTGCTGTAGCTCAGGTCGAGGGCATCCACGCACAGGCGGATGTCGGCCGAGTTCTTGCCCGTGAGGGCGCGCTTGGGAATCTCGATCAGCTCGATGCCCGCCTCGTGCAGCTCCTGGGTGTAGTGACGGAAGCGGCTCCAGTCCGAGTAGGCCACTTTGACGATCACCTTGCCCTTCTCGAGCAGGCGGTCGAGCACGCGACGGATGTTGAAGGAGTCCTTCTTCGATCCCTCGAAGCCCATGGCCAGGTTCTCGAAGTCGATGAACACGGCCAGGGTGAGCGGCGATCCGGAAGTGCTGCTGTTGGTGGGCATGGGCAGGTGGACCTGAAGGCCAAGGGAATGGGCCCGGCGCGAGCCTGGCCGAGCGTGTGACCGCGGGCATGATAGTGCCTCGGGCCGCGGGGGCCAACCGGGGATCGGCGGCGGGCGGCCCGCGCGCGCCGCCCGTGACCGCGTTCACCGCGTTCGGCAGTCTCCGGCCCCGATGCGCCCGCCCCCGCTGTAACCTGCGCCCGCTCTCGTCCGTAGTACCGGGCGGCGCCGTTCCCGAGCGCCGCCGCCCGCACTGTCCCGCAGCACCCAGCCCCGGAGGTTCCCCGTGAGCAAGGCGATCGTATCACCCCATTCATCCCGATCGCGGGTCCCGGCGTGGGCCCCGGCCGCGATCGCGCTGGTGCTGCTGGCGGCGCCGATCGTGGCCATCGGCGCCGAGGCCCCGGCCGCGGCGAGCCCGGGCGCGCCGCCGACGTGGGTGCAGCGCAGCAACGAGCACGCCCAGGTGCTGCTCCAAGCGTTCGCCCGCATCTCCCCCGAGGGCGCGGGACAGATGGGCGTGGCGGGCTTCGACGAGGCGATCTTCGACCTCGGGCCGGGATTCATCGAGCGCAACCGCGCGACGGGCGAGCAGGCGGCCACCGAGCTCGAGCGGCGCCTCGCGGACGAGCAGGACGCCGCGGTGCGCCAGGACCTCGAGATCATGATCAAGACCGTCAGGGACAACCTGAAGGGCGCCGAGCTGTCGCGCAAGTACGAGATGCCCTACTTCAGCGTCAGCTCGACCGTGTACCAGGGCCTGCGCGCGCTGCTCGACGACCAGATCCCGCAGGAGCGACGCCAGGCCGCGCTGGTTCGCCTGCGGAAGTACGCCGGAGTCGAGCCCGGCTTCACGCCGCTCGCCGAATTGGCCCAGGCGCGCATTCGGGAGCGCATGGACCCCGCCCTGCTCGGCCCGGTCCAGGCCGAGGTTCAGAAGGAGCTGGCGAACAGCCAGACGTACGTGGACGGCATCGGCAAGCTGTTCGCGACGTACAAGATCAAGGGCTACGAGAAGCCCTACGCCGCGCTCAAGAAGCAGCTCGCCGCCTACGACGAGTTCACTCGCCGCGAGATCCTGCCGCGCGCGCGCAGCGACTTCCGCAAGCCTCCCGAGCTGTACGCGTTCGCGCTCGAACAGGTGGGCGTGGACATGCAGGTGGACGAGCTGCAGAGCCGCGCCAAGGTGGCGTTCAAGGAGATCCAGAACCAGATGCAATCGCTCGCGCCGCTGGTCGCGAAGCAGAAGGGCTGGAGCCTCACCGACTACCGGGACGTCATCCACGAGCTCAAGAAGAGTCAGTTGGTCGGCGACGCCATCCTGGCGCACTACCAGGCGCGGATCCACGAGATCGAGGACGTCATCCGCCGCGAGAACATCGTGACACTCCCGGCGCGGGACATGCAGATCCAGCTCTCGAGCGAGGCCGAATCGGCCGCGATCCCGGCGCCGAACATGCACCCGCCGCGGCTGATCGGAAACACCGGCGAGCGCGGCACGTTCATGCTGCCGCTCCAGGTTCCGGGCGCTCCGGGCGAGAAGAAGACGTTCGACGACTTCACTTTCGAGGCCGCGTCGTGGACGCTCACCGCGCACGAGGGGCGCCCGGGGCACGAGCTCCAGTTTTCGGCGATGATCGAGCGCGGGGTTTCGCTCGCCCGCGCCGTCTTCGCGATGAACAGCGTCAACGTCGAGGGCTGGGCGCTCTACGCCGAGGCCGAACTGCAGCCGTACGAGCCGCTCGACGGCCAGTTGATCGCGCTCCAGCACCGGCTGATGCGCGCGGCGCGGGCCTTCCTCGATCCCGGACTCCAACTCGGCACGATCACGCGCGAGGAGGCGTTCCGCATCCTGCGCGAGGACGTGGTGGCGAGCGATGCCATGGCAACGCAGGAGGTCGAGCGCTACACCTTCTGGAGCCCCGGCCAGGCCACCGCCTACTTCGTCGGTTACAGCCGGCTGCTCGAGATCCGCGGGGACGCCGAGCGCCGGCTCGGCGCGAGCTTCGACCGCCAGAAGTTCAACGACTTCGTGCTGGCCCAGGGCATGCTGCCGCCGCGGTTGCTGCGCGCCGCGGTCGAGGCCGACTTCATTCCGGTGCAGACGCAGAAGACCGCGCGCTGAGCACGCCGCGGGGTCGGCCTACGGTGTCGCGCTCTTCAGCTCGATCACGCCGCACGCGACGCGCGGGCCGGCGTTGCCCGAGGGCTGGGAGGTGAAGTCGTCCTTCCCGCCGTGCACGATGACTGAAAGGCCGACGATCGCGTGGTCGCCCTCGAGGCTCAGGTGCGAGTCCACCCGGTCGTAGTGCCCTTCGCCCTTGGCATCGGCGGTGATGTTGCCGAGATCGCCGGCATGGCGCTGTGCCGCGTCCGGTCCGGCGTGCGGCATGTTCGTCGGATTGAAGTGGCCGCCGGCCGAGGATCCATCCGGCGCCGAGCAGTCGCCCTTCTCGTGCACGTGAAAGCCGTGCTCGCCCGGAGTGAGGCCGGTGAGATTCGCCACCACGTGCACCCCGTCCGACTCCTGGGAGAAGATCACGGTGCCGCGCACGTCGTTGCCCTGAGTCGGCGACAGCTCGGCGACGGCGATGATCGGCGTGGGAATCGCCTCGTCGCCCCCCGCCGGCGGGCCCGAAGTCTCCTGCTTGCCGCCGGTGCCCGAGCAGCCGGCCAGTCCCGCGGCCGCGACCAGGAGTCCGCCGCGGGCGAGCAGTCTGAGGTTCCGATTCATCCGTGGACTCCTTCCGATGACGAGCGCGCTCCGCGTCTCGGTGCGAGGGCGACCCCATGCACCCGTGGAGTGTGGGGCGGCCGCAGCGCGGATCGAGGCGACGCCCCGCGGCGGAATCTAACGGTTTCCTGTCATTCCCGCCAGGTCCGCGCGGGATGAATGTGGAAAGTCGGCGAGAAGCTCCCCCACAACGCGTCGGTGATCGTGTCCCCCTCTTCATGGACCTGGTACTGTTGGGCCGCCGGGACGCCCACTCCAACCTGCGCCGGCCGCCGCGCCCACCCCCGCTTGCGCCCGCGCGGAATGCGGTGGTAGCTTTGCCGCCCTCCGGCAGGCATCGGGTCACCGGCGCGTGCGTTGTGCGCCGTTCGCAGCGGGCGACGACGGGGAGCGGGCGCCGAAGCCGGTGGACGGGCAGAACCTAGGCGGGACGGAGGGACGGGAGATCCGCCCGGGAGCCGCCTTCAGCGTTTCTCAAGAGAGCCGCGACACGCCGGAAGGCCAG
>MFFQ01000017.1:1745-9487 GCA_001780165.1 Candidatus Eisenbacteria bacterium RBG_16_71_46 | reverse complement strand
AGCGCGCAGGCGGCGATGCGCAGGCGCTGGTCGGGTGCGTCGGCCGATGCGGCCGCGGGGGGCGTGGGTTGGCGGGCGAAAAACGACTTGATGGAATCGAGCATGGCTAGTAGATCCCCTCGCGACGCAGGTTCACACGCGGGCGCGGCGGGGCGCAAGCGGGCGGCGCTTCGAAACGGCCGCGAAGGCTCGGGGCGGTGCGGGCGCTGGCGGCAGCGGTGCGGGCCGGCGGCACGACAAGGAACGCCCCCCGCCACGAGGACCGAGCCTCAGCTCTTGCGCACCGCCAGGACCGTGATGTCGTCGTCCGGCGGGACCCCGCGACCGTGCTCGTCGACCGCGGCGATGACCGCGTTCACGATCTCCTTGGCCCCCGCGTCGCCCAGGCCCCGCAGCAGCTCGCGCAGGCGGGTCTCGCCGAACATCTCCCCCCCGCGGCTGCGGCGCTCGACGACACCGTCGGTGTACAGGACCAGCACCTCGCCGCCCGCCAGGCGCACTTCGGCGCTCTCGTAGCGCCCCCGCGGGATCGGCCCCAGGACCGTGCCGCCGCGATCCAGCTCGACGAACGACGCGCCGCGGCGCAGCAGGGGCGGATTGTGCCCGGCGTTGCAGTAGATGAACGTGCCGTCGTGCCGCAATTCACCGTAGAACAGCGAGACGAACTTGCTCGACAGCGCCGCGCGATGAATGACCTGGTTGAGCCGCTCGATGGTGGGCACGATCTGCGAGGTCTCGCCCACTCCCATGCGCAGGCCGGTGATGACATCGCGGGCCAGGAGGGCCGCGGGCAGCCCGTGGCCGCTGGAATCGACGATGGCGATCCCCAGCCGATCCGCGGACAGCGGCAGGTAGTCGAAGAGATCCCCGCCCACGATCTCGGCGGCCCGCGAGCGGCCGTCGATGTCGTAGCCCGCGAAGGCCGGAGCGCACGCGGGCAGGATCACTTCGTGGATGATCCGCGATTGCTCGATCACCCCGCTGGCCTTCTCCTGCCGGAGCTTGAGGTTGATCACGTGCCGCAGCGCGGTGAGGGAGTAGAGGACCTGCTCCTCCCGCACCTCCCCGCGGATCGAGAGGGCGACGATGTAGCTGTTCCCCTCGCCGACGGCGATGGCCGCGAACGTGGAGGTGACGCCGATCGACTCCTCGAGCCGCTGGTCGAACTCCGGGTCGCCGGGGCGCACGATCAGCAGGCCTTCGGAAAGGGTCCGCAGGTGCGGCGGGTAGTCGCGCGGCACCCGGAACCCGATCGGCGCGTCGCGCGACTTGCCCAGCCCGCAGCACAGGAAGAAGTCGTCCCCTTCCCTGCGGTAGATCCGGCCGCCCTCGAAACCCAGATCCTCCCCGAAGCGATCGATCAGGTTCTGGAGGATCGCCTCGAGCATCTCGGCGACGTTGTCGACGCGCTCGATCTGGGCGAGCGCGTCCTCCAGCTTGCGATAGAGCAGCTTGAAGTCGGTCGGAGCGGGGGCTTGCGCCCGTGGCTCATCGCCCGTGCGCAGTGACTCTGATGGCATGGCAGGATCTCCCCACCTGGCGCGGCCGGGCGTGGGGCCCGACTTTCGCACGCGTGAACCGCATGCGCGAGTTTAGCAGCAGGGGACCGTGGTGCCGATCCCCCGACGCCCTTGGCGGCGGGCCGGCGTCCGTTCCTCGACCAGGCTCCGCTCCGGCGGGGAGCCTGGCGCTCGCGGCGGCTGGCCGCGTGGGACGATCCGGCGCGCGCCGGCTGCCGGGCGCGCGGCGAGGCGGCTCGCCAAACTCACGCCCGATCAGCTCGAATACCGGGCCGAGGTGATCCAGGGCGCAGTGCGGCGCCCGGGCCCCTCGCGAGACCCGGGCGCGCACCGCGCAACCGAGCGACCTGGCGGCCTACTGCGCGACGACCGCCTTCGCCGTCGCGTGCGCGGCGCCCTGCGTGAGCCGGAGCCAGTAGAGCCCGGGTGCCAGCCTCAAGCCCTCGGCGACCGGCACCACGTGACGGCCGGCGCCGAGCGCCCCCACGTCGCGAGCCGCGAGCCTGCGGCCGGAGAGATCGTAGAGTCCGAGCGTCGCGGGCTCGCGGCTCGGCAGTGCGAACGCCACGAGCAGCTTGCCGCGCGCCGGGTTGGGCCAGGCGCCCTGGAGCGCGAAGCGCACCGCGGCGGGCACGTCCACCCACACCGCGTCGCTCAGCCGCCGCGCCGCGCCGTCGGCGTAGCCGAGGCGGTAGGCGTAGCGTCCGGCGGACACAGTCGCGTCCTCGAACACGATCCGGCCGTTCCCGTCCCCGAGCACCGTCCCGAGCGCGGCCCAGTCGCCCGCCTCGGCGCGGCGGTACACGGTGGCGGTGAGTGCGGCCGCATCGGGCGAATGCCACTCAAGGCGCACGCGCCCGGGCTGGGCCTCGGCACGCACCAGCGCCAGCTCGATCGCGGTGGGCTGATCGGGCGTGGTGGTCGAGAGAACTACGGCGTCCAGGCAGGCGATGCCGGCCTGCGGCGGCACCTCCACACGGAACGTCAGCGGGTCGGGCGTGATCGCGCCCAGCAGGATCGGCGGCACGACCACGCTGCCGTCGGTGTCCCGCACCGCCTGGGTGTGATGCACCTGCGTGTTCGGCCCCTGCTGGAAGAGCACGTCGATCGGGAGCACCGGAACCGGCTGGCCGAACGGACTGAGGATGTCATCGAGGCTCAGCTCGATCTGGCTCTCGCCGGTGTAGCCCTGCGACGGCATCTCGTTGACGTAGAGGAACAGCCGGTCCGGGTCCACCTGGAGCGGAACGAACACGTCGAAGAAACTCGGGATCGGGCTGCCGCTGGTGTAGCCGAAGCACTGCGGAAGCTGATCGAGCGTGCTCCCCACGGCGACGGTGATGGACGGCGCGGGGCCGGTCTGGGTGCCGAACTCATCGTGGCTGCGGTCGACGTTGCCGAGCGCCATCGCCGGGAAGATCGGTTGCGAACTCGGAGTTTCGGCGAGCAGGTCGTTGGTGAACGTGATCTCGCCGCACACGGGGTAGCGGTTCGAGTGGAACACCAGCCGGTAGATCCCGAGCGCGTTGGGGTCGCCGAATGGTCGGAAGTATCGGACCTGGCCGAGATTCCAGTTCCAGATCTTGACCAGTTTCCAGCGCGGCAGCCCTCCCTCGAAGACGAGGCAGTAGAGGCTCGCGTTGCCGCACGCCGCAGGATTGGTGCCCGTTTTGAAGCGCACGCAGACCGTGCCGGTGCCCGGCGGAACGGCGATAGTCGTGCCCTGGCCCCCGGCGGTGGCGACGAACACCTGGTTCGACGCCGGCTTCATGCAGTTGAGGCGCCACTCGGGGTGCGCGGCTTTGAGCGAGTCGAGGTAGTGCTTGGTCGAATCGCGCGCCCACACGAACGCCGCCTGCCCGCGGAGCCCGCTGCGCAGGCAGCCCCAGAGGAAGTGATCGAAGAAGTTGCCGACCCAGGTGTCCTGCCCCGGGCACCAGCCGAGCGAGAGGCTGTCGGAATCGGCGCCCGCCATGTGGAACCCGGTGAGCCCCGAGTCGCGGAACACCGGCAGGAAGCTGCCGGAGTGGCACGGACTCAGGATCGCGCAGTACTCGCCGGCCATCAGCGACTTGAGCTTCGAGGCCAGCTCCGCCGCGCTGATGTTGCCGCCGCGCATGACGAACCCGCCCTTGAAGCCGTGGCCGGTCCAGTAGATGTAGAGCTTGGGGCAGCGCTTCGCCATGGCGGCGATCGAGTCGCAGACCTGCTGCTTGGTCGGGTTGTTGACGATCGTCATGTTGCCGGTCGGCACGCCGAACACCTGGTTCAGCACGGTGCGCGCGCTGTCCACGTTTGCTTTGCGCCGGCCGTTGGTGAGCGTGTCCTCGGCCGAGACGATGAGCGCCCACTTCCCGGCGGTGGGATCGGGGGCCTCGACCCGCTCGGGTCCAAGCCCGCGCGCCGGCGGCAGCAGCCGTGGCGCCGCGGGGGCGAAGCCGGCGCCCGAGAAGATCCGGTCGGGCGTGCTCCCGCGGTCGTCCTCGTCGAGGTAGTAGTCCACGCCATTGATGTTCGGCCAGTATTGGCCCGGGGCGTCGAGCGTGATGGAGCCGGAGAGCGTGTCCACCAGCACGAACTCGGTCATGTGGGCGAAGTCCGCGAGCGGCTCGAGGTCGAGCCAGAAGACCCACGAGGGTCCCAGCGCGCTGCCGACCGCGTCGCCGTCGTAGCCCTGGCCGATGACCGTGCCGGGCGCGACGGCGTTCTGCAGCCCGTAGGCGACGAGGATGCCGTTGTACGGATGCGTGGTGATGATCGAGCTGATGACCTGGCTCGCCGCAGCCTGGCGGCTGACGGCGTGGGCGGGGCGCGCGGTCGCGGCCACAAGCGCAAGGCCGGCCACGAGCGCCGCGGCGGGCGCACGAAGGACGCGGAGGGACATGGCGGTCTCCCGGTGGGCGTCGGGCTCGCGGGGGACTTTCTCTCGCCGACGGCGCGGAAATGTTAATACACCGTTCGGGACAGGTGGAAAGGGTCTTTACATTCCACGCGCACGCGCCGGGCCCGAGCCCGGCGCGCGTGTTTGACGATATCGAACTTCGCCTCGCGGCAGGACCGACCGGCGTGCGTCGGAACGGCCGGCGCCTTCCTGCCTACCGCCCCTGGCCCGCCGCCTCCGCCCCCACGCCCACCGCGTCGCCGGTCATGCCGAGTTGCCAGCGCAAGAACAGCAGCCCGTCGGTGAGATCGTCGATCTGCTTGCTCACCGGCTTGCCGCCCGAGTGGCCGAGCTTGGTGTCGTAGTGGAGCAGCACCGGCCGGCCGGAGCCGGTCGCGGCCTGCATGAGTGCCGTCATCTTGCGCGCGTGGAGCGGATCCACGCGCGTGTCGGAATCACCGGTCACGAACAGCACCGCGGGGTACTTCACGCCCCGCTTCACGTTCTGGTAGGGCGAGTAGGCGCGGATGAATTCGAATTGCTCGGGGTTTTCGGCCGAGCCGTACTCCGGGACCCAGAAGCGCGCCACCAGGAACTTGTGGTAGCGCAGCATGTCGAGCAGCGGCACGTCGCACACCACGGCGCCGAACAGCTCGGGCCGCTGGGCCATCGCGGCACCCACCAGCAGGCCGCCGTTGCTGCCACCTTCGATCCCGAGCTTCGCGGAACTCGTGTAGCGGTTGCCGATCAGCCACTCGCCGGCGGCGATGAAGTCGTCGAAGACGTTCTGCTTCTTCTCGAGCATCCCGGCTTCGTGCCACGCCTCGCCGAACTCGCCGCCCCCGCGCAGGCTGGGCAGGGCGAACACGCCGCCCTGCTCGACCCAGGCGGCCGCGCGCGCCGAGAAGCCCGGGGTGTTGCTGACATTGAACCCGCCATAGCCGGTGAGCAGCGTCGGGCGCGCGCCGTCGAGGGCCAGGCCCTTGCGGTGGAGCAGGAACATGGGGATCTGGGTGCCGTCCTTGGACGCGTACCGCACCTGCTTCAGCTCGTAGGCGTCGCTGTCGAAGGGCACCTTGGCCCGCCACCACTCGTCCCTCCTCCCGCTCGCGACGGCGTAGTGATAGATGGTGGGCGGCACGTGGAACGACTGGAAGGTGAAGAACGCGTCGTCGCCCTTCCAGCGGCCGCGCACGCCGCCGAAGGTGCCGAGCGTGGGCAACTCGATGGTGCTCAGGGGCCGGCCCTCGGCACCGAAGACCCGCACCGTCGAGACCACGTTCTCGAGGTAGTTGCAGAACAGCTTCCCGCCGCCGAGCGCGAAGGCGTCGATCACCCCGTTGCCCTCGGGGACGATCTCCTTCCAGGCGGCGGGGTCCGGGTGGGCCAGGTCGGCGGCCATCATCCGCCACTTGGGCGCGTTCCAGTTGGTGCGCACGATCATGCGGTCGCCGGCAATGTCGGCGTCGAAGAAGGCTTCGATGTCGTTGACCACTACCGCCGGCGGTCCGCCCTTGAAGCGGTCGGCGAGGTACAGCTCCACCTTCTTGGCCGCCGAGCCGTAGTACACGGTGATCAGCAGCCAGCGGCCGTCCTCGCTCAGGCTCGAGGCGATGATCTTGTCGGGCCCGTAGCCCTCGCCGAAGATCAGCTTGTCCTTGGACGGCTCGGTGCCGAAGGCGTGATAGAAGAGGCGCGAGCCCCGCTCGTCGAAGTGCGTGTAGTACATGCCTTGGCGATCGGGGGCGAGCGAGACGCCGAAGTAGCGGGCGCGCGGCAGCCGATCCGCCAGCGGCTTGCGGGTATTGACGTCGAGCAGCGTGATGGCGATCTCGTCCTCGCCGCCCTGGCGCGTGCCGTAGGCGATGAGCCCGCCGTCGGCGGTGGCGTCGAGGAAGGTCACCGACGTGGTGTGATCGGGGCTCAGCGGGTGCGGGTCCACCAGCACCTCGTCGGGTCCGGCGAGACCCTTGCGCGTGTAGATCACGTTGAGGTCCTGGTCCGCGCGCCGCTTGGTGAAGAACAACCTCCCGCCGCGCTCGACCGGCACGCCCACGGCGTCCACCTTGAGGAGCTGCGCCACCTTCTCGCGCAGCGTCGTGCGGCCCGGGACGGCGCCCAGCATCGAATCGGTGTAGGCGTTCTGTTTGGTGATCCAGGCGCGGGTCTCGGGAGCGTCCTTCGCCTCGAGCCAGCGATACGGGTCCTCGATCACGACGCCGTGCAGCGTGTCGCGCACGACCTGGACGGGGGTGGCGGGCGGCTTGCCGGCGAGGGCCGGGACCGTGGCGAGCGCGGTAGCGGCGACGATCGTCGCGGCGAGGACGAGGCTGATACGTCCGGAGGCGGAGCGGGCAAGGGGGATTCGGAGCATGGTCGGCTCTCCCGGTCGAAGAGTGGCGCGCTTGAAGCGGGGCGCGGCTACTATAGCGCAAGCCGGAGCGGGAGGACCCGCGGGCGCAGGCGAACCGCGGACGCAGGCGCGGCGGACCGCGGGCGCCGGATCGGGTGGAGGCGGAGACTCCCCCCTCCCGGGATTGTGCTGCCCTTCGGCCCCCGCCGGCGCGATAATCCAGCGCCGCGCGCGGAGCGAGAGAACGATCATCTCAGGCAACCCCACCGCCCGGAGGGCAAGCACCGGATGCCGCCAGTGACCGGCAGTCGCATCGCATGGGCGCTCGCCGCACTCCTGCTGGCGTCCGCGGGCGCCGCGGCGGGCTTGGCGGCCCGCGCCGCGGCGGGCTCCGCCACGTCCGCGGAGCGCGCAAGCGAGGCCGAGGCGCTCTACCAGCGGGCGATCGCGCGCTTCGCCGAGGCGACCGCGGAGTCGCGGCGACTCGCCACGGGGGACCTGGATCAGGCCTCGCGGCTCGATCCCAACCGTGCCGACATCTGGCTCGCGCTCGCTCGGACCTGTATCGCGACCGGCCAGCGCCAGCGCGGGCGGACCTGCCTCGAGTGGGCGACCCGGCTCGTCCCCGACGACGCCACGGCCCAACTGGAGCTGGGCCTGGCGTGGAAGTGGGACTGGCTCAACTCCTTCGACGACTCCTCGGCGGTGCTCGCGGAGCGGTGTCTCAATCGCGCGGCCGCGCTCGCTCCGGATGGCGCCGAGGCCTGGGTCGAGCTTTCGGCGGTGGAGCTGGCGCGGGGCAACATCCGGCTCGCGGGGCTCGCCGCACTGCGCGCGTGCCGGAACGATCCCGAGTCAGGCGAGCCGCTCCTCGCCCTGGCCGCCGCGTGCTACCGAGCGGGGGCTCTGGGACGCTCCGACACGACGTTTCGCGCGGCGATCGAGCGGCTGCCCGCCGAATCGAGCCGCCGCCTCACCGCCCTGGAAT
>MFFQ01000017.1:0-1727 GCA_001780165.1 Candidatus Eisenbacteria bacterium RBG_16_71_46 | reverse complement strand
CCGCGACCCCGAGCGCATCGCCGGCGGGTGACGCCGGCGCGACTGCGACGCCGAGCGCTCCGCCGGCCGGCAGTGTCGGTGCGACAGCGCAACCGTGGGCGTTCCCGGATCCGGATCTCACCACACCCGAGAACGAGGCGGAGCTGGATTACATGAGCCGCGTGGCGCTGGCGCTCCTGCTGTTTCGCGACCGCGAGCGGCAGGGTTGGGACTTTCGGTCGGAGCTGTTCGTCCGCTACGGCCCGCCGGCCGCGATCGAGGTCAATCCGGCCGGAAGCACGCTCGAGTACGAGTTCAAGCGCCGCGCGCGCGTGCGCTGGGCCCCGGACCCGTTGAAGTACCCCTACACGGCGCAGGTCTGGCACTATCCCGAACTCGGAATGGACGTCGAGATGTGGGACCGCTCGCTCACCCAGTCCTTCCAGCTCCCGCCCGCCGAGGACCGCAGCACCGATCCGCGGCCGGATCCGGCGCGGCTCGCCGCGCGCCCGGACCTGGTGCCGCTCGCCGGGGGGCGGGGCGTCTTTCGCGTGATGCCGCCCGGCATGCAGCCGATGGCGGCGAGAGCACAACTGTCGCAATTCCCCACCGACCAGGGGGCGCGGCTCGTCGCTTACGTGGTGGCACCGGGCGAGCCGGGATCGCCGCTGGTGGGATCGTGGGCGATCGCCGGGGCCGACGGCCGCGTGGTGGCGCGCGACGCCCACGAGCTGTCCGCCTCGGCGTGCGATCCCGCCGCGCAGCGCTTCGCCGATTTCACCGCCGAACTCCCGCCCGGGGACTACCGCGTGGACCTCTCGGTCAACGACCCGCGCGGCCGGCGCGCGCTCGTGAAGCTCGCGGCGACGGTCCCTCCCGCTGCCGCGGGGCTCGCACTCAGCGACCTCGTGCTACTCTGCGGCCTCGATGCCTCGGCGCGTGCCGGCGAGGCGGTGCGGATCGAGCCCGACTTCGACCGCCGGGTGGCGGGGACGCTGCCGCTCACCGTCTACTTCGAGATCGATCACCTGGCGGCGGACCGCGACGGGCGAGCCCGTTTCGCCTATCGCTACGCGGTGCTGCTCGTCGGGAAGAACGGTCGCAGGGGCCAGGGCGTCGAGCCGGCGTTCGAAGCCTCGCGCGAGGAGTCGCACGACGGGCCACGGCGGCGGCAGTTCGTGACGGTGCCGACGCGCTCGCTGAAATCCGGCACCTACGATCTGGAGGTCGAAGTGCGGGACCTGGTCGCTAACACCACCGCCGCCGCGACGGCCAGGTTCGTCAGGCCATGAGCGCCAAGGCCGCCCCGCGGCGGCAACAGCGCGCGCTGCTGCTGCGCGTGGCGCGCCAGGCGATGATCGATCGCGGGCTCAGACCGGACTTTCCCGCCGCCGCGATGGCCGAGGCCGAAGCACTCGACGGCCCCCCCGGCCCCGCGGGCGGCGAGCTGCGCGATCTGCGCGAGCTGCCCTGGTGTTCGATCGACAACGACGACTCGCGCGACCTCGATCAGCTCACGGTGGCGGCGGCGCTGCCGAACGGCGGCGCCCGGATCTTCGTCGCGGTGGCCGACGTCACCGACGCGGTCCCGCTCGGCTCCGCGCTGGACGAGCACGCCCGCGCCAACACGACGTCGGTCTATACCCCGGGGGGCAATTTCCCGATGCTCCCCGACCGCCTGAGCACCGACCTGACGTCGCTCGCCCCCGACCAGGACCGGCCGGCGACGGTGGTCGAGATCGAGGTGG
>MFFQ01000016.1 GCA_001780165.1 Candidatus Eisenbacteria bacterium RBG_16_71_46 | reverse complement strand
CTTCATAGACGGGGCCAGTTGCCGTATATCGAGCCCCGGGGCCAGTTGCCGAAAATCGAGCCCCGGTGCCTCAACTGTCCCCGGGGACAGTTCGCCGTCGGCCACGGGCGAGCCGATCGCTTCGAGCCGCTCCGGCAGGTCCGGCCGCGGGAAGCGCTTCGCCAGCAGGCGCTCGAGCCCGGCCCGGCGCTGGTGCGCGGCCGCCGCCAGCAGCCCCTCGGCGTTCTCCGGCGTCAGGTAGCTGCTCAGCCTCACCACCGCGCTCAGATGCAGCCGGCCGTCGGCGAGGGCTTCGAAGACGGCGGGGAACCGGCGCGCCGTGCGCGCGGCGCGGATGCGCTTGAAGGCCGCGTCTTCGGAGAGCCCCAGCTCATGAACGCAATACGAATACATGGACGGGTGCGCGGCCGGCAGGTAGAGCCGCCGCGCATCGACTTCAGCCAGATGCGCGAGCAGCGTGGCCGTGGTGGCGCGATCGCGGGCGACGAGTGCCGCCAGGTCGCGCAGGAGAACCGGATCGGGAACGTGGGACAGCGAGTAAGTCCGCACGGGCGTGACTCCGCGGGGGCGGGTCGCCGGGGGCGGCGCTTCGTTCATAGCACGCGCGTTTTCGGCGCTCCGGCGGCCCCGCAGGCGCGCCCAAGCGGCGCGCCACGAGATCGCAAACGTCACGCACGCTTCGTGGCGGCTGCGCGCGTCCCTCGCGCGCTGGCGAGCGCCTGTATGAGGCAGCGCCGAGATCGCGGCGAGCGCTCGCGCAAACCTGTCAACAAGAATCTGCATCCGGACAGGCTGCTTGCGTGACAGCTCGGAACGGATGGATGGGTGACGGTATTCTCGCAGTCCCTCGGAATCCGCGGCGGCGCTCCCGCGTGCCGCTCGCCCCGGCGCCCTGCTGCGTCACCCCGGAAGCTCCCGTCTCCGCGCACCGTCGCTCAGCCCACGCCGCCGCTCACCCCGCACCGTCGCTCAGCCCACGCCCTCGCTCACCCCGCACCGTCGCTCAGCCCGCGCCCTCGAACGCGAACGCCACGTTCTCCAGGTGGGACCCGTTGGTCGGCCACTCGGCGGCGTCCTTGCCGGTGTAGTCCATCGCGGCGAGGCGCTCGCGCGCCTGCTCGAGGGTGAGTCCCGCGCGCCGCGCCTCGCGCGCCCCGGCTTCGAGACGGTCGAGGTAGTCGAGGTCGCGCTCGAGCCGCCCGCGCGCGGCCCCGGCGCCGTAGGCCACGGCACCGTGCCCCGGGACCACGGTCTCGATCGCGCCCTGCTCGACGAGCGGCGCGAGATCCCGGAGCGTCGCGCGGTAGGGCGCCACGGGCCCGTCGAGCAGCGGCATCTCGAGGTCGGACAGCATGTCGGCGGCGAACAGGATGCCGCGGTCGGGAAGGTGGAGCGTGAGCTGGCTCGAGCTGTGCCCGGGTGCCTCGCGGAACACCGCGCGCCACGGGCCGTAGCGCGCGAAGCGCAGACCGCTCATGGGCTCGTCCGCGGCGAACGGGGCGAAGGGCGCGCGCCACGCCTCGCCGTGCCGGGTCGCGAGGTCCGCGGCCTCCCGGGCGATGTCGGCGCGCTCGCGCCGGACCTCCGCGGCGAAGCGGTCGTGGGCCACGATCCGCGCGCGCGGAAACCACGGCCGGCCGAGCACGTGATCCCAGTGGGCGTGGGTGAGAAAGAGCGTGACCTCGCGCGCCCGGCTCTCGCGCACCACGCGCCGCAGCTCGTCGAGCTCCGAAGGGAGCACGCCTGGGTCCACGACGATCGCGTGCTCGGGGTCGAGCAGCAGGCCGCTGTTCATCCAGAACGCACGGCTCTGCCGCACGAGGACCCCGTCGCCGATCTCGCTCCAGTGGGCGTCGGCGGGGGAGCGCATCTCCTATTGGTCGGGGGCGACGATGCGGCCGGCCACGATCTCGCGTTCGAGCGAGTCCACCTCGGCCTTCACCGGTGCCGGGATCAGGCCGCGGTTGCGATCGTCGTAGACCCAGCCGACTCCGTGCTCGGCGAGCCCGAAGACGCGCACGCCGCCCTGCCACTGCCCGGCCCGCGTGTCGCGGATCAAGTCGAACACCGCGGTGTCCACGCGCTTCACCATCGAGGTGAGGACGTGCCCGGGGGCTTCGTCGCCCTGGTCGGAGTCCACGCCGATCGCCAGCCGGTCCAGCTCGCGTGCGGCCTCGAACACGCCGAGCCCGGTCGAGCCCGAGGCGTGGAAGATGATGTCGGCCCCCTGGTGGTATTCGGAGAGCCCCAGCTCCTTGCCCTTGGTCGGGTCCTTGAAGGCCGAGCCGGTGGTGCCGGCATACTTCACGACCACCTCGCAGCGCGGGCACACCTTCTGGACGCCGGCGCGGTAGCCGGCTTCGAACTTCTTGATCAGCGGGATCTCCATGCCGCCGACGAAGCCGACCTTGTGGGTTTTGGTCAGCAGTCCGGCCAGCGCCCCGACCAGGTAGGAGCCCTCCTCCTCCTTGAACTTGAGCGCCACCAGGTTGGGCAGCAGCGTGTCGCCGGGCTGGAGCGTGTAGTCCACGCACGCGAACTTCACGTCGGGGAATTCCTTCGCCAGGTTGCGGATGTCGTCGGTGAAGAGGAAGCCGACCCCGAACACCAGCTGCGAGCCGCCCGCCGCGAGCTGACGCATCGCCGCCTCGCGGTCGTTGCCCTCGCCGGTTTCGAGCGTGACGAAGTCGATCCCCAGCTCGCGCTTGGCGCGCTCGAGGCCGGCGTAGGCGGCGTCGTTGAACGACTTGTCCCCGCGCCCGCCGACGTCGAAGACCAGGCCGACCCGGAGCGGCGCCCCGGCGGCGGGGCTCTTCGCGCGCGACGCGGGCTGGCTACAGGCGAGCGGCAGTGCGACCGCGGCGGCGAGCGCGGCGGCGGCGGCGAGTCTTCGGGGCGACATGGCTACCTCCCGATGGAGCGAGTGGTGCGGGGGGATGGGCGCGGCGGCCCAGATCGTAACAGCGGCGGCAGCGCGCCTCGTAGAGATCGGCGCCACCCACGACGACGCGGCCGGCGCGGCGCTTCTTGCGGTAGGTGCGGTTGGCGGGGCTGCCGCAGACGACGCAGATCGCGAGCGTCTTGGTGATGTACTCCGACACCGCCAGCAGCTGGGGCATCGGGTCGAACGGCCGGCCGGCGTAGTCCTGGTCGAGCCCGGCGACGATCACCCGCTTGCCGCGGCGCGCCAGCGTCTCGCACACGCGCACCAGCTCGGGGCCGAGGAACTGGCCCTCGTCGATCCCGATCACCTGGGCCTCGTGAGCGTAGCGCAGGATGTCGCGGGCGTGGCGGACGGCGCGCGACGGAATCCTCAGCTCGGAGTGGGAGACGATGTGGTCGCGCGCGTAGCGGTCGTCGATCGCGGGCTTGAAGATCTCCACCCGCTGGCGGGCGATCTGGGCGCGGCGGAGCCGGCGGATCAGCTCCTCGGTCTTGCCGCTGTACATGCTGCCGACGATGACTTCGATCCAGCCGGAGGTGGGGAACGGAGGTGTGGGCTCGACCATGGCCGTCCGACGCTAACCAAGCGCCCAGGGTGTGTCAACGCGCCCAGCCCGCGTCCGGCGCGGTCGGGGCGCGCCCCGTGCGTCCCGCCTCGGGGGGAGTTAGGATGCGCGGGACCACCCACGGGCGCGAACCGGAGGCTGCCATGAACGACTTGATCCTCGGCCGGGACCGCACCGGCGACCCGTCCCTCGCGGGCCGCCGCGAGTGGCTCGTCACTAACGGCATCGGCGGCTTCGCCGCGGGCACCGTGTCGGGGGCGCTCACCCGCCGCTACCACGGCCTGCTGGTCGCCGCGCTCAAGCCCCCGGTCGGGCGCACGCTGCTGCTCGCCAAGCTCGCGGAGCAGATCGAGATCGATCGTGCGTGGATCGACCTCGACACCAACCTGTGGGCGAGCGGCACCGTGGCGCCGCGCGGCTACCTCCATCTCGAGTCGTTCCGGATCGAGGACGCGATCCCGACCTGGACCTGGGCGATCGGCGACACCCGCCTCGAGAAGCGCGTGTGGATGGAGCTGGGCGAGAACACCACCTACGTCCAGTACCGGCTGGGTGCCGCGCGCGGGCCGGTGAAGCTGGCGCTGCGGGCGCTGGTGGACTGCCGCGACGTCCACGCCGTGACGCCGCGCGGCGAAGGGACCGGACGGGTCGAGCCCGCCACCGGCGGCCTGCGCATCGAGGTGGCCGAGGGCGCCACGCCGCTGTGGATCACCGCCCCCGGGGCGGAGTGCCGCGCCGAGGCCGACTGGTATCGCGGCTTCGCGCTGCCGCTCGAGGCCGAGCGCGGGCTCGAGTCGGTCGAGGATCACCTGCTGGCCGCGACCCTCACCGCCCGGCTCGAGCCGGGCGAAGCGATCACCGTGGCGGCGAGCACGCGCCACGACGCCGGATCACCCGGCCGCGGGCCGCTCGCGCTGGCGTCGGCGCTCGCGCGGCGCCGCGCCCACTCGAGTGCGCTGCTCGACGCCTGGAAGCGCGCCCACGCACCGCTCGCGCGCACCGCGCCGCCCTGGATCCGCCAGCTGGTGCTCGCCGCCGACGCCTTCGTGGTCGAGCGCGGCAGCGCGCTCGATCCGCGCGGGCGCACCGTGATCGCCGGCTACCCGTGGTTCAGCGACTGGGGTCGCGACACCATGATCGCGCTTCCCGGGCTCACGCTCGCGACCGGGCGGCCGGAGCTGGCCCGCAGCATCCTCGCCACCTTCGCCCGCCACGTGGATCAGGGCATGCTGCCCAACTTCTTCCCCGACGGGGGCGAAGCACCCGAGTACAACACGGTGGACGCGGCGTTGTGGTTCTTCCAGGCGGTGCGCGCCTACGTCGAGGCCACCGGCGACCAGGACTTCCTCGCCGAGATGTTCCCGGTGCTCGAGGACATCGGCGCCTGGTACGAGCGGGGCACGCGCCACGGCATCCGCGTGGACCAGCAGGACGGGCTGGTGCGCGCGGGCGAGGAGGGCGTGCAGCTCACCTGGATGGACGCCAAGGTGGACGAGTGGGTGGTCACCCCGCGCCGCGGCAAGCCGGTCGAGATCAACGCCCTGTGGTACAACGCGGCCACCACCATGGCGGGCTTCGCGCGCCGCCTGGGCCGCGCGCCGGAAGCCTACGAGGCGATGGCGGAGAAGGTGGAGAAGTCCTTCGAGCGCTTCTGGAACGCCGAGACCGGCTGCCTCTACGACGTGGTGGACGGGCCCAAGGGACACGATCCGGCGGTGCGCCCGAACCAGATCTTCGCCCTGTCGCTCCCCGAGTGCCCGCTGCCGGCGGCGCGCCGGCGCGCGGTGCTCGAGAGCTGCGGGCGCTGGCTGCTCACCTCGCACGGGCTGCGCAGCCTGGCGCCCTGCGACCCCGCCTACCGCGGCGTCTACGCCGGCGATCGCTACGCGCGCGACGGGGCCTACCACCAGGGCACGGTGTGGACCTGGCTGCTGCCGCACTACGCGCTGGCGCACTACCGGGTGCACGGCGACCGCGAAGCCGCACTCGCGCTGCTCGCCCCGCTCGCGCCGCTGATGGAGGCGATGGCGATCGGCACGCTGCCCGAGGTGGCCGACGGCGATCCCCCGCACGCTCCGCGCGGCTGCTTCGCCCAGGCGTGGACGGTGGCCGAGACGCTGCGCGCGTGGCAGACCCTCGCCGCCCAGCGCAAGCGCGCGACGCGGCGCGGCGGCGGTCCGCTGCGGGCGGCGGTGCGGGCGGGGCGGGCGGTGCAGGCGAGGCGGGACGCGCGGTAACCGGGGCGAGGCCCCACGCCCACGGGTCCGCGGGGTGCGCGCGATCAGCCTAGCGGATGACGAGCGCCCGCGTGGTGAGAGCGACCCCGCCTCGCTCGAGCCGCACGAGGTAGAGACCCGGGGCGAGCGGCGCCTCGCCGCCGAGGGCGGCGACGTGGCGCCCGGCGCCGAGGGAGCCCACCTCGAGCGCGGCGATGCGGCGCCCGGCGAGGTCCAGCAGCATGAGGTGCGCCGCGGCCCCATCCGGGAGCATGAAGGCGACCGTGAGGACGCCGCGCGCGGGATTGGGCCGCGCGCCTTCGAGCGCCAGTGCCAGGGTCGCCGGGATCGTCACCCACGCCTCGCCGACGAGGCTTTCGACGCCACGCTCGCGCACGCGCAGCCGGTAGCCGTAGCGTCCGCCGGGTTCGACGTCGCGGTCCTCGTAGGCGAGCCGCCCGCTGCCGTCGGGAAGCAGCGTGGCGCGCGGCGACCAGTCGGTCACGGGTGTCCGGCGCTCGAGCGTCGCCTCGAGTGCGGGATCGCCGCCGCTCGCAAGCCAGGCGAGGTGCGCGAGCCCGGGCGTCGCTTCGGCCGCGAGCAGGGCGAGCGCCACCGGTACCGGGCCGTCCATCACCGTGCGCAGCGCGTGGAGGTCGCGATCTCCCGAGCGGTCGTCCTGCCAGACGACGATGGCGCCCCCGAAGCCGTCGGGGGCGGCGACCGGGACGCTCTGGACGAGTGGCGCGATCGCGAGCGGCGATCCGTTCGCAAGCCAGCCCGGCGCGAGCTGGCCCGAGGCCTTGAAGCGTGCGGCGTAGATGTCGTCGCCGCCCCCGCCACGCTGATCGCTCCAGACCGCGTAGATTCCGCCCGAGCCGTCGGCGACGAGCCCGCCCGCGTACTGCCCGAACGGCGCCGCGGCGACCACGACTCCGGCCGGATCCCAGGCCCGGGTCCCGCTGCCGGTCATGCGCTGGGCGAAGAGATCGGCCTGGCCGGGCCCCCCCGGCTGATCGCCCCACAGGACGAAGGCGCCTCCCAGGCCGTCAATCGCGAGCTGCGGCGCCGGCGGGCCGAGGGCGAGCCCCGCGCGCACCAGGTTGCCGTCCGCGTTCCAGCCCGGTGCCGGACTCCCGTCCGCCAGCAGGCGCTGGGCGTAGACGCTCCAACCGCCGCCGCGGCGGTCGGCCCACGCGATCACGCACCCACCCGCGCCGTCGGCGGCCGTGGTGGGGCTGAGCTGCAGGTCCGCCGCGGCGCAGACCGGCCGGCCGGCGGCAGGGAAGCCCGGCGCCGGGACACCGGCGGCGCTCAGATGCTGGACGTAGATGTCGTCCTCGCCCGCGCGTAAGTCGTCCCACACGATCCACGCGCCGCCCGCGCCGTCCGGCGCCGCCGCCCCGGGGTACTGGTGATGCGGCTCGAGGCACAGCGAGACCCCGTTCGCGGCCCACAGTGGAACGCCCGCGCCGTCCACGCGTTGGGCGTAGAGGTCCGGCTGAAGGAAGTCGCGCCAGTCCTGCCAGGTGACGATGATGCCGCCGGCGCCGTCCGGGATCGCCGCGACACCGGTCTGAAGCCCGAGCAGCCCGCAGAGGGAAAGCCCCGCCGCCGGCCAGCCCGGAGCCACGCCACCGGCCCCGGTGATGCGCTGCGCCCACACGTCCCCGTTGTTGCGCGAGTCCTCCCACGCCAGCAGCACCCCGCCGGCGCCATCGCTCACTGCCGCCCAGAGGTGCTGGCTCCGCGTCCCGCCGGTGACCGCGAGGCCGTTCAGCGGCCAGCCGGCGGCGAGGGCTCCCGCGGCGGTGAGATGCTGGACGTAGACGTGCGTCCCGGCGCGCTCGTCGGTCCAGGCGATGAGCGCCCCTCCGGCGCCGTCGGGCACCACCGTCTGTCCGTACTGGAGCCCCGAGGCTGTGCACACCGGTGTGCCATCGGGGATCCACTGGGCGCGCGCGGGCGCGGCACCGAGCAGGATTCCCGCCAGGAGGGCGAAGCGGGCGGCGACGTGCAGGGTCATGGCGACTCCGGACGCACGGGGCGCCGCGCGGGGCACGACGATGGCGCCCGCAAATCGGGCGTCGCGACGCTCACCCCGGAGATTATACCTCCGGCGGGCCGCGCCGGTGCACGAATTCTGCCGGCCGGCGCGGGCCGGCCCGCGGCGACTCGCGGCGCCGGGGGATGCGCAACGGGCGCCGCGCGCCACGCCGCCGCGTCAGATCGCCGGCACCGGCTCCACGCCGCGCTCGCGCAACAACTCGCGGATCTTGGTCTTGACCAGGTCGATCGCGACCTTGTTGTGCCCGCCCTCGGGGATGATGACGTCGGCGTGCCGCTTCGAGGGATCCACGAACTGCAGGTGCATCGGCCGCACGCTCTCCTCGTACTGGCGGATGACGCTGTCCACCGACCGCCCGCGCTCCACCAGGTCGCGCCGCAGCCGGCGGATGAAGCGCACGTCGGGGTCGGCGTCGATGAACAGCTTGATGTCCATGAGTGATCGCAGCTCGGGATCCACGAAGATCAGGATCCCCTCGAGCACGATCACGAGGTGGTCGCCGACGTGGCGGGTCTCCTGGAGACGGCGGTGCTCGGCGTAGTCGTAGATCGGCTGCTCGACCGGGCGCCCTTCGAGCAGCTCGCGGATGTGGCGCTTGAGCAGCTCGCCGTCGAAGGCGTCGGGGTGATCGAAGTTGCGCGCCTCGCGGTCGCGGAAGGGGATGTCCTCGAGGTTCCGGTAGTAGGAGTCCTGATCGATGATCACGACCCGGTTGGACCCGAGTTCGCGGACGATGGTTCGGGCGACGAGCGTCTTGCCGGATCCCGATCCCCCGGCAATGCCGATGAGAATGCGCCGCGCCATGCGGATCGCAAGGTATCATCGCTCGGAAGCGAGGGTCAACGCGCGCCGGCCCAGCGCGCGCCGGCCGCGTCATGCCGGGGCCCGATGAGCGCCGGCCCCGCGCCGGCCGACCCGCGGCGCGGCGCGATCAGCGCTTGGGCTTGAAGATCAGGCGGACCTGGCGCGCGGGGTTGACGACGTACCCGGCCCAGAAGTCCAGGTTCTGCGAGGTATAGGGGTCGAAACGCTTGCGGTAGTCCGCCCAGAACGCCTCCCCGCCCCACAGCGTGCGCGTGGCCTGGCTGGAGCAGACGTTGTAGAGCACGCCGCTCGTGCTCTGGACCTGGCCGAGCAGGTCGGGGGGCAGAGGGCCGCCGAGCAGCCACAGCACGCTGTTCTTGATGCGCACCACCGTGTCGAACGGGATGTTCATCTGGCCGACCGCGTAGGTCATCGTGGCCAGCGTCCGCGACAGTTGGTCCGGGTCCTCCTGGTCGGGGAAGACGTCGGGGTAGAAGCGGACGAGATCCGGTTCCTCGAGAATCGAATACTGGAAGCGGGTCGTGATCGGCGGCGAGGGCTCCCCCCACAGTTTGCCGCACTGCGCCCCGAGCACCAGCGCGCTGAGGAAGAACGACGGGTGGAGCGAATCGGTG
>MFFQ01000015.1:4387-6015 GCA_001780165.1 Candidatus Eisenbacteria bacterium RBG_16_71_46 | reverse complement strand
AGGCCTCGATCACCGGTGACAGCTCTGCTCCCGTTCCATTCGAAACGCCGTGCACCGGGGAATCCTGGCCGAGGATCACGTGCCCACTGCAAGGGTAGGCCTGCACGTCGGCCGCATGATCGACCACCGCCAGTCGCGCGGCGTCCAGGGACAGCACCCCCTCGCCCAACTGGCTCAATCGGATGCGGGCCGGGCTGTCCTCACCGCCCGGTTTGACCTTCAGGCGATAGAGGTCCCTCGCGGTGGTCCCGGCACCGGCCAGGTCCAGCACCGAGTTCTCGATGCTCCACCCGTCGGGTCCTTCCGATTGAGCCATGAAGCCCTCGTCGCAGAGCACTTCAATTGAGCCGCTGCACTTCGTCTTGCCGCTGGCCACGTTACTCATGGCCGACCAGTTCTCCAGGTCGTACTGTGTCTTCACTGCAAAGTAGTACCAATTGCACGGCGCGAGCGAACCCTTCTCGGCGCACTCAACCGTCCCGGAATCGCCCGGGGTTGGCGCCGCGAGGGTGTCGTAGGAGAAGAAGTTCCCCTCCACTATCGTCCCCGTGGAATACGCAATACGATAGCGGCACGCCGGGCCCGCCAGGCCATCGTCGCCTGGGGCAGACCAAGTCACAGCCGCAGTGTTCTTCCCCATCGCCGCAGAAAGATCCGCAATCGTGGCAGGACGCGTCCCGAATGTCGCGACGTTGCTCAGCGCCGACCAGTTCAAAGCGTTGTCCTGGGTCTTCAGCGCGAAGTAGTACTGCGTACAGGGCGCCAGGCTGTCCGACGGCACCGTGAACGTCTCCGCCGCGCCCGCCGTGTCGTGCGGCACCGTCACGAAGGTGTCGCGCGCGAAGAAGTTCTCCTCCGTGATCGGCTCGGTCGAATAGGCGAGGCGCGTCCGACACGCGGCGGTGCCTGCCGCCGAGCCGTCATCTCCCGGCGCCGTCCAGTGCAGCGTGACGGATCCCCCGTCCAGGCCAGTCGCCAAGTCTGTCACCGTCGCCGGCTGGGTGAAATCGAACGAGAAGCGGTTCCCCAGCTGCCAGTGGATCGGGCGGATCTCGATCCTCCTAGTCCCGACGAAACAGAACAGCTCCTTCCCTGTACCACCGGCCAGGGTGCCCCGAGATACTCGGACGCATATGCATCGCCCGAGAAGCTGAAGCAATCGGTATCGACCACCCAGTCGTGAAAGGGCCAGCCCGCCTTGACCGTGCTGGCGGGACTGCCGGCCGCCTTGACGTACTCAAGTCGCTGAGTCATATCCCCCGAATAGACGAGGTACCAGGTCCCGTTGTGCTCGAACAGGTGCGGGGACTCGAGACTCGTCGGTCTGTAATGGAAGTCCAAGCTGTCGGGAAATAGTGGCCCCGCGTCCTCCCATTGCGTGAGGTCGGGCCGAGGATCTTGCGCGTGTATACTGGAATCTAGCCCCTTGGGGAGTGGGTGACAGCAAAATCGGGAGGCTGCGATGAAGTACCTCGTGCTTGCATCTTGCGTGCTGGTGTTTGCGGCTCCGGCGGCCGGTGCCGGCGGGTTCAACCTCACCTGGGGCACTGGCTGCTGGCGGGACAACCCGGCGACCCTCAGCACTTTCGCCTGCGATTCCAATGACGGGAGCGTTAGCTTCACCGTCT
>MFFQ01000015.1:3865-4356 GCA_001780165.1 Candidatus Eisenbacteria bacterium RBG_16_71_46 | reverse complement strand
GTGGCTGGACCTGCAAAGCGACTCGCCCACGCTGCCGGACTGGTGGCAGCTCACCGATCCCGGCGGCTGCCGGCAGGGATCGCTGTCGGTTTCGTTCGAGCCCGCGACGCCGAGCGGCTGCGCCAATCCCTGGCAGGGCCGCGTGGAGTCGTCCAGGTTCGTGAAATGGAGCACCGCGGCGTTCCCGTTCTATGGCGGTGAGGCGGCCAATCGCGCGAAGCTCTATGTGCGCTATGCATCAACCCCCTACAACCCACTGCCCCCTGGGGTCGAGTATTTTGCCTTCACCGTGACGATCAACCTGGCGAAGACGGTGGGGACTGGGGCCTGTGGGGGCTGCAGCACGCCGGTCACGATCGTGTTGAATGAAGTCTTGCTAGCGGGTGGCGCGAGCCTGAGGACGCCGCTCGACAACCAGTGCCTGCGCTGGCAGGCGGGAGGGGTGACGCCCTGCTCGGCCACGCCGACGCGCAGCAGCACGTGGGGTCAGA
>MFFQ01000015.1:304-3789 GCA_001780165.1 Candidatus Eisenbacteria bacterium RBG_16_71_46 | reverse complement strand
GGAGGGGTGACGCCCTGCTCGGCCACGCCGACGCGCAGCAGCACGTGGGGTCAGATCAAGGGCTTGTACCGATGAGCGCCCCCGCGCTCCGCACCAAGGTCACCCGCGAGGCGCACGGAACGATCATCGAACCGGAGACTCTCCCACTCCGTCGCTGACGACCAGGGCGCCATGCTCGGGGGCTTGCTGCGCAAACACCGGGTACAGCGTGAACGCCGCCCCCGCCGCGAGATCGACCTCGAGCAGCCCTGGACCGCGACCGACGGCTCGGAGAGGCCGGCGAGCTTGTGGCCGATCGGCAGCACCCTGCGACCGCCGGGCAGCCTGAGATACGGTAGGCGCGAGACGTCCCAGCGCAAGGTCCGCACGGCCCGCGAAAGGTCGCGGACACGAACCTCGAACGATCCGCGGGCAACGATGAAGCTCCTCTGCCACCCCTCGGCCACGCCTCGCAGGCCGCGGCCTCGGGCAAGGCCCACGTGCCTGCAGCATAGGAGGGTGGCTTTGCCAACCCGCAATCCGTACCGGTAGACCAGCGCCGACAACGCTCGATCACGAGGAATCTGGATCACCTCGGAATGCGCGAGCACTCCGCGCTGCGTAAAGGTGGCGGGCCGTGCGCTCACCCGGCCCGAGAATGCGGGGCGAAGGTCGGACGACGGTAGGACGAGACGGTCGCCGACCGCACCTCTTGGCGGGGAGAGGCCCTCCTGGAGTCGCATCGCGCTGGAGGCGGGCAGGGAGGCCACCGCCGGCGAGCACTCCGCCCGAAGGCCGCGCGCGCCACGTACAGGCTCGGCGCCCGGGCGGCTGGCGGCCCGCTCCATTGTCGGGCGCTGCCGCACCCCTCGCGCGGCGATCGCGGCGGGCTGCCTGATTCGCCATTGTCCGCGCGGCACGCTAGCGTTCGGCCGTGCAGGTTCCCTCCCCCACCCCCGTGATCCTCCTCCTCGCCCTCGCGGCGGCCGGTTCGGCCGCGCCGGCGTCGGCCGCCGCCGAGCCCGAGGGCGGGACGCTGGTGCGGTTCCAGATGAACGCCCCGTCGCTCGGCGAGGACAAGCGCAACGTCCGCGTCTACCTGCCGCGCTCCTACGAGACCCCGGCCGGCGCCGCCCGGCGCTATCCGACGGTGTACCTGCTCCACGGCTGGCCGGGCACCGAGGGCAATTGGCCCGGCGAGGGGCGGGTCACCGCAGGCCGCGGCCTCGGGCAAGGCCCACGTGCCTGCAGCATAGGAGGGTGGCTTTGCCAACCCGCAATCCGTACCGGTAGACCAGCGCCGACAACGCTCGATCACGAGGAATCTGGATCACCTCGGAATGCGCGAGCACTCCGCGCTGCGTAAAGGTGGCGGGCCGTGCGCTCACCCGGCCCGAGAATGCGGGGCGAAGGTCGGACGACGGTAGGACGAGACGGTCGCCGACCGCACCTCTTGGCGGGGAGAGGCCCTCCTGGAGTCGCATCGCGCTGGAGGCGGGCAGGGAGGCCACCGCCGGCGAGCACTCCGCCCGAAGGCCGCGCGCGCCACGTACAGGCTCGGCGCCCGGGCGGCTGGCGGCCCGCTCCATTGTCGGGCGCTGCCGCACCCCTCGCGCGGCGATCGCGGCGGGCTGCCTGATTCGCCATTGTCCGCGCGGCACGCTAGCGTTCGGCCGTGCAGGTTCCCTCCCCCACCCCCGTGATCCTCCTCCTCGCCCTCGCGGCGGCCGGTTCGGCCGCGCCGGCGTCGGCCGCCGCCGAGCCCGAGGGCGGGACGCTGGTGCGGTTCCAGATGAACGCCCCGTCGCTCGGCGAGGACAAGCGCAACGTCCGCGTCTACCTGCCGCGCTCCTACGAGACCCCGGCCGGCGCCGCCCGGCGCTATCCGACGGTGTACCTGCTCCACGGCTGGCCGGGCACCGAGGGCAATTGGCCCGGCGAGGGGCGGGTCACGCGCACCCTCGACACCTTGATCGCGGCCGGGCGCATTCCCGAGGTGATCGCGGTGATGCCGAGCGCGGTGGGCATCGGGCTGCTCGGGCGCTCGATGTACCTCAACAGCTACGACGGGTCGCAGCGCATGGAGGACTTCATCGTCCACGATCTCGTCGCCTGGGCGGACCGCACCTTCCGCACCGAGGCGCGGGCCGACCGCCGCGCAATCCTCGGGCTCTCCGAGGGCGGCAGCGCGGCGGTCAATCTGGCCTTCAAGCATCCCGACGTGTTCGGCGCGTGCGGGTCGCACAGCGGCGACTTCCTGCTGACCCGCGGCATGGGCGAGGGCAAGATCCTCGGTCCCGAGCCCGGCGCCACGCGGCTGCTGCAGGAGAACAGCCCGCTGCTCTACGTGGACCGGATCGGTCCCACGCTCAGGGGCATGACCATCTACTTCGACTGCGGGCTCGACGACCACGACGAGATCGCGCAGAACCGCGAGCTGGATCGCAAGCTCACCGCACTCGGCATCCCGCACACCTACCGCGAGTTCCCCGGCGGGCACACCTGGGGCTACTGGAGGACGCACGTGCGCGACGCGTTGATCGCGCTGCTCTCCCCCATGCGCTGAAAGGCGCGAGCCGGCGCGGCCGCGGGGGCGGGCGGAGCCGCGGGGCGAAGGCTAGCGGCCGCCCGACGTGCGCAGGATGAAGTGGGGGCGCTGGCCGCCGGTGGCGCGCAGCCGGATCGGCCGCAGCTCGCGCTCGACGACTCCGCCCTCCCATTCCAGGCGGAGCGTGGCGCGCGAGCCGCGCACCGGACGCGCCGGCTCCGCGCACCCGTCCCACACGAACGACGCGATGCCCCCCGCGACGCTGCTGCGCTCGACCCCGTCTTCCGAGGTGACGGTGAGCCGGCAGAATCCGCGCGGAGCGACCATGACCGCGAACGCGGTGCCCCCCACGAAGGGGCCCGGGCCCTTGGCCGGCGCCAGATCCACGCCGGCGAGACAGGCCATGCGGGAGCGGGCGTCACGAGCGTGGGCGGCGGATGCGGGGGTCGCGGCCTGGGTAGTGAGACAGGCACAGGCCATGACCGTGGCGGCGAGCATCCGCCGCCGGCTGCGGGCGGGGCGCACGAGGCGCACCATCGCATCCCTCCGCACGCGGTCTCGAGCGTCGAGGCCGCCCAGTCGGGCCTGCGACCGGCGGACGCCGGTCAGCGGCGCCGAACGTGTTGCCACCCGTCGCATCGCGACGGGTCGTGCCGACCGGCCGAGGGGAGCCGGTGCCGAGCCGCGAGGGGGGCGGCTCGCCTACCGAAGGGGCGCAAGAAGGATGCCCGGCGCCGCCCCATGCGGCCCACGCGATTAGGGGCGGACCGCCGCCGGGCGCCGTGCAGGCCGCGGGCGCAGGCCGGGCGCCCCGTGCGGGATGCCGCACGGCGGGCGAACCAAAGGGGCGGCCTGGCCGATGACGCCGTAGGCCGCGCAGCGGGTGGGCCGGGGGCCGGCCGGCCGGCTACCTCCGCCGCAATGGCATGTCGAGCGCGGGCGCGCCGCGACCCGCGCC
>MFFQ01000015.1:0-261 GCA_001780165.1 Candidatus Eisenbacteria bacterium RBG_16_71_46 | reverse complement strand
CGCGCCGGTCCGGACCCGATCACTTTTCCCCTGGACCACCCGGCTCTTTCATCGTACATTTACGATCAACGATAGGAGGCCACGTGATCCGCAGCCCTGCATCCGCCGGAACCCGCGCCCGCCGTGCGGCGCCGCGGGATCTCGAGCTGGCCCGCCTGGCGCGGGCGCTCGGGCACCCGGCGCGGGTCGAGATCCTGCGCCTGCTGCTCGCCTCCGGCACCTGCATCTGCGGCGAGATCGTGGACCGCCTGCCGCTGGCCC
>MFFQ01000014.1:6276-21476 GCA_001780165.1 Candidatus Eisenbacteria bacterium RBG_16_71_46 | reverse complement strand
CCAAACCGAACCGCCCGAACGGTGAGCCACCCATGAAATCCCCAAACCCGGCCGTGCTGATTCGCCTTGCCGTCACGATCGCCCTGGCGGCGGCCGGGGTCGCGGGCTGCGGCGGCAAGGTCACGGCACCAGGCGCCGCGGCGCCGCGCACCTTCCTCATGGGGTTTTCGGCGATCCCGCCTCGGGCGGATGTCAACGTGCTCATCCAGTCGGTGCAGATGTGGAGCACGCGGGCCGACGCGGCCATCATCCATTCGGAGCCGCCGTGGGATTCGCTGATCGCGGGGGTGCCGCCCGAGACGCTGATCGTGCGCGAGCGGGTCGGGCTCGTGGACTTCTTCCGGGCGCTCGGGCTCCGCGTGGTCATCACCGTGGATGCAACCAACGGCATCAACCGCGCCGGCGAGTCGCAGCCGCTGGTGGATGCCGGGCGCAGCCTGACCGAGCCGGCGATCCAGACGCTCTATCGCCGGTACGTGGCGGCGATCGACAGCATGCTGCATCCCGATTTCCTGGGGCTCGCCGCCGAGACCAATCTCATCCGCGCCGCCGCGCCCGGCGCCGTGTACGCCGCGGTCGTGCGCGTGGCGAACGACGCCGCGGCCGACATCCGTGGCTTCGATACCGCCACACCGCTCTACATCAGCGTCCAGGTGGAGACGGCATGGGGCCGGCTCGGGGGCAGCGGCGCCTACGCCGGCATCCAGCAGGACGTGGCGGACTTTCCCTTCATGACCGCGCTCGGACTTTCCTCGTACCCCTACTTCGGCTGGAGCGACCCGGACAGCCTGCCGCTCGACTACTACGAGCGGCTCCGCCACGGGAACGGATTGCCGGTGCTGGTGGTGGAAGGCGGTTGGAGCTCCCGCTCGATCGGGACGGTGACCTCGTCGCCGGAGCTCCAGGCGCGGTACTTCTCCCGCCAGGCGCTGCTGCTCGACGCCGCTCAGGCCACGGGGCTGTTCCAGCTCACCTTCACCGATCTCGACACCACCGCACTGCCACCGGGCACCATCCTGCCCTACTTCTCGTACAACGGCCTGGTGGACGAGAACCTGGCGCCGAAGCCGGCGCTGGCGATCTGGGACGGGATCTTCGCGCGTCCGGCTCCGTGACCGGCTGACGAAGCTCGTTCGGCAGCGGGATCGGGCGCGATCGCGCTCCCGGCGGCGGGGATCAGCCGCCGTCGCGCACCCGGCGCTCGAGGGTCTCCCAGCGCCGGTCCACCAGCTCCTGGATCTGCGCGATGTCCGCGTCCGAGAGGTGGCGGAAGCGGCCCTGTTTGCGCAGGTAGGGCCCGACCGGCTCGCGCGGCGGGTCGAGGGTGATCCGCCAGCGCTGGCCGGCCTCCACCTCGAGCAGCGGGAACACGCGCGCCTTCACCGCCATGCGCGCGAGCGCGATGGTCTCGTCGTCGCCCGCCTTCCACCCCGGGGGACAGGGCGCCAGGATGTGGATGAAGCGCGTTCCACGGATGCCCTTGGCCTTGCGGATCTTGGCGATCAGGTCGTCCGGATGGGCAATCGTGGCGGTCGCGGCATAGGGAATTCCGTGCGCGGCGAGGATCGACAGAATGTCCTTCTTGGGGTGGGCCTCGGGATGCGCCGCCGGCGTCGTCGTGGTCCAGGCGCCCCACGGCGTGGCCGAGGAGCGCTGGATGCCGGTGTTCATGTAGGCTTCGTTGTCGTAGCAGCAATAGATGAAGTCCTCGTTGCGCTCGGCCGCGCCCGAGAGCGCCTGCAGCCCGATGTCGAACGTGCCGCCGTCCCCCGCCCAGGCCATCACCGTGGTCTCGGTGTCGCCGCGCGCGACCAACGCCGCCTTGATGCCGGAGGCCACCGAGGCGCCGGTTTCGAACGCGGTGTGGTAGAGCGGCACGTGCAACGACGACTGGGGCCACGGCCCGGCGATGATCGACCAGCAGCAGGCGGGGAGTGCCACGATGGTGTTCTCGCCGAGCCCCTTCAGCACCATGCGCATCGCCAGCGCCGCGCCGCAGCCGGGGCAGGCGAGGTGCCCGGAATCGAGCAACTCCTCGCGCGGGATCAGGTCCTTGATCAGGTGCTGGCTCATGGCTTGACCCCCACCCAGATGTCCTCGCGCGCGATCTCCCGCTCCGCCCCGCCGTTGGCGGCCGCCGCGGCCGCCTCGGCCTGCGAGCGGCGCGTGCGCTCGAGGCAGTCCTCGATCACCGCCGGGGTGACGTCACGCCCGCCGAGCCCGACGACGTAGCCGTCGATGCGCGGGCGGCGCCCGGGCGGCAGGTCGTAGAGCGCGGCGCGGATCTCCTCGGCGAAGATGCCGCCGTGGCCGGGGGAGATGTTGCGATCGAGCACCGCGACCGCCGGGACATGGGACAGGGCGTCGCGCAGCGGCCCGGTCGGGAAGGGACGGAACATCTTCACCTTGACGAGTCCGATCCGCTCGCCGCGCGCCCGCCGCTCGTTGACGACGTGGCGCGTCGTGGAGGTAATGGTGCCGGAGGTGACGAGCACGATCTCGGCGTCCTCGGTGCGGTAGGATTCGAGCGCGCCGTAGCCGCGGCCGAAGCGCTCCGCCCACTCGCGGTCCACCGCGGCGAACGCTTCGCGCGCCCGGTCGAACGCCTCCTGCTGTCGCAGGCGCAGCTCCATGTAGACGGCGGGTGTGGTGAGCGCGCCGAAGGCGTGCGGGTCGTGGACGTCGAGCTTGAGCCGCGCCTCGCGCCGCGGGAGGAAGGCGTCCACCTCGGCCTGGTCGGGCACGTCCACCGGCTCCGAGGTGTGCGAGAGGAAGAAGGCGTCGAGCACGATCATCACCGGCAGGTCCACCGTCTCGGCGAGCTTGAAGCCCTGCACCGTGGTGTCGAGCACCTCCTGGTTGGTCTCGCAGTAGAGCTGCACCCACCCGGTGTCGCGCTGCGCGAGCGTGTCGTTCTGATCGGTCCAGATCGACCATCCCGGCGCCACCGCGCGGTTGATGTCCGCCATGACGATCGGCAGCCGTCCGAGCCCCGCCCAGTGCAGCAGCTCGTGCATCAGCAGCAGCCCCTGCGACGAGGTGGCGGTGAAGGCGCGCACCCCCGTGGCCGCGGCGCCGATGCAGGCGGCCATCGCCGAGTGCTCCGACTCGACCTTGATGAAGCGCGCCGCCAGGCGCCCGTCGGCGGTCATCTCGGCCAGCTCCTCGACGATCTGGGTCTGGGGCGTGATCGGATAGGCGGCGATGACCTCGGCACGGGCGAGCTTGACGCCCCACGAGACCGCGTGATTGCCCACCATCACCTTCTTCACAGGCCCTCCCGCGTCATGGTGATGGCGCCGCGCGGGCACTCGGTGGCGCACACGCCGCAGCCCTTGCAATACTCGTAGGCGATCTCGTAGCCGCCGCCGGCGCTGCGCGAGATCGCCAGGTCGGGGCAGAAGACCAGGCACAGCTCGCACTCGTTGCACACGCCGCAATTGAAGCAGCGCCTGGCCTCCGCCAGCGCCTGTTCGCGCTCGAGGCCGAGGTTCGCCTCGCGGAACCCCAGCCGGCGTTCGCCGGGCGGCAGGTGCCGGTCGGCGGCGCGCGCGACGGGCGCGAAGTGCGCCGGGTTGGTCTCCTGAAACGTCACCACGCGGTTGACCGGGTCGGTGCGCCGCACCGGGTCCCCCCCGACCCAGCGCGTGACGCTGATGTTGCCCTTGGGCCCCTGGCGCAGCTCGGACAGGTCGGCACCGTCGCCGATCTCCCCGGCGCGGAAGCGCAGGTAGCGGTCGATCCCGACCGCGGCACGCTTGCCCGACCCAAGCGCGAACGCCACCGTGTGCGGCTCGTCGGTGATGTCCCCGCCGGCGAACAGCGCGCCGTGGCCGGTGGCGTTGAGCGCGTTGACCCGCACCACCCCGCTCGCGCGCTCGACGTCCTCGGGCAGGAAGTCGAAGTCGGGATCCTCCCCGAGTGCCGTCAGCACCAGGTCCGCCGCGACGAAGAACTCGCTGCCCTCGACCGGCACCGGGCGGGGGCGGCCCGAGCGGTCGGGCTCCTCGAGCCGCATGCGCGTGCAGGTGAGCCCGGCGACGTGGGGTGCCGGGGGTTCCCCTTCGAAACGGTCGAAGGTCGCTTCGATCGCCTCGAGCGGCTCGCGGTCCGGCACCCTCTCGGTCGACTCCACCCGCACCGGGGCCGCCAGGAACTCGAAGCGGACGCCTTCGCGCAGCGCGTCCTCCACCTCCTCGTCGTGGGCCGGCATCCCCTCGCGTCCGCGACGGTAGAGCACCAGCACCTCCGCCCCCAGCCGCAACGCGGTGCGCGCGCAGTCCATTGCGGTATTCCCGCCGCCTACCACGACCACGCGGTGCCCGAGCGCGGGCCGGCCCCCGCGATTGACCTCGCGCAGGAAGTCGAGCCCGGCGCGCACCCCCGGGAGGTCCTCGCCCTCGATCCCCAGCGCGCGGCCGCGGCGTGCGCCGGTCGCGACGAACACCGCGTCGTGGGACTCGAGGACGTTCAGCGGCAGGTCGCGCCCCACCTGCACCCCGCAGCGGAAGTCGACGCCGAGGGCGCGGATGCGGTTCACCTCGTGCGCCAGCACGTCCTTCGGAAGCCGATACTCCGGGATCCCGTAACGCAGGATCCCGCCGGGCTCGGCCTCGGCCTCGTAGACCGTGACGGTGTAGCCGAGCCGCGCGAGGTGGTAGGCGCACGAGAGCCCGGCGGGACCCGATCCCACGATCCCCACGGTCTCGGGGCGCGGGGTCTCCGGTTCGGGCAGGATCCGCTGCTCGATCGCGAGGTCCCCGAGCATGCGCTCGACCCCGTGAATCGACACCGCGTCATCGAGCCATGCCCGGTTGCAGGCGTTCTCGCACGGGTGGTAGCAGACCCGCCCGGTGACGGCCGGCAGGGCGTTCTCGCGCAGCAGCAGTCCGATCGCGTCCTCGATGCGATCCTCGCGCAGCAAGTTCATGTAGCCTTCGATGTCGATCCCCACCGGGCAGCCCTGGTTGCAGGGCGCGACCTTGTCCTGATAGACGGGCCGGATGTACTTCCACGACCCGGTGAGGTTGACCCGGGTGGAGGTACTGCTCACCGCGACCGGAGGCACGCCGTGGGCGAGATCGGGGGAGCCGCGATCGTCAGGCATGGAGCTCCGCGGCCGCGCAGATCCGGACGGAGCCTGCCGCCTCGCGCGCGGCGGCGACATTCTCCTCGGCCCGCGTCGGGACGTCTTCGGTGATCGCCGCGCACACCGATTCGAGCGACACCAGGTTGGAGAACGCGGCGAACGCCCCGAGGATCGCGGTGTTCACGATCGGCTGGGTCTTGGACCCCAGCCCGTGGGCCGCGGCGATCGCGCTCGCGTCCACCGTGGCGACGCGAAAGCGGCGCACGAGCCGCGCGTAGTGCTCGGGCGGCTGATCGGAATTGAGCAGGATGCTCCCTCGAGGCTTGAGCCCCGCCGTGACGTCCACCGCCTGTACCAGAGTGGGGTCGAGGACGATGAGGTCGTCGGGTGCCAGGATCTCGCAGCGCAGCAGGATCGGTCCGTCGGAGACGCGCAGGAACGCGGTGACCGGCGCGCCGCGGCGCTCGACGCCAAACGCGGGAAACGACTGGACGTCCTTGCCTTCGAGAAAGAACGCCGAGGCGAGCAGCTTCGAGGCGATCACCGCCCCCTGCCCGCCGCGCCCGTGAATGCGCATCTCACGCATCGCGTTTCCTCGCCCGTGGTGTGCGGAGACCCCGGCCAGAGTGGAGCCCCTGGCAGGCGGGGGCATGGTTCATGCCAGCCAGGCCCGACTCTCGAGCGGGACCGCGCGGGGACCGCAACCCGCGCGCCGGCCGCGGATTGCGGCGCGACACGACCCCGAATCCGGGCTCCCGCTCGGACGGTCCGTCCGAGGCCCGCGCTGTCAGCCTGACAGGGAATTGGCCGCCGCTGTCAGGCGCGGGCACCGTCGCGGTCCGCGCCGCGCGGGCGTGAAGCGCTCGCCTGGAGTGCGCCCCGCGAGTTCGGCTAAGCTGCGCGTTGGTGGCGCCGCGGCAGGAGACACGCGACCCGCGCGGGGACCTGGACCGCCCCGGCCCGTTACCGAATCGAGGACCCGCCCGTGCCCGAAGCCACGCCGAATGCGGCGCCCGCCCCGCTCGTCGGTCTCGTCGCCTACCAGGAAGGGTCGGTGGTGAGCCGGGTGATCCTCAAGCGGCCGACCGGGACGGTCACCGTCTTCGCGTTCGCCCAGGGCGAGGGCCTGAGCGAGCACACCGCGCCCTTCGAGGCTCTGGTCCACGTCCTCGAAGGCCGCGCCGACGTTTCCGTGGGGGGCGCGAGCCACGCGGTGGAGCCCGGGGAATTCCTGGTGCTCCCCGCGAACGTCCCGCACGCGCTCCACGCCCGCGAGCGGTTCAAGATGGTGCTGACCATGATCCGCTCGTGACGCCGGCGCGGAATCGCCCGCGCCGTTCGATGCCCCGCCGCTACTGCTTCTTCAGCGAGGCGACCAGCGTGTCGAAGTCGCGGCGCGCGGCATCCACCGTCCGCTTGGGTCCGGTGAGCTTGAAGAACACGGCGCCCTCAGGGCCCTCGGCGATCGCGCCCAGCAGCTTGGAGCCGGGTTTGGTGCCCGAGGACTGCATCATCGGGCCGCTCGGCGCCAGGTAGCTGCCGCTGACCTCCACCAATTCCACCCGGAGGCCGCTCACGGTCTTCGAGCTGCGATTGGACTTCGCGCCGCTCTCGAACTGGCCGATCCAGCGCTCGATGTTGGCGTCCACCCCGCCGCCCTGGTTGGGGCCGAAGTAGAACACGCCACACTCGGCGGCTTCGGCGTCGCCCCCCACCGCGGGGATCGAATAGGTCGCCACGCGCATGGCGCGGTCGGCGCCGATCACCCAGCTCGACGGCACCGTCCACGCGATCCCGGCCGCGCTCGAGGCGGTCGGAGAACCGCTCTCGTCACCGCCGGCCGGCATGCCGCTCTCCGGCGCGCCCTGCCCACCCTCGGCCCCGAGCATTCCGCGTGCCTGGTCCGCCCCGCCGGCGGCGGATGAGGAGGAGGAACTGCCTCCCTTGCCGCCGCAGCCGGCGACGAGGAGGGTGGCGGCGAGCAGCATCGGGATGGACGGTGCGAGCGAGCGCTTCATCGGGAGCCTTCCTTGTGGGCGATGGGATCGCAGCCTGAATGCGACTGGGCATCCTAGCACCGGCCCGCGGGAGGGCGCGAGTCCGGCGCATGGCTCCGGCGGCTGGATCTGGCGCATGGGTCCGGCGCACGTCCTGATCCGGCGCTGGGGCCGGCCACCCGGGGTGCTCCGGCCGCCGGCGCTGCGGGCGGGGCCGGCAGACGTCGGACTCGGGCGAGGGGGGCGACGTGCCGAAAACACAGGAGGGCCGGCCGCGTGTTTTGTGATCGCCGCGGCGCTAGACTGGTTCTCCCTGAACGGCCGTCCACCTTCACCGACACGGAGTCACGCTCTGGTGCTCGCCATCGTGATCGCCGCATTCCTGATCGCCGGCAGCGGCGCCGGCCGGCCGCCGGACGGTGCGGGGTCCGCCGCCGCGACGGACTCCACCGCCTGGCAAGTCGAGGCCCTGCTGGCTCGCTCCTACGCCGGGGGCTGGAACACGCTCCCGATCGGCGAGCGCCTGGCGCGTTTCGGGCGCCGGATGGAGGGGATCCCCTACGTCACCGGCACGCTCGAAGCGCCGGGTGGCGAGACCTGCCGCGTGACGCTGCAGGGGCTCGACTGCGTCACCTTCTTCGAAACCTGCCTCGGCCTCGCGCGCGTGATGGTACGGCCTTCGGGCGCGGCGGCGCCGACGCTCGAGGATCTCGAGTCGGAGATCACGTTCATGCGCTACCGCGGCGGCCGGCTCACCGACTACACCTCCCGCCTGCACTACACGGCGGAGTGGATCGCCGACAACGTCGCCAAGCGCGTGGCGGACGACATCACGCCGTCCCTCGGCGGAGTCCGGCTGCCGGTCCGGGTGGATTTCATGTCGACGCATCCGGGCGCGTACCCCGCGCTCGCGGCGACGCCCGGATTCGTCCCCGTGATTCGGCGCATCGAGCGGCGGATCGGCGCGATCCCCCGGACCTACGTGCCCCGGGCGCGCGTCGCCGGGATCGAGCCCAGGCTGCGGACCGGGGACATCATCGCGATCGCGACCTCGATCCGGGGCCTCGATTACTCCCACACCGGGGTGATCGATCGCGGGGCCGATGGCCTGGCGCGCCTGCTCCACGCCTCGTCGGCCCAGGGGCGCGTGGTGCTGGACACCACGATCGGCGCCTACCTGGCGCGGGGTCCGCGGAGCAACATCGGCATCACGGTGGTGCGGCCGCGGGCGATTCGGGAGCGAAACTAGTACCGTACCGGAAGTCATGCACCCGCCCCGCGGGCCCTCGCGCTCGCCCGCTGCGTTGCTCCTCCTCGACGTATCTTCAGACACGACTTCGTCGTCGCGCCTTGCGGGCGACCGCGATGCCTCCGCGGGGACGCGCACATGACTTCCGGTACGGAACACTAGGCGACCACCCCCGCGAACGGAGGTGGTCGCCGTGGACTGCGCGTCGCTCCCTACCTGCGGTACAGGGACTTCAGCGCGCCCCAGCTGCGCGCCTCGGTCGAGGTCGGGAACTCGGCGTCGAAGTCGTCGAACGCCAGGTCGTTCTCCAGATCTCCCCAGGCGAATTCCGCGGCCGCCAGTCCTTTCTTGATCTTGGCGGTGTGGATGTGAATCTTGCTCTTCTTGATTTCGAGCGGTTTCACTTGCGGACACAGCGCGTTCTTGACCAGGCAAGAAGGATCTGAGGCCGAGAAGAAGGTCCGGACCGCGTCGGTCTTGCTGCCGTTCGCCTTGCCCTGCTCGGCGAACACGTAGAGCCACTTGAGCGGACCCCCCGAGGGCGGGGATACGGGATCATCCGGCAGAACGGCAGGCCCCGCCGCCAGATGTCCCTTGGGCTTGCTCGTGAGCGCGCGGCCGCAGAACAACACGTGACCGGCCTCCGGCGCGATGGTCACGCAATCCACGCTGACCGCGCAGCACGCTCCAGTGATGTTGCGGTAGTCGCAGTTGCCGCAGGCCGGGTTGCTCCCGTGGTCGTCGAAGACCTTGAAGTCGATGCGGCACTTGCACCCGGACGCGTCGAAGTAGATGACGGACCCGTGGGCCATCGCCGCGGTGGTGAGCGCGGGTGGAGGGTCCGATCCCCCCGACGATATGACCTTTGGATCGTCGGAGATCATCGAGGGGTCGGCCGCTCGAGCGACGGCCGGGAGCGCGAGCAGTGCGAACGTCACGGCTGCCATGCGGAGTGGGAGGGACGACTTGGACATTGAAGATCACCCCTTTCGCGGTATGACTTGGGGGCCGCAATGAGGTGCGGCCCGTCCTGCCGCGAGCCAGGGTGGAGCGTCCCGAGGCGGTAGAGGGCACGGGAGGCCCTGCCCGCCCACGGCCTGGCGTGCACACGGCATAAGGTATGCCGGACGCCGAGCCGCGCGGTGGGCGTGGCCAACGCCGGACGCGGACCCCGATTGCGGGCTGGGCGCTCCGGTCGCCGGGAGGCGGTTCCGGAGCGAAGCTGCCAGTCCGGCCTGAATGGGCTGACGGACGGCGACAGTGGCCGACCCCGAGCGACGCCCGGGAAGACTGGGCGCTCGCTTCGGCGCCGATCATGCATATTGCACGCCAGATTCGAGGTAGGAAACGCGAACCGTTGTGGCTCCGGCGTCGGGGTCTGCGATAGACTATTGCTGTACTCGGGTTGGAGAGTGAGACCCCGCTCGCAGGGCTCATCGGCGAGGGGGTTTCACTTTTGCGATAGGGGGCCCGACGTGCACAGGCCATCAACAGGAGGACAATGTGAAGACGCTGCACTGGCTTGCGCTGGCCCCTATGCTATTGGGCGTCACGCTGATCGCGGGGTGCCTCGATTCCGGAAGCTCCTTATCGACGGATGGATGCAACTTCCAGGGCCTCCGCGACGCGACCAACGCCGCGGCAAGCCTGTCGGCTTCGGACCGGCAGGACCTGATGAAGCGCATCGACTACGCCGAGAAGAAGTTCCGGGAGGGCAGGCACCCGGACGCGACGAAGTATCTCGGCGATTTCCGCAACAAGGTGGTGGCGCTGCGCGATGCGTCCAGGCCGAAGATCGGCCCTGAGGACGCCGCGACGCTGCTGTCGCTCGTGGATTTGAACATCGGCTGCGTGCAGACGTTCGTTCCGGCGCCCTAAGCGCCGGCGGGCGGGCACGCGGGTGTAGGGCCGAATGGGCCCCGCGGGAAACGCCCCGCGGGGCCCGGTGTATTGCCAGCGGACGCATTGGGCGCGCCCGGCGCTCAGCGCGACCGGGGCGCGTGATCCCCGGAGTCGCCGCCGCGGTGCTCCCGGCGCGATCCGCGCGCAGCGTGCGGCGCGGGCCGCTCAGCGCGGGCGCGCGGGGCCCTCCACGGAGTCGCCGAGCGGCGCTCCCTGCGCGATCCACGCGCCGAGCGTGCGGCGCTCCGCGTCGGTCATCCCGGTGAGATTGCCGAGCGGCATGGTCCGGGTCTCGACCGCGCGCACCATGATGCGCGGCGCCAGCGCCCGGATGCGGCGCGGATCCTCGAGGACGATCCCGTTGGGCGGCTCGGGAAACGAGGGATTCGCCGGGCGCGCCGCATGGCAGCTGACGCAGCGTCGCTGAAGGATGGCATCGGCCTCGGCGAAGGACACCGGCGCCGCGCCGGCGAAGCCCGCGCCGGCCGTGGCGTCGCGTGAAACGCGCGCGGTGAGTGCGATCACTCCAAGCAGCGCGGCCGTTCCCGCCGCGACGATCCATCGGTTGCTGGCGAGGCGATGATTCATCACGTACTTGGCCGCCGCTCCCACCACCACGAGCAGCGCGAGCACCAGCCAGTTGAGTTCGTTCCCGTAGGTGCTCGGAAAGTGGTTGCTCACCATCGTGAACACGACCGGCAGCGTCAGATAGTGATTGTGGATCGAGCGCTGCTTGGCCCGTGCCCCGAGCGCGGCGTCCGCGGTCCGCCCCGCGCGGGTCGCCGCGACCATCTGCGATTGGGCCGGGATGATGCGCCGCCACACGTTGGCCGCCATGATGGTGCCGAGCATCGCGCCGACCTGAAGGAACGCGGCGCGTCCGCTGAACACCCGCGTCAGCCCGAAGCCCGCCGCCGTCAGGAGCGCGAACGACACCAGGGTGGCCACGGCGGGCCGACGCGCCAGCGCCGAGCCCCAGAGCGCGTCGTACGCCAGCCAGGCCGCCCCGAGGGTTCCCAGGCTGAGGCCGATCGCGGCCCCCAGCCCCACGCCGCGCGCGGCGCCGTCGACGAGGTAGACGCCGCCGCCGAGGTAGTAGACCACGCCGAGCAGAAGCAAGCCGCTGAGCCAGGTGGTGTACGCCTGCCACTTGAACCAGTAGAGGGTCTGCGGCATCTCGGAAGGGGCGAGGACGCGGCGCTTCACCACCTCGTAGAAGCCGCCGCTGTGGACCATCCACAGCTCGCCGGCGACCGCGCCTTCGCGCGGTCGGGAGGGTGGCGACAGATTGCTGTCGAGCCACATGAAGAGGAACGAGTCGCCGATCCACATGATCCCGGCGATCACGTGGACCCATCGCAGCGCGAGGTCGAGCCACTCGATGGCAATGGAGGGCATGCTGTCCGTTGATCAGGGGTTGGACCGGCGCCGTGGCGGCAGGACGCCCGGAATTCGCGGGGCGGATGCCGGAGAATTCCGGCGACGCTACCACAGGCGAGATGGCGCGGGCACCTGACCGGAAAACGCGAGACCCGCGCGGCACCGTGCCGCGCGGGTCAGGACGTCGAACGGATCTTCAGCGCGAGGCGGCGCGCGGGCCGGACTTGGAGACCTCCCGCGGGCCGACGTTCACCTGGTGCCAGAGGCTCGCCGAATGCGTCTGGTGCATGCGCCAGGTCTCCGACATCGAGTGGAACCCGAAGAGCAGGCCGAAGCCGGTCACGATGCCCGCCATCAGGATGCTGCGCGGGTCGGAGGTGGAGAAGAGCCAGGCGAAGATGATGGCGACGATGCTGGTGCCGTTGGCGAGGAACAGCGAGAGACCGTCCTTGATCGGATTGAAGCCCGGCACCACGTGCAGGTGGCCGAGCCGCGTGAACCACTGTGGGCCGGCGGTGCGGGTCTCGAAGAACTCCTTGATGTAACCGGCGATCAGGCGGACCTGATGGCGCGCGAACAGCATGGCGTAGAAGCCGTACGCCGATGCCAGCACCACGGGGAGCATGAGCGCCGGATTGCGGGTCTGAACGCCCCACGACATCAGGCACGCCGCTGCCAGCCCGGACAGCGTCCAGCACAGCTGCGAGGTCCGCTCGGCGTCGCGGCCCCGATTCATGAGCGCCTCGTATTCCATGCGTTCGCTGTCGGCGAGCGTGGCCATGACGATTCCTCTTCCTTCGGGTGTGTGCATCCCGGCCTAGATGGCCGGCTCTCGGTCTCCCACTGGTGGATTATCGGCCTCCGGGGAGCTGGACTTGAGGCCGCCGAGGACCGCCCCGAGGCCCGCAATCGGCGGCCCCGGAACGCCTCCCGCGGCGGATCGCTATTGAATGAGCACGAGCTTGCGCGCGAGCCGCACATCGCCCGCCCGGAGCAGGTAGAGGTAGACGCCGGGTGGCGTGCGCCGGTCCCGCAGGTCGTGGCCGTCCCAGCGCAGCGCGTAGGAGCCCGCGGCGTGCCAGCCGCCCGCCAGGGTCGCCACCTTTTGCCCGGTGACGCTGAAGACCTCGAGCGTGAGATCGGTCGACACCGTGACGCCGAACCGGATGAGCGTGGAGGTCCGGAACGGGTTGGGCGCACCCTGGGCGAGCGAGAGCGACCCGGCCGGGGGCGATGCCGGGCCGACGCCCGTGACGAGCGCGGTGTCGGTGTAGCTCGCGGTGAAGCTCAGGAGGTCGGGCGTCGGCCAGCGCCGGAATTCGAAGCGCCAATTGCCATAGACGTCCTCGAGTGCCCCGGATGCCTTGGGAATGCAGCGCGCGAAGTCGGCGCCGACCTGCAGCCAGGTCTCGCCGTCCGTCGCGGCGATCTCGCCGCCGTTGGCGACCGTGCGCCAGGCCGCCGCGTCGAGGCCCGCCGACGAAGCCGCGGTGCGGATGCGCACGATCAGGGTGTCATCGAGATCGCGCACCCAGGAGCAGGTGTTCCAGCGCTGGATGTCGCCGGGGCGCAGCTTCTCCGAGATGTACGAGCCGGTGCGGGTCCAGCCCGCGTCGTAGAGCGTAGTTTTGTTGCCACTCGCGCCGTTGACGACGAGGTAGCGGCCGTCGGGGCGCTGCAGCACGTGTCCGCCCTTGTCGACGGCGTTGGGGAGCGTCGGACCTGCGGACATCGTGTTCGCCACCGGGTCGTAGATGCTGCTGGCCGTCGTGCTCTTTCCGTGAACGATCAGGAACGTCCCGTCGGCACGCTGGATGGACAGGGCGCCACCGTTGACGATCGCGGTGGTCGCAGGTCCGCTCGCCATGGTGTTGGCGACCGGGTCGTAAAGCGCCGTGTTCGTGCTGTTCTTTCCGCACACGATGAGCCAGCGCCCGTCCGGCCGCTGGAGGGCATGGGCCCCCTTCGCCAGGGCGTACGGCACCGTCGGGCCGACCGACATCGTGTTGGCGACCGGATCGTAGACCGACGTCGCGCCCGAGACGCCCCCGCTGCCGTGGACGATGAGGAAGGTGCCGTCGGGACGGGGAATCCCGAACGCGCCATCGCCGACGCTGCTGGCGGTGGTTGGGCCCGCAACCATCGTGTTGGCGACCGGGTCGTAGATCGACGTCGTGGTGGTGCCGTTGGCGTGGACGATGAGGAACTTGCCATCCGGCCGCTTGAGCGACAGCCCGCCTTTGTCCCCCGCGCCGGTCGTGGTCGGTCCCGCGCTCATCGTGCCCGCGACCGGATCGTAGATCGAGGTGCCGGTCGTGGCATTGCCGTGCACGACGAGGAACCTGCCGTCGGGCCGCTTGAGCGCCTGGGCACCCTCCTGGGCGTTGCCCGTCAGGTTCGGCCCGGCGGACATCGTGTTGGCAACCGGGTCGTAGATCGAGGTCGTGACGGTCGCATTCGCGTGGATGATGAGGAACTTGCCATCCGGCCGCTGGAGCGAGCACCCCTCGGCGCCCACGTTACCCGTGGTGTTCGGTCCGGCGGAGAAGGACGAGCCCGGAGCCTGCCCGCGGGCGAGGTAAGCATCGCCCGAGGCGGTGCTGCTCGCGGGCGGGGCGCCGGTGGAGGGGGAACCGGCGATGTCGGTGTAGCCACAGCTGTCGAGTGCCGCGACGAGCGACGGGCTGGCGTAAGTGCCGGACGAGGTCGTGCGGTAGATGCGGTATCCGAGCGCCCCGCTCACCGCGGTCCAGGCGAGCCGCACGGCGTTCTTGGCGCCCGCCACCGTGGTCGGCGGACTCTCCACGCTGCGTTGCGTCTCGCCGGCGGCGGTGAGGGCGGTGACAACGTAGTAGTACGTGCCGGCACCCATGCCGCCGCCCGTGGTCGGGCTCCAGTCCAGCCAGCGCAGTGTCGAGTCGAGGCCGGTGCTGACCACATTCGTCATCGCGCACCCCGGCGCCTCGAAATCGGCCTTCGTGGTTTTCGTCAGCTCCTTCCGGCTCCCGTAGGTGAAGAGGGAGTTGGTGGCGCTGGAGTCGGAGGCGGAGTTGAACACCGTGACGCTCACCGGCCCGGCCGCGCGCGGACCGGTGACGCACAACACGATGCTGTCGGGGAGCACCTTGACCTGGGTACAGGACACGTTGCCGACCTTCACGCTCGCCCCGGGGAGGAAGCCGCTGCCGCGGATCGTGAGCGGCGTGCCCCCCGCGATGTTGCCGGACGCGGGGGCGACCGAAGCGACGGTTGGTGCACCGGCCGCGGGAGTCGCGGTCCAACCCGCGATGAGCGCGCACACCATCAGCCCGGCCACCGCGGCCCGGACCTTCCGGCTGATTGGGGCCGGCATGGCGTCCGAGAAGGGCGCGCGAACGCCGGCGGAGTTCGGCCGCCGCCCGCGTTGTCTCGTTCGCTCGAGTGTCGGGCTCATGGTGGTCTCCGTATCCAGGTCCGCTGCCCGTCGCCGCCCGCCTGGGCGGATTCCGAGCGCCGTCGTCCAGGGCGCCGGGGCCGCCTTCGGGCGCGACCGGCGTGGCCAAGTACCGGACGAACTGCTTCCACCCACTAAATCGAGCAAGAG
>MFFQ01000014.1:5046-6259 GCA_001780165.1 Candidatus Eisenbacteria bacterium RBG_16_71_46 | reverse complement strand
AGAGGCGGGCCGGGGCCTCCGGGAGAATCGCCCGCTCCGGGTGCGCCAGCGCCGCGAGCGCTCAGGGGCCAACGTCATGGGGCGCAGGCCGTTCCCACGCCCGGATCCTGGAGGCAAGCGCCGGGGGGTGTGAGGTCCCGAACGGGGACCCGAGGCGTAACGCAACGATCGTGCGCTCCGCAATCCGCGCTCGCGGATCGCGCCGGCGCGTCACGGACCCCACGCCCGTGACGACGGGCGACGCGTGCGGGGTCGCGCTCCCGCGCCTCTCAGGGCAGGTAGACGAGCTTGTTCGTGATGCTGCGCCGGCCCTGCTGCATGCGGCAGAAGTAGATCCCCGGGGCCACGAGCCGGCCGTCGCCGTCGCGCCCGTCCCACCACAGGCTGTAGGTGCCTGCCTGGTGATAGCGTTCGACCAGCTTGGCGATCATCTGGCCCTGGACGCTGAACACCTTGATCGCGAGGTCGCCCGGCACGGCGCAGCTGTAGCGGATGATGGTGGCCGTGCTGAATGGGTTCGGTCCCGCGACCCCGAGCCAGGTCGAGAAGGAAGGCGGCAGACCGCGGCTGGGGATCACCTGCACCGTGATCGCCACCGAGTGGGATACGGCGGACGCCGACACCGGCGTGGCGCCGCCGAGACGCGTCGCGGGCCGGCGCGCCGGGGTCGCGGGATCCGCGGCCGGACGCGCCGGATCGGGGGATTCCGGCGCGCGTGGTGGAGTCGCGAGACCCTGGACCGACCGCGCCGGATCGGGGGATTCAGCCGCGCGCGGCGGCGCGGCCGCGCACACGGCGGCCGGCAGGATCAGGCACAGGGCGAGCGCGCCGATCGTTGCCGGCCATCGGGGGACTCCGAGCTTCATTTCACGCTGGCATAGATGCGCGAGTAGATCTGCGTGGCCACCGGCAGATCCACCACCGCCGCGGAGACCACGCACATGTAGGTCTTGCCGCGGATGCCCTTGCGCTTCGGGAAGCGCACCGTTCCGGAGATCTGCTTCTTCTCGCCCGGCGCCAGGGTGAACTTGGCGGGCGAGAGGTTGACCTCGGCCGACCCCAGCAGGTCACCGACGTTCTCGTCGGAACCGGCCGACGCGCTCTCGGGGCTCATGAGGCGCAGCTCCATCGCCAGCGGCTTGCTCGAGGTGTTCTCCACCGTGAGCGCCGTGCGCTCGGTCTCGCCGAGACGGTACTCGCGGCCGACGGTGAT
>MFFQ01000014.1:0-4830 GCA_001780165.1 Candidatus Eisenbacteria bacterium RBG_16_71_46 | reverse complement strand
GTTCTCCACCGTGAGCGCCGTGCGCTCGGTCTCGCCGAGACGGTACTCGCGGCCGACGGTGATGTTGTCGAGCGTGATGCGCGCGGGGCGCAAGTTGACCGAGAGGTCGCCGACGGGGACGACCCCCGGCAGCTCGCGCTCGCGGTCCACCGAGAAGATGATCCGGCTCTTGATGCCGTAGGCCATCATGTCGCCGGGCAGTGCTTCGGTGTGCGACCAGAAGATGACCTCGAACTTGCGCCCGAGCAGACTCTCGTCGTCGGGGATCACGAGGTTCAGCTCCACGCGCTCGGTCTGCTGCGGGGCGAGCTGGAACGAGGCGGGCGTGGCGAAGGCCCAGGCCGCCGCGGGAACCGGCTCCGCGCCGCGGCGCAGGTCGCCCTCGCCGGGCACCAGCGCATCCACCATGACCTTGACCGACTGATCCCCGGTGTTGGTCACCGCGAGCGGCAGGTTGGCCAGCGTCTGCAGCGAATAGGTGTGGCCGATCTTGAGATTGTCGATCACCACTTCGCCGATCGAGCAGCTCAGTCCGCCGGCGGCTGCCGCCGGCGCCCATCCCAGCCACAGCCCCGCGAGCAACGCGAGTCCCGCGGCCGGTTTTCCGAAGATCCGTGAAGCGTTCATGTGCCCCCCTGTCTCTTCCGTGAACGAAGAGGCGTTACAGCCGGGAGCGGTCCGGTGCGGGGCGCCGCGCGGCCGTTCCCGTTAGCGCGCGACGTCGCCTGCGGGCGGGGCGGACGCGCCGCGAAGACGCGCCACCCCGGACCCGCGGGCCGAGTGGAGGACGGTCGAGGCCCCGCGGCGTATCGGACTAGCCGGCGGCCGCGGTGACGGTCACCGTGATCGTCTGCTGTGAGGTCACCGCCGTGGAGGTCGGCGCGTCGAAGCGGAACCACAACCCGCGCGTGGCCGCAGCGGCCACGCTGAGCCCGGTCTGGTCGCCCGCGAACTTGGTGCCCGAGCTGGCGACCGAGGTCGTGGACAACGCGTGATTGGCGTAGGTGAAGCTGCCCGAGGTGGGCGCGCTCGAGTTGAACTGCGCCAGCAGCGCGTACTCCTCGGCCGCCGACGGGGCGGCTTGGACCGCGGTCCAGCTCCCCGGGTTGGTGAGCGACAGCGAGAACGTCTCGGTGACGTTGCCGTCGTTGGTGACGGTGGACGCCGCGCCGGAGACGGTCTGGCTCGAGGTCGTCACCGTACCGAAGGCGATGGGACCGGTGGCGGAAACACTCAGGTTCTGAATCGTGACGGTCACCGAGATCGTGGCCGGGTTCGCTGCCCACGCCATCGGGGCGGTGGCCAGCAGCATCAGGCCGACGATCGCAAGGAAAGCCGAGGGGTTGCGTTTCATGACCGAGTCATCCTCCACGCGTGTAGGGGCTCGACTGCGTCCGGGGCGCAGAGGCGCCCCTGTCCGTGATGCGCAAGTGCAAGGCCGATGCCGGGGAGACGGCGCGTCGTTCGGTGGGACGCGCGCCCTTGCAACGCCGGGGGTTACACCTAGCGGCGGCCTCCCCGGCGTGGCTCCGGGGAAATTCCGCCGTGCGGATTGCAACGCGACGCGCTCAGGGTGTGGGCGGTGGCGGCCAGTCTCCATCCGACGGCCGCGGCCATTTCTATTGCGGCGTGACGGTCAGGGTCGAAGCGTACTGGCCGTACGAGGACGTCGAGGTCGGGCTCTGGATGCGGAAGTAGGGGTCGCTCCTCCAATGGTCAAGAACCGCACGCCAATCAGGGGGCGCAGAGCCAAGCGGATGGGGCGCTGGTGGTGGCCGTTGTTGGCCGGGGCCGGCGGGCGAATCATCGAGAAGACGCCGGAATCGATCATTGGAGCGCCGGAACGAGGCCGGAGCCCGCCCTCTCTGCGGTCATGCCACCCTGCCTGATGATCCAGGAACGTCAACAGGGATCCGGCCCAGGAAGACAGCCTACTGAGCGGTGACGGTGAGCGTGGACGCGTACTGTGTCAGAGCCGACGTGCTCGTCGGCGTTTGCATCCGGAAGTAGAACTTGATGGACGCGCTGGCGGCCAGGCTCGTGCGGATCAGAAAATCGTTGTCGTAGGCGGTGATGTCGTTCCAGGGACCGGCTGCGCTGGTGGTAGACCACTGCGCCCGCACCTGATCGGCGCCGTTGCTGCTCGCGGAGAGCGACCAGGTGTATCCACCGCTGGTGAAGGTGGAGATCTTGCCGTACAGCGTCTCGGCGATCGAGCCGTCGTTGGTGACGGTGCTCGAGTCGGCGGCCAGCCAGGTGTTGAGCGGCTGCCCCCCGAAGGCGAACGTGGTCTTGCTCGGCGAGACCGAAAGCGTCGTGGGCGTGTAGTTCGCGGTGAAGCTCAAGATGTCGGGCGTGGGCCAGGTTCGGAACTCCGCACGACTCCGCATCCACACGTCCTCGAGCGGGAGCGACGATTTCGGGATGGCCCGGGCATGGTCCGCCCCGATCTGAAGCCAGGACTCTCCCGCGCCGGGATTGATCCCAGCGCCGTTCGTCACGTCCCGCCAGCTCGCCGAAGCCAGGCCCCCAGAGGAGCCGGCCGTCTTGATCTTGACCGTGAGGGTGTCGTCCACGTAGCGCACCCAGGAGATCGTGTTCCACCAGTTGATGTCCGAAGGATGAATGTTCTCCGACACGTAGCTTCCGGTCCGATACCAGCCAGCGTCGTAGATCGCCGTGTTGGTGGTCGTGTTTCCATACACAAGCAGGTACTTGCCGTCGGGCAACTGCAGTGAATGACCGCCGGAACCGACGTTGTTCGCAAGCGTGGGCCCGTTGGCGACTGTATTGGCCACCGGGTCGTAGACCACGGTGCCCGCGGGTGTCTGCTGCCCGCAGAAGATCAGGAACGTTCCGTCCGCGCGCATGATGGAGTGCGCGCCGTTGTGCACCGGATTGGGTAGCGTCGGCCCCGCCGTCATGGAGTTCGCGACTGGGTTGTAGATCGAGGTCCCACTGCCCTTCTCGCCTTCCACGATCAGGTACTTCCCGTCCGGGCGCTGGATCGAGTGCGCACCACCTCCGGACGTCGTCCCGTTGATGTTCGGCCCCGCGGAGCTGGTGTTCGCGGAGGGATCGTAGACAATCGTCGCGGTGGACTTCTGCCCGCACACGATCAGGACCTTGCCGTCGGGCCGTGGAATCGCATGCGCGCCAGTCCCCGCAGTATTCGCGAGGTTTGGCCCCGCGGAGGTGGTATTCGCGACCGGGTCGTAGTTGGAGGACGAGGTCGAGTTGCCGCCGAGAACGATGAGGAACGTTCCATCCGGTCGCTCGATCGCATGCGCGCCCGCCCCGGCGTTCGCCGAGAGCGTCGGGCCCGCGGACATCGTATTGGCCACGGGATCGTAGATCGAAGTGGACGTGGAGGTGTTGCCGTGCACGATGAGGAACGTGCCGTCGGGCCGCTTGAGCCCGTGTGCACCGAGGCCCGCATTTGCCGAGAGGGCGGGACCGGCCGACATCGTGTTGGGGGTCGGATCGTAGATCGAGGTCGTGGTAGCCACGCCGGCATGGACGATCAGGAACGTTCCGTTCGGCCGCTGAATCGAGAACGCATCGCCGCCTGCGTTTCCCGTGGTCGCGGGCCCCGCCGTGAACGTGGTCGCGGGCGCAGTCCCATACGCCAGGAACATGTCGCCGGAGGCAGTGTTCGATGCGGGAGGCGCACCCGTGGAGGGGGAGGCGGAAGTGTCCTTGTAGCCGGTCGTATCCAGGGTCGCAATCAGGCACGGGCTCGAGTAGGTGCCCGAAGTGGTGGACCTGTAGAGTTTGTACTGGAAGGCTCCGGGGATGGCCGTCCAGTTGAGGGTAATGGCGTTGTTTCCACCCGAGAGCGCGGTCCCGGCGGATTGTGCCGACTTGCGGGTTTCCCCGTTGGCGTTGGTCGCGGTCACCACGTAATAGTACGTTGCCGCGGACATGTTGCCCCCGGTGGTCGGGCTCCAGTCGGTCCAGTGCAGCGTCGAGTCCAACGCAACCGTGTTGAGCCTCGTCAGCGTCGCGCCCGAGGTCTCGAAATCGCTCTTGATCGTCTTCGTGAAGTCGGTCGTGCTGTTGTAGGTATAGAGGTCGTTCATCCCGCTCGAGTCGCCCGCGGTCGGGTTGAACACGCTCACCCGCTTGACGCCGGCACCGTTGGCGCCCGTCACTGCTACAACGCCGGTCGTGCCCAGGACCTTGACCTGCGTGCAGGCCACCCCACCGATCTTCACCGTGGCGCCTGGAAGGAACCCTGTGCCGGCGATGGTGACGGGCGTGCCGCCCGCGGTGTTGCCCGCCGAGGGCAGGATGGACGTGACACTGGGCGCGGCGTGCGCGCCCGCGGCGGGCAGGGCGACGAGCGCGACCCAGCTCAGCAGCGACAGGCCGATGGCGCGTCGGAAGTGCATCGAGGCTCCATAGCGTGAGCGCGGGGCCGGTTCCCGGCGACAGCCGGGATCCCGCTCCGCGGCGTGAGACACGTCGTGACGGCTTTCCGGCCGTGTATCGGCCGGATGCGGCCCACGCCTCAGTGCGGATTGCACGCCTCCGCGGGTTCGCCCCGCCCCCGTGGCCGGCGGCGCGGCGGATCGCGCCGGGACGCGCGCCACCCTCGGCCCCCGGGAGCCGCCCCGGGGCCCTGCGACGTTGGGCCGGCGGCGGGCAGTTCGCCATTCGCGACCTCTCAAATCACACGGTCGGCCCCCGCGGTGCGCCCCGGGGGCCCGCAACCCGCACGCCGGCGGCGCCCCCCTCCCCTGCGCGCCGACCGCGCGGAGACGCCCATGAGGCGCGTCGCGGCAACGCCTTGCATGCGCTCCAGGCCGGCCCGGCGCCGGGCCGAGG
>MFFQ01000013.1 GCA_001780165.1 Candidatus Eisenbacteria bacterium RBG_16_71_46 | reverse complement strand
GTCAGCGTGTGGCCGAAGCAATTGAAGGAGATCTGCGCGAAGAAGAACATCCAGGTGCTCGCCTAGCCTGGACTATTCATGAGCCCGCCGCCTGCGACCGCGATCTGCCCGCCATTCGCGGCGTCGTTCGACCGGCCGCGTCCTCGACGTGAGCGACACGCCTGCGGGGCGGCCGGTCGAACTCCTTGCGCCTGGCGTGCATCTCGCGCTCTCGGCTGGCGGTTCATGAATAGTCCAGGCCAGTTCCCCGCGCCGGGCGGGGTCGACGCGCGCTAGCGACGCACGGCGTTCGCGACGCGGCCGGGATAGACCGCGAGGGCGGCGAGGAACACCTCCATCGCCCGCCGCAGCTTCGGCTCCTCGAGCACGTAGGCGATGCGCACCTCGTCGCGCCCGAGACCCGGCGTGGCGTAGAAGCCGTCCGCCGGGGCGACCGCCACGGTCTCACCGCCGAGATCGAAGTCGCGCAGCAGGAACTCGGCGAATGCATTGGCGTCGTCCACCGGCAGTCGCGCGCAGATGTAGAAGGCGCCCTCCGGCCGGCGCACCAGCACGCCGGGGGCCGACGCCAGCGCGTCGAACACCACGTCGCGGCGGCGCTGGTATTCGGCAACCACGCCCTGGATGTAGCTCGCCGGCACCTCGGTGAGCGCGGTGCACGCCACCTGCCCCAGCGTGGGCGGACACAGCCGCGCCTGGCCGAAGCGCAGCACCGCATCCAGGAACGCCCGGTTGCGGCTGACGATGTTGCCGACCCGCACGCCGCACAGCGAATAGCGCTTGGACACGCTGTCGCACAGGATCACCTGCTGGTCGAGCCCGGACAGCGTGAGCGCGGACCGTTGGGTGCGGCCATCGTAGACGAATTCGCGGTACACCTCGTCGGCCACCAGGTAGAGCCCGCGCTCGCGGCAAATGCTCCCGAGCATCTCCATCTCGGCATCGCCATAGACGGTCCCGGTGGGATTGTTGGGCGAGCAGATCAGGACGGCGCGCGTGCGTCGCCCGATCTTCGCCTCGATCGCGCCGCGGAGCGGCAGGTGGTAGCCGTCCTCGGCGCGGGTCGTGACCGGCACCAGCTCCACCCCCATCATCGCGGCGAAGCCGTTGTAGTTCGTGTAGAAGGGCTCGAACACCAGGACCTGGTCCCCCGGGTCGCACAGCGCGCCGAGCGTGAACAGCACCGCCTCGCTCCCCGCGGTCGTCACGAAGATTTCGTGAGCCTCGAGCGCCAGGCCCGCGCCCGCGTAGTACCGCCGCAGGGCCTCGATGAACTCGGGCAGGCCCTGCGAGGGGCCGTAGGGCACGTTCGCCGCGGCGTAGGAACGCAGGCGCTCCAGGATCTGCGGCGGCGTCGGGATGTCGGGTTGGCCGATGTTGAGCGCGTAGATCGTCTTCCCCGCCTGGCGCGCGACGGTCGCCAGAGGCGCCAAGCGCCGGATCGGCGAGGCCGGCATGACCTGCGCGCGCTGCGACAGCGGGAACGGCTCGGGCATGAACGTCTCCATGAGGTCGACGGGTGCAGAGTCTAGCGCAACGGTCACCACGGCGCGAGACGGCGCCCACGCCGCGCCCGCGTTGACGCACCGGGCGCGCGGCGCGAGAATCGGCCGGGGTTCGACCAGCGGACGCGGTCGTGGCGGCATCAGGGGAGGGAGACGTCATGGGATTCCAGCTCGGCACGCGGCGCGGCCGCTACCTCGAAGCCTCCGACGCGTTGCGCGAGGCGCCACCGCCCCTCTCGCCCGAGGAGCTCGAGCAGTTCGAGTCGTTCGATCTCGTCTACCGCTCGCTGTGCGCGGTGCTCTTCAATTACGTCCCGACCTCGGGGCACCCCGGAGGCTCGGTGTCCTCGGGCCGCTTCGTCGCCGGCCTCCTCTTCGACGCGCTCGACTACGACGTCAGCCGCCCCGACCGCGAGGACGCCGATCTCGTCTCCTACGCCGCCGGGCACAAGGCGCTCGGACTCTACGCGCTGTGGGCGCTGCGCGACGAGGTGCTGCGCATCGCGGCGCCGGCGCTGCTCCCGGCCGACCAGAAGCAGCGCCTGAGGCTCGAGGACCTGCTCGGCTTCCGCCGCAACCCGGCCAACCGCACGCCGCTGTTCGTGAAGCTCGGGGTCAAGGCGCTCGACGGGCACCCGACTCCGGCGACGCCGTTCGTCACGCTCTCGACCGGCGCTTCCGGCGTGGGCCTGTCCTCGTCGCTCGGGCTCGCCTGGGGCGCGAGGGATTACTACGGGACGCGGGCGCCGCGGGTGCACATCGTCGAGGGCGAGGGCGGGCTCACGCCCGGTCGCGTCGCCGAGGCGCTGGCCGCGGCAGGCACCGCGTCGCTCGACAACGCCGTGCTGCACGTGGACTGGAACCAGGCCTCCATCGACTCGGACCGGGTCTGCCGCGACGGCGACACCCCGGGCGACTACGTGCAGTGGAATCCGATGGAGTTGGCGATGCTCCATGACTGGAACGTCGTCTACGTCACCGACGGCAAGGACTTCCAGCAGGTGATCGCGGCCCAACGGCTGGCGGGGCGCCTCGAGACGACTCAGCCCACGGCGATCGTGTACCGCACGGTGAAGGGCTGGCAATACGGCATCGAGGGCCGGGCCTCGCACGGCGCGGGGCACGCGCTGTGCTCGGATGGATTCTACGAGGCCCTGGCGCCCCTCACCGGCCGGCGGGAGGTCAAGCTGCCGAGCTGTGCCGGCCTGCCGGCGCCGCGCTGCGCCGGGCCCGACGGCGCGGGAGTCATGGAGGAGTGCCTGTGGGACGCCCTCCAGATCGTGCGCGCCGAGATCGAGCGGCGCGCGCCGATGACGCGCGTCCTCGCCGCCCGGCTCGCGGCTGCCCGCGAGCGGCTCGACCGGCGCGGGCGCAAGCCACGCGCGAACGCGCCGCGCGTCGAGGCCGTCTACGAGACCGCGCAGCGCGACGGCGGCGCCGTGCCCGAGGCGCTACGTCTCGAGCCCGGAACGACGACCACGTTGCGCAACGAGCTGGCCCGGGTGCTCCACCATTACAACGTCGCCAGTGGCGGCGCGTTGCTGGTGACCGCCGCCGATCTGCTGGGCTCGACCAGCGTGAACCGCATCGCCGAGGGCTTCGCACCCGGCTACTGGAACGCCACGACCAACCCCGAGGCGCGCATCCTCTCGATCGGCGGCATCTGCGAGGACGCGATGGCCGGGGTCTGCTCGGGCCTCGGCTCCTACGGCCGGCACATCGGCGTCGCCTCCTCCTACGCCGCGTTCCTGGCGCCGCTCGGCCACATCGCGGCGCGATTGCACGCGATCGGCAACCAGGCGAGGCATGCGGTGAGCGGAACCCCCTACCGCCCGATGTTCCTGGTGTGCGCCCACGCCGGGCTCAAGACCGGCGAGGACGGCCCGACGCACGCCGACCCGCAGGCGTTGCAACTGCTGCAGGAGAATTTCCCCCCCGGGACCGCCTTCACGCTGACGCCGTGGGATCCGGCGGAGACCTGGACTCTGGTCGCGGCGGCGCTCGCCAGGCGGCCGGCGGTGATCGCTCCGTTCGTGACGCGGCCCAACGAGACCGTTCCCGACCGCGCGAAGCTCGGCCTCGCGCCGGCGACGGCGGCGCGCACCGGCGTCTACCGGTTGCGCGCGCCACGGGCCACCCCCGACGCGGTGGTCGTGCTGCAGGAGAGCGCGGTGACGCTGGCCTTCGTGGCCGGCGTGCTGCCGCGGCTGGAGCAGGACGGGATCGACCTCGACGTCTACTACGTGGCGAGCGCCGAGTTGTTCGATGCCCTGCCGCGCGCCGAGCAGGAGAAGATCTTCCCCGAGGCGGCGTCGATGGTGGCGATGGGCGTCACCGGGTTCACGCTCCCGACGCTGTTTCGCTGGGTGCGCTCCGGCCGCGGGCGCGCCTCCACGCTGCACCCCTACATGAAGGGGCGTTTCCCCGGCAGTGGCCAGGGGGCGGCGGTGCTGGCCGAGGCCGGACTCGACGCCGAGGGCCAGTATCGGGCGATCCGCCGCCACCTCGACGCGGCGGCGCGGGTGAAGTAGGCAGCGGCCCGCGTTCGGCTCAGCGCCGGGGGCGATCCGCGACCATGCTCGAGGGGCGCGCCGGGGCCCGCGCCTCCCCCGCCTCCTCCAGCGCCGCGCGCAGGAACTCCCCCGTCCACGAGCCCGTCGTCGCGGCGATGTCGGCCGGCGGGCCCTCGGCCACCAGCCGTCCGCCGGCATCGCCGCCACCGGGGCCGAGGTCCACCACCCAGTCGCTGTTGCGGATCACGTCGAGGTTGTGCTCGACCACGATCACGGTATCGCCGCGCGCGGTGAGGTCGTCGAGCACCTCGAGCAGGCGCTGGACGTCGACGAAGTGGAGCCCGACCGTGGGCTCGTCCAGCAGGTAGAGGGTGACACCGGCACCGCGCTCCGAGAGCTCGCGCGCGATCTTGAGGCGCTGCGCCTCGCCGCCGGAGAGCTGGGTCGCGGGCTGACCCAGGCGCAGGTAGCCGAGCCCGACGCGGCGCAGGATGTGGAGCGCCCGAGTGAATCTCGGCTCGCTCGCGAAGTGCTCGAACGCCTGATCCACCGTGAGGTCGAGTGCCTCGCGGACGTTGATCCCGCGGTAACGCACCTCGAGCACCTCGCGGCGGAAGCGCGCCCCGCCGCACGCGTCGCAGGGCACCATCAAGTCGGCGAGGAAGTACATCTCGACCGTCACCCAGCCCGCCCCCTCGCAGGTCTCGCAGCGCCCCCCGGGAGTATTGAAGGAGAAGGCCCCGACCTTGAGGCCGCGGGCGAGCGCCGCGGGCATGCGCGCGTAGATTTCGCGCAGCGGGGCATAGGCGCCCATGTAGGTGACGGGACACGATCGCGGCGTGCGGCCGATCGGGGACTGGTCGACCAGCACGACGCGCTTGAGCCGCTCGATCCCGCGCAGCGCGCGGTGCGCCCCGGTGGGCTCTTCCTCGCGACCCTCGAGCGCGCGCCGCGCGGCGCGGTAGAGCACCTCATCGACCAGGCTGCTCTTGCCCGATCCCGAGACGCCGGTCACGGCGGTGAGGCGGCCGAGTGGAAATCGTGCCGTGACGTCCTTCAGGTTGTGGTGGGTCGCGCCCTCGACGGTCACGAACCCGGTCGGCTCGCCGCGCGCGGGCTCACGCGTCACCCGCGTCTCGCCGCGCAGGTAGCGCGCGGTCTCGGTGTCGACGTCCGCCAGCGCCGGGCCGCCGGGACCGGCATAAAGCACACGCCCTCCCCGCTCGCCGGCCCCGGGACCGAGGTCGACGAGGTGATCGGCGCCACGCATGAGCATGGGCTCGTGTTCCACGACCACCAGCGTGTTGCCGCGCGCGGCCAGCTCCCCCAGGATCTCGACCAGCCGGTGCGTGTCGCGCGGGTGCAGACCGACGGTGGGCTCGTCCAGCACGTAGAGGGTGTCGGCGAGATTGGCCCCGAGCGCGTTGGCCAGCTCGATCCGCTGCGCTTCGCCGCCGGACAGGGTGCGCGTCATGCGGTCGAGCGTGAGGTAGCCGAGGTCCACGCGATCGAGAAAGCGCAGCCGCGACCGCAGCTCGACCAATACCGGCCCGGCGATCGCGCGCTCGCTCTCGGTGAACGCGAGGGCGTCGAGCCAGCGCGCGGCGCCGGACACGGTGAGGGCGCCGACCTCGGCGATGGTGAACCCGCCGAGCTGCACGCGGAGAGCTTCGGGGCGCAGGCGCGCGCCGCCGCACGCCTCGCAGGGCCGCGCGGTCTGATAGCGCTTGACGATGAACCGGTTGCCGGCCTTATAGGACTTGGCCTGAAGGCGCTCGAGGAACGGAATCGCCCCGCGGAAGCCCTCCCCTCCCTGCAGCAGCAGCCGGCGGTGCTCGGCGGAGAGCTTCCGCCACGGCACGTCGAGCGGCACGCCGCGCTCGCGCGCCAGCTTCTCGAGCCGCGGCCACGCCACCGAGCGCCAGGAGCGGGCCCAGGGATCGATCGCGCCTTCGCGCAGGGTCTTGGCGGGATCGGGCACGACCAGGTCGGGGCTCAGCGTCAGCACGTTGCCGAAGCCGCGGCAGGTGGGGCACACGCCGAGGGGGCTGTTGAAGGAGAATAGCGCTGGCTCCGGTCGCATCGCGGGGGCGCCGCAGTGCGCGCACTCCCAGCGCTCGCTTCTGGGCCGGGGCGGCCCATCGCCCAGCCGCAGCTCCAGCCGCCCCTCGCCGCGGCGAAAGGCCTGCTCGCAGGAATCGGCGAGGCGCTGGGTCTCCGCCCGCCGCCAGGTGAACCGATCGACGACGACCTGCAGCGAACGCGCGCCGCGGGGCAGCTTCGGCAGCGGCTCGAGCGCGACGACCGCCCCGCGGAGGAGGACCCGGGTGAAACCCGCGCGCAGCAGATGGCCCGCCTGCTCCTCCCAGCTCAGCCGCTCGGAAAGCCGGAGCGGAGCGAGCACCAGCAGCCCCTCGCCCTCGGGCCAGTCGGTCGACTCGCGGACGATGGACTGCGGGCTGTCGGCGATGACCGGGCGTCCGCAGCCGCCACAATGGACGGTGCCGAGGCGTGCAAACAGGAGCCGCAGGTAGTCGTGCACCTCGGTGGTCGTGCCCACGGTGGAGCGGGCACTACGCGCCGGCGAGACCTGCTGGATCGCCACCGCGGGCGTGAGGCCGCTGATCGCGTCAACGTCGGGGCGCGGCAGGCGGTCGAGAAACTGCTTCGCGTAGGTCGAGACCGACTCGACGTAGCGGCGCTGCCCCTCCGCGTAAAGGGTATCGAAGGCGAGCGAGGACTTGCCCGATCCCGAGACCCCGGTGACGACCGTGATCCGGCCGCGCGGGAAGTCGACGTCGATGTTCTTGAGATTGTGCTGGCGCGCGCCGCGGACGCGGATCGCCGGCGGCGCCTCGGGAGCGGGTTCGGACACTGGGGGCCTCGGATCGCGGAGCGGGTGCGGCCGGTCGGGGCGGCGACTATAGCACGCCCCGACGTGGCGATCCGGGCTGCCGAAGGCCGAGCGGGCCGGGTCCGCTCCGGTGCATGGCGGCGTTGCCGCGCGCGCCGCGCGCGCCGAGGCGGCCGCGAATCGCGCGGGCCACCGCGCCAGGAAAGCGCCGGCACCGCGACCGGGTCCGGGCGGCCGACCAACGCGGACGGCCCGCTCGTCCGTGAGCGGGCCGCCGCACCTTACTGGAGGGAATCGGCCAGCCTTAGCGCGAAGCCTCCAGTCCTGGAGCCGCAGGCGAGGGCGCGACCTGAGGGTCCGCCGACTCGCCCGATCGCAGCGGAGCGAGAACGCGGCGCCGGCCCGGGACGCCTACACGCGCGTTCGGTTCGACGTCACGGCGATCGAAACCGATGCGGCCAAGTCGCCGAGAAAAGGGGGACCGGTCGACAGTGTCTGACGACCAATCCCCCACGGACGTGCCAGGTCCAGACTGTTGTTACTTCTTCTTCTTCGCGGCCTTCTTCTTGGTGGCCTTCTTCTTGGCAGCCTTCCTCTTCGCCATGTCGGATCACCTCCTTGCGGATGTAACTCCCTGCGGCGGACGCGTACAGCGTCGCCGTGAAACCGATGGCAGCCGCCTGGAAACGCGGCCAGGACGGCTCAGCGCCCGGCACCCGAGTGTCGGGCGAGGCCTTATCCAACTGATTAGTGCACCTTGCATGCCACGACGGCCATGGACCGACGTCGCTTACGGCTATCCAGTTGTGGATGAAGGAGTTGGCGATCTGCTGGAGGGATGTGGACAGCGTGGGGAGATGGGGAAAACGCGGTGGACAAGCGTCGTAAGTGTCTATTTTCCTGGGGTATGGGCCGACACAAGATATGTAACTATCATTCCGACATGGAGTTGTGATGCGGTGTCCACTTCCTTGTAGGTGTCAAGAAACTTGACGACCGACCCCTTCCTCGACCCGCAGGCGACGCAGCTTCTCGATCAGCCCCTGGCGCGAGATCCCGAGGATGCGCGCAGCGCGGCTCTTGTTTCCGGCGGTGAGGCGGAGCACTTCCCCGATGTGCTCGGCCTCGATCTGCGCCAGCGTGGGAAGCGAGAGCGAGTCGTTGGCGGCGGCCGCCAGCGGTCCGCCCCGCCCGTGCAGCTCCGCCGGCAGGTGCTCGGCTTCGAGCCGCTCGCCTTCCTCGAGCAGCACGACGCGCTCGATCACGTTGCGCAGCTCGCGCACGTTGCCGGGCCAGCTGTAGATCTGGAACAACCGCTGGGCTTCGGGGGACAGGTCGTCGAAGCCCTTCTGGAACTTGCGCGCGAACTCCCGCACGAAATGGCGCGCCAGCAGCAGGATGTCGTCCGAGCGGTCGCGCAGCGGCGGCAGGAGGATGCTCACCACCTTGAGGCGGAAGTACAAGTCGCTGCGGAACCGCCCCGCCCGCACCTCCGCCTCGACGTCCTTGTTGGTCGCGGCCACGATCCGAATGTCCACACTGATGTCCTGGGCCCCGCCCACTCGCTTGAAGTTGCGATGGTCGATGAAGCGCAGCAGCTTGGCCTGGGTCCCGAGCGACATCTCCGCCACCTCGTCGAGGAACAGCGTGCCGCCGTCGCACAACTCGACCAGCCCCTTCTTGGTCTCGGAGGCGTCGGTGAAGGCACCGCGCTCGTGTCCGAACAGCTCGTTTTCCAGCAGGCCCTCGTGAAACGAAGAGCAGTTCACCTCCATGAGCGGCGCCTTGGCGCGATCGCTGCGATAGTGGATCGCCCGCGCGACCAGCTCCTTGCCGGTGCCGCTCTCGCCGGTGATCAGCACCGAGGTCGCCTGGCTGCGCACCACCTTGTCGATCAGCCCCCGCACCTCGCGCATCGGAACCGAGCGGCCGATGATCTCCTCGTCGGAGTAGTGGCGCCAGGCCTGGCGGCGGTAAAGGTCCAGCTCGCTCGCCTGCCGGAAGTTCCGGCCCGCGGACTCCACGGCCAGGACGATGTCCTCCATCTCGTACGGCTTGCGCAGGAAATCGCAGGCCCCGAGCTTCATCGCCTCGACCGCGGACTGCACGTCACCGAAAGCGGTGATCACGATCACCTGGAGCAGCGGGTCGATCTGCCGCACCTGGCGCAGCACCGAGAGTCCGTCGGTGTCCGGCAGGCGCATGTCGAGGATCATCACCTGGGGGCGCACGGTTCCGGCCCGCTCCAGCCCCTCGGCGCCGGTGCTCGCGGCTTCCACGGCGTAGCCACGGGCCCGCAACACCTTCGAGAGCGACTTGCGGATCAGCAACTCGTCATCGACCACGAGCACCGAGATCTTCACCGGTGGCTCACTCCTCGGGCTTGCCCGGCGGCTCGAGCGGCACCGGGAACGAAACACGCAGGGTGGCGCCGCCCCCGGAGTTGTTCTTCGCGGTGATGACGCCGCCCACCTCGCGCATGATCTGCACCGAGATCGGCAGCCCGAGCCCGGTGCCCATCGAGCGGGTGGTGAAGAAGGGGTCGAAGATCTTCTCCATCAGCTCCTTGGGGATGCCCACGCCGGTGTCGGTAAACGACACGTCCACCATCGAGCGCCGGGTGCGGTAGCGACGCACCCCCGTGGCGACGCGCAGTTCGCCGCCCTCCGGCATCGCCTGCACCGCGTTGAGACAGAGGTTGAGAAACACCTGCTGGGCCAGGTCGGGGTCGGCGAAGACCTGCGGGAGATCCTCGGCGTACTCCCGGGCCAGCTGGACCTCGGCGTCCCCGAGCTGGAGCTCGATCATCGCCAGGGTCTTTTCCAGCACCTGGTGGAGCTCGCAGAGTTGCGGCTGTGCGGCCGGAGGACGGGCGAACAGCAGCAGGCCGGTGATGATCTGCTCGATCCGGTCGAGCTCCTTGATGACGTCCTCGAGGTCCTCGCGCCGGGCATCGTTGGGCTTGAATTTGGAGCCGACGAACTGGACGGTGGTGCGAATTCCGGTCAGGGGGTTGCGAATCTCGTGAGCGACGTAGGCGGACAGCTCGCCGAGCGAGACCAGGCGGTCGATCTTCTTCTGGAACTCGCCGTCCTCGGTCTCGGAGATCGCCTCGGACAGCACCACCGAGCCGACGACGTCACCGTCGTCGTCCCGCATCTGGAGCGCTTCGGCCTTGAGCGTCAGCTCGCGCCCCTCGGCCTCGATGCGGAACTCGCGGGCCTCGCGCAGCGTGCCGCGCAACCAGCGCGCCTCGGCCCCGGGGAACACGCGGGACCCGGGCACCCCGACCAGGGCCCCCGGCTCGACGCCGAGCAGCTCCTCGATCCGGCGGTTGTTGTAGACCACGCGCCGCTCGCGATCCAACGCCACCACGCCCTGCTCCAGCGTGTCGAGCACCTGCGCCGAGAGCAGGGACGGGCGCGGCGCCGCCTCGCTTTCGGCCAGGCGGCTCGGAGCCTCGCTGCGGATGCTCATCGTCCCTCCGTGGTCGGTCCCGCTCCAGGTGGATGGAGAGTTAGCACACGTGCCCGGCCCCCGCAATCGCAGACCTCACGCGTGAACGGCGCTCGGCCGGCGGGAGCGGCCCGCCAGCCGCGGTTGTCCTCGTCCCGCACCACTGCTAGACTGCTCGGTGATCCTTTCACTCTCGGTGCCCGACGTCATCCATTACTTCTGGAGCGTTCCTCGATGCTTCGATTCCTCCGCGGCACCGGCAAGCGCACCAAGTCCATCTGGTGGGCCGTCGCCATCATCACCATCGTCACCTTCCTCGGCGGCTTCGTCTTCCTGTTCGGGGCGGGCTTCAACACGCAGATGCAGGCCCGAGCCACCGGCGCCGTCGGCACGGTCAACGGCGGGCGCATCCCGCGCGAGGCTTACTACAATGCCCTGGCCGAGCAGCGCGAGAACTACAAGCGCCAGTTCGGCGTGGAGCCCGCGGAGCGCGACGAGAAGATGGTCCAGCTGCAGACCTGGCGCTCGATCGTCAGCCAGCAGATGCTGGCCCAGCAGGCGAAGACGCTCGGGCTGCGCGCCCACGACCGCGAGGTGGTGCTCGCGCTCCAGACCTCTCCCCCGCAGTCGGTGACGGCGCTGCCGGTGTTCCAGACCGACGGCAAGTTCGATGTCGACAAGTACCGGCAGGCGCTCGGCAATCCGAGCGTCAACTGGGAGCCGATCGAGGTCCTGGTGCGCGAGCAGATTCCGGTGCGCAAGCTCCAGGAACGGCTGCTGGCCTCGGTCAAGCTGTCCGAGCCCGAGCTGTGGCGGGCATTCCTCGACCGCAACGAGCAGGTGAGCGGCACGTTGGTGCAGGTCACCCCGAGCTTCGAGGGCGCCGCACCCGAGGTCGCACCCGCCGAGCTCCAGCGGCTCTACGAGAAGTACAAGGGCCGCTTCAGCACCGGCGCGCGCACCCAGCTCGAGGTGCTGCTGGTTCCCAGGCGCTACGGCAACGAGGAGACCGCGGCGGCGCGCGAGCTGGCCGCGGGCCTGGTCAAGCGTGCCCGCGAGGGTGAGGACTTCGGCACCCTCGCCCGGGACTACTCGGAGGGCCCGGGCGCCGAGAACGGCGGCGTCGTGGACCGCGTCTTCACCCTGCAGGACTTCGGTCCGAAGCTGTCGCCGATGATCACGGCGATGAAGCCCGGCGACATCAGCGACCCGCAGCAGGACGGCGGGCGCACTCTCATCTTCAAGCTGCTCTCGCGCGCCACCGACCCGGCAAGCTCCCAGCCCGGTTTCAAGATCGCGCAGATCGTGATCAAGGTGCGGCCCAACGAGGACACCGCGCGCTCCCAGTTCGACGAGCTGCAGAAGATGCGCGACCGCGCCGCGAGCGTCGGCCTGGCCAAGGTGGCGACCGAAAAGGGCCTGACCACTCAGACCACGCCGTTCTACGACGCCAACAACCCGCCCCCGTCGCTCTATACCGTGCCGGAGGCGGCGGACTGGGGCCTCTACGCCAAGGCCGGGGCGGTGAGCCCGGTGTTCCCGGGCATCGACGAATACGCCATCGTCCGTGTCGCGGCCCAGCGGCCGGCCGGGCCGGCGCCCTTCGACGACGTGGCGGCGCAGCTGCGGCAGCTCGCGGAAATGAACGCCCGGGTCGAGTCGGCCAAGCCGCGGGCCGATGAGATCGCGACGGCGCTCGCCAACGGCACTCCATTGGAGAAAGCCGCGAGCGCCGGGGGCGCGACGACCTTCAGCGTCACGGACATGTCGCGCGTCCAGCCCGACCCGCGGCTGGTGCCGGTGCCGGAGGTGGTCGCCGCCTTGTTCACCAACCCGCCCGGCAAGGCCGAGGGACCGATCCGCGGGGTGAACGGGTGGTTCTTCGTGCGCGTGACCAACCGCACGACGCCCGATTCGACGGCCTTCGAGAAGCTCAAGGGCCAGCTCACGACCGAGATCCTGCAGCGCCGCCAGCAGTCGTTCTTCGTCGGTCTGCTCGAGCAGTTGCGCCGCGAAGCGAAGGTCAAGGACCTGCGCCTCGAGGGCGTGATCTACTAGGCTCCGTTCGCAAACGCCCGATGGCCGCGTTTGCGGAGTCGGCTCCTCGCTCCAACGTGGCCTAGGGCCACGATTCCGCTCGTCACTCGACCGCGACGCCTTGCCCTCGGGCGTTTGCGAACGGAGCCGGGTGCGTCATCCGACCACCCGAGCGCCGCGTTGCGCGGTCGGCTACTGGATCGGCTTGTCGTCCGGCCCGTGCTTCTCCCCCGGCGCATCGTCGCGATTCAGCTCGTCGCCAATCTCGCGCTGCGCCTTGCGGAACTCGCGCATCGCCTGCCCCAGGCCCTTCGCCATCTTGGGAATCTGACTCGGCCCGAAGATCAGCAGCACGATGAGGAACAGTACCGCCAGCTCCGTCGCACCTAGTCCGAACACGCTCTCCTCCTCCTGTCGGACGGCGCCGCGCCTCGCGGCACCGTTCCGAACCTGTGGTCGTTCACCGCTGCGCCGGTCGTGCCGCGGTCCCGCGGAACCCTCCGTCGCGCGCGTCCTCGATCGCGCCGGCTGCGTTCAGTCGAGCCGCAGCCGGCTCCGGTCGCTGCCCAACACGACCGTCACCTCGGCGAGATCCGAGCTCCATGACTGCCGGATCACCGGTGGATCGCCCAGGAAGTGCGCCACCTCCAGGGCGGTTTCGGCATTATCGCTCCGCGCCACCACCAGGGTGGGGAAATAGTCGAATCGGTCCGCATTGCTCACCTCGACGACGTGGAATCCCCCCTCCCGCAGGAACGCGGCCACCTTCGACGCCACGCCGCCCTCGCCCGAGCCGTTGAGCACCTGTACCCGGACCACCCGCTGCTCCCGACCGTGGGTGCGCGGGCCGCGCCGCGCTCCGAACTGGGCCCAGGCCCAGGAGATGAGCAATGCCATCACCATCAGAGCCAGCGTCCAGCGGAGGACACGCGCCACCATGCTACACCCTCCGCACGCGCCGAGCGCCCGTGCGCGCCCGCCCGGCAGCAGGCCCCGTCAGCCCCCGGACGGCGCCTCGCAACCGGGTCCAGGTCTGCCCCAGTGCTTCCGGCAGCACCCGGGTCCGGGCGACGGTCGACATGAAATTCGTGTCCCCGTTCCAGCGCGGGACGACGTGGACGTGCAGGTGTCCCTCGACCCCCGCGCCGGCGACCCGTCCGATGTTGACCCCGAGGTTGAGGCCGTGAGGGCGGTACTCCGCCGCGAGCGCGCGTTCCGCGATCGCGGTGAGATCGAGCAGGTCGGCGCGCTCGTCCGCGCTCAGCGCATGAAAGCTCCCGACGTGCCGCGCGACCGCCACCATCAGGTGCCCCGGGGTGTAGGGGTAGCGGTTGAGCATCAACAGCGCGTGCTCGCGACGCGCCAGCACCAGGTCCCGGCGATCGGAGCGGGCCCGCCGCACTCGGCAGAGCAGGCAGCCCCGCGCGCGCCCGCCAGTCCGGATGTAGGGCATCCGCCATGGCGCCCACAGCTGGGCGAGACCCGCGCGCGCCATGCTAGTGCTCCGTACCGGAAGTCATGCACCCGCCGCGCGGGTGCTCACGGTCGCCCGCTGCGTTGCTCCTCCTCGACGTATCCTCAGACACGACGTCGTCGTCGCGCCTTGCGGGCGACCGCGATGCCTCCGCGGGGACGCGCACACGACTTCCGGTGCGGAACACTAGTGCTCCGTACCGCGCGGCGCGCCGGAGCGCAGCTCGTGGTAGAAGCGTTCGGCCTCCGCGAGCTGCTCGACGGTGTTGATTCCGAGCAGCTCGCGGAAGTCCGCCGCGCAGACCACCGCCGTGCGGTGCCCGCGGCCCCGGAGCAGGGCGACGGTGTCGGTCAGGTAGTATTCGCGCTGGGCATTCCGGGCGCCGAGCGTGGGCAGCGCGTCGGCGAGCACCCCGTAGCGGAACGCGTAGATCCCGGAGTTGACCTCGTCGATGCCGCGCTGGGTGGCGCTGGCGTCCCGTTCCTCGACGATCGCCTCGATATCGCCCTGCGCATCGCGCACGACGCGGCCATAGCCGCCTGGATCCGGCAGCCTCATCGACAGCACGGTGACCCCCGCCCCCGAGTCGCGGTGTTCGAGGAGGAGCTCGTGGAGGGTCTCGGCCCGCAGCAGCGGCGTGTCACCGCACACCACGAGCAGCGTGCCCTGAAATCCATCGAGCGCGGGAGCGGCCATCCGCACCGCGTGCCCGGTGCCGCACTGCTCGGCCTGCACGACCCACTCCACCCCGGCCTCGGCGAAGGCCGAGCGCACCCGATCGCGCTGATGCCCGACGACCACCAGCACCCGCCCCACGCCGAGCGTGTCGAGGGTCGAGAGCACGTGCCCGAGCAGCGGGATGCCTGCCATCGGGTGCAGCACCTTTGGCAGGTCGCTTCGCATGCGCGTCCCCTGGCCGGCCGCCAGCACCAGCGCCGCGCAGTCGGGGTGGCGCATCCGGGTCACGGCGGCCCCCATTCTAAGTTGTCGATGAGGCGGGTCTTCCCCACCCGAGCCGCGACCGCGACGAGCACGCGGCTCTGGACCCGCCGCACCGGCTGGAACGTGTGGGCGTCGACCACTGAAACGTAGTCGGGCACGAGGTCCGGGTACTCGCGCCATACCCGGCGCACGACGCCGATGATCCGGGCGGCGGAGCGCTCGCCGTCGCGCAGCGCCCGCAACGCCGAGGCGAGACCGCGCGACAGCCCGACCGCCTGGGCGCGCTGCGCGAGATCGAGGTAGAGATTGCGCGACGAGCAGGCGAGTCCGCCGGGCTCGCGCACCGTGGCGCCGCGGCGCACGGTCACGGGCAGGTGGAGGTCGCGGCACATCTGCTCGACCAGCCGCGCCTGCTGGGCGTCCTTCTGACCCATCCACAGGAGGTGCGGCTCGACGACGTGGAGCAGCTTGAGCACCACGGTCGCCACACCCTCGAAGTGCCCAGGGCGCGAGCCACCCTCGAGCACGTCGCCCAGCCCGGTCACGCGCACGCGGGTGCACTCCCCCGGCGGATAGAGGTCCTGCGCCCGCGGCTCCCACAGCAGATCGACGCCGGCTCCAGCGAGCAGCGCGTGGTCGCGCGCGCGCGGGCGCGGGTAACGCTTGTAGTCCTCCTGAGGGCCGAACTGGAGCGGGTTCACGAAGATGCTCGCCACGACGCGCTCGGCGCTCGCGCGCGCGCGGCGAACGAGACCGAGGTGGCCCTCGTGGATCGCTCCCATCGTCGGGACGAACGCCACGCGGTGCCCGAGCCGCTTCCATCCGCCGACGACTCTCCGGACGATCGCGATCTCGCGCTCGCGGCGCATGCGGTGCCGGGGCCAGGAGGCCTCGCGTCCGGCGTCGGGCGCGGGACGGGCGGTCAATACGACTCCGCATCGCCGGGGAAGCGGCGGGCCTTGACGTCGGCCACGTAGCGCTCGAAGGCGCCGCGCACCATGTCCCCCAGCTCGGCGTAGCGGCGCACGAACTTCGCGGTGCGCCCGTGGTAGAGCCCGAGCAGGTCGTTGCTCACGAGCACCTGGCCGTCGCAGCCCACGCCGGCGCCGATCCCGATCGTGGGCACGTGCAGCGCCCGGGACACCTCGCTGCCGAGTCGCGCCGGGATGCTCTCGAGCACGATGCTGAAGCAGCCGCACTCCTCCAGCAGCTTCGCCTCCTTGAGCAGCCGCTCCTGGTCGGCCTCGCCCCGGGCCTGCACCCGGTAGCCGCCCATCGCGAGCACCGACTGGGGCGTGAGCCCGAGGTGACCCATCACCGGGATGCCGATCTCGACCATGCGACGCACCGCCGCCGCCACGCGTTCGCCGCCCTCGAGCTTGACCGCGTCCGCGCCGCCCTCCTGGATCAGCCGGCCGGCGTTTTCGACCGCCTGCTCGACGCTCACCTGGTAGGACATGAAGGGCATGTCGGCCACGACCAGCGCCGAGGTGCGTGCCCGGGTGACGGCACGGGTGTGGTGGAGGATGTCCGCCATCGACACCGGCAGCGTGCTGTCGTAGCCGAGCAGGACCGTGCCGACGCTGTCGCCCACCAGCAGGATCTCCGCCCCGGCCTGGTCGGCCAGCCGCGCGGTCGGGAAGTCGTACGCGGTGACCACCGCGACCGGCTCCCCACGGCGCTTCATCTCCACGATCATCGGCGCCGTCAGCTTGGCCCGCGGCGTCCGGCCGGCCCCCACTGCGGAATCGCTGCTCATGACGTCTGCCCCCGTTCGATGGGCGCGTAGTACACGGTGCCCTGCCGATGCGAGACGATGCGGGTGAGGAGGTCCTCGAAGTCCTCCGCGTTCTTCACGAAATCAATGGCGTTGGTGTTGACGACCAGCAGCGGCGCGTGGGTGTAGTGGAAGAAGAAGTGGTTGTAGGCCTCGTTCAGCTCGCGGATATAGTCGCGCGCCATGTCGCGCTCGTAGGGTCGCCCGCGGCGGGTGATGCGCTCCATCAGGGTGTCGGGGCTGGCCTGAAGGTAGACCACGACGTCGGGCTTCATCACGTCCAGCTCGAGCCAACCGACCAGTCGATCGTAGAGCGCCAGCTCGCGCTCGGACAGGTTGAGGTTGGCGAAGATGCGGTCCTTCTGGAACAGGTAGTCGGAGACCATGCGCTCGCTGAACAATTCCAGCTGACGCAGCGAGCGCTGCTGCTGGTAGCGGCTGAACAGGAAGTGCATCTGGGTCTGGAACGCATAGCGCGCACGGTCGCGGTAGAAATCCTTGAGGAACGGATTCTCCTCGACCTCCTCGAGCACGAGCCGGGCTTGGAACCGCTCGGCCAGCATGCGCGCCAGGCTGGTCTTCCCGACACCGATCACTCCCTCGACGACGACGTAGCGGTTTTCCGCCATCCTAATTCCAGAGGCGGTTTCCGCACTTCGTCGGCGGTCGGGTCTTGAGGCTCGACAGCAGACTGACGAGGGTTTCCCCGGTCACCGGGTGGGTGAGCAGGGGGTCGAGCTCCACCAGCGGCACGAGCACGAACGAGCGCCGGGCGAGCTCGGGGTGCGGCACGCGCAGGTCGGGCTCTTCCACCACCAGGTTGCCGTAGATCAGCAGATCGAGGTCGATGGTGCGCGGACCCCAGCGCTGGGCGCGCACGCGCCCCAGGCGCTTCTCGACCAGTTGCAGGTTCCACAACAGTTGCCGGGCGGTGAGCTCGGTGTCGATCTGCGCCACGGCGTTGAGGAAGTTGGGCTGCTCGGCGTCCCCCACCGCCTCGGTGTCGTAGAGCGACGAGGCGCGCACCAGGCGGGTCGAGGGCAGTCGCGCGAGGTCGTCGAGCGCCATCCGGATCATGGCTTCCCGGTCGCCGAGATTCGAGCCCAGGCCGATGAACGCCTTCATGCGCGCTTCTCCCGCACGACCTCGATGATCGCGCGGCCCCCGGTGGTCCAGCCCAGGTTCTGCTTCGAGATCCGCACCCTCACGCGCCGCACCGCGAACCGCTCGATGATCGCCTCCGCGGTCGCCGCCGCGAGCGCTTCGAGCAGGTGGAAGCTCTTGCTCTCCACGACCTCGCGCACGGTCTGGTAGAGGCGGTCGTAGTCCACCGCGTCACCGAGCCGGTCGCTGCGCTCCGCGCGATCGTCCACCGGGTCCAGCTCGAGGTCCACCTCGAGCCGCTGGCCGGCCTCTTTTTCATAGGGGCGGGCGCCGTGGTGCCCGAACACCGACAGACCCTCGAGACGAACGACCGCCACGTGCCGACCTCCGATGGGCGAAAGGCGGGCGACCCGGTCGGGCCGACCGCCTAACCCGCAGCGAGTTTAGGAGCGCGCCCGGTGGTGGTCAAGTGCACCCGCCCGGTCACTGCGGCCACAGAAACGCGCGTCGCCGCGGCGCCCCGCCCGCGGTCTCCATCACCACCCTCAGCGTCTCGGCGCTGTGGGCCTCGAAGCGCACCGTGACCGAGTCAGCCGGCCGCGGGAAGACGTCGAATACCCGCAGGACGCGGGCGAGCTCGGCGTCCACCTCGAACACGCCGATCAGCGTGCGCCCCGCGGTGTCGCCGGCCGCCGGCGCCTCCCAGCTGCTGGCGAGCACGGCGAAGCCCGATCCCGGCGGCGCGGACGGGCGGGCGAGGATCTCCATCAGCTCCACGTCCCGCACCCGCGGATGTCCGTTCTGGAAGGCGCCGAGCATCGCGGCGTCGAGCGCGTCCGGCTCGCGCGGCACGCGCTCCTCGGCCGCACGGCCGGGCGTCGCCGCGGGCGGCGGCGATTCGCGCCGCGGCTGGCAGGCGCCGGGAACCAGAACGACGAGCGCGAGGACCAGCGCGCCCCACGCGGAGCGCCCCCGCGAGGTGCGCCTCTCGAGGCGCGGGCGACTGTCTCGAACCAAGGCCATGTGGCTCCCGCAATGGCGGAGGCGGCGCGGGCGCGGGGATCGCGGACGCCGCGCCGGCACTGTAGGAAGGCGCCCGCGCATGGTCAAGCGCGCAGTCGGCGGGCGGGCGGGGCGGCCGCGGGCGCCCCGCGCAGCGCGCGGATCACCCACATGCCCGCGAGCGCGATCCACAGCGCCAGCGCGAGGCGCGTCACCGCCACGCCGAGCGGCCAGCCTTCGGCAACGTAGCGCATTTCCAGCCGGTGACGTCCGGCCGGCACGGCGACGCCGCGCAGCGCCAGGTCCACGCGATGGATCGCCACGCGCTCGCCGTCCACCGTCGCGTGCCAGCCGGGGAAGAACGCATCCGCCACCACCACGAACGCCCGATCCGCCGCCTCGGTCTCGAGTACCAGGCGATCGGGGGCGTCCTCGACCCAGCGCAGGCGGCACGCCGCCGAGCCCGGGTAGACGCCCGACGCCGCGGGATCGTCGGTGATCGCCACCTGCTCGGGCGCGAACGCGGCCGAGCGCATCGCGCGCGCCGCGTCTCCGTCCTCCAGCGCGAGGACCTGCGCCGCCGGGTAGGCCCGCGGCAGCGCTCCCCGCACGCGCCACACCGGCCACTCGCGCCCGCCGCGCACGACGGCCTCGTACAGGGTGGTGTCCATCGCGCCGGCGCCGGCGCCGATGTGGTGGACCGCGAACGCGCGGATCAGCGCCGCGCGGCGCGGCAGTCCCGTATGGAGCAGCTCCGCCATCGGGCGCGGCGGGCTGCCATGGTTGCCGGCGAGAGCCCGCACCCGCCACGTCACCCAGTCGTTCGAAAACAGCTCGCTCCCGCGCAGGGCCATCACCCGGCCGAGCGTGTCGTCCGCCCCGGCGCGGGCGAGCGGCGAGGGCCGCGGGACGAGGCGCGAGGGCGGACCCGCGGCCTGGTGGAGGTAGGGCACGCCGACGAGTCCCAGGTCCAGGGCGATCGCGGCCACGAGCATTCCGGCCGCGACGCGGCGTCGCGCACGCGAGGCGAGAACCAGCGCCGCCGCCACCCCGGCGGCGATCACCGCGCGCAGCACGAGGTCGGCGCCCGCCGCCCGGGCGGCGGCGAGCGCGACGTCGGCGGCCATGCTGGGCCGCGCCTGCCGCGCGAGCGCCGCGTAGGCTCCCGCCAGCGGGCCGAGCGCCAGCGCCGCCCCGAGCGCGAGCAACGCGCCGGCGACGAGCACCAATGCCGCCCCGCGGCGGCCGCGCGCCGGCTCGAGTGGCGCGGCCAGCGCGCGTTCGACGCCGAGTGCCGCGAGCAGCGCCAACGCCAGCTGGGCGACGTAGAGCGACATGACCGCGACGCGGAATGTGGACCAGAAGGGGATCGCGCGCTGCAGGAGCGCATAGGCGGGTCCGAGTCGCGACCCGAGGGCGAGCAGGACCGCCACGCCGGCGGCCAGCGCCCAGAAGCGGGCCGCCGCGCGCCCGGCCGCGCCACGGCGCGGCCACCCCAGCAACGCCAGCGCGATCGCGGCGAGACCGAGGAACTGCGGGTACTCGGTCTCGACCAGGCCTCCCCAGTAGCGGGGGCCCCCGCCGCCCACCGCCTTCGGCCACGCCAGCGTCGCGAGATCGCGCAGCGCCAGGCTGTACCGCGCGACCTCCTCCAGGCCCACGCCCCCGGCGCCACCCCGACTGGACGCGCGCCCGTAGAGCAGGGCGGGCCACCACACCGCCATCGCCATCGCCCCGCCGAGCAGCATCCCGCCCGCGACGGCCAGCAACCGCGCCGGTCGGCGGTAGCGGCGTTCGCGCTCGAGCGCGAACGCCAGGGCGAGCATCGTCGAGTACACCGTGATCTGCGGATGCCCGGCCAGGAGCTGGAGCCCGAGTGCCAGCGCCAGCGCCAGGCCGGGGCCCGCCGCGGCCCGGAGCGCCGGCGCCGCCACCATCGCGTGCACCGCCAGCAGCACCGCCGGCATCAGCGAGGCGGCCACCACCTGCGCGTCGTGCCCGTAGGCGAACGGCGCCAACACATTCGGCATGAGGCCCCACGCCAGCCCCGCGGCCGTCATCCCGGCCGGCCCCGCGCGCCACAGCCCGCGCGCCAGCCACGCCACGCACAGCATACCCGCGAGGTGGGCGAACAGGGGCAGCGCCAGCGGCGGCCATCCGGGCAGACCGGTCAGCGCATCGAGCGCGTCCAGGGCCGCGTCGGGCAGGTACTGCGGGCGCGCGTCGGCGAGGCTCACCGCGGAGGGGAGGCCGCAGAAGACGTAGGGGTTCCACAGCGCCCGCTCGTGGGTCGCGCGCCAGTGCGCCCGAGAGAACTCGGCGAACGGGCGGTACGCGCCGGCGTCGCCGAGGACGAAGACCCCTCCGCCGACCAGTTGCGGCGCGAACAGCAGCGCCCACGCCAGCGCCAGCGCCGCCAGCGCGGCACGCTCCCCGGCCCCCGCCCGCCACGCGGGCGGGGGCGCCTGCCACGGCGTTCGCATCGGCGCGCGGCGCTTCTGGCGACCTCTCTTCACGGCGCTCGCCAGCCTACACCGGTACGCCGAACTCCCTCAGCACCTGATTGAGCGAGGTCTTGAGATCGGTGGAGGCGCTGCGCCGGCCGATGATGAGCGCGCACGGCGTGCCGAACTCGCCGGCCGGGAAGCGCCGCGGCTGGGTGCCCGGGATCACCACCGCGCGCGGGGGCACGCGCCCGCGCGTCGTGAGCGGCTCGGAACCGGTGACGTCCACGATCGGGGTGGAGGCGGTGAGCACCACGCCCGCGCCGAGCACCGCGCCCTGCTCGACCAACACCCCTTCGACGACGATCGCGCGCGAGCCGACGAAGCAGTCGTCCTCGACGATCACCGGCCGGCTCTGCGGCGGCTCGAGCACGCCGCCGATCCCCACGCCGCCCGAGAGGTGCACGCCCCTGCCGATCTGGGCGCAGGAGCCCACCGTCGCCCAGGTGTCCACCAGCGTGCCCGCGCCCACCCGCGCGCCGACGTTGACGTAGCCCGGCATCAGGATCACGCCGGGCTCGAGGAAGCTGCCGTAGCGCGCGACCCCCGGCGGCACGACGCGCACCCCGGCGCCCGCCAGGCCGCGCTTGAGCGGGATCTTGTCGTGGAACTCGAACGGCCCCACCTCCATGGTCTGCGAGACCCGCAGGCGGAAGAACAGCGACAGCGCCTGCTGCAGCCAGCCGTGCGTGACCCATTCGCCGTCTCGCTTCTCGGCCACCCTCAGGTCGCCGGCATCGAGGGCGGCCACCGCGCCTTCCACCGCGCCGCGCACGGCGGCGTCCTCGAGCGGAAGCCGCTCTTCCCAGGCCTCCCCCACCGTGCGCGCCCAGCGCTCGAGCGGATATTCGCCGCGGCGCTCAGACACCGGTCAGGGTCTCCAGCCGCGCGATCGCCTCGCGGCAGTCCTCGATCGTGGGGACCAGCGCCCAGCGCACGAAACCCTCGCCCCCGGGTCCGAGGAACGAGCCCGGCATCGCCACCAGCGCCCGGCTCAGCAGCTCCTCGACGAACGCCACGTCGTCGCCGCCGGGGGCGCGCAGCCAGAGATAGAAAGAGGCCTCGCTCGCCTCGACGCCCCACCCGCGCTTCGCCAGGTAGTCGAGGAACAGCCGGCGCTTGAGCGCGTAGCGCGCGCGCTGATCGCCGGGGTGGGCGTCGTCGTTCCAGGCCGCGATCGCCGCGCGCTGGACGAAGTCCGGCGTGGCGACGCCGACGCTGGGACGGAAGCGCCGCAGTGCCGCGATCAGGCGCTCGTCGCCGGACATGATGCCGGAGCGGAACCCGGTCATCGCCGAGCGCTTGCTCAGGCTGTGGAGCGCGATGACGTTCTCGGTCCCGCACTCGAGCGCCGATCGCGGCGGCTCGTCGAAGTAGATGTCGGCGTACGCTTCGTCCGAGGCGACCCAGAACCCGTGGCGCCGCGCCCGCTCGACCACCCGCCGCAGGCCCTCGATCCCGATCACCGACCCGGTGGGATTGTGCGGCGAGTTGAGCCACAGCAGCGCGGTGCGCGCCCACACCTCGTCGGGCACGCGGTCGGGGTCGAAGCGCCAGCCGTCCTCCGGGCGCAGCGGAGCGAGATGCACCCGGGCGCCGGCGAAGCGCGCCCCCGGCTCGTAGACCGGGTAGGCCGGCGAGGGGATGACCACGGTGTCGCGGCGCTCTCCCGGCGCGTGGCCGACCACCGCCAGCGCCATGAGGAACACCGCCTCCTTGGTGCCGTTGGCGGGCAGCAGCTGGCGCTCGGGGTCGATCGTGACCCCGAAGCGGCGCCGCAGCCAGCGCGCGGCCGCGGAGCGCAGCTCGGGCTGGCCGGCGACCGCGGGGTAGCTCGACATCGCGGGCACGCCGGCCACCAGGGCCTCGCGGATGAACACCGGCGTTTCCTCGCGTGGATCCCCGATGCCGAAGTTGATCAGGCGCACCCCCGGAGGGGCGAGCGCCTCGCGCCTGCGGTCGAGACGGGCGAACGGGTATTCGGAGGGCCCGGTGAGCAGCGGGTGGAGCGGTCCGCCCGCGGTCGAGGCCGGCGCACGCCCGCCCGCGTTCACGCGCGCTCCGCGCCCAGGAAATCGGCGAGCCGCGCGTAGGCCGCGGCGAGATTGTCGATCGGACAATACTCGTCGGCCTGGTGGGCCTTCTCCGCCAGCCCGGGGCCGAAGTTGAATGCCGCGACGCCGGCCCCGGTGAAGCGCGCGACGTCGGTCCAGCCCTGCTTGCCCGCCACCGCGGCCTGCGCGCGCGCGATGAACTCCCGCACCTCGGGCGCGTCGGCGCAGACCTGCCCGGGAGGCGCGCGGTCCACCACCGTGCACTCGTAGTCCTTCGGCACCAGCGCGCGCAGCCGGCGCTCGGCGTCGGCCAGGGTGCGATCGGGGGGGAAGCGGTAGTTGAGGTTGACGCGCAGCTCGTCCGGCACCACGTTGCGCGCGCGCCCGGCGTGGAGCGTGGTGACCTGGAGGGTCTCGCGGAACTCCACCCCGTGCACGCTGACCGGCGTCACCGGGAACCGCGTCACCGACTGGAGCCACCCCGCGGCGCGCTCGACGGCGTTGACGCCGAGCCAGGGCCGCGCGCTGTGGGCGCTCTTGCCGCGAACCACGACCTCGGCGTTCATGGCACCGCTACACCCCAGCTCGACGCGCAGATCGGTGGGCTCGAGCAGGATCGCCAGCCGTGCCTGCTTGAGCCACGGCATCTCCTCCAACAGGCGGGCGAGCCCGTTGCGGTCGGCCGGGCCCTCCTCGGCGTCGTAGAACACCGCGGCGAGATCGAAGCGCAGGCGATCGGGATCGAGCGATTCGATCAGCGCCAGCGTCACCGCATCGCCCGCCTTCATGTCGCTCGAGCCCAGCCCGTAGAGGCGGCCGTCCTCGCGCCGCGCGTGGGAATTGCCGTTGGCGGGCACGGTATCGAGGTGGCCGGCGAGGATCACCAGCGGCCGGTCCCGGCGCGGCGCGCGCCAGACCACCGCCTGCCCGGAGCGCAGGCACTCGCCGCGACCGTGGCCGGAGAGCCGCGCCAGCACCCAGTCGGCGATCGCGGCCTCGCGGCCGGTTTCGCTCGGGATGTTGACCATGGTCTCGAGCAACTCGGCGAGAGTCTCGGAGGTCATCGTCCTCAACGCCCTGCGCTTCACGGGAAGCGTGAAATCCAGGCCGCAGGCTAGCACCCACAGGCCCCTTGCGCCACCGCCGCGCCGCCGTTAGCGTGACGGCATGGACCGCACTGCACGGGAGAAGGCGGCGGGCTCGACGACCGGCACCACCCTCGTGCGCCTCGAGGGGGCCGAGACGCTCGACCTGCTTCACCGGATCTCCACCCAGGACATGAGCGACCTCGCGCCGGGCATGGCGCGGGCCACGCTGTTCTGCGATTTCCGCGGGCGATTGCTCCACCGCGCGATCGCCGCGCGCACCGCCGACGGCGCCGTGTGGCTCCTGCGCGACGATGCCGGCACGGCCGAGCTGATCGCCTACCTCGAGCGCTTCATCTTTCGCGAGTCGGTGCGGGTCGCCGACCGCGGCGAGCGGGGCGCGGTGGTCGGGGTCGCCGGCGGCGTGGGCCTCGAGCCCGGCACGGTGCGCGAGCGCGACGGCGTGATCGAGGCGGTGCAGGTGGATGCGGAGTTCGGGATGGAGGTCGTGGCGGTGACCTCGCCGACCACCCCCGCTCGCACCGCGCCCCCGGCGGAGGCGCAGGCGCCCGCGCCGACCGCTGCAGCCGTGCTCGACCCGGCGCAGGAGGTGGCCGAGGTCGCGCGCATCCGCGCGGGCCGGCCGCGCCACGATCACGAGATCGCCGAGGCGTTCAACCCGTTCGAGGTCAACCTCGCCCACGAGGTCCACCTCGACAAGGGCTGCTTCACCGGGCAGGAGGCGCTCCAGCGCCTCGTCACCTACCACAGCGTGCGGCGGCGTCTGGTGCGGCTCTCGGGGCGCGGCACGCCGCCCGCGGCACCCGCCGACGCGTGCGCTGGAGATGCGGTCGTGGGGCGGCTCACCAGCGTGGCGCGCGAGGGCGACGGATGGATCGGTCTCGCCGTGGTGCGCAACGAGGCGTGCGATTCGGGCGAGGCCCTCACGATCGAAGGGCGTGAGCCCGTGCGTGAGGCGGTGCCGTTCGAGCGCACGAGACCTCTCGGGCGGCCCTGAACGATCGGGAGGATCACCGGCCGCCGGGGCGGAGCTACTTCTCCGGTCTGAGCCAGAACCCCAGAATCGTTCCGATCACGCCGAACGCCCACTTCTGGTTCTCGCTGTCGTACTGCCTCGAGAGAATGACGTAGAGCGAGCTGCAGAGGACCAACACCGACACCACGATCATCATGATGGTCCTCGCCTGAAGTGCGGTCGGAGCGGTGGTCGCATCCGGAGCACCGCCGCCCACGGTGACTCGCGTCTCTCTTCCCTTGAGGATGCGGTACGAGATGACTCCCACGGCGGCGACGCCCGCCGTCCCACCCATCACGATCCACTCGGCTAGAGCCATGATTCCCCCCTGGGCTTCCTGCTACTCGGCGACGTGACGCCGAGCTCACCTTGGACGGCTTGGTCTTCGCGGGTGTCGCCCGCGCGTCGGCCGCGCGGCGATCGCGGCCGGGCGCCGGCCACGGAGACTTCAGGACGGGATCTCGACGTCGAGCTCCGCCAGAAGGACCCCGGAGATGCCGATGCGAAGTTCCACGTTCGTGAACATGGGCGGACCTCCCGCGAAATGGTCTGGAGGATCGGTGATCGCATCACGCCCGGATGCAGCCTAGCACGCCGGGCGGCGGTGGTGACGGCGGGGCTTCCCATTGACCCTGCGCCCCCACCGGGCCTAAGGTCCGGCTCGAATCCCCCCCGTCTCCGGAGGTTCTGCCATGAGGCCGCTCTGGGTTCCCTCTCGCCGCGTAGCGTTCTTTTTTCTCCTCCCGGCGTTCGCAATGTTGGTCGCCGGGCGCCCGTCCTTCGCGAACCCCACTCCTCCGGCCGCGGCGACCGCCGCCCGCGCCGAGGCCACGCCGCGTGCTCCCCGCCCAGCGACCGACGGGCTCCTCGCCGCCGACGACGAAGAAAAGGAGCGCATCTCGAAACCTAAGAAGGAGGAGCCACGACACAAGCCCGAGCAGGAGAAACCGCGTTCGGAGCACCGTGGACACCAGGACGAGGACGATTCCTCCGACTGCTTCGGCAGTTGCCTGGGGAGCTTCTTCGGGTCCCTGTTCAGCAGCACCACGCCGCCGCCGCCGCCGGCGCCGGTGAGCGCCCTGCGCGAAGAGGCCATGACCTGGGTCGTGGGCGAACGCGCGTGGCTGCGGGCGACCGCTCCATTCGAGAGCGTGGCCTTGTGGGAGCAGCCGGAAGCGGACGAGGAGGAAGGGACCGAAGCGGGTCGCCTGCCCCACGGCGCGGCGGTGGTCGTGGCCGAAACCTACGCCACGGCCGGCGGCATGTGGCTGCGCGTGCGGCCGATGGACGGCGTCGAGCCGGTGGGTTGGATCCCGGCCGGGTCGGCTTCGACGGCGCCTCCCCCGCCGCCGATGCGCCCGAAGCCACCGCGCCGGCCGCCGACGTGGGGCGTGCAGGTGGCTCTCGGCGGGGGCGGCGGCGGGCCATCAGAGCTGAACGTCGAGTACCGTGAGGGGACGTTTCGTGTGGAGGCGCAGTACCTGCGCTTCCTGCCCAAGCAGTGGCAGTCGGGCGCCGGGGTGGGCTTTCGCCACTCCGCCGGCAATCCCCAGGTGCTCTACCTGACCCCGACGACCATCGACGAGCCGTCCGATTCGCGGCTGTGGATGCTCGACATCGGCGCGCGCGGCGGGCAGCGCTACGGTGACCGCTCCGGGTTCCGCTTCGGCTGGCTGCTCGGGCCGGCGCTCTACTACGTCCACGAGAATGCCAACGTGAAGACGTTCGACCGCTCGACGATGGCACTGATCGGCACAGGCGTGGAGCGGCTCGGCCGCTGGGCGGGCGGCGGCGACGTGCGCTTCGGCTTCGGCTGGATGGCCGGAGAGGAGGGTGTGGAGGTGAGCCTGGTCGCCGACGCCTACATGATGGGTTGGAAGGGCCACAAGAACCGATCCCTGAGCAGCGACTTCGTCCGCGTTCCGATCCATGGCTTCGACGTCGCGGTCGCCGTCACCTTCCCGGCGCCTTGAGCGGAGGCGCGCCCGATCGCTGACGGGCGCGCTCGTGCTCGCACTGTGGCTGCCGGGCGTGAGCCTGGCGCCGCAGGCGCGGGCGCAGGACGCTCCCGCCGACGCCTCTCCCGCGATCGCCGCGATCCGCTTCTACCAGCGCTATCTGTCCTCGCTGCGCCACGCGCGCTGCCGCTTCACACCGAGCTGCTCCGAGTACGCCGCCCAGGCCATCGCGACCTACGGCCTGGTCGAGGGGAGCGCGCGCGCCGCCGACCGGCTCACGCGCTGCAACGCCTCCGCCGCCGGGGCCTACCCGCGCGGTGCGCAGGGCGTGCTCGAGGATCCGGTGGACGCGGCGGGAACGGGCGTCACCTCGGTGCGGGTGCCGCGCTGGCTGCTGTCGCCGCCCGAGGCCGGGGACGCGCCGATCGCCGGAGCGGTGGCGCCCGAACGGCGCGCGCGCCTCGCCGAGACTATTCGCTTCGCGCGCTTGCTGGAGCGGCGCGGCGACTGCGAGCGCGCGGAGACCGAGTATCAGCGCGCCGGGTCGCTCGCCGACACGGTGGCGGCCGACGCCTGGGCGTTCGCCCGCATCGGGGCCTGCCGCTACGCCGCCTCGCAATGGCCGCTCGCCGAGCGCGCCTACCTGACTTCGGCGATGCTGGCGGAAGGCGATCGCCGGGCGTCGGTGGCCTACGCCGCCGCGGCGAGCCGCTTCAATGCGGGGGCGTTCGCCGCGTGCGGCCGACTGCTCGAGGATCCGGTGTTCGCCGCGCCGCGAACGCCCGCCGCGCACGCCGCGCCCGGCGATCCGCGCGTGATCGCGGCCGCCGCGGAGCCGTCCGGGCCTCCCGTTCCGCGCGTCGAGACCCTGGCCGGACTGTGCGCCTTCGCCGAGGGCGACTGGCCGCGGGCCGAGGGTCGCTTCGCGCGCGCCGCGGCGGAGGGCGGCGATGACGGGCTCGCCGCGCGCGACCTGCGCCTGGCGGCGTTCGCGCGCGAGGGGCCGGCGCTGCCCCATCGCTCCCCCGGGCTGGCGGGCGTGCTGTCCGCGGCCCTCCCCGGCACCGGGCAGATGTATTGCGGGCGCGCGCAGGACGGATGGCGTCACCTGCTCTTCAACGGGGTTCTCCTCTATTCCGTGGTCTCCCTCGCGCGCGGGCCCAACGTGCCTGCGGCGGTCGTGGTCGCCGGCGTCACGCTGCCGTTCTACGCCGGCAACATCCTCGGCGCCCAGGCCGCGGCGCGGGGCTTCGACCGGCAGCAGCGCCTCGACCTGCTGGAACGCGCGCTCGCCGAAGCCTCACGCTGACCCGGGACGGACCTCTCGACTGGAGACCCGTCGCCCCGCGGCGTACAATGCGCCGCGTTCGCGAAGGACCCTCCGCCGGCCGCGGCGTCCCCAGGCTGCCCCCGGCTCATCAGACGATCGACGACGTCACCGCAGGAGACTCGCACATGCCGACCACGCCCGAGAAACGCCGCGCCGGGTCCGCGCCGCCGCCTGCCGCCGGGCCCGGCGATCCTTATGCCGATTACGAGTTGCCGGTCGAGGGTTTCAAGGGCGACCCGGACCAGATCGAGCGCCAGTGGTTCGAGCAGTGCTACGTCGGCCGCGGCGACACCATCCCCCAGCTCACCTGGCGCGCGATCATCATGGGCTCGGTGCTGGGCGGCATCCTCTCCCTCACCAACCTCTACATCGGGCTCAAGGCCGGCTGGGGATTCGGCGTCGCGATCACCGCGTGCATCCTCTCCTACGCGATCTGGACGTCCATCCACCGGGTCGGACTCGCCCGGACCAAGATGACGATCCTGGAGAACAACTGCATGCAGTCCACCGCCAGCTCCGCCGGCTATTCGACCGGGGGCACGCTGGTGTCCGCCTTCTCCGCCTACATCCTCCTCAACAACCAGACGCTTCCCATGCCGCTGATGTTCGGATGGGTGTTCTTCCTCGCCGTGCTCGGGGTGACCATGGCGATCCCGATGAAGCGGCAGATGATCAACACCGAGCAGCTCCGCTTCCCGAGCGGCATCGCCGCCGCGGAGACGCTCCGCGCGCTCCACGCCACCGGCGAGAAGGGCGCCCGCGCGGCCCGCGCCCTCGGGATCTTCGGCGGGCTGACGCTGGTCAGCCAGTTCTGGAGCGACGGCCTGCGGCTCATCAACGCGAAGCTCGAGGCGTTCCAGATCTCCACCTGGGTGAACAACCTCAACCAAGTGGTCTTCGGGCCGGCGTGGGTGGGCCGGACCGTCATGTTCCTGTGGGATCCCATCTTCATCGCCGCCGGCATGATCGTCGGCATGCGGGTGGGCCTCAGCATGATGGTCGGTGCGGTGACCTGCTGGATGATCTTCGTCCCGCTGGTCCAGGCCTACATTCCGGATGCGAGCGGGATCAGCGGCTATCGCGCACTGGTGCAGTGGTCGCTGTGGGGCGGCGTCGCCTGCATGGTGACCTCCTCCATCCTCGCGGTGCTCATGCAGTGGCGCAGCGCGCTCCGGGCGTTCGCGAGCATCGGCGACATGTTCCGTGACGCGAAGACGCAATCGACCAACCCGGTGGACGCGATCGAGACCCCGATCTCCTGGTTTATCTGGGGGCAGCTCGTCTCCCTGATCGCCCTGGGCTGGCTCGCCCACTACACCTTCCACATGCCCTGGTGGCAGAGCGTGCTGGCCGTGCTCCTGTCCTTCGCGCTGGCTCTGGTGGCGTGCCGGGTGACCGGCGAAACCGACACCACCCCGGTCGGGGCGATGGGCAAGATCATGCAGCTCACCTTCGGGGTGTTGAGCCCGGGCAACATGAACGTCAATCTCATGAGCGCGAACATCACCGCCGGGGCGGCGACCTCGTCGGCGGACCTGCTCACCGACCTCAAGAGCGGCTACCTGCTCGGGGCCAATCCTACCAAGCAGTTCATCGCCCAGTTCGCGGGGATCTTCATCGGGACCCTGGTGACGGTCAGCGCCTTCGGCGTCCTGGTGCCGAACGCCGCCGCGTTGGGTTCCGACCAGTTCCCGGCACCCGCGGCCCAGGCCTGGAAGGGCGTGGCCGAGGCGATGGCGCTGGGCATCTCCCACCTGCACCCGGTCAAGGTGTGGTCCATGGCGATCGGCGGTTTGGTCGGGATCCTCCTCATCGTCATGCCGCGGCTGTTCCCGAAGCACGCGCGTTGGATGCCGTCTCCGGCCGGCGTCGGCCTGGCCTGGACCTTCCACTGGTTCTACAGCCTGCTGTTTTTCGCCGGCGCGGTGGTGGGCTCGATCTGGCATCGCCGCAACGCCGAGCAGTCGGACGAGTTCCTCTTCCCGGTCGCCTCCGGCGTGATCGCCGGCGGCGCGATCATGGGCGTGGCATTGATCTTCATCGAGAACGGGCCGGAGATGCTGCGCCAGTTCCTCGGCCGGTAGGCATGGCGTCGGCGCACGCTGGCGCCGGTCCGCGGAAGCCGGCCGCGGAGGCGCGCCGGGGCGAGGGATCCCTTCCGCGCCGTGGGGGACACTCCCCACGACGGGACTGGTCCTCGCGCCGCATGCACCGCGTCCGGTCCGGGACTCTCCTCGCGGGGCTGGCGCTCGCCGCCGCGCTCGCCGCGCCGCACGCGCGCGCCGCGCCGCTCCCCGATTCCGCAGCCGCCGATTCGGCGGTCCGCGTGGTCCGGCAGCTCGAGGAGACGGTGGTGCGTGCCTCGCGCCTCGACGCCTTCACCAGCCAGACGCGCCTGAGGCTCACGCGTCAAGCGCTCGGCCGGCTGCCCGTGGACGGCCTCGCGCAGGCGCTGGCGCTCCAGCCGGGGGTCGTGCTGGTGGACGGCGAAGTCGTCCACGTGCGCGGCGCGCGCCCGGGCGAGCTGCTCGTGGAACTCGACGGCATCGCGCTCAACGAGCCGCTCCGCGACCGCGCGCCCGAGGTGCCGTTCGTGGCACTCGACGAGGTCGAGCTGGTCACCGGCGGCCTCGAGTCCGATCACGGCGGCGGGCTGGCGGGGACACTCGTGTTGCGCACCGCGGCTGCCGGCGCGACCTGGCGCGGGCGCGCCGAGTGGCAGAGCGACGCGCGCACCGGCACCCACTACGACCGGGGCGGTGCCAGGATCTCGGGTCCGCTCGGGGTGGGCGGCCTGGGGCTCGCGCTCTCGGGCGAAGCACGGCTCGACGACACCCACCTGCCGAACCTCCGCACTCTCGAGCGCACGCGCGTACTGGGCGGCTCGTTCGGCTGGCGTGCCGACAACCGGCTGGCGGCGCTGGCGCGGCTCTCGCCGGTCGCCGATCCCCGACGCTTCTCGATCCAGTCGCTGGTCTCGCGCCGCGTGGACCGGCCCTACGACCCGATGTTCGCGCTGCGTGGCTGGACCACTCCGTGCCCGGACGATTCCTGCCTCGAGGGTCCGGCCTTCAGCGAGACCCGGGTGGACAGCGGGCGCTTCGCGCCCTACGACGCCGCCGACCACTACGGCGTGACGGAGACCTCGCGCCTCGCGGTGATCGCTTCGGCCCAACGGAGCGCCGGGCGCGACCGCTTCAGCGTGGCGCTGGGCTGGAGCGGCGAGCGGCGCGTCACCTCGCTCGACGGCACCGAGTCCGAGGCCTACCTCGCGAAGGCGAACCTGCCCACCTTCGGGCTCGAGGCGTCCGACTCGAGCGATCCGTTCCACGTCTACCTCGGCGACAGTCCTTACTTCCGGCGCGAGCGGTCGTCGTCGCTCGAGGCCCGCGCCGAGTGGTGGCGCGAGACGTCTCCGGGCGGTCACCTGCGCGCCGGGCTCGGCATCACGCACGAGCGCGCCGAGCTGCGCGAGCTGGACCTCACGACTTGGGGCACGGGCTGGGACTCCCTGCGAACCTATGACGCCTCGGCGCCGGGCGCGTACGGATTCGTGGGCACGCGCTGGGTCCGCGAAGGCCTGGTGGTGAACGCGGGGGTGCGCGCCGAGTGGTTCACGCCGGGGACGGCCGCCCGGAGCACGCCGTACGCTCCGAGCGCAGGCGGCACCTGGTCGTGGTCGCCGCGGCTCGGGCTCTCCTTCCCGCTCTCCCCGCGGGACGCGTTCTCCGTGGGCTACGCGCGCATCGTGCAGAGCCCGGGGCGCGACTACCTCTACGACAGCCGCGCGACGAAGATCAACAACCGGCGGCCGCTCGGTAACCCGGCGCTGCAGCCGGCCACCGCGATCACCTACGAGGCCTCGCTCCGCCACCTGATCGACGCGCGCTGGTCGGCGCGCGCGAGCCTGTTCTACCGCGACCTCTACCGGCAGGTGAGCGCGCGCGTGTTCCGCTGGCGGACCGCACCCGGCCTGCCGCAGCCCGCCGACTACGAGCTGCGCTACGCCAGCGACGACGCGGGGCGCGCGGCCGGATTCGAGCTGGCGTTCGCCCGGGAGCACCCGGGCCACAGCGGCGTGACCGCGGCCTACACCTGGATGCAGACCGAGGGCAGCGAGTCGTTCGAGGACGGACTTCCGTTCTTCCCCCTCACGCTGCCGCAGCCGCCGCCGATCGCGGAGCACCCGCTGGCCTGGGATCAGGAGCACCGCGTGACGCTCGCGGCGTGGTGGACCGCGCGGCACGGGTCGCTCTCGTGGAGCACGGTGCTCGGCTCGGGACTGCCGTGGACGCCGGCCGAGCGGCGCACCGTCGAGACCGATCTGTCGCGCATCCACTCGCGGCGGCTGCCGTGGTCCGAGTCGAGCGATTTCGGCGCGCGCTGGAACCTCCCGCGCTGGAGGGCTCCGCTGACCCTGGGGCTCGACGTCCGCAACGTGTTCGACCACCGCGGCGCGCGGCGGGTGTCGATCGACGGCTATCCCAACCGGGTGATCAACACCTCGTACGACGACTACGCCGCGTTCCGCGAGGAGACCGGCCGGGGCGGCGGAGCCTACTGGAACGACGCGAACGGCTGGGTCCGCGTCCACGATCCGCGCCTCGAGATCCCCCCGCGGACCGTGCGCATCAGCGTCTCGACCGGCTGGTAGGAGCCGCGCGCGGTCGTGCCGGCCGCCGAGCCCTCTCGGGCGTCGCCACTGCCCCCGACGCACTTCCACCGGAAACGCGCCCTCCGTGCGCATTCCCCGACGCCGAATCCCCGTAAACGGGGCTCCCGACATGCGGACCTCCGCCAGTCCGAAGGCGTCTCCGGATCACTCTTGACTTCGCGAGTGATCGGCGCATCATCTCTTTCGCGGAAGCCGCGGCTGCAGCATGGGGCGCGTGCCGCAGCGTAAGCCCGCACGTCGTCCGGGCGCCGAGCCCCGCCATCTCGTCCGCCCCCTGGAGCGCCGATCGCGCCGATCGGCAGCATCCGCGTGATTCGGCTGCGCCGCCCCGCCCCCGCTCGCCCCCCGAGTCGTGCCGGTTTCCGGGTTCGTGCTCCGGCACGAGAGGAGGTCGGGCCATGCCCCTTCGTACTGTCTGCCTTCCGTCCGTTGCCCTGGCGGCCGCGTTCGCGGTCGCAACGCCGTCTCTCGCCGCTCCTCCCGCGCCGTCGAATTTCGTGGCCAATGATGCTTCGACCTGCGGCTCGATCCTGATCACCTGGAACCCAGTTGCCGGGGCCGAGGGCTACCGTCTTTTCCGAGATGGCGTGCTGATCGGGGTCATCGCGGGATCGCTCGGCCGCTTCATCGACTACGCCATGCCGGGACCGGGACTCTACGGCTACACGCTCGAGGCATTCGACCCCTCGGGCTCCTCGGCGACGGTCGCGGACCAGGCGACGCTGCCGGTCTCGCCCGTGACGGTCGAGCCCTACGACTGGTTCCACGACGTGTTCCCTTCGGACAACAACCCCGCCCTGCCCGGCACATTCGCCTTCGATCGGACCACCGCCGTCCTCGCCACCGGCCACAATCTTGCGCCGTGCGTGGGCGCCATGAACCGCCAGGTCCTGCCCGGGAAGCGGGTCCTGGTGCGGACGGTCGGCGCCGTGGATCGGGTGGACATGATCTTCCGCATCAAGCCCGGCCCCGGGAACTACAGCGTGGTCGGCAACGTCAACTCCTGTTTGCTGAGAGACCCCCACAATCCTGGCTTCGGGTGCTCGGCCCCCGGTGACGGGAGCTTCTGGGGCAGGTACAAGGCGAACCCCGGCGACTTCGCGTCGCCGGGTGCCGTCGTGAAGCACGCGCTCGCGCCGAGCGGCTGGGACGTCAACGTGTGGAACAGCGCGCGATGCGAGGCGCAGGGCGGCGGCGTCTATGCCTCGACCGATTTCGGCGCCCCGGGCACGAACCTTTTGCCCGACGACCTGTTCACGCCGGGAACGCACGTCGAGTACCAGTTCCGCGTGCAATTCACGGGTGGGCCGGCCCAGTACATTCCAGAAGACGACTGCGTGATGCAGGTGCGCGGCGAGGGCTCCACCGACGGGCACCGGTGGCAGCATTTCGGCGTGCTTCCGGATCGCTGGAAGGACCCCGCCTACCTGGGATTGGGCGATGCGTGCGCCCTGGTCGTGGTGCTCGACGACAGGCACGGCAACGAGCGGGTGTGGGTGTCCACCGCGGACTCGATCGGTGCCACGGCGCCTGCTCGCTACGGTGCGCACAACGGATGGCATGCGATTGGGACGCTGCCGGGCGCCAACCCGGTGGATGTCGACGACCCGCTCAACAACCGGCGCCCGGGGGGCACGATCGGCTTCGTGGACGACCACGGGGGGCAGCCCGGGACGACCTGGGATCTCTACGTGGTGCGTGGAGCGAACGTGCATTGCGAGGGTAATGCCGGCGCCCTCGGGGGTCGGCTCGGCGTCGTCCCCCCCGGGGAGACGCCTCCGGGACCCACGCCCGAGATGCTGACGGCCTATTACAGGATACTGGTGGTTCTCTCCGGCGGCCGCAGCCAGAACATCCTCGGCCCTCTCCCGGATCGCAGTCAGGACGATGTGGCCATCCTCCAGAACTTCCTGCTCTCATCGTCCCTGTTCGATCCGAAGGGTCTGATGGTCGAGGGCAGCGGGTTCGCGGAGGACGCGGCAGCGACGCCGGGGAGTCCCCAGGAGACGTTCCTCACGGGCTTCCTGGGGGCGACGCTCGTGAACCCCGACTATCGGACTTGCTCCGGCAACCCCCGGTACCACGCGGACGTCATCCCCGTCGCGCCGCTGCCGGACCAGGACCTCTATGGCGTCGTGAACACGGACGAGGCGCGAAACGACGTCCTCGGGCTGAATCTCGCCGTACCCGAGGCGCAGGTGGTTTCCTACTACGAGAACTACGGCGTCTCCGGCCCCTATTTCGCGTCGGTCTACAAGCCCCCGGCTCCCGCCCGCCCCTGGAGGACCCTGATCGACGGGTGGGATATCGCGAATCTCGGAGGGCGCTGGGTTTCGACGTCCTACGGGCGTCTGGCCTACCACTTCAATGCGTTCCAGAATGTGTTCGGGGACATGTGCTGGTTCCTCTCTCCGTCGGCCACCACCGACGTTCCGATGGAGGGGCATGGGCGCGGCCCGGGCGAGTCGCTGCGGGTGCTCGACAACCCGCTCCGCGCGGCCCACGCCACGCTCGAGTTCGAGCTTGCCTCCCCCGGCCGGGCGCGGCTCGTGCTGTGCGACGTCGCGGGCCGGGTGGTGCGCACGCTCGCCGACCGGAGCTTCGAGGCGGGGCGTCACCAGGTGCCGTGGGACGGGACCGACGACCGCGGGGCGAGGCTGCCGCGGGGCGTGTACTTCGCCCAGGTGCGCGCTGCGGACGGAACTCCGCTCGGGGCGGCGAAGCTGGCGCTGCTCAAGTAGCGCGGGCGTCGTTCGGAGGGCCGGCCCCGAGATCCCGGGGTCGTCACCGGCGCCGCGCACCGGGGCCGTGGAGTGGCGCGCGGGCGGGGCGAGGAGTCGCCCTGCTCGCGCGGGGGGCGCCCGGCGCCCGCCCCGGCGCTACCTACTCGTCGTCCGGCGGGCCCTCGTCCTCTTCGGGCGCTTCCGGCTCGTCGGGGGCGTCCACGACGATCGCATCCGTGGTCAGCACCAGCGAGCCGATGCTGGCGGCGTTCTGGAGCGCGCAGCGCACCACCTTGGTGGGATCCACGATCCCGGCCCGGACGAGGTCGCCGAACTGGCCGGTCACGGCGTCGAATCCGAACGCCCCCTCCCCGGCCCGGATGCGCGCCACCGCCAGGGGGCCTTCCATCCCGGAGTTCTCGGCGATCTGGCGCGCCGGCTCCTCGAGCGCGGCGAGCACGATGTCGCGGCCCACGCTCTCGTCCCCCGTGACCTCGAGGGCGCGCACCGCGCCCGCGCAGCGGATGAGCGCCACGCCGCCGCCGGTGACCACGCCTTCCTCGATCGCCGCGCGGGTGGCGGCGAGCGCGTCCCCCACCCGGGCCTTGCGCTCGGCCATCTCGGTCTCGGTCGGGGCGCCCACGCGGATCACCGCGATGCCGCCGCCGAGCCGCGCGATGCGCTCGCGCAGCCAGTCGCGATCGTAGTCGGTGTCCGAGGTCTCGATCTCGTGCTCGAGCTGGGCGATCTGCTCGCGGATCGCCGCGGGACGGCCGGCGCCCTCGATCAGCGTGGTCGTGTCCCGGTCCACCACCACGCGCTTGGCGCGTCCGAAATCGGCGGCGGAGAACTGCTCGAGCGAGCGGCCGAGCTCGGCCGTGTAGGTCCTGGCGCCGGTGAGCAGCGCGAGGTCCTCGAGCAGGGCCCGCCGGCGGTCGCCGGTGTCGGGGCAGCGCACCCCCACCGACGCGACGGTTCCACGCAGGCGGTTCACCACCATGATCGCCAGCGCCTCGCCTTCGATATCGTCGGCGACGACCAGCACCGGGCGACCGAGGCGCGCCGCCTCCTCGAGCACCTGCACCAGCTCGCCGGCCGCCGTGAGCTTGAAGTCGGTCAACACGACCACAGCGTTGTCGTGCGCGACCTCCATGCTCGACGGATCGGTGATGAAGTACGGCGACAGGTAGCCGCGCTGGAAGCGCACGCCCTCCACGACCTCGAGCGTGGTCGCCATCCCGCGCCCCTCCTCGACCGTCACCACGCCCTGGCGACCCACGCGCTCCACCGCGTCGGCGATGAGCGCGCCGAGATCGGGATCGTCGTTGGCGCTGATCGTGGCCACCCGGCGGATGTCGTCGCGGTTCGTCACCTGCTGGGACTGGCGGCGCAGCTCCGCCACCGCGGCCTCGACCGCGCGCTCGATCCCGCGCCGCACCGCCATCGGGTGGTGGCCGGCGGCGATCGCCTGCAGCCCGCGTCCGACCAGCGCTTGCGCCAGCACCGTCGCCGTGGTGGTGCCGTCCCCCGCGACCTCGCCGGTCTTGAGCGCCACCTCCTTCAGCAGTTGCGCTCCCATGTTCTCGAACGGGTTCTCGAGCTCGATCTCGCGCGCGATGGTGAGCCCGTCGTTGGTGATCGTGGGCGCGCCGCTCCGCGCGTCGATGACGACGTTGCGCCCGCGCGGCCCGAGGGTTACCCGCACGGCGCCCGCGAGCTGGTCGACGCCACGCCTGAGCGCGGTGCGCGCCGCCTCGTCGAACTCGATGCGCTTGCCCATCCCGTTCCCCCCCCGGGGGCGGCCAGCCACCGGGCCGACGCCCGTCCCGGATAGCTACCGCACGGCTCGGCCTTGCGTTAACCCTGTATGTTCATGTAGCGCTGGACCGCTTGCGACCGCTCACGGCTTCCACTCGGCCATGAATAGATTGGTCTCGCCGCGCACCTTGGCGCCGCGGTTGGAGGCGAACACCAACCAGCGGCCGTCCGGGCTGAACATGGGGAAGCCGTCGAAGCTCGGGTCACGGGTCACCGGCCGCGGCGGGCCCCCGGCGACGTCCACCAGGTAGAGATCGAAGTTCCGTCCGCGCGGATCCTCCCGATTCGAGGAGTAGATCAGGGCCCTGCCGTCGGGCGTGAAGTAGGGCGCGAAGGACGCTCCGGGGTCGTGCGTCACCTGGCGGGCATCCGAGCCGTCGGCGCGCATCACCCACAGGTTCATCTCGGACGGGCGCACCAGATTCCACGCGAGCAGGCCGCGATACTCCGCCACCGCCGCGGAATCGGCGAGGGCGTCGGTGCGATAGCAGATCCACTGCCCGTCGCGCGAGAAGAACGCTCCGCCGTCGTAGCCGGGATGGTCGGTGAGGCGCGTGAGGGCGCTGCCGTCGGGATGCATCTTGTACAGCTCGAGGTCGCCGTCACGCACCGAGGTGAAGACGATCCACCGGCCGTCGGTGGACACCGTCGCCTCTGCGTCGTATCCGGGAACATCGGTCAGCCGCTGGAGGTCCGAGCCGTCGGGGCGCGCGGTGAAGAGGTCGTAGCCGGGCGAAACCGCCCAGACGTAGCCCTGGCTGTAGTCGGGCGGCGGCGGGCACGAGTCGCTCGCCAGGTGGGTGGAGGCGAACAGCACGCGGCGGTCGCGGTCGTAGAAATAGCCGCAGGTGCAGCGGCCCGTGCCGGTGCTGACGCGCGTGAGCCGGCCGCTGCCGAAGTCCAGGACGAACATCTGGTCGCAGGGCCAGCCGTCGCGCGTGGACTGGAAGACGAGCTTGCGCCCGTCGGCCGACCAGTAGCCCTCGGCATTCTCGCCGCCGAAGGTGAGCTGCCACAGGTGCGCGAAGTGCTCTTCCCCGGGCCGGATGAGCGAGTCCGAGGCCGCCGCGGTGGGCGGCACCGGGAGGCGCGCGGTGCAGGCCGGCGCGGCCGCCAGGATCAGCAGGATCACGAGCGTTGCGAGAGCTGAACGCACTCTAAGGTCTCCTTCCAAGCGTGGCGACGCATTCCTTCTCCTCGCCCCCGCGCAAGACGGTGATGCGCACCTGCTGCTGCGGCTTCCGCGAGCGGAGCGCGTAGGTATAGTCGTAGATGTTGTCGATGCGCACGCCGTCGAATTTGACGATCACGTCGCCGCCCTGGATCCCGGCCTGGTCCGCGGGACCCTCGGAGCGCACTCCCGAGAGCAGCACGCCACCCTCGGTCTGCATGTAATCCGGGATCGTGCCGAGGTAGGCGCCGTAGCCGCCGCCGCCGGCGATCCGACCGACGGTGCTGTCGGACTTCGCCACCAGATAGCGCACCGGCGGCCGGGTGTCCAGCGACTCGACCACCGCCGCGGCGAAGCGGCCCACGCGCTCGAGACCCGGCTCGTCGATCTTGTCCCAGGTGTCGCTGACCTTGTGGTAGTCGGCGTGCGCCCCGGTGAACAGCATGAGCACCGGGATCTTGCGCTTGTAGAACGACGAGTGATCGCTCGGTCCATAGCCGTCGTCCGAGGTCTTGAGGTCGAACGCCGGCCGCTGGGCCCGGTTGACCGCCGCGAGCAGCGGCTTGAACTCCTCCGCGGTGCCGGCACCCATCACCATCAGACGGTTGTCGCGCAGCCGTCCGACCATGTCCATGTTGAGCATCGCCTCGACGCCCTCGAGCGGGCGCGTGGGGTCGTCCACGAAGTGGCCCGAGCCGAGCAGGCCGCTCTCCTCGCCGGTGAAGGCGCAGAACACCAGGTTGTGCCGCGGCGGACGCCGCCGCGCCTCGGCCGCGAAGCGACGCGCCAGCGTCAGCAGCACGCCGACCCCCGAGGCGTTGTCGTCGGCGCCGACGTGGGGCAGGCGGGCGTCGGGATCGAGCGCGTTCTCGCCGCCGTAGCCGAGATGGTCGTAGTGCGCGCCGATGACGAGCGTGCGGGTGGTGTCGCGCCCGGCGATCCAACCCGCCACGTTGCGGATCTCGGCGCGGGTGCGCTTCAGCGTCACGGTGACGGTGGCGGATTCGGGGAGCGCCAGGCTGTGGGGCGCGGCGTGATCGTCGATTGCGCTCTGGGCGCCGGCGAGCGTGACCCCGAGCGGCTCGAGCAGCGCCTCGGCGACGCGCTCCGAGACGAACCCCGCCAGCAGGCCGCTCGACATGTAGCCGCCGCCCTCGACGCGCGGCGGGCGCAGGGGCTCGCCGGCGTGGTGGCGCGGCCCGTTCACCACCAGCAGGCCGAGCGCGCCGTGCTCGCGCGCGTTGATCGCCTTGGTGCGCAGCGCGGCATGCGGGGTGTTGATGTCGCCGTCGAAGCGGCTGGTGGTGTCCATTTCGCCGGGCTCCTGGCTCAGCACCAACACCAGCTTGTCGCGGGCGTCGAGCCCGGCGTAGTCGTCGTAGTCGTAGCCCGGGGCGGTGATGCCATAGCCCGCGAACACCACCGGCGCGCGCAGCGTGCCATTGGTGGAGAATCCGATCGGCTGGAAGTCGTCGCCCAGCGGGTAGCGCATCCCGGCGGCCTCGATCGCGCACGGCTCGCCGACCTCGACGCCGGTGGTGATCTCGAGCGACTGGAACCACGCGCCGCCGTCGCCCCCCGGTCGCAGTCCCAGGCGCGCCATCTCGCGCGCGATCGCGGCTCCCGCCGAGTCGAGCCCCGCCGTGCCGGCGCCGCGGCCCTCGCGGGCGGGATCCGCGAGCCAGCGCACCCAGGCCATGGCGTAGGCGCTGTCCGGCGCGTTGCCCGCGGCCGGTAACGCAGGCGCCGCCGGGGCGCCCGTCCAGGACGCCGCCAGCGCCAGCCCGGTCACGGCAGCGAAGGCGCCGCCGATCCAGAGTTGCCTTGCACCGTTCACGCGTTCTCCTCCCACACCAGCGCCAGGCCCTTCAGGGTCAGCGCCTCGTCCACCACGTTGATGGTCTCGCACTCGGGAGCGATCAGCCTTGCAATACCACCGGTCGCAATGACATGCGGCGTTCCTTTCATCTCCAACGCGAGCCGGCGCACGAGCGCGTCCACCAGGCCCGCGGCGCCCCACACCACGCCCGACTGCACCGCCTCGGCGGTGGTGCGACCGATGGCGTGCGCCGGGCGCCGCAGCTCGACCCGCGGAATGCGCGCCGCGCGGCGGAACAGCTCCTCCGCGGAGGTCGCCACCCCGGGCGCGAGCGCGCCCCCCAGGTAGTCGCCTTCGCGTGAGATGCAGTCGAAGTTGGTCGAGGTGCCGAGGTCCACGACGATCGCCGGCGTGCCGTACAGACCGCGCGCCGCGACCGCATTCGCGATCCGGTCGGCACCCACCGAGGTCGGGTCATGGTAGCGAATGCGCAGGCTCTTCGCGGTCGCGGCCCCGACCTCGAGCACCGCGCGCCCGGTGTGCCGCGCCAGCGCCACGCCCCAGTTCATGGTCAGCGCGGGAACGACCGACGAGAGCACCGGATGAAGCGGGGCCGCCCGCCCGACGGCGGCCTCGTCGCGGAGCAGCTCGCGCAGCTGGAGCGCGACCTCGTCCGCCGTGGGCCGCCCGCTCGAGAGCCGCCACATGCGCCGCACCTCGCGGCCCTCCATCAACCCCACGACCGTCTCGGTGTTGCCGACGTCCACCGCCAGCAGGCGCGCCCGCGGCGCCGGACGCCGCATGCGACGGCGAGCCACGGGCGAGCGTTTGGCCCTACGCCGCTCAGGCATCCTCGGTCTCCTCTCTCGCCGCGCGCGCCACCTTGCGCTTCCAGACCAACCAGGACAGCCCGACGCTCAGGAAGTAGAGCGCCGTCATCGGTACCCCCATGACGAGCTGGGCGGTCACCACGTCCCCGGGCGTGATCACCGCCGTGACGAAGAATACCGCCACCAGCGCGTAGCGCCACTGGCGCAGCAAGGCCCCGGGCGTCACCAGCCCGATCGCCGTGAGCCCCATCGTCACCAGCGGGAGCTGGAACACGATGCCGCAGGCGAGCGCCATGCCGTAGGTCATTCCGAGCAGTGGGCCGACCTGGATCTCGGCCTTCATGCTGGGCGTCATGAACTGCCCCATCACCCGGACCACGAGCGGCACCACGTAGTCGTAGGCCGCCCACAGGCCGAGCACGAACATCACCAGCGAGCCGCCCGCCAGGGGCAGGACCCAGCGGCGCTCTTTCCGGTACAGGCCCGGGAGGATGAAGCTCCAGATCCGGTACAGCACGTAGGGCGCCGACAACAGGAACCCGAGAATGAGCGACAGCTTGATGCGCTCGTTGAACGCCTCGATCGGCGACAGCACGATCGCCTGCCCCACGGTGCGCCGGATGAGATGCTCGAGGATGCGCGGTGCCAGCCACCAGCCGCCGGCGGCCCCGACCACGCAGCCGATCGCCGAGTGGAAGAGCACTTGGCGCAGCTCCTCCAGGTGCTGGAGGAACGGCATCTCGCCCGTCTGCCGCGGGTCGGGTCTCATCGCTCCACCCGCGCCGGCCCGGTCTCGACCAGATCGCCGGCCAGGACCCGCAGCTCGCCGCCCTCGGGGAGCGCCAGGAGCAGGGCGCCCTCGGGATCGAGATCGCGCGCGATGCCGGTGACTTCGCCGCCGGCGGTGCGCACCGCGACCGGCCGCCCCCAGAAGCCGGCGCGCGCCTTCCACGCCTCGAGCACGCGCTCGCGGCCGCCCTCCTCCATCTCGTCCCACAGCGGCTCGAGGGCGTTGAGGAACTCGGCCGCCGCCGCCTCGCGCGTCGCCACCACGTCCTCGAGCGCCAGCGAGGTCGTGCCCGCCGCCAGCTCCGCGGGGAAGTCTTCGGCCCGCTGGGCGACGTTGAGGCCCGTTCCGATCACCACCACGTCACCGCCGGCGGTGTCGCGACGGCTTTCGCAGAGGATGCCGGCCACCTTGCGTCCGCCGAGCGTGAGATCGTTGGGCCAGCGCAGCTCCGCCGCGGCGCCGAGCCGCTCGAGCGCGCGCGCCAGCGCGAGGCCCGCGGCGAGGGGCAGCGCTCCGAGCCGGCCGCGCTCGCAGCCGGGAAACATCACGACCGAGAGCGCCAGGCCCCGGCCGGGCGCCGTGTGCCAACGCCGGCCCGCGCGGCCGCGCCCGCGGGTCTGGCGGTCCGCCACCACCGTGGTGCCATCCGGAGCGCCCGCCGCGAGCGCCTCCCAGGCGACATCGTTGGTGGACTCGACCTCGGCGCGCACCAGCAGGTGGCGGCCGAGCCGCCGCGTGGCGAGGCGCGCCGAGAACGCGCCGCGGTCGAAGGCGGGCTCAGCCAACTTCCTCGATCTCCAGGCTGAGGTCGAGCGCGGGCGCCGAATGGGTGAGCGCCCCGACCGAGAGAAAGTCGGCCCCGGCCTCGGCATAGCGGCGCGCGGTCTCGAGGGTGATGCCGCCCGAAACCTCGATCTGCGGCCAGCGCGTGGCCCCCGCCGGCATGCGCGGCGAATCGGGGGGATGCGCCTGGCACCAGGCATCCACCTTCTCGATCACCATCCGCACGTCGCGCACCGGGCGGTTGTCCACCAGGATGCGGTCCACCTCCGGGCGCAGCGCCTGCTCGAGCTGGTCGAGCGACTCGATCTCGACCTCGAGCAGCAGCTCGGCCTGGCGGGTGCGCGAGATGCGGTCGATCGCCTCGCGGAGCCCGCCCGCGGCGCGAATGTGGTTGTCCTTGACCAGGTACATGTCCCACAGCGCCAGACGGTGGTTTTCGCCACCGCCCACCTTGACCGCGTATTTCTCGAGGAAGCGCAGCCCCGGGGTGGTCTTGCGCGTGTCGAGGATCACCGCACCGGTGCCCTCGATCAGCTGGACGAAGCGGCGCGTGAGGGTGGCGACGCCGGAGAGCCGCTGGAGGAAATTCAGCGCGGTGCGCTCCGCCTTGAGGATGCCGCCGACCTCGCCCACCACCTGCGCCACCGCCACGCCGGGCTGCACCGCATCGCCGTCGCGCACCAGCGGCCGGAACTTGAGCGCCGGCTCGGCCTCGTGAAAGGTCATCCCCGCGACCTCGACCCCCGCGATGATGCCCGCGGCGCGCGCCAGGATCGCCGCCCGCGCGTTGACCCCGGATCGCACCGCATTGAGCGTGGTGATGTCCCCGGTGCCGACGTCCTCGGAGAGCGCGAACCGGACCAGCGGCAGAGCGATGGCTTCGAGCATCGGCGCGCTACCGGTCGGGCCCGAAGCGGCGCTTGACCCGCCGCGGTTCGCGCCGGGTGGGCCGCCGGTCGGTGACCGCCTCGCCGCCCGCCGCGTCGCCCGCGCCCACGCCCGCCAGTCCCATCCGCGCGGCGGCGTCCACCGCCGAGCGCACGTCGTCGATGCGGTCGCGCAGCGACGCGGCCCGCTCGAATTCCAGCTTGCGCGCCGCGTCCAGCATCTCGCCCTCGAGCCTCGCGATCAGCGACTCGGGCCCCTCCTGGTCGAGCGCGGCGAGCAGATCGCGCACCCCTTCCTCCTTCGTGGCGCCGATCGCGTCGGCCACCGAGGTCGAGCGCATGATCTGCTCGACGCTCTTCTCCACCGTGCGCGGGGTGATGCCGTGCTCGCGGTTGTAGGCCAACTGCTTGGTGCGCCGGCGGCCGGTCTCGTCGAGCGCGCGGCGCATGGAATCGGTCATGACGTCGGCGTACAGGATGACGCGGCCGTTGATGTTTCGCGCCGCGCGTCCCGCGGTCTGGATCAGCGAGCGTTCGGAGCGCAGGAAACCCTCCTTGTCGGCGTCGAGGATCGCCACCAGCGACACCTCGGGCAGGTCGAGCCCCTCGCGCAGCAGGTTGATGCCGACCAGCACGTCGAAGTCCGCGAGGCGGAGTCCGCGCAGGATCTCGACCCGCTCGAGCGCGTCGACGTCGCTGTGGAGGTAGCGCACCCGGACCCCCATCTCCGCAAGGTAGTCGGTGAGATCCTCCGCCATGCGCTTGGTGAGCGTCGTCACCAGCACCCGTTCGCGCTGCTCCACCCGCACGCGGATCTCCGCGAGCAGGTCGTCCACCTGGCCCGCGATGGGCTTGATGACGACCTCGGGGTCCACCAGGCCGGTGGGCCGGATGACCTGCTCGACGATGACGCCCTCGCCCTTGCGCAGCTCGTATTCCGCCGGCGTCGCCGAGACGAACAGCGTCGGGCCGGTCACCGCTTCGAACTCGTCGAAGCGCAGCGGGCGGTTGTCGAGCGCCGAAGGCAGGCGGAAGCCGAAATCCACCAGGGTCTGCTTGCGCACGCGGTCTCCCTCGTACATGCCGCCGATCTGGGGGACGGTGACGTGCGACTCGTCGATGACCGTGAGAAAACCCTGCGGGAAGTAGTCGAGCAGGCAGCCGGGGCGCTCCCCCGGGGCGCGGCCCGAAAGGTGTCGCGAGTAGTTCTCGACCCCGGGGCAGGTGCCGACACCGCCCAGCATCTCGAGGTCGTATTCGGTGCGCTGCTTCAGGCGCTGGGCTTCGAGCAGCTTGCCTTCACGCCGGAACACCTCGAGGCGCTCCTGGAGCTCCCGGCGGATCGCCCCGATCGCGGACAGCAGTCGCGGCTCGGGCGTCACGAAGTGCTTCGCCGGGTAGAGGGCGAGGCGGTCCATGGGCCGCCGCAGCTGGCCGGTCACCGGGTCCACCGCGGAGATGCGAGCCACGACGTCGTCGTCCAACTCGATGCGCACGATGACGTCCTCGTACGCCGGGTGCACCTCGACGACGTCGCCGCGCACCCGGAAGCAGCCGCGTCCGACCTCGAGGTCGTTGCGCGTGTACTGGATCTCGACCAGCTTCGACAGCAGCTGATCGCGGCGCATCCGCGCCCCCGCGGCGGCGTCGAGCCGCATGCCGCGCCAGTCCTCGGGCGTGCCGAGGCCGTAGATGCACGAGACGCTCGCGACGATCACCACGTCGTCGCGCTCGAGCAGCATCGAAGTCGCCTGCAGCCGCAGGCGCTCGATGTCGTCGTTGATGCTCGCGTCCTTGGCGATGTAGGTGTTGGTCGAGGGGACGTAGGCCTCGGGCTGGTAGTAGTCGTAGTAGGAGATGAAGTACCCGACCGCGTTCTCGGGGAAGAACTGCCGCAGCTCCCCGTAGAGCTGCGCCGCCAGGGTCTTGTTGTGCGAGACCACCAGGGTCGGCCGCCCCCACTGGGCGATGACGTTGGCCACGGTGAAGGTCTTGCCCGAGCCGGTCACCCCGAGCAGGGTCTGGTAGCGGTCATCCCGGCGCAGCCCCTCGAGGAGCTGCGCGATCGCCTCGGGCTGGTCGCCGCGGGGCGCGTAGGGCGCGTGGAGTGCGAAGTTCATGCGGCGCGATGCTACCCGAGGCGGGCGCGGGGGTCGAGTGGCCCGCCCCTCGAGTACCCCGCCCTCTCGTGCGACCCGCCCCTCGCTCAGGAGCGCGTGCGGGCCGTATAGCTGAGCGTCGCTTCGGCTCCGGCGGGCACCGCGACCTCGAACTGCACGGTCTGGGCGTCCTTGCGCGTGAACGGGTGGCTCCGGCTCACGATCTCGGCGTCGCTCGGGACGTTCTCCTCGACCACGACGGTCACCGCCCCCGGCTTGCGGTTGCGCAGGCGGATCTCGGCCGACCACTCGCGCTCGCGGTCCGAGATGCGCCGGCTCGAGACCTGCCGGCGTTCGGCCGCGAGGTCGAAGGCCGCGCCGACGTCGATCGTCAGCGTCTCGTTCTCGGGCGTGTGCTGGATCGCGGTCTCGCCGGTGAACTGGAGCGTCCCGCCGGCGTCGGGCTCGTAGATGCGCACCCGACCCCCCGGCAGCGGCACGCCCAGGCCGTCCGCGGAGGTGTTCTTGACCACGAGCTGGCTCATGACCCCCCGCGGGTCGCCGCCGCGATAGAGGTAGCGCGGCGTGAGGCGGATCTCCCGCGGCTCGATCATGCTGAGCCGCTGGCTCTCGCGATCGCGCAGCAGGGCCGGCCGGCGCAGGGTGTAGAGGTGGTATTCGGAGAAGGCCTCCTCCCCGAGATCGGGCGCGGACGACTTGGCCTCCCCGATCATCATCATCATGGGGCGGGGCGATGAAGGGACCGCCCGGCTCGGACTTCCCGCCACCAGCTTGAGGGTCGCTTCCGCGAAGTCGCGGCCCGACGTGTTTTCCACGGTCACGGCGGCCGACCACACCCCCGCCCGCTCGCCGCGGCGCACCAGGGTGTGCTCGGCGCTCCAGGACAGACCGCCGGTCAAGTAGGACAGCTCGACCTCGACCTTCCCGCGGCGGGCGCCCTCGATCACCGCTTCGAGCGTCGGACGCAGCGACGTTCCCAACCCGGGGCCCGGGAGCCGCACGTCCTCGACCGCCGAGCGCGACAGCGTGTGCAGGGCGCCGTCGGCGCCCTGCACCACCAGCCAGGCGCCGTCGACCGCCAGCAGCGTTCCCGCGGTCGCGCGGTCGCCGCGCCCCACGACTTCGACCCGGCGGCCGCGCGCGGCTTCGAGCAGCCGGTCCCCGCTCGCGAGATCGAAGCGGTAGGCGAGCCGAACCAGCCGCCCGCCTCCCGCCGGCGCGAGCGTGATCGAGGTGGGGTCGATCGCCTCCGGCACGTCGCCGAGGCGCAGCGTGTCGAGCGACCCCCCGAGGGTCAGCGTGCGCACCTCGCGCACGAAGGCCAGGTTCTGGCTGTAGACGGTGACCGCGGGACCCGCGGCGTCAGCCCTCGCGCAGGCGAGAGCGGCGCCGCAGGCCGCCACGGCGAGAAGCGGGATCGGGCGAGAAGCGCGGAGCCCCATGGCAGCACCTCCTAGAGGGAACGATCTCCCGCGCACCACCATACGACAGACCCGCGCCGGCCGCCTGCGGCCCGGCCGCCACCCGAGTCGATGAGGTGGATGCCGCGGACGGCGCTCGCAGCCGGCCCGCCATCTGCGGTCTCCGTCGCCGGCACGGCGCACCCGCCCGCGGGTTCAGGCGCCGGCCCCGACCTCCGGCTCCAGCCGCGCGGCGAAGGGGAGCGCGTCGAACCTCTCGGCGATCGCCCCGATGCTGGACGCGAGCAGGGCGAGCTTGGCGGCGAGCCCGCGCCCGAGCCCCGGATGGCGCGCCAGGCGCGGGTCCACGCCGTCCTCGCGCAGGCCCAGCGCGTCCACCGCATGGAGCGGGTACGACAGCGGCTCGCCGCGCCGCGCGAAGCCGTCGAGCAGGGAGCGGAAGCGCCGCTCGTCCATGAAATAGCGCGCCGTGTGGTAGACGGGAAACCGCAGCCGCGGTGTCACCGAGACCGGAAATTCCTGGATCGAGCGCCCCGCGGCCGCCCAGCGATGCGGGCGCCGCATCCAGCTCGAGGGCCACGGTCGGAGGCCGCGCACCGCGGCGGGGTCGCGCGACTTGAGGGCCAGCAGCAGGCGCGCCGGCAACAGCAGCGGCGTGGGGTAGGCCGAGGCGTCGTAGCGGTAGCCGGCATCGAGCAGCGGCGCGATCGATCGCGCGTCGAAGTCGAAGTTGGGCGAGCGAAAGCCCACGACGCGTCCGCCCCCCGCCCGCTCGAGCCCCCCGCGCGACTCCACCAGCTCGCGCCGCTTGCCCTCCTCCGGCAGTCGGGCGAACGCCATCGGGTGGGTGAGCGAGTGGCTCGCCACCTCGTGCCCGGCGGCGGCGATGGCGCGCACCGCGTCCGCGTGCGCGGCGGCGTCGCGCCCGACCACGAAGAAGGTGGCGCGCACGCCGAGGCTCGAGAACAGCTCGAGCAGGCGCGGCACGGCGCGCGTGTACACCAGGGGATCGGGCGCGAGCCCGCGGAAGCCGTAGCCCACGAGGTGGAGGTCCACCGGGTCGACGTCGACGCTCACCGTCGCGGGAGGACGCGTCATGGCCGGGACCCCGGTGCGGTTCCACCCGGGACGGCGGACCCGGGCGCGGCGGACCCCGGCGCGGGCGCGAGCGGAGGCGGACCCAGGGGGAGCCCGGCGCCCGGCGCCGCTCCCGCCTCGCTTCCGCCGAGGCGGAACAGCTCGAGCGTCCCGAGCACCCGGCCGTCATGGCTCAGTGGCACGCGCGCCGCGCGCGCCGGTCGCAGGAAGGCCGGCGGCACCCGCTCCGGGCGCCCCGGGCTGGTGATCACCGCCACCCAGCGGGCGCCGAGCTGCTCGAGCCTCGCCAGGCGTTCCGGGGTGAGATCGGCGATGGCCAGCGACCATCCCTCGCGATCGGCCCGGAGCAGCAGGCGAGGATCCGAATGGCCCGAGGCATGATCCGCGGCGACCAGCAGCTCGTCCGGCCGGGTGTGCCGCGCGAGGGCGCGGCCGGCTTCGACCCGCAGCCAGTCCACGCGGTAATAGCCGAGCGGCACCGGCATCCACAGCGCGAAGCCGAGGAACAGGACCAGCACGAGCACGCCCGCCGGCACGCCTCGGAGCGGCGGCAATCGCTCCCAGAGGACCTCCATGCCGCATCCGACCAGCAGCGCCACGGGCGCCAGGAACGGGATCTGATAGTAGTCGTGGATGACGTTGAGCGGGAAGAAGACCAGCACGTAGAGCACTGTGGACCCCGCCCACGCGAGCGCATAGGCGCGCGGTCCGAAGCGCCGGCCCGCCGCGCCCGGGCCGGCCAGGCCGGCGACGGCGAGCAGCGCCCCGATCGGCGTCGCCACCGCGAACAGCGCGCGGCGCGCGATCCGCACCCAGTCGTGGAGCACCAGCCGCTGGGCCGGGCTGCCGAAGTACCACCACGCCGGATTCACCTCCTTGTAGTACCCGGGCAGGAAGCTCCAGTCCGGCGCTGCGGCGTTGACGGCGTCCACGTGCCGCCGCCACAGCACGAATGCCGCGCTCGTCATCCCCAGCGCGAGGACCCCGAGCAGCAGCGTGGACAGCATCGGCGCGGCGAGCGCCGCGAGCGCGAGCGGCCCCAGCACCGGGAACACGTAGGGCGCCTTGATCATCGCGCCGAGCGCGCCCGCTCCCCCGGCGAGCGAGGCGTGGAGCACCGAGCGGTCGCGGAAGGCGCGGGAGCCGTGATACAGCAGGCCGTGGGCGAAGGCGGTGGCGGCGAAGTCCACGTGGGCCGCGCGCGAATAGAACTGCCCGAGCGGAAGCGCGAGGTAGGCGAGCGTCGCGAGCCGCGCGGCGCGCCCTCCGGCGACGAGCCGGGCGAACGCGAGAAAGTAGCCCGCGGCGGCGATGAAGAAGGCGAGCGCCACGACGCGGTCCCACATCGGATCCGCCCCCCCCACGCGATAGAGCAGCGCCGCCATCGCCTCGGGCAGCGGGAACTCGAGGATCAGCGTGCGGTGCCCCCCGAGCCAGCACACCGCCGGGTGGAGCAGGTCGATGCCGTGCCGGTGGAAGTCCAGGCTGTAATGCACGGTGTCGCATTGCCGCCACGCGTGCGGGTCGTCGAGCGGGCCGCCGAGATGCGGAAGCCGCAGCGCGAGCAGCGCCAGGGCGGCGAGCCACCAGGAGGCACGAACGAGGGACGAGGGGTGGGCGGTCTGCGACGGGGTCAACGCGGCTCCCGATGGGCGCGCCCGCGGGGCGCGCGGGATCCGGGCGCCCACGCGCGGCGGCGCCGCGTGCGGAGAGTAGGGCCCCGCAACGCGTGCGGGCAAGCGATCGCGCGGTCGCCGGGGGCGCAACTTCTTTCGGTTCCGGGCCGCGCGCTTCGACTCCGCCCTCCCTGGCTCCCGCCGAAGCGCGTCGGGGCACGCTCCGCTCCTGCTCCGCGTGCCCCTCCAGCGGCCCGGAACGGAAAAGAGCTGCGCCCCTCGCCGCGCGGGTTTGCCCCAGCCGCCCACCCCCGTCTATCCTGCCGGGTCCGCCTCGATGTCACCGCATCGCCGGCCCCGCGGCCGCCGGAGATGAAAGGCCGCTGAACCTTCTTCCGAAGCCCTTCGCGCGCACGGCGGGGGGCCGCGCGTTCGTCTCGTCGCCAACAGGAGCCGCATGACACGGAGTGCCGCGGTCGTCGGCGGGGGCATCTCGGGCCTCGCCAGCGCCTACCGGATGGCCCGCCTCGGGCACCGGGTCACGCTCTTCGAGGGCGAGGACTTCCTCGGCGGCCTGGGGACGACCTTTCCCTACCGCGGCGGGCACCTCGAGCGCTTCTACCATTGCATCATGCCCACCGACCACGCGCTGATCGGCTTCATCCGCGACATCGGCCTCGAGGACGACCTGCTGTGGCGCCAGACCCGCATGGGGTTCATGTACCGTCGGCAGGTCTATCCGCTCAACACGGTCATGGACCTGCTCCGTTTCTCGCCCTTGAGCCTCACCGAACGGCTGCGCATGGGGCTGTTGGGTCTGCGGGCGCGCGCGGTCGGCGAGGCCGACAGCCTCGACGACATCACCGCCGCCGACTGGGTGCGCGAGACCGTGGGCGAACGGGCCTTCGAAGTGCTCTGGAAGCCCCTGCTTTCGGCCAAGATCGGGGATCACTATCCGGCCCTGCCGGCGCTGTGGCTCTCGAGCCGCATGAACCGCGACAAGGGAGCGCGGATCGAGGTCAAGGGCTGCCTGGTCGGCGGCTACCGCTCGCTCATCGACGCCATCGAGCGCCGCCTGCGCGAGCAGGGGGTCCGGATCCGGCTGGGCACGCGCATCGACGCCATCACGCGCGACGGCGAGGGCATGGCGGTGACACCCGCGGGCGACGGCCGCGAGCGCTTCGAGGTCGTGGTCTCGACCCTCCCGCTCACGCTGTTCCAGCGCGCGACGCGCGACCTGGGGCTGGACCCGCGTCTCGCGGGCCTGGAGCTGGACTACCAGGGGGTGGTGAGCGGGGTGTTCCTGCTGCGCCGGCCGCTGTCGCGCTACTACTGGATGCCGTGGGTGGACAGCGGCGCCACCTCGCAGGGGGCGATCGAGATGTCGAATCTGGTGCCGCTCGAGCGCTCGCGCGGCCTCTACGTCACCTACCTGGTCAACTACACGCATCGCGACGGCGAGCTCTTTAGCATGCCCGACGCCGAGTTGCTGGCCGCCTACCGGCATGACCTGGAATCGCTCTTCCCCGGCGCCGGCGACGGGATCGAGGACCAGTTCGTGTTCCGCGCCCCGTTCGTCGAGCCGATCTGGACCGTGGGCTACCGCCAACTGCGCCCGCCGACCAGCGTCCTTCCCGGGAAGCTCTACCTCGCCAGCACGGCGCAGGTCTATCCGCGGGTCAACTCGTGGAATTCCTGCATCGAGGTGGTGAACGAGATGATGCGGGAGCTGGCGGCGGAGACCGCGCCGTTCCCGGTCGAGGTGGGGTGAGGCGATGGTGATCGCGGTGGTGGTGGGCACGCGGCCCGAGATCATCAAGATGGCGCCGGTGGTGCGCGCCTGCGCCGCGCGCGGGCTGCCCTACCTCCTGCTCCACACCGGGCAGCACTACTCGTTCGAGCTGGACGGCGTGTTCTTCCGCGAGCTGGATCTGCCCGCTCCGCACCACAATCTCGAAGTGGGCTCGGGCTCGCAGGCCTATCAGATCGGGGCGATCGTCGCCGGCCTCGAGCCGATCCTGGCGCGCGAGCGGCCCGACGTGCTGCTGGTCGAAGGCGACACCAATTCGGTGCTCGCCGCCGCGCTCACCGCGCAGAAGATGGGCATCGAGGTCGGGCACGTCGAGGCTGGATTGCGCTCGTACGACCGCCGCATGCCGGAGGAGATCAACCGCATCCTCGCCGACCATCTCTCCGAGCACCTGTTCGCCCCCACCGAGCACGCCCGCGGGATCCTGCGCGCGGAAGGGGTGGCGGAGTCGCGCATCCACGTCACCGGCAACACGGTGGTGGACGAGCTGTTGCGCCAGCGACCGCGCGCGGAACGCCCCGAGCTGCTCGAGCGCTTCGGGGTACGCCGCGGCGCCTACGCGCTGGCGACGGTCCACCGCGCCGAGAACACCGACGACGAGGCCCGGCTGCGCAATGTGTTCCAGGGCCTGGCCGACGCGGCGCGCGCCCTCGGGATCCCGTTGCTCGCCGCCCTCCACCCGCGCACCACGGCGCGGCTCGAGGCGCTGGGCCTCGAGGTGGAGCGCGCGGTGCGCGTCCTGCCCCCGCTCGGCTACCTCGATTTCCTGGGGCTGCACGCCGGCGCCGCGCTCATGCTCACCGACTCGGGTGGCCTGCAGGAGGAGGCCTGCACCCTGCGGGTCCCGTGCGTGACGTTGCGCGACAACACCGAGCGCCCGGAGTCGGTCGAGGTCGGCGCCAACCTGCTCGCCGGCGCCGATCCGGCGCGCATCGTCGAGTGCGCCCGCGCCATGGCCGGCCGCCCGCGCGACTGGCCCAACCCCTTCGGCGACGGGCGCAGCGGCGAACGCATCGTGGACCTTCTCGCGAGGGACTAGTGTCCCGTCCCAGGAGTCGCTTGCCAGTCGGCGTCCGCTGCATCCGGGTGGGCCGCGTTGCTCCTCCTCGACGGATCTCCATGATCCGACTTCGTCGTCGCGCCTTGCCCGCCGGGCGCAGCGGACGCCTTGGTGGGCAAGCGACTCCTGGGACGGGACACTAGCGGTGGCCGACCGAGCCGAGCCGCACTCTCCGTTCTCCGAGCGCGCCGGGATCCTGCTGGTGCTGGCCGCGGGGCTCATCCTGAGGGTCTGGCACCTCGGTGCGCGCAGCGTATGGACCGATGAGGGCTCGACCTGGACCGCGGCGACCCTGCCGCTCCGCGAGCTGATCCGCTTCTGCGCCGAGAAGGACGCCAGCCCGCCGCTCTACTACCTTCTCACCTCGCTCGCCCTGCGCTTCGGCGACGGCGAGGCGCCGCTGAGGATGGTCTCGGTGCTGGCCTCGGTCGGCCTGGTCTGGCTCACCTACCGGATCGCCCGGCTCCATGCCGGCACCCGCGAAGCCACGCTGGCGGCGGCGCTGGTCGCGCTCTCGCCGTTCCAGCTGCTCTACGCCCAGGAGGCGCGCACCTACGCCCTGGTAGCCTGCTTCGCGGTGCTCGCCCTCTACCTGTTCGCGCGCGCGGTGCTGTTCGACCGCCGGCGGGCATGGCTGCCGCTCATCGGCGCCTCGGCGCTGGCGCTCTACACCCAGAGCATCGCCCTGCTCGGCATGGGCGTGCAGGGGGCGCTCGCCGCCGGCACCGCCGCCGGCCGGCGCCGCTTCGGCCGCTGGACGCTGGCGCAGGCGATCGCCTTCGCGCTCTACCTGCCGTGGATGATCGTGAGCCTGGGCCAGGCCGGGCAGCTCGCCGAGAGCCACTGGTACCTGCGCCCGCCCGGCCCGCACGGCGTGTTCCAGGTGCTGCGCGCGGCGTTTCTCGCCCCCATCCCACTGGTGCACGCGGGTCCCGGCGCGCCGGCGCCGGGGCTCGACCACCTGCTGCCGGCGCCGCTCGCGCAAGCGTTGCTGGTGATGATCCCGCTGGTGCCGCTGCTCCTCGCGCTGCCCGCGCTGCGGGAACGCGGCGCGCGCGGACAGGTCGCCCGGCTGGCGTTCGCGGGGTTCGCGTTGCCGCTCGCGGCGGTGCTCGCGGTGTCGCGCGTCGCGCCGCTGTGGCTGCCACGCTACTTCGTGCTGCTCACCCCGATGATCGCGGTGGCGCAGACCATCGGCTTCCAGCGGATGCGGCCGTCGGGCCTCGCCCGGGCGTGGGTGGCGGCATTGCTCCTGCTCCAGACCTACGCCTGCGTGCGGGTGGACTGGGACTACGGCAAGGAGCGCTGGCGCGAGGTGGTGGCGACGATCGCCGCCGAGAGCCCCGCCGGCCGCGCCGCGGTGCTGGTGCCGTTCGACGTCGACGCGTTCCGCTTCTACGACGCCAAGCTGCCGCATCCGGTCGCGGTGTTCGAGGTTTCCCACCCCGACGTCCCCTTCGACTCGGACTACACCCCGCGACAGCTCGCCGAGATGGAGCGGGAGGCGCGCGCGCGCGTCGCCGGTCATGACGAGGTCTGGGTGGTGGCGCGCCGCCCCAACTCCGCCATCCGCGCCGAGGTCGGCGCCATGGCCGAGCGGGTCGCGGCGGCGGACCGGCGGCTGGTGTCGCGCACCGCGTGGGAATCGATCGGCGGTCCGCTCGACGTCTCGCGTTACCGGCGCGCGACGTCCACGCGCGTGCCGCCCGCGGCGCCGCCTTCCTCGACCGCGCCGCCGCCCGTTGCGCCGGCCGAGATGGGCCCCGGATGAGGCCGCATCGCGCCCGCGGGCGATGCGCAGCGTATGCTATGGTCGACTCGTGAGCCGTGTGCGCTGGCTGGTGCGGTCCTTCGAAGATCTCAACCTCATGCTGGTCGGCCGCGCCCTGGTGTTGAGCTCCCTGGTCGGCGTGGTCGCGGGCGCGGGGGCGATCGCCTTCCAGGTCCTCACTCAGTTCGCGCAGCACGAGCTGCTCGACCGCCTCGCCGGCTACCGCCCGGAGGGTCCGACGGGCGACTACGTCCTGTTCGCCCCGACGGACACGCCGTTCCGGCCGCTGCTCCTGCCGCTGCTCGCCGCCTTGGGCGGACTGCTTGCGGGCCTGCTGATCTACCGTTTCGCCCCCGAGGCCGCGGGCCACGGCACGGACGCCGCGGTGGAGGCGTTCCACCGCAACAATGGACGCATCCGCGGCCGCGTGCCGATCGTCAAGACCATCGCCTCGGCGCTGACCCTGGGCTCCGGCGGCTCCGGCGGACGCGAGGGGCCGATCGCGCAGATCGGCGCCGGGTTCGGCTCGTTCCTCGCCACGCAGCTCGGCTTCTCGGACCGCGACCGCCGGGTGCTGCTCGCCGCGGGCGTCGGTGCCGGCGTCGGCAGCATCTTCCGCGCCCCGCTCGCCGGCGCGCTGTTCGCGGCCGAGATCCTCTATTCCGATCCCGAGTTCGAATCCGAGGTCGTGATCCCCGCCGCGATCGCGTGCATCGTGGCCTATCGCGTGTTTTCGCTGAAGTTCGGCTTCGGCGCCCTGTTCAGCACCCCCCGCTTCGATTTCCACTCGCCCGCCGAGCTCATTCCCTACACCGTGCTCGCGGTGGTGGTGGCGCTGGCAGCCGGGCTGTTCGTCACGGTGTTCTACCGCACCCACGAGGTCTTCGACCGCCTGCGAACCCCGAAGTGGTTCAAGCCGATGATCGGCGGCTTCGGCACCGGGCTGGTGGGTCTGGCGCTGCTGCTGACGCTGCGCGACGAACGAGCGCTGGCGGTGTTGGCCTTCGGCTACGGCGCGATCCAGGACGCGCTGGTCGGCTCGCTCTCGATCCCGCTGCTGCTCGCGATCGCGTTCGGCAAGATGCTCACGACGTCGCTGTCGATCAGCTCCGGAGGCTCGGCCGGCGTCTTCGGCCCCTCGATGGTGATCGGCGGCTGCCTCGGCGGCGTGGTGGGGCTGCTCGCCCAGCGGGTCATGCCCGAGGTGGTCACCCAGCCCGGCGCCTTCGTGATCGTCGGCATGGCGGGGTTCTTCGCCGCCGCGGCCAACACACCGATCTCGACGCTGGTGATGGTGTCGGAGATGACGGGCAACTACCGGCTGCTGCTGCCGGCCCTCTGGGTGTGCGCCCTCGCCTACCTGATCGGCCGCCGCTGGACCATCTACCGCAGCCAGGTGCGCTCGCGGCTCGAGTCCCCCGCCCACCGCGAGCGCTACTTCGTGGACGTGCTCGGAGATCTCAAGGTGGGCTCGCTGCTCGGGGAGCGCCCATTGCACACCATTCCCCAGACCGCGCCCCTGTCCGAGGTGATCCAGGCATTCGCCACCTCGAGCCAGCAGCAGTTCCCAGTGATCGACGACCGGGGGGAGATGACCGGCATCCTGTCGGTCAACGACATCCGCCAGCTCCTGGACCAGGACCACGCCAGCGGGTTGGTCATCGCCCACGACATCGCCACCCGGCCGGTCGTGACCTTGTCTACCGCCGACGAGCTGAATACCGCGCTCATGCGGTTCGTGGCCAGGGACGTCGAGGAGCTGCCGGTCGTGACGCCCGAGGACCCCAAGCGGGTGGTCGCCATGGTGTCGCGCCGCGACCTCATCGCCGAGTACAATCGTCGCAGGCTCGAGCGCATGAAGCTCGCCGAGCAGGCGAACGCGTAGGCTCTGGCTGAAAACGCCCGAGGGCTGGGCGTCGCGGTCGAGCGACGACGATGGTGGCCTTCTGGCCACGTTGGAGCGAGGAGCCGACCGCGCAACTTGAACCAGTCGGGCATTCTCGGACAGAGCCTGGCGCCCGACGGAGTGTCGAGGGAGATGACTGGCAAGCGCGAATCCGGAACCGGCGCATCCCCTGCGCGCGGCGGCCGTGCGAACGTCTCGTCCGGGGGGCGGGAGCGCGGCCGCGCGCGCCACGACCCGCGGGCGCGCGCGATCGGAACGGGCCTCTTCGGCCCCGAGAATCGCCCCGTCGTGCGCTTCGTGGTGCGCTGCGCCCTCTATTGGGGGGCGGTGCTCGCCGTCGTGAGCCGGTTCCACGCCATCGAGAACGCCGGCATCGGGCTCACGCTCCTGACGGTGCACGGCGTCTTCGGCGCGATCGGCGTTCAGGTCGCGCGGCTGGGCGACACCCTCTCCGCGGGAGGCGCCAGTGTCCGAATCGTCTCGGATTGCAGCCCGCACCTTCCCTACCTGCTCTTCGCCGCCGTCGTGCTGGCGTTCCCTGCGACCTGGCGCCAGCGCCTCCTGGGACTGACGCTCGGCGCGGTCGCGATCCACGTGTTCAACACGATCCGCATCGTCGCGCTCATCGGCATTCTGATCCGGCGCCAGGAGTGGTTCGAGTTCGCGCATGTCTACCTGTGGCAGACGGGTACGCTGATCCTGGTGCTCGCGGCCTTCCTGCTGTGGCTGCGCTTCGTCGTCCCGCGGCGCTCCGCCGCCGTGAGCGCCTGAGCCGCCCATGGGATTCCTGCTGCGCTTCATCGCCTGGGCCACGCCGGCCTTCCTCATCGCCTGGAGCATCCACGGCTCGTACGAGCGGGCGATCGCCGCGATGGGCGCGGGGCTGGCGGCGCCGCCGGGAGCGCAGATCGAGTTGCTCGATCTGGAGCTGTTCTACCCCTTCGATCTCGGCGTGTACGTGGCGCTCTGCCTGGCCAGCAGCTGGGCCGCGATCGCGCGCCGGGTCCGGGCCGCGGCAATCGGTCTGCCGGTCCTGGTGGCGATCGAGGTGGCGGTGGTCTTCGTCTCCATCAAGGCCCTGATGGCGGGGGGCGACTCCGAGGCGGTCTCGCGCTTCGTAGACGGGATCTTCCGGGTGGAAGGCCTGGTGGCGGCCGCGGTCGTGTGGCTCGTGCTCCTCGGGCGCGACCAGCTCCCCCAGCTCCGCGGGCATCTCGGGCGCTGATCCAGCACCAGGCTCCTTTCCCAAACGCCCGAGGGCCGGAGCGGGCGGGGACCGGAGCGTGGGCTCCGCAGGCGCGCAGGAGCCAGGGACTGGCGGGCGCCCCTCGGTCACGCACCGGATGCCATCGAAGCCCGTCCTGAGCGGGGCGCCCCTCAGAGCGCAGCGAGGCGGAGCCAGGATGGCGGAGCCGAGCGGCCCGCGCGGAGGTCCCCGCCTGCGGAGCCCCGCCGGCCACGTCGGAGCGACGAGCCGACCGCGCAACGCGGCCCGCGGGCGTTTGCCGACGGAGCCCCTAGCCTGGACTATTCATGAACCGCCAGCCGAGACCGCGAGATGTGCGACAGCCGCAAGGAGTTCCACCGGCCGCGAGGGGCACCCGCGAAGCGGGT
>MFFQ01000012.1:2316-5641 GCA_001780165.1 Candidatus Eisenbacteria bacterium RBG_16_71_46 | reverse complement strand
TGTTCTTGGGTGATTCCCTTGCGCTCTCGCTCGACCGCTCCATGAAGTTCCAACCGCTGTGGAAGCGCCCTGGCGTGGCATGGGAGAGACGCCGCGTGGCCGACTACGAATGTCGGGTGTCGGGAGAATTCCGGGAGAACTGGGTGCTCTCGGAAATCGATCGTCAGCATCTCGTGGCTCGGGGCTGCCAGAACGTCGTCGTTCTTCCCCATGGCGTGGACGAACGTCTGTTCGAGCTTCCGATAGGTCCTCGCGCCGCGCCCCACGTGCTGTTTCTTGGGAATCTCAGTGTCCCGCACAATGTTGATGCAGCGATCTACTTGGCACGAGAAATCTGGCCCATTATCCATGCGGAGGTGCCAGCAAGTACGTTGGACCTGGTGGGGGCAGATGCCGTAAGGACCGTGCGAACGTTGTCGTCTTTGCCCGGTGTGTCTGTTGTCGGTGCGGTTCCAGACCTCGCACCATGGTGGCGGCGGGCGGCCGTGCTGGTCGCGCCGCTGCGGTTTTCCAGCGGGATCCAAAACAAGGTGCTCGAAGCCATGGCTGCGGGCGTTCCGGTGGTGACCACCCCTCAGGTTGCTGCCGGAATCGGCGCCCTCGATGACGAAGTGTTGCGGGTGGCCCCAAATGCCGAGGGCATAGCACGAGCGACCGTGGAGCTACTACGCGGCGAAACGATGGGCACGGCCGTCGCGCAACGCGCCCGCGCATTCGTGCGATCCCGATTTGGTTGGGAACAAACCACTCGTCGCCTCGAGGGGCTCGTCGAAGATGTGGGCCGCCCGGCGGTCCACGTGACCCGGTGATGTGCCGATGACGGTGGTTGCTTGCTGCTCCTCCTGAGGGCCTGAAGGACGAATGGCGGGGTGCGGGGCAATCGCGCCCTTGCAACATTTCTCGGCCAAATGTCTGCGAGCCGAATATTTCATGGTCGGCTCGCTGAGCCAGAGGGTCGGAGATGTCAGCGACCCGGGCGTCATGCGATAGCACTCGGAAGTGCACCGCGCCGCAGACCTCGACTTTGCCGACCGGCCCGGGGGGAGTCGACTATCGGATAGTGCTCCGCTGCCTTTCACGGGATTCTCGGATCTCCGGTGGGCCAAAGGGCTCGCACGAATGGTCCAGGACCGGCCTCGGGCCGTTGGACCCCGCCTGCCTTTGAAGTATCGTCGGGTCATGCATCCGATGGAACGCAGGGCGGCGCCCATGCGCCGCGCTAGCCACCTGGGTCTGGCCGCCATGTGCGCCGCCGCCGCCGGTCCGCGCTAGCCTCTCCCCATGCTCTCCCGTCATCGCCAGCTCTTCGCCAGCGCGGTCTTCCTGACCGACGGCCTGCTGATCGCGGGCTCGTGGCTCGCCTCCTACTGGTTGCGTTTCTACGGGCTCGGCCTCGCCGTCCCGCTCGGGATCCCGCCGTTCTCGCTCTACCTCTGGTTCGGGGCGGTGCTCACGCCGGTGGCGCTGCTCGTGCTCCGCACGTTCCGGCTCTACCGCTCGGCCCGCACCGCGCCGCTCTCGCAGGAGATCTACACCCTGATCCAGGGCGTCGCGGTGATCACGGCGCTCGCGGGACTCGCGTCGTACTTCGCGCGCGGCGAGATCTCGCGCCTGGCGCTGGCCATCTTCGCCGTGCTCGCCGCGGCGGCGCTGTGCGGCAGCCGCATCGCGCTACGCGCCGTGCTGCGTGCGGTGCGGCGGCGCGGGCGCAACCTGCGCCGCGTGCTGATCGCGGGCACCGGCGAGAGCGCGCGGCGGCTGGTGGCCACGATGCGCCGGCACCCCGACTACGGCTTCGCCCTGGCGGGGCTGGTGGCGGCCGACCCCGCCGAAGTTGGCGACGAGCTGGATGGCGTGCCGGTGCTGGGGACGGTGGCCGATCTGCGGCGGTTGGTCGAGACCACCGGGGCGGACATCGTCTACCTCGCCTTCGCGCGCGCGGATTTCGCCGCCGAGGAGGAGGCGCTCGCACGGCTCGACGACTCCACCGCGGCGGTGCGGCTGGTGCCCGATCTGTCGCATGCCTTCATGCTCAACGCCAGCGTCGAGGACTTCGACGGCACGCCGGTGGTGCTGGTGACCGAGAGCCCGGGCCAGGGGTGGAACGCGGTGGCCAAGCGGTCGCTCGATCTCGCGTTCTCGGCGCTGGCGCTCCTGCTGCTCTGGCCGTTGATGCTCGCGGTCGCGCTCTGGGTGCGGCTCGACTCGCGGGGCCCGGTGCTCTACGCGCAGGAGCGGGTCGGGCTCAACGGACGCCGGTTCCGCATGCACAAATTCCGCACCATGCGGGCCGACGCCGAGGCCACGGGTGCGGGCTGGACGCGGCCCGGCGATCCGCGCCGCACGCGCGCCGGGGTGGTGCTGCGCCGGCTCTCGCTCGACGAGCTGCCGCAGTTCTGGAACGTGCTGCGCGGTCACATGAGCCTGGTGGGCCCGCGCCCCGAGCGGCCGAATTACGTCGAGCAGTTCCGCGGGGCGATCCCGCGCTACATGCTGCGGCACCACATGAAGTCGGGCATCACCGGGTGGGCGCAGGTGAACGGGCTGCGCGGCGACACCCCGCTCGACCGCCGGATCGAGTACGACCTCTTCTACATTCGCAACTGGTCGCTGGTCTTCGACCTCAAGATCCTGGCGATGACGCTGCTGCGCGTGTTCCGCGACGCCGCGGCGCACTAGACTGCGTTTCGAGATCGCCGGTGTCCATGACCATCGACGCTCGGCCGCCCGACTGGTGAGTGGGCGGTCAGCCGCCCGGCGCCCGCTCGCGGCCGGAAGGCGGCGCCCCCGCGGGCGATCGCGACGCCGGGAGCGTCCTCGCGCCTAGCAGCATCCGCACCCTCGCGACGGGCTCGCGCCTCGTCATGCAGTGCGCCCGACCAGGGCCGCCACGATGCGGTCGCCGGCGTGGCCGTCGCCGTAGAGATCGGCGGCGCCGGTGAGTGGCCGGCCGAGGAAGGTCGCCGCCTCACGCACGATCGCGTCGCGGTCCGCCCCCACCAGCCGCGCGTAGCCACCGTCCACGAGTTCCACCCACTCGGTCTCCTCGCGCAGCACCAGGCAGCGCTGGCCGAAGAAGTACGCCTCCTTCTGCAGGCCGCCGCTGTCGGTGATCACTCCGGCGCAGGCGCGCAGCAGGTGGATCATGTCGAGGTAGCCGATCGCCTCGACGATGCGCAACGCGTTGGCCGGCCGCCAGGAGCCCATGCGCTTTCGGGTGCGCGGGTGCAGCGGCAGCACCACCGCGCGCTTCGTGGCGACGGCATCGAGCGCCTCGAGGATCGCACGGAGCCGTCGCGGGTCGTCGGTGTTTTCGGCACGGTGC
>MFFQ01000012.1:0-2096 GCA_001780165.1 Candidatus Eisenbacteria bacterium RBG_16_71_46 | reverse complement strand
CGGGCATGGTGCGCTTGTACGATCGCAGGCCCGACTCCACGTGCGCCACGCGCAGGCCCAGCTTGGCCGCCGCGAGCGCGCCGGCGAGCGTGGAGTTGGTGTCGCCGTGCACGATCACCCAGTCGGGCGACTCCTGCTGCAGCACCGGCTCGAGGCGCTCGAGCATGCGTCCGGTCATCTCGCCGTGCGTGCCCCCGGACACGCCCAGGTGATGCCCGGGCTGCGGCAGGGCGAGTTGCTCGAAGAACAGGTCCGACATGTTCACGTCGTGGTGCTGTCCGGTGTGCAGCAGCACCTCGCGTACGCTGCCGGGGTGCTCCTCGTTCCACTTCGCGATCGCGCGCGACACGACCGCGGCCTTGATGAACTGGGGGCGCGCTCCCACCACGCTCACGACCTTCATCCTGCACGCTCCCCCAGCGCCCGCTCGAGGTGCCAGCGCAGGTGCTCGCGTTCGGTCTCCCAGCGGTAGCCGCCGCGATACGCTGCGCGGCCGCGCTCGCCGTGGCGCGCGAGCTGGGCGGGGTCGGCGAGCATGGCCTCGAGCGCGGCGGCGAGGCCGGCGACGGTCGGCTCGGCCACGCGGCCGCTCCCGCTGCGCTCGACGAGCGCGCGCCACAGCGGAAAGTCGCTGGCGAGAATGGGCACGCCCATGGCCATGTACTCGAACAGCTTGGTGGGCAGCGCCTCGAGGTGGTCGGGCACCGGGAGGTACGGCACCAGGCCGACCGCGGCGCCGCGACAGAAGACCGCGAGCCGCTCGGGCGGCAGCCACGTCGTGTGCCGGCACCACCCTTCGGCCACCGCGGCGCCCACGGCCAGCTCGAGCGAGGCGTCGTTCACGGGACCCACGAGGTCCAGGCGCAGCGCGGGGCGGCGCTCCCTCACGCGCCGCACGGCGTCGAGCATCCCGCGGATGCCGCGCACCTCGGTGAGCCCGCCCACGAACAGCAGGCGGTTCGGATCGAGCGCGAGCGGCTCGCCCGCGGGCGCCTCGAACAGCGACTTGGGGTAGTTGTGCAGGACGCGCGTGCGCTCGGGCGGCCAGCGGCGGGCGATCGCCTCGGTGGCGGGCGCGAAGCCGTCGAACAGCGCCCGCGCGACGCGCCACAGGCCGACCATCAGGAGCGAGACGAGCGGCCGCAACGGCGCCGGCAAGTAGGGCTTCGAGAGCACCTCGAGGGGCAGGTCCTCGTGCACGTCGTAGAGGAAGTACGTGCGCCTCCACCACAGCGAGAGCCACGCCACGGCCGGGATCAGCTCGGGATCGTGGAAATGGACCACCTCGAACGGACGCTCCTTCCAGACCGGCGACGCGACGCGCAGCGAGAGCGCCAACCGTTGCAGCCGTCCGCGCGGCTTGGGGAGCGCGTGGACGCGCAGGCAACCGAGTCCGCGGTGGTCGTCGCCGACCGACGCGACCTCGTCGCGGTCCACGGGAATGAAGACGTGGACCTCGCAATCCCATTCCAGATACGCGGCGACCTCGCGCTCGATGATGCGCGGATCTCCCCAGCGGTGGACGGTCGTGACGACCGCGATCCGCGGGCGTTGCCGCGGCTCATCGGTCGGCCGGATTCGCATGCTCACCCGCCGCTCGCCCTCCATGGACCGGGAATCCCCGCTCCTCGGCCTTCCGTCGCCGGGCGCGATGGACCGGAACCTCCACGCGTGAACTCGTGAAGCTACACCGCGCCGGGACCGCGACCAAGTTCCGCGCCGCCGGGAGCGCTCCCGAACCGGCGCGCGATCTCGGCGGCGAGCGCGCGCATCTGCTCCTCGCGGCAGTACTCGGTCTCGGCCACGCGCCGCGCGCGGCGGCTGCGTTCGGCGGAGCGCTCCGGCTGTTCGAGCACCTCACGAATGCCGCGCGCGAGCGCCGCGGCATCGTCGGGCGGGACCACCACCGCGAGGTCGCGCTCGCGCAGGAACTCCGCCGCGTACCCGGCGCCCGCGTACACCACCGGCCGGACGGTGGCGAAGTACTCCGGTGCCTTCGCGGGGGACACGATGCGGTCCAGGGTCGGCGTGCTGCGGGTGTGGATGACCAGGACGTCGCTCGCCCGATAGTGCCGTGCCAGCTCCGCCGGGTCGGT
>MFFQ01000011.1:1998-24212 GCA_001780165.1 Candidatus Eisenbacteria bacterium RBG_16_71_46 | reverse complement strand
TCCAGGTCCAGCCGATCTCCACCCGGCGGTTGCGCGCGTCGATCGCGCCGAAGCGGGTGGAACCGACCGCCCGGCCCGCGGCCTTGGCCACGGTCGCGAAGGGCAGCGCGCGGCCCTCCGCCTGCTCGCGCAGCGCGGTCTCGAGGTAGCGCCGCAGGTCATCGGCGTCGCGGACCTGCGCGGTGGTCCACCGCCACAGCTCCGGATCGAGCCCGACTTCGCACAGCGCATCGAGGTGCGCGAGCGACAGCGGCTCGAGCCGCACGTGGTCCCCTTCGAGCGTGACCGGCTCGACGCGCAGGGGCCGGTGGGGCGCGCTGCTCACCGGGCGGCGGAACCCCGCACGCCCACGGCGCGCACGAAGGCGTCGATCAGCGGGTGGGCCGAGCCGTCGAGCGTGGAGCGCTCGGGCTGGAATAGGGTGCAGACGAAGAACGGGTGGCCCGGCAGCTCGAGCACCCGCGCATCGCCCGCCGCGTCCTCGCCGCTCACGACCAGCCCGCCCTGCTCCAGCGCGGCCCGGAAATGGGAATTGAGCCCGTAGCGGCAGTGGTAGACCTCGGTGGTTTCGTCGCGGTCGTAGATCATGCGGGCCCAGGTGTCGGGCAGCAGCCGCACCGAGCCGCGCGTCCCCACCAGCGGGCAGTCGAGCTTCGTCACGAGCGGCAGCGTGACGCCGGCGTGCACCTCGGCGTGCCCGGCTTCCGTCATCCCCAGGACGTTGCGCGCGTATTCGACCACCGCGTGCTGGAAACCGCCGCAGGTGCCGAGGAATGGCAGCCCGTTCTCGCGCGCGTAGCGGATCCCCCGCAGCGCCCCCGACATGCTGAGGTAGGGGCTCTTGGGAACGCACCACAACGCGTCGAACGCCGCCAGGGCCTGCTCCGGCGCGTGCTCGAGCCCCTGGGTGTCGAGCCAGGCGGACTCGAGCGTGAGCCCACCCGCCGCGGCCGAGCGCTGGAGCGCGGGGGGGATCGCGGCGTGCGGAGGCTCGTGGGGATCGAAGTCGCCGATCAGCCCGACGCGAAGCGGGTACATCCGCGCCTCCATCAGCCGCGCCCCGGCGCGCGGGCCGTCCCGCGCGTGGTTCGCCGCGTCGTTCGCCGTCGCGTCGCGGCCGGGGCGCGGCGCGGGGATCCGCGCGAGGCCATGGGCTTGGACGCGCCCCCCCGCAGGGCGCCGGCGGCGGACGCGCGTCGCGCCTTCGAGGATCCGGGGGCTCGCCGTGCCGACGCCGCGCCGGCGGGCCCGCGACGGGAGCGGGGCCCTGCCGCCGCAGCCGCTGCCGGCTCCGGATCGCTGGCCGCGGCGTCGCGCACGATCTCGCGCGGCACCCTGCGCACCGCGAAGTCGAAGACGTCGGGGCGCGCGTAGTGTCCGGCGACATCCAGCATCCAGCGCGGACCGACCATGCGCCTGGGATCCAACTCCGCGTAGAGGATGTCCTGCTTCTGGTGCAACGGCCCCGCCAGCACCTGCCCGTCGGGATCCACGATCACGCTGTCTCCGGCATTGATCCATTCGCGCCCCGGGGGATAGAAGCGCTTGAACTCGTAACGGTCCGGGACGTCGTCGCGCCGGATCGCCTGGCAGCAGCTGATGACGTAGAGCCGCCCCTCCTTGGCGATGTGCCGCATGCTCGAGAGCCACGGCTCGCCCCGGTCCCAGGTCGCCGCCACGTGGATCTGCGCGCCCCACGCGTAGAGCGCGTAGCGCGCGAGCGGCATGTAGTTCTCCCAGCAGATGAGCCCGCCGAGCCGGCCGAGCGGCGTGTCGTGCACGGCGAGCGTGCTGCCGTCGCCCGGCGCCCACATCAGTCGCTCCCCGCCGGTGGGGATGAGCTTGCGGTGCCGCCCGATCAGCCCGCCCGCGGGATCGAAGATCAGCAGGGTGTTGAAGAGGCTGGTGCCGCTGGCCTCGACGTTGCGCTCGTTGACCCCGATCACGAGGTAGGCGCCCGCCGCGCGCGCGGCGTCTCCCAGGCGCGCGGTGGCCGGACCCGGCACCTCCACCGCGCTCTCCACCAGCTCGGCGTAGAGTCCGTCGATCATCGCGCGCTCGCGCGGCGGCACGCTCCACACCCAATCGGGGTAGCCCGAGACGAAGACCTCGGGGAAAACGATCAAACGGGCTCCCTGGCTCGCGGCGGTGGCGGCGAGACCGCACGCCTGCTCGAGCGTGGCGTCGCGATCGAGGAAGACGGGTGCCGCCTGGACGGCGGCGACGCGGAAGGGCTGTCGCTCGGGCATGGCTCGCCTCCGGTGCGGTCGAGTGCGTCGCGGAACGAGCGTGATACTACACGAGGGGGGAACGCCGCGTCGCACGGCCGGGCTCCGTCCGCAAACGCCCGCGGGCAAGGCGTCGCGGTCGCGCGACGAGCGCGGTCGTGGCCCTTGGGCCACGTCGGAGCGAGGAGCCGACCGCGCAACGCAGCCCGCGGGCGTTTGCGGACGGAGCCTACACCTTGACCATGTAATACACGGCCGCCGGGTGGTGGACGATGATCGCCGAGGTCGACGCCTCGGGCACCAGCTGGTAGGCACTGGTGAGCGTGACGCCGATCGCCTCCTCGGGCTTCAGCATCGCGAACAGCTTGGCCTGGTCGGCGAGGTCGGGGCAGGCGCTGTAGCCGAACGAGTAGCGCTTGCCGCGCTCGGCCTCGAGCCCCCACTCGGCGCGGATCTTTCCGTGGTGCCATTCGGCGAGCCCCTCGGCCGCCGCGACCGCGAGGCCGTGGACGAACAGCGCCTCGGCGTATTCGCCGCGACGGTCGAGCGCGGCGTTGAGCTGCTCGACGTTGGGACCCACCGTCACGACCTGCGCCGCGAGCACGTCGAAGCGGCTCGACGCGACGGGCTGGAAGTAGTCCGCCAGGCACAGTCCCTCGCGGTCGGCCTGACGCGGGAAGCCGAAGCGCACGATCTCCTCGATCTTGCCGCGCGGGGCGAGGGATCCGGGGCTGAAGGCCGACGGGTCGTAGACGATCAGGTCCTGCCCCTCGCTCTGCACCGGGAAGTAGCCGTAGGCGGCGACCGGGCGCAGCCAGCCCTTGGACTCGGCCTCGCGCTGCAGGCGCATGCGGACGGGCTCGAACTCCTCGCGCACCAGCCGCTCGTACTCGCCGCCGCTCCCGCGCGCGCCCCAGTGCAAGCGGTAGAGGGTCTTCAGGTCCATGCCCTCGAACATCGCGGCGAACGGCACCGCGCTCGTCGGGGTGACCCGCGCGCCCCAGAAGGGCGGCGGCGGGATCGGCACGTTCCGGTCCACCGTGACCTTGAAGTCCTGCTGCCGCGCCGAGGCCGCCACCGCGCGCGACTCGTTTTCCGCCGACTTGGTCTTGAACTCGAAGGCCTCGCGCCGGATGCGTTCGGCCAGTGCCGGGCCCTCGACCGGATCCACGAGCGCGTTCATGGTGTCGAGCCCCTCGAAGGCGTCCTTGCAGTAGAACACCCCCGGCTCGTAGAACACCTCCCCGTCCACCAGCGCGGCCCGGCGGCCGAAGTTGCGGTTGATGGCCGCGCCACCGATGAGCACCGGGAACGCGAGCCCGGCGCGCTGCAGCTCGGCGACGCACACCGGCATCTGCTTGCTGGTCGAGACCAGCAGCGCCGAGAGGCCGATCGCCGTGGCTCTCACCTCGCGCGCCTTGTCGATGATGGTCTGCACCGGCACCTGCTTGCCGAGGTCGAACACGGTGTAGCCGTTGTTGGAGAGGATGGTCTTGACCAGGTTCTTGCCGATGTCGTGAACGTCGCCGTACACCGTGGCCACCACGACTCGGCCCTTGCTGACGTCGGCGTGCTTCTCGAGGTAGGTCTCGAGGCGTGCCACCGCCTTCTTCATCACCTCGGCGCTCTGCAACACGAACGGCAGGATCAGCTCGCCGGCGCCGAACTTGTCCCCGACCTCTTTCATCGCCGGCAGCAGCACGGTGTTGAGCACCGTCACCGGGTCCTGGCGCCCGACCGCCGCATCCACCAGGGCTTCGATCCCCGCGGGCTTCCGGTGGAGGATCTGATAGTGGATCTTCTGCTCCACGGTGAGGGCGGCCTCCTCGGCAGCCTCTTCCTTCGCGCGCGCGTCGGGCGTGCGCCCTTCGAAGTGGGTGATGTAGCGCGACAGGGCCTGCGGGTCGCGGTTGAAGATCAGGTCCTCGGCGAGGCGACGATCGTCCGCGGCGATCTCCGCGTAGGGCGTGATGTCGGCGGGGTTCACGATCGCCATGTCGAGCCCGGCCTGGACGCAGTGGTAGAGGAACACGGAGTTGAGGACCGCGCGCGCCTCCTTCGAGAGCCCGAACGACACGTTCGACACCCCGAGGCTGGTGAGCACGCCGGGCAGCTCCTGCTTGATGCGGCGGATGCCTTCGATGGTCTCGATGCCGGAGTCCAGGAACTCGGCGTCGCCGGTGGCGAGGGTGAAGGTGAGGGCGTCGAACACCAGCCGCTGCGGCGGCAGGTCGTACTCCCGCGTGACGATGTCGTGGATGCGGTGCGCGATCTCCAGTTTGCGGGCGGCGGTTTTGGCCATCCCCTGCTGGTCGATGGTGAGCGCGATCACCGCGGCGCCGTACGTCGTCACCAGCGGCATCACGGTGTCGATGCGCTCGCGACCGTTCTCCATGTTGATCGAGTTGACGAGGGCGCAGCCGGGATAGGCCTTGAGCGCCTCCTCGATCACCGGGGCCTCGGTGGAATCGATCACCAACGGCGCTTCCACGGAAAGCGCCAGCTTCTTGACCAGGCGCCGCATCATCGGCGCCTCGTCGGTGCGCTCGGTGAGCGCCAGGCACACGTCGAGCGCGTGGGCGCCGCCCTCGACCTGCTCGCGCGCGACCGGGATCATGTCCTCGATGCGGTCCTCGATCGCGAGCCGCTTGATCTTGCGCGAGCCTTGCGTGTTGAGCCGTTCGCCGATCAGCAGCGGGCGCGGCTCCTGGCGCATCGCGGTCGCGGTCATGCCGCTCGACAGCGACCAGCCGCTGCGCCCCGGGCGCGGCGACGGGGCGCGCCCGCGCCCGACCGTGGCCACCATCGTCCGCACGTGCTCGGGCGTCGTGCCGCAGCACCCGCCGATGAGGTTGACGCCCAGCTCGGCCACGAATTCGCGCAGGGTCTCGGCCATCGGCTCGGGCCGCATCGGGTACACCGTGCGCCCGCCGTCGTTGATCGGCAGCCCGGCGTTGGGGATGCAGTGGAGGAAGGTGCTGGCGTTCTGCGACAGGTAGCGGATCGCGTCACGCATGAGATCCGGGCCGGTCGAGCAGTTGAGGCCGATGATCTCGACGCCCATCGCCTCCAGGGTGGCCAGCGCGCCGCCGATGTCGGTGCCGAGCAGCATGCGCCCGGTGGCGTCGAGCGTGACCGAGCACTGGAGCGGCAGCCGCCGCCCGGCGCGCTCGAACGCCTCGCGCGCGGCGAGGATCTGCGCCCTCATCTCGATCATGTCCTGGCAGGTCTCGAGGATCAGGACGTCGGCCCCGCCCTCGACCAGGCCCAGCGCCTGGTCGCGAAAGCCGTCGATGAGCTGCTCGAGCCCCAGCCGGCCCAGTTCGGGATCCTCGGACGACGGGAGCAGCCCGGAGGGCCCGATCGAGCCGGCGACGAAGCGCGGGCGGCCGTCGGCCCGCTCGCAGCGGTCGGCCACGCGTCGGGCGATCTCGGCCCCCGCGCGGTTGATCTCGAGCGTGCGCTCGCCGAGGCCCCACTCCTCGAGGCGGAGGCGCGAGGCCTGGAAGGAGTTGGTCTCGACCACGTCGGCCCCGGCGTCGAAGTAGGCCGCGTGGATCTCGTCGATCACGTCGGGCCGGGTGAGCGACAGGTGGTCGTTGCACCCCTCCCAGCGCTTGCCGCCGAAGTCCTCGGCGGTCAGCTCGCGCGCCTGGATCTGGGTCCCCATCGCCCCGTCGAAGAACAGGACGCGCTGGCGCAGGGCCTCGAGAAAACGGCTGGACATGGGCGGGAAGGCAAGCTCCGGGTCGGGGGGAAGGTCGTGTCGCGGACCGTAGCCTGAAAGACTATCGGAGGCCCGCGGAGCCCGCAACGCGGCTCCGGCGGCGGCGCCGGGGGGGCCGCGCTCGCCCGCAACCGGACCGGCGGCAGGGGGATCGGGCCGGAGCTTCGCGGCCCCGATCCCGGACCGGTTGTCGGGGGTCCCGCAGCCTCGGCGGGACCTTCCTCGGGCCGGCCGCACCCTCCGGCTCCCCGCGGCGCGGAGACTCTTGATTGAAACAGCATCCAGGAGTTAAATGGCGCCCTCACTCACCAGTCGCCCCCCAGGGCACTTCCCTCAGCCAGGAGGATCGAACAATGAAGACCTCGATCGCACTCGTCCTCGTCGCTCTGTTGGCCGCCGCGGCGGCCATGGCGGACAAGATCGCGTCCCCACCGGAGTGGAGCATGAACGCCACGATCATCGAGGCCTGTTCGTGCCCGATGTTCTGCCAGTGTTACTTCAACACCAGTCCCGCCGGCCACTCGATGGCCGGGCACGAAGGCCACATGGAGCACTTCTGCCGCTTCAACAATGCCTTCATGGTCAAGAAGGGCAACTTCGGCGCCACCAAGCTCGACGGCGCCAAGTTCTGGGTGTACGGCGACCTCGGCGCGGAGTTCTCGGGGGGCGAGATGGATTGGGCCGTGCTCGCCTTCGACAAGTCGCTGACCCCCGGGCAGCGCGATGCGATCGTCAAGATCGTCGGCCACATCTACCCGGTGAAGTGGAAGTCCTTCACGACGTCGGAAGGTGACATCGCCTGGGTGGCGGGGAGCGGCGAGTCGCACGCCCTGCTCGACGGCGGAAAGACGGCCGAGGTGCGACTCAGCAGCGCCGCGCTCAATCCCAGCGTCAAGGGCCAGCCGATGGTGATCAAGAACCTCAAGTACTGGGGACTGCCGCGCAACGATGGCTTCGTCCTCATGCCCAACACGGTCGAGGCCGTGCGCGCCGGGGACAAGCCCTTCGAGTACAAGGGCGGCAACGGCTTCATGCTGAGCTTCGAGGTCAGCGCCAACGACTTCGCGGCCGCCGCGACCAAGTAGACGCGAGTGTAGCGCTCGGGCGTGACACGCGGGCTTGACGGGAGGGGCGCCGGTGGCATTGTGCCGCCCGCGCCCCTCGTGCTCGACCTGCTGCGACACGCCGAGGCCGCCGCCTCGGGCCCCGACGGAGACGCCAGCCGACCGCTCTCCCCCGCCGGGCGTCGCACGCTGCGCGCCCTGTCCCGCCTTCTCGCGGAGGAGGGCTGGCGTCCAACCGGGGCATTCGCCAGTCCCCTCCGCCGCGCTGGAAGCGTGACCCGGCGCTGCTGGCGTGGCTGGACGCGCTCTGAGCCGCCGGCCGTCGATTGCAGGCTTGACGGGGTGGCGTGGTCCGGATAGTTTGATGGCCCAAACAGAAGTGCTAAGCATAAAACTCGGAGGTCCGATGCCCAGGTCCAACCCGGTGCGTGCCTCGCGCGAGCCGTCCGCCAGCACTGAACACTACCTGCGCGCCATCCTGGAGCTGCGCGAGGAGCGCGGCTACGCCCGCGTCGTGGACATCGCCACGCGGGTCGGCGTGACCAAGGGGACGGTTTCGCTCACGCTCGGACAACTCTCGGAGCGCGGCCTGGTGCGTTTCGATTCCGCCCGCTTTCCCTTGCTGACGCCAGCTGGCCGGCGCGTGGCCACCGACGTGCGCGGCCGCTACACGATCGTACTGGCATTCCTCACCGAGGTCATGGGACTGGCGCCCGAGCGGGCTTCGGCCGAGGCCTGTCGTTGGGAACATGTGGTGAGCCACGAAGTGGCCGACCGGTTGCTGGACCTCGTTCGGTTCAGCGCGGACAGTCCCGCGCTTTCCAGGGCGCTCGATCAGTTCCGGAAGTTCCACCGCCAGTGCAGCGCCGAGGCCCGCTGCGCGACTTGCGCGGTGCGGGGTCCGGTGGAGTCGTACTGCGCCATTGTTGAGCCGCTCAAGCTGCCCGACCGCCGCGCCTGAGCTCGTCCCGAACTTGACGTGCTCACGCCGCGGCCTCACCTCCGTTCCGGCTCCGCCGGAGTATCGTCCATAACCGCTGAAGGGGACCGCCCGCATGATGCCGTTGATTCGCCGCTCCGCGCTCATGGTCGTGCTGCTCTCGGTCGCCGCCGGCTCCGCCCACGCCGATCGCCGCTACTTCGTCCAGAGTTACACGCCGTATCTCGCTCCGGCTGGCAACCTCGAGCTCGAGGTCTTTTCGATCGCCGCGTCGGGCCAGGGCGACACGACCGGCACTGCGTGGCGGAACCGCATCGAGTTCGAGTACGGCATCGCCGACCGCCTGACCGGCGCGGCCTACCTCAACTTCGTCCAGCCGGCGGGCGTGGATGCGCCGATGACCTTCGATGGTCCCTCGCTGGAGTTCATCTATCGGTTGGCCGACCCCGGCAAGCTGCCGGTGGATCCCGCGGCGTATCTTGAGGTGCGGGCGAACGGCAGCGAGCTGGAGCTCGAGCCCAAACTGCTCTTGGCACGCCGCGTCTACCAGCTCGTGAGCGTGGTGAACGTGGTCGGTGAGTATGAGCGCCATAACGCTGGATCCGATCGCGGGACGACGGAGAAGAAGCTGCAGCTGACCGCCGGAGTCAGCCGGGAGATCGGGCACGTGGTCGCGGTCGGGCTTGAGGCGGTCTATGCGCGTTCGTTCCTCGCCGATGGTCCGGACGCATCCAGCTTCCAGCTTGGACCGACGATCAACCTGCAGACGCCGAAGCTCCAGCTCGCCCTAGGGTGGCAGCCACAGATCTCCGGGCGACCGGCAACGAACGCGGGATTGAACCTCTCTGACTTCCCGCGCTCCGAGGTGCGGCTGATCGTCGGAGTGGAGCTGTGAACGTGCGCCGGACGAGGGTGATCGTGGCGATCGCGCTCTCGCTGATCACCACGGGCTGCGCCGTCGGCAACTTCCTGACCGGGGCACCATCTTCACGATCGATGACGCCCATGCGCGCCCTGCTGGTGCGTCGCTGCACTGGCTGCCACATGGTGCCGGAACCGGCGGCGATGGGGGCCGCGGCATGGCAGGCTTCGCTCGAGCGGATGAAGCAGCGGATGCGACTGCCGGCGAGCGAGTGGGATTCCCTGGCCGCAATGCCATCGCTCGACATCCACCACTGAACGAAGGCGCCCGCGGCTGGCCCGCCTTTCGGCGCCGGGCTCCGCTCGGCGCTCGGCGGGCGCGGCCCCGACCGTGGCCGGGGGGAGGGCATCGCGCCCACGCAAGCGGCGATCTTGACAGCGGGTGCGCCGATGGCATTGTCTGCCCCGTGCCCCTCGTGCTCGACCTGCTGCGACACGCCGAGGCCGCCGCCTCGGGCCCCGACGGAGACGCCAGCCGACCGCTCTCCCCCGCCGGACGTCGCACGCTGCGCGCCCTGTCCCGCCTTCTCGCGGAGGAGGGCTGGCGTCCAACCGGGGCGTTCGCCAGTCCCCTCCGCCGCGCCCGCGACACCGCGCGCCTGCTGGTTTCGGGCCTGGTGCCGCGGCTCGAGGTCGGCGTCCTCGATCAGCTCGCCCCGGAGGAGGACCCCGGCGCCCTGGCGGTGGAACTGGAGCGGCGCGGGCTGCTCGTCGGCCACTTGCTGCTCGTCACGCACCTGCCCCTGGTCGAGAGGTTGTGCGTCCGGTTCACCGGGGGCGCGGCGGGGTTCGCGCCCGCGACGCTGTGCCGGATCGAATTCACGGCAGGCGCCGCCGCGGGCGCGGGGCGGTTGACGCGCTGCCTGCGGCCTCGCGAAAACGCCTGATCGTGCCGCCGGTCCCCGCATCGGAGGAGTTTCGCACCCGGTAGTCCGGGTGTAGTCTGGAGCTGGAAGCACCCGTTCGACCTGCCAATCTCATCGCCCTCAGGGGAGGACTCATGCCCGTGGATCAAGTCTCCGGCGCCGGCACGGCCCGTGCGGACCACCGCGCCGACGCGTTGCTGGACGGCCTGTTCACGGGGATGATCGGCGCCCTCGTCGTGGCGGTGTGGTTCCTGGTGCTGGATCTGATCAACGGGCAGCCCCTCTACACGCCCTCCCTGCTCGGCTCGGTGCTGCTGCACGGGAAGGAGGCCGTTCTGACCGTCATCCCGGGTGCTCCACTGGAGGTGGCGGTCTATACGGCCTTCCATTTCGTGACGTTCGTCATCGTCGGGGTCGTGTTCTCCTACCTGATGACGATGTTCGAGCGCTTCCCGATCATGTTCTTCGTGCTGCTGGTCATGTTCCTCGGGCTCACGGTGGGCTTCTTCGTGCTCGACATCGCGCTCGGCGCGCAGCTCACGGGCCGACTGTCGGCATGGTCCATCGTCATCGGCAACCTGCTGGCCTCGGCGGGCATGGTGTTCTACCAGGGGAGACGCCATCCCGGCTTGTTGAAGAGCATCGATCGCCTGTGGGAGGACCCGGAGCACAAGGCGTAGCCCTGACGGGGCATCCCGCGCGGGACGGGCCACGGAGCATTCCTCCGGGGCCCGTCGCGTGCAGGGCGTCCACTCGAAACCTGGAGGCAGGCATGGGATTCCTGGACGGCAAGGTGGCGGTGGTCACCGGCGGCAATCGCGGCATCGGACGCGGCATCGTCGAGGGGCTGCGGCGCGAGGGCGCGACCGTGGCGCTCACCGCCCGCGACGCGGGCGCGGCCGACAAGGCGGCGCGCGAGGTGGGCGGCGGTGCGATCGGACTCGCCTGCGACGTACGATCGTACGAGCAGGTCCAGCGCCTGTTCCGGGAGGTCGCGCAGCGGGCCGGCGGCCTCGACGTCCTCGTCAACAACGCCGGCATCGGGCTGTTCGCCCCGGTCGCCGACATCACGCCGGAGGACTGGCGCGCCGTGATCGAGACCAACCTCAACGGTGTCTTCTACTGCTGCCACGAGGCGATCCCGCTGATGAAGCAGCGCGGCGGCGGCTACATCTTCAACATCTCTTCGCTCGCCGGAAAGAACCCCTTCGCGAACGGCACCGCCTACAACGCGAGCAAGTTCGGCCTCAACGGATTCAGCGAGGCGCTGATGATGGACGTGCGCTACGACGGCATCCGGGTCTCCTACCTGATGCCGGGAAGCGTCGCCACCGAGTTCGGCCGCGGGGCGACCGACAAGGCGGGCTGGGCCCTCTCGCCCGCGGATGTCGCCGAGGTCGTGCTCGACCTGCTGCGCTCGCCCAAGCGCGCGCTCTACAGCCGGGTCGAGATGCGCCCGAGCCAGCCGCCGCGCCGGGGTTGAGCGCCACAACGCGCACCGCGCCGGGGCTGAGCGCCGCGACACGCGCCGCGCCGGAGCCGCGCCGGGGTTGAGCGCCGCAGCGACGTCGGCTACTCTGTGGCCTCTCGGGGCGGCATCCCCGCGCCGCGCAGACCTTGTCGCGCGCGGCCAGCCGGTATCCGCCCCGGACCCTGATCGTTACGGCCACGGCCCGATGGTGGGCTTCTTTTGGGAGGTCCCGTGAAACCCATGCGAGGGCTTTACCTCATGCTCTTCTTCTCGGCAGCGCTCAACCTCGGACCAGCGGATCCCGGCGGCGCCGCCACCACCTCTGACGCGCCGTTCTGGACCGGTCTGCCCGACACCGTCACGTTCCAGGCCACGAACGACGAACGCTTGGCCCGCGCCGATCGGGCGATCGCCCGGCTGCTCGCGGCCGCAGGCCCGCGCACCATCGCGAATACGCTCCGTCCCTACGACGATGCGCTGCTCGAGCTCGATGCGGTCGCCTCGCAGGCCTCGCTGATGGAGAACGTCCATCCCGATGCCCGGCTGCGCGCTGCCGCCGAGAAGCTGAGCCAAAAGGCCTCGGCCGCCGCCACCGAGCTGTCCCTCAACCGCGCCGTCTACGACGCCCTGTCCGCCCTCGACCTCGAGGGCACCGACGCCGAAACGCGCTATTACGTGGAGAAGACTCTGCGCGACTTCCGGCTCGCCGGAGTGGACCGCGACGAGGCGACGCGCCGCCAGGTGGCCAAGCGGCGCGAGGAGCTGGTCGAGATCGGCCAGGCCTTCTCGCGCAACATCCGCTCCGACCTGCGCACCGTGTCCGTGGACGACCCGGCGCAGCTCGACGGCCTGCCGGCCGACTACATCGCCCGGCACCCGCGGGACAAGGACGGCAAGATCACGCTCACCATCGACTACCCCGACGCCATCCCGGTGTTCTCGTACGCGCGCAGCGACGACCTTCGCCGCCGCATGTACATGGAATTCGCGAACCGCGCGCACCCGAAGAACATGGAGGTGCTCGATCAGCTCATCGCCAAGCGCGACGAGCTGGCCAAGCTGCTCGGCTACCCGAGCTGGGCGGAGTACATCACCGCGGACAAGATGGTGGAGCACGCGGCCAATGCCTCCGCTTTCATCGACGAGGTCGTCGCGGCCTCGGGCGACAAGGCCCAGCGCGAGTACCAGATGCTGCTCGAGCGGAAGCGCCAGGACGAGCCGCAGGCGTCCGTGATCAACGCCTGGGAGAGCACCTACTACTCCGAGGCGGTGCGCAAGTCGTCGTACGATTTCGACGCGCAGCAGGTCCGGCCCTATTTCCCCTACGAGCGGGTGAAGCAGGGCGTCCTCGACGTCACCGCCCGGCTGTTCGCCGTGGAGTTCCGCCAGCGCAAGGACGCGCCGGTCTGGGATCCGGCGGTCGAGTGCTGGGAGATGTTCGATCGCGGCAAGCTGGCGGGACGCTTCTACCTCGACATGCACCCGCGCCCCGACAAGTACAACCACGCCGCCCAGTTCGACATCCGCACCGGTGTGAAGGACCGGCAGATCCCGGAGGCGGCCCTGATCTGCAACTTCCCGGGGGGCCAGCCGAACGACCCGGGGCTGATGGAGCACGGTGACGTGCGGACGTTCTTCCACGAGTTCGGCCACCTGCTCCACTCCCTGTTCGCCGGACGCCACCAGTGGGTCGGCATCGGGGGCATCCGCACCGAGCACGACTTCGTCGAGGCCCCGTCGCAGATGCTCGAGGAGTGGACCTGGGATCCCGCGGTGCTCGCATCCTTCGCCCGGCACCATGAGACCGGCAAGCCGATCCCGGCGGACCTGGTGCGGCAGATGAAGCGCGCGAGCGAGTTCGGCAAGGGTCTCGGCGTGCGGCGGCAGATGGTGTACGCGCGGACCTCGCTCTCCTGCTACGACCGGGACCCGGCGACGGTCCAGACCGACGAGCTGGTGAAGTCCATCAGCGCGCGCTACCAGCCGTTCCCGTATGTCGAGGGCACGCACATGCAGTGCGCCTTCGGGCACCTCGACGGCTACTCGGCGGTCTACTACACCTACATGTGGTCGCTGGTGATCGCGAAGGACATGTTCAGCCACGTCGACAAGAAGAACCTGCTGGTGCCGGGCCTGGCGACGCGCTACCGCGAACTCGTCTTGACCCCCGGCGGCTCGAAGCCGGCGGCGGAGCTGGTGTCGAGCTTCCTCGGCCGGCCGTTCAACAACCGGGCATGGAAGGCGTGGCTCAATGAGGAGGAGTCCGCCCCGGCGCAGTAGGCGGGGGCGGCGTCCGCCGCCATGGCGATGCGCCCCGTGGGGAGGGGCGGCGGACGCCGCCCCCCGCCCCACGGATCGCCGCGGGTCACCTCCAGTAGAGGTGCTTCAGGCGTCCCCACGAGACCGCATCCACGGCCGTGGCCCGGTCGTACTGGAGCGTGACCGACCAGTTGTCGATGCCGCCCTGCGTCGTGCCGCCGCCACCGCCCACGCTGGTCGAGTTGGCGCTCGAGAAGCCGAACTCGATCGGTCCGCCCGTCACCCCGAAGTCCGGCGTCTGGACCCCGGGTGCGGCGGCGTCGAAATTCGCCGCGACCAGGCCCGTCTGGGTCGTGGTCGTCCAGGTCCCGAACGCCGTCGGGTTCAGGAAGCCGGGACCGTAGTAGATCACCCCGCCCTGCCTCAGCGCGAGACCGTAGGCCTGCACGCCGCCCGCGACGCGGATGGTCGCCGCCGAAAAATCGACGGAGAGGAGCGCTCCGCCCACGCCCGGGTTGAACACCGCGCCGGACCTGAAATGCGCGCCGAAGACCGTGTTCGAGACGCCGGTCCCGATCGCGCTGTTCGTGGTGTTGTTCACGCGGCGGTACTCGACGGGATTCCCTCCGGTGAGCGACTGGAAGCCTGAGGCCGTGCCCCCGCCGTTGAGTCCCTCGATGACGAGTGTCCAATCGGAGTTCACGAAGACGCCGTCGGAGAAGGCCGTGGACGCGGCCCTCGCCGGAGGAACGGAGAGCAGCAGGACGGCGGCGCACAGCGTGGCGGTGAGCGTGGCGTTCGGGGCGATTCGCATGGACCTTCCCGTACCAAACCAGCGAGGTGGAATGTGACGGCCCCGGACCGTGGGGCCCGGGGTCGCAGGTGAGCGAAACTGACCGATGATTGTACAAGGACACTGCCCGCGCCTGAAGCGCGATCTTCCCTGCCTGACGCGTCCGTGCCGCCCCGCCCCGGGCGTGCGCGGCACCGGGCCCGAGGCTGGGTCGGACCCGCGACGGCCGGTCGCGGCGAGTCGCCCCGAGCGCAGCGGCCCGCGGCTACGGCGCCCACACCATGCGTCGCGTGATCGCCTCGTCGCTCTGCCGCAAACGAGCCCAGTAGATCCCCGCCCGGTACCGCGGACCGCCCCCGCCCACGAGGTGGTGGCCCGGCGGCAGCGCCGACAGGTCCCATCGGGCGATCCTGCGCCCCATCACGTCGAAGACCTCCAGCACCGCGCTCTCGCGCCGGAGCGTGACGTCGAGGACCGGTGACGGGCGCGCCCGGTCGGTGCGCGCCGCGAGCGCCAGGCGCAACGGAGGCGGAGCGTCCACCGCCGGCGACGCGGGCGCGGCCGTGCCCGTCGAGTCGGACCGTCCCTCGTGCGCCGCCCGCGTCGTGTTCGAGTCGTCCCCGGCCGGCGGGCCATGCCTCTCGTGCCAGCGCCGCACGCGCCAGCCGGCCTCGGTGAGGACGAGGTCGATCTCGGCGCGCGTGCCTCCGAGCTCGATCGAAGTGCCATCCGAGAGCGTGATCCGCACGTGCAAACGCTCGACGGCAGCGCGGACCTGCCCGGGGTGATCGTCCGCCGGCAGGGCGACGATCGGACCGATCTCGATCGTCACACCCACCGCGTGGGCCCGTGAGGCGTCGGCCAACCGATCTCCACCGTCACGGAACAGGTTTCCGGCAAAGGCAAGTTCATCGGCCCTCGACATTCCCGTCGGGAACGCGGCGACGAAGTCGGGATCGTCGGAATCGAAGGCGAAGTCCTCGGTCATCCACGCGACGTAGCCCACGGCGGACCGCTGCCGGAACGCTTCGAACATGGACCGGACCGCCGCCGCCGGCTCGGCGCCCGATGGAGTCTGGGGACCGTCCTGCCCGTCCAGCGCGTCCTGGGTGCGGTCGCGGTCGGCAAGATCGTGCCCGCCCCCGCGATGGACGAACCTGACCCCGCCGCCCAACTCGCAGCTCGCAGTGAAAACCATGGTGGCTCTGAGATCGTCTACGGGGGATTGCCTGAGCTCGGTGGCACCCAGCGGGGACGCTCCGAGGAGCCACAGCAGGCCACACACGACGTTCGGGATCCGCACGATCGCCTCCTCGCCGCGCGCACGCGGCACCCCGGTCGGGTCGAACCGGGGAGGGACGAGGACCCCGTGGACGATGCTCAGCATCGGGCGTGCCACACCCGCGGATGCCGGCTGTGATGCGCTGCTCGCGCGAGAGTCGGAAACAAGCACCGGCCTGGTGTCACCCTGTCACCTCGAGGTGGCGCGTGAGGTGTGGAGGGGTGACAGCACCGCGGAAGAACGGGATGGGATCGAGCTTCGGTAGCGAACGCAGGCGCGAGGTGCTATCCGAGAAGCCCGAGGGTAAGGCGCAAGGGAGAGACGAGCGAGTAGCACCCTCTGGGGTGCTTCGCAGCGAGGAGCGACCGGGCAACGCCCCGATCGGGCTTCTCAGGCGGAAGCTAGGTCGCCTTGCTGCTCTCCCCGGGGCGCACCGTGCCGGCCAGCTCGTCGGCGTGGAACGACGAGCGTACCAGCGGGCCGCTGGCGACGCCCTCGAAGCCCATCGCCTCGGCGCGGCGACCCCATTCGCGGAACGCGTCGGGGTGGACGTACTCGATCACCGGCAGGTGGTTCGGGCTCGGGCGCAGGTACTGGCCGATGGTGAGCAGCTGGCAGCCGTGCGCCACCAGGTCGCGCAGCGCCTGGGTCACCTCGTCCTCGCGCTCGCCCAGGCCGAGCATCAGGCCGGACTTGGTCTTGATCGCGGCGCCGCTCTCGCGCACCCGACGCAACAGCTCGAGCGAGCGCTCGTAGCGCGCACTCGGGCGCACCACCGGGTGCAGCCGCTCGACGGTCTCGAGGTTGTGGTTGATGACGTCGGGACCGGCGGCGACGACGCGCTGCAGATCGTCCGCGTGACCGCGGAAGTCCGGGATCAGCACCTCGATCACGGTGTCCGCGCGGCGGCGGATCTCCTCGATCACGCGGGCGAAGATCGTGCTGCCGCCGTCCTTCAGGTCGTCGCGCGCCACCGAGGTGATGACGGTGTGGCGCAGGCCCATCGCGGCCACCGACTCGCCCACCCGGCGCGGCTCGTCCCAGTCGATGTAGCCGTTGGGCTTCCCCGGGCCCACCGCGCAGAAGCCGCAGCGCCGGGTGCACAGCTCGCCCAGGATCATGATCGTCGCGGTGCCGCGAGACCAGCAGTGGCCGAGGTTGGGGCAGCGCGCTTCCTCGCAGACCGTGACCAGCTTCTGCTTTCGCAGCAGGGAGCGGGTATCGCCGTAATCGCCGCTTCCCGGGAGATCCACCTTGAGCCACGCCGGCAGCCGGCGGAAGCCGGCCGCGGCGTCGGCGCCGGTGCCGCCCCCGGCACCCGAAGCGCAGCCGCCGAAGCGCGGGGTCAGCGGCAGGCGCTGCGGCACCGCGGGGCGCGGAGCGCCGTAGACGCCGATAGCGTGTCCAGGCTCGCCCAACGCGATCGGTGCGGGGTCGGGCGCCGGTGCAGCCGGCGCGCGCGTCCCGGGTCGCGCGCCGGTCGGGGCCGCCGGCGACCCCGGCGCCTCGCGCCCGGCCGGGGCCGCGGGCGGGCCGGCGGATGCGCGCGCCGGTGCCGCGTTCGGAGCCGAGGGCCGCCGCTCGTCGCTCATCTCAGTCCTTGGCCAGCGACGCGCGCGCGACGGCGCCACTGCCCTTGAGGGCGAGCATGCGATCGAGCGCGACGCGCGCTCCCCCCCGGATCGTCTCCGGCACCCGGACCGGGTTCACCACGTGGCCCGCGGCCAGGTTCTCGAGCGCCCACAGCAGGTGCGCCGGATCGATGCGGTTCATCGTGGCGCACGGGCAGACGTTCTTCTGCAGCGAATGGATCGCCTGCTCGGGATGCTCGAGCGCCAGCCGGTGCACGAGGTTGATCTCGGTTCCGATCGCCCAGTGCGTGCCCGGGGCGGCGCGGCGTACCTGCTCGATGATGAATTCGGTCGAGCCGGCGAGGTCGGCCGCCCGCACGACGTCGAACGGGCATTCGGGATGCACCAGGATCTTGACCGCGGGATCGGCGGCGCGCACCTCGTCCACCTGGACGCGCGTGAAGCGGGTGTGCACCGAGCAGAAGCCGCGCCACAGCACGATCCGGGTCTCGGGCCTAAAGCAGGCGGCGTTGATCCGATCGAGGTCCTCGGCGCGGTACTCCCACTCCGCCATGTGCTCGAGCGGCACGCCCATGGCGAAGGCGGTGTTGCGTCCCAGGTGCTGGTCGGGGAAGAAGAAGACGCGCTGCTTGCGCTCCCACGCCCACTCGAGCACCGCCGCGGCGTTGGACGAGGTGCACACCACGCCGCCGCGCTCGCCGCAGAACGCCTTGAGGGCCGCGGTGGAGTTCATGTAGGTGATCGGCAGCAGCGTGTCGCCGTGCGCCGCGGTCAGGCGCTCCCAGGCCTCCTCGACGTCGTCCATGGAGGCCATGTCCGCCATCGAGCAGCCGGCCTTCATGTCGGGCAGGATCACGGTCTGGTGCGGCTGGCGCAGCACGTCCGCGGACTCCGCCATGAAGTGGACCCCGCAGAAGACGATCCAGTCCGCCTCGCCGCGCGCCGCGGCGAGCTGGGAGAGCTTGAACGAATCGCCCCGGAAGTCGGCGAACTCGATCACGCTCTCGCGCTGGTAGTGGTGCCCGAGGATCACCGCGCGGGCGCCCAGCGCGTGCTTCGCCGCGCGGGTGCGCTCGCGAATCTCGCCCGCGGCAAGCGCAGCGTACTCGGAGAACGGTCGGGCGCCCCGCGAGATCTCGGACGTGACGGTACTCACCATGGCAGCACCTTCCCGCGGCGGCGCGGGGTCACGAGCGCTCGGTCGGCTTGAGCGGCTGCCGTCCCTGGAAACCGCTCTCGAGCGAGTGCCAGTGCTGCACCTCGGGCTCGCCGAGCTGCCAGCACAGGAATATCAGGCGGTCGCCGGCGATGGAGTAGAAGTCCACCAGGCCGCGCTCGAGGTCCTTCACCACGCAGCCGGAGCGCTGGACCGCATTGACACCCTCCTTCAGCCGCTCGCCCAGGACCCGGCGGCGCTCGAGCAGGTTCTTCAACTCGACCGCGTCGGGATTGGTCGGACCCGCGCCCGCCGAGGCCAGGCTCAGCACGTCCACCCGGCGCTGCAGGCGGTCGAAGGCGCGCTTCGTCCCCACCAGGCGCTCGAGCTCCGGGCGGATCCTGGCCAGCGTTTCGTTGGCCTCATCGATACTGAACAGGGTGAGCTTCACGCCGTGTCCTTCCGCATCAGTGGCCGCCACAGCCGCACCCACCCTCGGTGGCCTGGGCGTTGGGGTCATCCTGGGCCTCGAACGACTTGCCGCAGCCACAGCCGCGCACCGCGTTGGGATTCTGGATGGTGAAGCCCGAGGCCTGGAGCGTCTCGACGTAGTCGATGTTGACGCCCTGGAGCAGCGGCGCGCTCTGCGCGTCCACCAGCACCTTCACCCCGCCGAACTCGCCCACCCAGTCGCCGTCCTCGACCGCAGGGGCGAGCGACATGCCGTATTGATACCCCGAGCATCCACCGGAGTGAACGCTGACGCGCAGCCCGATGACGGGTTCCTGCTGCTGGGCGAACAACTCGGTGAGCTTGCGGGTCGCGGTCTCGGAAAGCGTCAGCATCATGACCTCCTGATCAGCGGGGAACACCCGCGGTACGTACCTGGTTCACGGCCGGTTCCTGTGGCTCCACGGAGGAGACCTCCGCCCCGGCGTCTTCGCCGGCGGCGTCGCGCGCTTCTCCCGGGCTGGCCCAGCGCAGGCCCGAATATCCCATTCCATCGGCCAGTTCCCGCGCCACCTGTTCCCGAACCGCGGCCAGCGGCGGGGCCGAGGCGCCCATCAGGGCAGCCAGTGATGTCATATGGATGCCGCGAAGGCCGCAGGGATGGATGAGATCGAAGAATCGCAGGTCTGGTGCAACGTTCAGCGCCAGACCATGGTAGCTGACCCAGCGGCGCACGGCGATGCCGATCGACGCGATCTTGCGCCCCTCGACCCACACTCCGGTCCTGCCCGCCACCGTCCGCCCCTCCACCCGGTAGGCCTCGAGCACGCGGATCAGGGCCCGTTCGAGCCCGCGCAGGAAGCGGTGCAGATCCCTGCCGCGCCGGCTGAGATCCACGATCGGGTAGGCCACGAGCTGGCCCGGGCCGTGCCAGGTGAGGTCGCCGCCGCGCGCGACCTCGAACCGCTCGACCCCGAGCCGTTGCAGGGTCGCCGGATCGGCGATCAGGCTGTCGTCGCGCCCCGAGCGCCCCAGGGTGAGCACCGGCGGATGGTCGGGAAACAACAGCCAGTCGCCGGTGGCGCCCGCCGCGCGCGCCGACACCAGCCCCTCCTGGAGCCGCAGTCCCTCGCGGTAGGGAGTGAAGCCCAGGGCGCAGGCCGTCAGTTTGTCGTTCGCCTCGTTCGTGTCGGACCTCAAGCGTAGAACCAGAGCAGCTCCGGCTTCTCGAGCAGTTCGCACACGCGGCGCAGGAACTTGACCGCCAGCTCGCCATCCACGACCCGGTGGTCGAAGCCGATGGCGAGGTGCATCATCGGCCGCGCGACGATCGCGCCGTCGCGGACCACGGCACGCTCCATGATCTTGTGCACCCCGAGGATCGCCACCTCGGGCACGTTGATGATCGGCGAGGAGTTCGTCGCGCCGTACACCCCGGCGTTCGTGATGCTGAACGTCCCCCCTTGGATGTCGTCCGGCCGCAGGCGGTCGGCGCGGGCGCGCGCGGCGAGATCGTTCACCTCGGCCGCGATCTGCACCAGGTTCTTGCGGTCGCAGTCCTTGATGTTGGGGACGATCAGGCCCTTCTCCTCACGGCCCACCGCCATCCCGATGTTGTAGTACTTCTTGACCACGAGCGACTCGCCCTTGACCTCGCCGTTGACCCAGGGGAACTCCTTCAGGGCGAGCACGCTCGCCTTGATGAAGAACGGCATGTAGCTGAGCTTGATGCCCTGCGCCTCGAGCTTCGGCCCCCACTCCCGGCGCAGCGCCACGATCGCGCCGAGGTCGGCCTCGTCGAAGCAGTGGGTGTGCGCCGCGGTGTGCTTGGCGTGCACCATGTGCTCGGCGATCCGCTTGCGCACCATGTTGAAGGGCACGACTTCCTCGCGCGGCCCGGCGGCCGCCGGGGCGCTGCTCGCGGTGAGGAATGCCGGGCGCGGGCCCGCCTCGCGCGCGGAGGCGGGGGCGGCACCGGCGGGAGCCGGCGGCGGCGGCGCGCCGCGGCGCTCGAGGTATTCGATCAGGTCGTCGCGGGTCACCCGGCCGGCCACGCCCGAGCCCGCGATCGAAGCGATCTCAGCCATGCTGACGTTCTGCTCGCGCATGATGCGGCGCACCGCGGGCGACAGGCCGCGCACCTCCTCGGCGGCCTGGGCCGCGCCGTTCCCGCTCGCCGGTTGCGTCCGCGCCGCGCTCGCCGGCGGCGCCTGGGTCGCGGTGGCAGCGCCGCGCGCCGGCATCGCGGCCGCGGCCGGCGTCGCCGCGGCCTTCGCTCCGCTGCCCGCGCCCGCGGCGGGCGCGGCGACGGCCTCGTCGGCGCCCGAGAGCACCGCGATCTCGGTGCCCACCAGGACGGTGGTGCCCTCCGCGACCGTGATCTTGGAGAGCGTGCCGTCCGCGGGGGAGGGGATCTCGACGTTGATCTTGTCGGTCTGGATCTCGACCAGCGGCTCCTCCTTGCGCACCTTCTCCCCCACGGCCTTGAGCCACTTGGAGACCGTGCCCTCGGCGACGCTCTCGCCGAGCTGGGGCACCTTGATCGAGATTGCCATCGACGCTCCCTCCCTGGCCGTCCCGCGCCCAGCGGACGCGGGCGGCATGGCCTAGGCTTCCGACCGATGCCACGCGCGGTGTGCGCGCGGCTCCGGGTGCTTCCCGTTCACGCGGGGGCCCGCCGCCGGGCCTCCGTACTCGCCCGCTGCTTCGCGGCCTGACGCCGCTCGAGGCGCAACCGCCGCCGCTCCTGCGCGCGGGCATTCTCGGCCCGCTCTTCCTCGGTCTCGAGGATGAGCGGCGGGACCGGCGTCGGGCGCCCGGTCTCCGTGTCGAGTGCCACGAAGGTCACGAACGCCGTGCTGGTGTGGCGCCGCTCGCCGCTCAACAGGTCCTCGGACTCCACGTCCACGCGGATCTCCATGCTGCTGCGGTCCACCAGCGTGATGCGCCCACACAGCAGCGCGAGCTGCCCGACCTGGATCGGCGCCTCGAAGGACATCTCGTCGATCGCGGCGGTCACGACCGGCCGGCGGCAGTGCCGGTTGGCGGTCACCGCGGCCGCGAGGTCGATCCAATGCATCACCGTGCCGCCGAGCACGCTGCCGTGCACGTTGGCCTCGTGGGGCAGCACGAGCTGGCTCATCTGGGTGACGGAATCGGCCACCCGATGGCCCTGCTGCGGTGTGTCCGCGCTCACGGTCCTCCCGCGCGGGGACGCCGCCCGGAAATCCCGGACGCGGGGCCAGATCCCGCGACTCAATGCGTTGTGCTGTAAAGGAGTAGGGTGCCCATCGTGGCTCCCGCCCCACTTCGTCCGCGGCGGCGTGCAACGCGGCGATTATAGGAGCCCGGCCCCGGAGGCGCAACGCCGCGCCCTAGGCCTGCCTGGAGCGCCTGCGAGCGCCTGGAGCGCATCTCGGGGGCCTGCAGCGGGGGACCGGCGCTCGCCAGCAAGCCAGCAGGCGG
>MFFQ01000011.1:0-1978 GCA_001780165.1 Candidatus Eisenbacteria bacterium RBG_16_71_46 | reverse complement strand
CGCGGGCCCCTCGATCGGGCGCGGTGCCCAGCGGGCCGCAGCGGGCGGGGACCTGCGCGCGGGCCGCTCGGCTCCGCCATCCTGGCTCCGCCTCGCTTATCCTCGACGCGCCCGCCATCCTGGCTCCAGCGCGTCTGCGGAGCCCGCGCTCCGGTCCCCGCCCGCTGCGGCCCGCTGGCGCGCGACGTGCGCGGCCGGTCCCCGCTCGCGGAGGCCCGCTTGGCGGACGTGGGGTCCGCTCAGTTGATCGGTCCGCCGATACTCCTCGCGCCCAAACGCAAAGGGCCGGGCTCCCGAGGGAGCCCGGCCGCTGCGTGAAGTGCTGAGGCTACTGCAGAAGCACGCCGCTCTTGGTGAGCTTCTCGTTTTCGAACTGGAGTCGGTAGAAGTAGATCCCGGCTCCCATCTTGCGACCCGCATCATCCAGGCCGTTCCATGCCTTGCTGAACTCACCGGCCGGCAACTGGCCCTTGACGATCGTGGCCAGCTTGCGTCCGGCCAGATCGTAGACCGAGAGGTCCACGTCCCCCGCCCGCGGCAGCGTGAACGACAGACGCGCGTTCTTCGCCGGGTTGGGGTAGACCGCGAAGCTCAGGCGGCTGGACGGCGCGTTCGGGCCCACGTCCACGTTCAGGCCATGGTCCACGATGTCCGCGTTGGTCCGCGGGTAGATGCGGAACTGGCCGAAGGACCAGCGCAGGATTCCGGTGACGTCCACCGTGTGCGCCGAATCCGGATCGAAAGTGACCGGGATGAGTTCCCCGATCGAGATGAGCATGGTGTCCGGGTAGGTCGGGCTCGGACCGGCGACGTAGAAGCTCTGTCCCGCGGTCCGCTCTTCCACGATGCGCACGTAGCTCACCTTCACCAACATGCCCTCGTAGTCCTCGGCGGTCGTCAGGCTCTGGCCGGCGTCACACGTCGAATCCCGAAGCACGGCCACGGTCTGCACGATGGGGTTGGGAATGCCCGGCGCTCCCTCATCGCGCAGGTAGACGTTGCCCACGCCCTCGGTCTCGCCGAAGTACTCCTGCACCGTGCCCACCCACATGTACTGGCGGCCGTTCGTGAGCGGAGCGATCGGCGCATAGGACCCGAGACCGCCGCGCACCGCGGCGTTCGCGTCCTCCAGGTAGTAGACGCTGCCCATGAGTCCGGTCAAGACGCCGCGGTAGGTGAGCCGCTGGCCGGGCGCCGAACCTGCGCCGGCGAAGCGCGAGCGGTCCTCGCAGGGCGCGCCCCCCAGCGCGATCGGATCGGGGGCTTGGACCTCGGCGGTGCTCATCACGCCGTTGAAGAAGCTGCGGGACGAGGGCGTCTCGATTCTCAGCCCGTTCGACTCGGCCGCGACGGTGATCGCGGAGACGGACTCGTTGTCACCGTGCGCGAGGCCGTTGCTGATGGCCAGGTGCACCACGTTCGGCTCCACCTTCGTCGCCGAGAGGATGGTGCCAAAGGACCCGAGCGAGTAGTAGGCCGTGCTCTCGGCGCTCGCCGTCGTGACGTTCTTGTCGAAGATCACGCGGAGGGTGTCGTCGTGCACCGGGTAGGCGTCGGCCAGGCTGGGCGCCGTGGCCGCCTCGATGTCGTTGGCGTCGCGGAGCTGGATCCGGTAGCCGCGCGTGCGCTGGTTGTAGATGCCCTGGACGGTCTGGATCTTGGTCCCGACTGGGGGCGGGGAGACGGCCGAAAACGAGAGCGTGCTGCCGTCGATGAACATGCTGTCGCACGGGCCCGGCGACGAGGTCGGGCAGACCACGTCGTCCACGACGATGAACGAGCTGAAGGTGCCGACGTTCACGGTGCGCGCCACGCGCGTCACGCTTGGCACCCGGACCAGACAGCCTTCCCACTGCTCGGCAAACGGATTGGTGGGCAGCTCCTGCAGCTCGGCCACCGTGCCGACGTGGAAGGCGGGCAGGGAATTGCCCGCGCTGTACTTCTCGATCGAGATCTTGTTGTTGCCGAAGGCGCCATT
>MFFQ01000010.1 GCA_001780165.1 Candidatus Eisenbacteria bacterium RBG_16_71_46 | reverse complement strand
GGTTCCCGCCGACGAATATCGAATCCGTCAGAATGACTTCGCCTTCCACATCCAGAGCCAATTCGTAGATTCCACTGCTCAAACCGCTGTCACTCGCGACACAGACCCACCAGTTCCCGCTGGCACCGCCTTGCCAGGTGTCATTCAGAAAGCTGCCGCTTTCATCGAGCTCGCCGTTGGCGAACCAGTACGCCGACCAGGTAAGCCCATCTAGCATGCCTTCGTAGTCCCAGAACGCACACAATTGAGTAGCACCTTCAGGGAGCGCGTACCACAGGTTCCCCGGGTTGTCGTCGGCGGTCACCTCATCCGAAAAGAGGAGGTTGCTGAAGACGACCTGGCTCAGGTCCATTGAGCTGCCCGGGACTTCCAGCGGCCCCGGGCCGAGGGCGTACTCCTCCCCATTGAGCGCGGCGTCGATCAACGGTTGAGCGAGCTTCGCCGGGCGCAACCCATTAAGGAAGCCGCCGATGGGCACACAGCTGTCCTGGTCGTCAATGACCCCGTCGCGGTTCGTGTCCGCCACAGGCCGGCAATCGACGATCGCATTATCCCCTCCGCCGGCCGAGGCCCGCGTCGGAACGCCGACCAGCAGGCCGTCGGCATTGACACCCATTCCGCCGCTGTTTCCGCCGGCGATCGTCGCATCGGTCTTGATCCACGCCCGCCCTTCGACACCTCGCTCCGATGTGAAACCGCTCACTGCGCCTTCGGTAAACGTGATCGTGTCGCCTCCGATGCCCGGATAGCCGAGTATGCGCAGGTCGTCACCGATCTCAACCAGATCCGAATCCGCCAGCTGGACAAAGGGCAGATCGGGCGTGACCGGATTTCCATCCATGTCCGAGGTAATCCGGATCACCGCCAGATCGAGGCCGTAGTCCACGGTCGCGATCTCGCCCAAGAAAGTCAGAGTCGGTGGTTGATCCGTTCTTTCAGTCAGGGAGACACCCAGGACGTCGTAATCGTCGTAGCGATCATCGACGACGTGGGAGTTGGTCAGGATCAGGCCCTGCGGGGCAATGATGCTTCCAGATCCGGTCCAGACTGGTTCGTAGCCGCCTCCGCTCTGCACCAGGGCCAGGATCTGGACCGTGGCGCGCGCCAGGTCGGATGTGCTGTTGCCGAGTGAGGCCTGAGGTGATGGGGCAGGAGGTACTTCGGGGGCCGGCGAGGTCGCCGTCGAGAGAGCTGGTGAGCTCAACCCGCAAGCCAAAGTGAGTGTGACAGCTGCGACAATGGGATACAACCCCGAACCAGCCAACTTCGTTCGCCTTTTCATGATCTTACTCCCACCAACGAATGCCAAACCGCAGGATGCCGTGACAGTATAGAGCCTGGGAGGTCGGCGAGCAAGCCCCAACCTACATATAAGACCGAACGCCAGGCGCATCTGTCGCAGGGGTAGAATCCTCCCAACGCGCCGGAGGCTGCCGATGCACATTCTGCTCACCAACGATGACGGAATCTACCACCCGGGGCTGAGCGCCCTTGCCTACCAACTCCGTTCGATCGGCGAACTGACGGTCCTTGCGCCGGATCATAACTGGTCGGCTTCGGGACATGTCAAGACGCTGCACCGACCGCTCAGGGTTTGGGAAGCTGACCTGGCGGACGGGACAAAGGCCCTGACAACGGACGGAGCACCTTCGGATTGCGTGGCTCTGGCTCTGCTGGGTCTGGTCCAACCGTCACCGGAGCTCGTTGTCTCCGGCATCAACCCGCACGCCAACCTGGGCCACGATGTGACTTACAGCGGAACGGTGACGGCGGCGATGGAGGCGGCTATCGCCGGCGTCACCGGCATCGCCATCTCGCTCGACACACCCGAGCACCATGAAGGGCCGGTCGACTACACTCCCGCGGCGGTCATCGCCTGTCGCCTGGCGCGACAGATCACACAGCTGCCCCTGCCGAAAGGTGTGCTGCTCAACATCAACGTCCCCTATCTTCCGTTGGATTCGATTCGGGGTGTGGCGATCACCCGCCAGGGGCTACGCGTCTATCGCGATGCCCTGGTGCGTCGTGAAGATCCTCGCGGTCGACCATACTACTGGATCGGCGGCGAGGCGCCCTCCGGCGTTGCCGATCATGGGACCGACATCGGGGCCCTGGCCGAAGGCTTCGTTTCAATTACCCCGCTCCAGCTCGACCTCACGGCAATCCCTGAGATTCCGCTGCTTGAGGGATGGGGTCTCGGCCTGGATTGAGCGGTCTTCCCGTTACCACTCACGTCTATTGCAGAACGACTTCTGGCAACGCCTCCAACCGGACGGCGGAAACTTTATATTCGGGGATCTTGGCTACCGGATCGACAGCATCCGATGTAAGCAAGTTGGTTGCGGCCTCAGCGTAGTGGAAAGTCATGAAGACGGTCCCCGGGGGTGAGCGGCGGGTTACCTGGACCGCAGCCACGACCGATCCACGCCGCGAGCTCACCCGCACCGGCATCCCGCTCGTGACCCCCAATGAAACGGCATCCTCCGGATGGACCTCCACCTCGGCCTGTGGCGCCAATGCGTCAAGGCCCGGCGATCGGCGGGAGAGCGTCCCTCCATGCCAGTGAAAGAGCACCCTGCCGGTCGATAGCACGAAGGGGTAGGCTTCGTCGGTGATCTCCGCCGGCGGGGTGTACTCGACCGGGCTGAACAAGCCCAGGCCGCGCGTGAACTTCTCCACGTGCAAGATCGGCGTTCCCGGGTGGTCCGCTGTCGGGCACGGCCACTGCAATCCGCCGCCCTCAAGCCGCTCGTGGGACATCCCCGCATACTGCGGCGTTAATCGCGCCATCTCATCGAAGATCGCCCCTGGGCCGGTATAGGACCAATTCGCCCCCATCCGCCGGGCCAGATCCAAGATGATTTCCCAGTCCTGGCGGGCGTTCGCCGGGGGTTCAATTGCGGGCCGCACCAGCTGCACCCGGCGTTCCGTACTGGTGAAAGTGCCCAACTTCTCGGCGAAGCTCACACCGGGGAGAACGACGTCCGCCATTGCGCCCGTCTCGTTGACGAAAATGTCCTGCGCGACAAGGAATTCGACCTCACCCAGAGCTCGCTCGACGTGGTTGAGGTTCGGGTCGGAAAGCATCGGGTTCTCACCCAGGATGAACAATCCTTTGATCCGACCCTCCAGAATGCCATCCATGATCTCGGTCACGGTCAAGCCCGGCTTCGGACTGAGGCGATCGAAGTCTATGCCCCAGCCTACGGCGAACTTGCGGCGGACTTCTTCACTGGTCACAGCCTGATACCCCGGGAGGACGTTCGGCAGACCTCCCATGTCACAGGCGCCTTGAACGTTGTTCTGTCCCCGCAGAGGATTGAGGCCGGTCCCCGGTCGGCCGATCTGTCCGCACAACAACGCCAGATTCGACAGGGCCTTGACGTTGTCGGTGCCGCTCGTGTGCTGAGTTATGCCCATCGCCCAGAAGATGGCAGCCGCATTGGCCTCGGCATAGAGCCGGGCTGCCTGGATAATGTCTTCCGCCGCTACGCCCGATATACGTTCGGCCCTTTCGGGCGTCCAGCCCTCAACCGCGGCGGCGAGGGTCGGGTAGTTCTCCGTGCGGGCCTCGATGAAGGAACGATCCTGCAGTCCCTCCGCGATGATCACGTTGACCATGGCGTTGATCACGGCGATATCGCTGCCTGGTCGGTTGCGCAGGTGCAGGTAGGCGAACCCAGCCAACTCGATCCGTCGCGGATCGAGCAAGATGAGCCTGGCGCCGTGCTTGCGCACGGCGGCCTTCATCTGAAGCGACAGCACAGGATGCGTCTCAGTTGTATTGCTGCCTACGACCAGAAGCACATCAGCTTCAACGATGTCACTGATGGAGTTGGTCATGGCGCCGGATCCGAGCGTTGTGGCCAGACCGGCCACACTGCTGGAGTGTCAGAGACGCGCGCAGTGATCGACGCTGTTTGTCCCGATCACCGCTCGAGCGAGTTTCTGCAATAGGTAGTTTTCTTCGTTGGTGCACTTAGCTGATACGAGCACGGCGATGCTCTCCGGCCCGTGCTCCCGGCGGATCGCCTCTAACCGACCTGCGACCAGATCCAACGCCTCGTCCCAACCCGAAGGCTGGGGCTCCGCCCGGCGCCGGTGGCGGATGAGCGGAGTATCGAGACGGTCCGGCGAGTGCACGTAGTCGTAGCCGAAGCGACCTTTGACGCACAGGTTGCCGAAATTGACCTTGTTGTCGTATCGGCCGGCCACGCGGAAAATCACTCCATCGTGCAAATGCAAGTCGATCTGACAGCCTACACCGCAGTAGGGACAGGTGGTATGGACGAGGCGGTCGGCATGCAACATCTCAGCCTCCCTTGTCGAGGCGAGGGCCTCCGGTGGAGCGTTTCCCGGCGCCTCGCATACGCGTCTCGTAGAAAACGTCCACAAGGGACACGCCTTGTTCGATCAGGAATTCCCGCTTGGCTTTCAAGGCTCCGGTCGGGCAGACACCAACACATTGTCCACAAAACACGCATGTGGTCTCAGGCATGGGCTTATCGAAGAAGGTCGCGATCGAGGACTTGAACCCTCGGCCGCTGAAGTTGATAGCGTATGCGTACTGGGCGTCGTCGGCACACACCTGGACGCAACGCCAGCAAAGCACACATTTGGCGTAATCCCGAATGTAGACGGGGTTATCGTCGAGCATCGGCGGCTGCCGACGCTCCCCCCCGGCGAACCGTTCCGGCTTCGCGCCATACTCCTCGAGCATGCTCTGGATCTCGGGCGCCTCCGAGAGATCGACGGTTGCCGCCAGCATCTCCAGGATCGTCCGGCGGGCGCGAACGACGTCGGGCGAATGGGTCTGGATCTCCGCCCCTTGCTTGACCGCAGTGACGCACGCCGGCTGAAGGCCCCGGGCTCCCTTCGTCTCCACGACGCACATCCGACACAAGCCGTTGGCCGTCGTGTGGCCGAAGTAGCAGATCACCGGGATCTTGATCCCGGCCTGCTCTGCCGCGGCCAGGATCGTAATCCCGGCCTCGACGCGGATCGTCTGTCCGTCGATCGTCAGCTCAACTTCGTCCGCCACGCTATTTCCACTCCCGTCCGCGGCAGCTGCAGGCCATCTCAGTCGCCTGCCACAGGCATGATCTGCACCGGATCGACGTACCCCAACCGCTCGGGGTGAGCGTATACCCGAAGGCTGTCCCGCCGCACGTAGCCGACAAGCGTTATGTTCCAGGCCTGGGCCATCGAAACCGACATCGAGGTCGGTGAATTGCGCGAGGCGATGATCGGACAACCCATCAGGGCGCCTTTGCGCAGCATCTCTGAAGAAATCCTGCCGGTCGCCAACAAGATCCGACCATTTGTTTCGATACCTTGAACCAGACTGGCGCCGAGCAATTTGTCGATCGTGTTATGGCGGCCGACGTCCTCCGTCTGCACGAGCAGCTCGACCCCGTCCGACAAGCCGGCGCTGTGTGAGCCGCGGGCGCGCGCGTAGAGACTTCCGGGATAGTGCAGCTTGTTCAACAGATCGAACAGCCGATACGGCTCGAGCCGGACTTCGTCGCGCAGCGGTTCAATCCCAATCGACGGATCATCGAAAGTCACGCCTCCGCCGCAGCCCGAGGTGATGATCACCCGCTTGGGCGCGGCGACAGAATGGTCGAGCCATACATCGACACAGCAGCCGTCGCGGCTGATGTGAACGTCAGTGACCTCGTTTAGCCCGCCGATGAAACCCTCGTTCTTAAGGAACCCCAAGGCCAGATGGTCCTGCTCGAGGGGTGTACTCATGATCGTCGCCAGCTCGCGACCGTTGATGTAGATGGTCACCAGCGCCTCTTCGATCACCTCGGCTTCGATTGGTGTCCAATCCCGCCGATACTCGATCCAGCTTGCCGCGACGGCTCCATGTCGCGTCATATTCCCTCCTCACCGCATTCCCTCAGATCTACTTCAATCCAGCATGTCCCACAACATGCGCCTAGCGCCCGTTTTGCAGCAGCTCCGGCCAGCGCTCGATCGCAGAGAGCACGGCCGTGCCGGCCGTCATCCCCAGACCACACAACGAGGCGTTGGTCATGGTGAAGCCGACATCCTGGAGGATTTGCAAATCGTCGGCTCGCCCCTGACCGCTCACGACTCTCTCCAGTACTTCGAGCTGACGCTGCGTGCCGAGTTGGCACGGATAGCACTTGCCACACGACTCGTGGGCGAAGAAATGGGCCAGGCTGAGGAGTGTCCGACGCATATCCCTCTTCTGGTTGATCGCCATAACGACGCCCGAGCCGAGTGGAAGGTTGGCCGCGCGGAGACCTTCAAAGCTCATGGGCAGGTCCAGGTGATCCGGCCCGGCGAATGCCCCCGCTGCCCCACCCAGGAGCACCGCCTGCAGCTCGCCGTTGACCCCTCCCGCCATTGCCAGAAGATCGCCCAGCGGGGTGCCATAGGGGACTTCGTATACGCCCGGCCGGTTCACATCTCCGGACAGGCAAAACAACTTCGATCCTGGAGAGTCCGGCGTCCCGACCGAACGATAGGCCTCGGCCCCGAAGGTCACGATCCAGGCCGCGGCGCAGAGTGTCTCGACGTTGTTGATGGTGGTAGGCTTCCCGAAGAGACCGTGAGTCGTCGGGTAGGGCGGCTTCAAGCGCGGGAACCCCCGCTTGCCTTCGATCGCCTCAAACAAGGCCGTCTCTTCCCCGCAGATGTAGGCGCCGGCTCCCGAGCGAATCTCGATGTCAAACGCGAAATCCATACCGAGGATCCCCTCCCCCAATCGACCATTTTCTACTGCGACCTTGATCGCCTGCGCCACGATCCGCTGTGCCCGCGGATACTCACCGCGGATGTAGATGAAGCCCTTTCGAGCGCCGATCGCGTAACCCGCGATCGCCATCCCCTCCAATACGAAGAAAGGATCGCCTTCAAGCAGAATCCGGTCCTTGAATGTCCCGGGCTCGGACTCGTCGGCGTTGCACACCACATAGCGAGTGTCGCCCGGGGCGCCTGCCGTCATCTCCCACTTCGTCCCGGTGGGGAAGGCCGCACCACCGCGGCCCGACAGGCCGGCGGTCTTGATCTCCGCGATGACCTGGGCCGGCGTGAGCGACTCCAGCGCGCGCCGCAATCCGCCGAAACCGCCGTGGGCCTCAAAGCCGGCAAGGTCCGCCGGATCGATGATGCCGCAACGCCCACTCAAAGGCCGCGCCATGCCGCCGACCAGACCGAGGCCGATCGGTTCGGGCTCGCGGATCCATCGCGCCGGGCTTGGCGGATCGATGCCGCCAACCGGAGTCTCGCCCACCAGGGCCGCCGGCGCGTGATCGCATAAACCGAGGCAAGGCGACTCTTCAACCATCCACTCGCCGTCGGGCGTGACCTCGCCGGGTTCGGTCCCGAAATGGCGGCAGGCGGCCCGCAGGGCTGCGTGCCCTCCGGCCTGATCGCATATCGGGCTGGTACACACGCGCACGACCTGTCGGCCGGCGGGCTGGTTGTAGAGCATGGTGTAGAACTCGATCACACCGTGGATTTCGGACAGTGGGACCCGCAGCGCTCTACCGATGGCTTCGACCATCGGCGGCGTGAGGTAGCCGGTTTGTGACTGAGCCCGCAGGAGCACAGGCACAAGCCCCGAGCGCCCGCCGGCAGCGTGCTCAGCCAGAATCGGATCCAGGAATCCCAGTTCGTGTTGTTCAGATTGATCCATGGTCTCTCTGCTCATATGTGAAGTGGATCACAAGTGGATAGCTTTCACCCTGGACACCCGGGAGTTACTGCAAGCGTGTTCACGTTTATTCGACCATTATAGTCCGGCTTGCGGGCATCCAGTCCGGGTTCCTGCCCTTGCCCAGGGCGGTCGACTCGCTCTCCGGGGAGCGAAAGCCTGCTCCGCCAACCCTCCCCACCCTGATCGGCGCATTAACCTGCCAACGAATTCCGTGGCTTGACGCCCCGTTTGTGGCTCGCGACCGGCTCTCCCCTCCACTTCAAGCTATCCTACCGGGATGGAACGGTCAAGTTACAGATGTCTGATGTTGAGGTGCATGTTAGGAGACTGCCCCAGGACGATCGGCACGGGCCAGCCACTCGATCCGCCCTCCGGCTGCATTCCGCGCCTTTGATTGGAAAGCGCCAGCAATCTCGAGCCCTCCCTGGCATCGAGCGAGACTTCCAAGTATCCTGCGCCATCCGCCCTCTTCCCCTGCAAACAGGTGCAGTGTGACCGCGG
>MFFQ01000009.1:7636-8370 GCA_001780165.1 Candidatus Eisenbacteria bacterium RBG_16_71_46 | reverse complement strand
GTGGTTCCAGGACCCGCGGCGCTTCGGCTTGCTGCGGCTGGTGCCGAATGCGGATCTCGCCGCGGATCCGGCGCTGGCGGCGCTCGGGCCCGACCCGCTGCCGCAGCCCCCGACGGCCGCGTGGCTCGGAGCGCAGGCGCGCGGGCTGCGCTCGGGCGTCAAGGGCTTCCTCATGGACCAGCGCCGCGTCGCGGGGATCGGGAACATCTACGCCAGCGAGATCCTCCATCGCGCCGGCATCCACCCGGAGCGCCCCGCGGGGACCATCCGGGCGGAGGAATGGAGGACCCTGCGCGGCACCATGCGCGCGGTGTTGGGCGAGGCGATCGCGGGCTTCGGCACGACCTTCAGCATGTACCGGACGCTCTGGAACGAGCCCGGGACCTACGGCGACGAGTTGCGCGTCTACGACCGGGCGGGCGAGGCGTGCCGGAGCTGCGGGCAACCTGTCCGGCGCATCCTGCAGGGACAGCGCTCGACCTTCCTCTGCCCGGTGTGCCAGCCGCGGCGCCCCCGGCGCGGGGCCCCGCGCACCTCCCCACCGCGCCCACCGCACGAGGCCCCGCGCACTTCCCCGCGGCGCCCGGACGGCTCACGCCGGCCGGTGCTCCGGGGGGCACGCCGGGCGCGCCGCACCACGGTCTGAGACGCGTTCCAGACGCTGGGGACGGGGTCGCGCGGCCTCCACCCGGGTGCGCCGGGGGGCATCCAAGGTTGTCCAGCCCGCGAAAAAA
>MFFQ01000009.1:0-7628 GCA_001780165.1 Candidatus Eisenbacteria bacterium RBG_16_71_46 | reverse complement strand
GGGGGCATCCAAGGTTGTCCAGCCCGCGAAAAAATCGGGGCCGCCGTCGCGTTATTCGTTGCCCGGCAGGTCGTTGGCCCCTATTCTGTCGGTGACTCCGGCTGGAGCGCTCCACGTGGCGTCCCGGCCGGGCGCGGCTCCAGGTTGGTCGCCGCGACTACACACCACCACTGGGAGGTTCCGTGACGTTTGCATCTCTCGGCCTGCCGGCGCCGATCCTCAAGGGCATTCGGGCGGCCGGGCTCAGCGAGCCCACGGCGATCCAGAGCAAGAGCATTCCGAGCATCCTCGAAGGCAACGACCTGATCGCCGCCGCACAGAGCGGCACGGGCAAGACCGCGTCGTACATCCTGCCCATCCTCGCCCGCCTGATCGAGAGCACCTCGCCGCGGCTGCGCGCGCTGGTGCTGGCACCGACCCGCGAGATGGCGGCCTACGTCGAGACGCGGGCGCGCGACTACGCGCGCTTCACCCGCGTGCGGGTCGGCGTGGTCTTCACCGGCGCGCCGCTGGCGGCGCAGGAGCGCATGTTGCGCGAGCAGCCGGTGAACCTGCTGGTCGCCACCCCCGGCCGGCTGCTCGAGCTGCACGCGCGCGACTGCCTCAATTTCGAAGACGTCGAGCTGCTGGTGCTCGAAGAGGCCGACCGCATGGTGGCGCTCGGCCTGGCGCCCGATCTGCGCAAGCTGCTCAAGCTCCTCCCCGAGACCCGCCAGACGCTGCTGTTCTCGCTCACCATGCCGCCCGAGCTGAACCGGCTCGCCAAGGACGCCTTGATCGAGCCGATGCGGGTGGACATGGCGCCGCCGACGAAGCCCGCGGCCGGCATCACGCAAGCGATCTACCCGGTGCCGCGCGACCTCAAGTCGGAGCTGCTCGACGAGATGCTGTCGCGCTCCGAGGTGCGCAGCACGATCGTCTTCACGCGCACGCGCACCTCGGCCGAGCGCCTGGCCCGACTGCTCCAGCGCCGCGGCTACGCGGCCGCCGTGCTCGACGAGCACCCGAGCCAGAACGCGCGCGAGCAGGCGCTCGACGACCTGCGCCGCGGCCGGGCGCAGATCCTGGTGGCGAGCGACGCCTCGGCTCGCAGCCTCGACGTGACCGGGCTCGCCCACGTGTGGAACTTCGACGTCCCCCAGGCTCCGGAGGATTACGTCCATCGCCTCGGGCGCGCGGGGCGCGCCGACCCGGTGGGGGACGCCTTCACGCTGATGAGCCCCGAGGAGCAGAAGGACGCCGACGCGATCGAGCGTTTCCTCGGCCGCACCGTGCCCCGCGTCATGCTGCCGGACTTCGACTACGAGAAGCGGCCGTCGGAGCTGCGCACCGCGGCGGTCGAGGGCGACAAGGGTTCCCGGCGCGCGGCGGGTGGATTGCCGGCGGCGGCGGGCAGGATCGCCTCGCTCGCCCGGCCCACCGCCGCGTCCGCGGGGCGCGAGAGCAGGGCGCAGGCGGCCGCTCCCGCGCGCGGCGCGACCCCGGCGCGCGGCTCGGCTCCCGGCGGCAATGGGCCGCGCCCGCGTCCCTCGCGGCCCAAGTCGCGCCCGGCGCGGCCGGCCCGCGGCGGCACCGCGGCGCCGCGCCACCGCAAGAAGTAGTCGCGGCTTCCGGCGCGGCCCGCCTTCGGATCAAGGCGGGTTCTCGAGCGCGGCGCATGCGTCCACGGGCGGGGCTCGCGCAGCCGACCCATCGAGCTCGGATCAGCGCGCGCCCTCGACCGCCGCGGGCACCGCGTCGGACGCCCACGTGAACGCGGCCTCCACGCCCGCCGGGTCCGCCGAGCGCACCTGCAGCAGGTCGGGACTCCCGCCCCCTTTGCCGCGGGCGCGCTCGAGCAGCTCCGGCAGCAGGGCGCGCAGGTCGGCGCCGCCTTCGCGGGCGCGGCCCAGCACCAGCGCGGGCTCGGGGGCGCGCGCCGCCGCGACCACCCACGGCGCCCCGGCTTCGAGGCACTGGAGGGCGAACCGGCGCAGCTCCTCGCGCGGGCGCGCCTCGGCGAGATCCGCGACACCGCGCGGCGGCCGGCCGACGCGCTCGCGCGCCTCGGCGGCGATCACGCGCCGGCCCAGATCGTCGAGCTGCCGGCGCAGCGCGTCGCGCTCGGCGGCCGCGCGCTCGAGGTGGGCGATCAACTCGCGCTCGCCCAGCGTGCGGCGCCGCGCCGCCTCCTGCAGCTCCTCGGTGCGCCAGGCGTAGTCGCGGTGGGCGCGCGCGCCGCAGTGGAATTCGAAGCGCAGGTTTCCACGGACCTTCTCCCAGCGCACGATCTTGATCAGGCCCACTTCGCCGGTGCGTCGCGTGTGTGTGCCGCCACAGGCGGAGACGTCCCAGTCCGGGATCTCGACGATCCGAATGCGCCCGGTCACCACCGGCGCTTTCCGCAGGCGGAAGCGGGCCACGCTCCGTTCGTCGGCCCAGTGGCGCTCGACCGGCCTGTCCTCCCAGACGATGCGGTTGGCGGCCTCCTCGAGGCTCGCCACCCGCTTCCAGTCGGCCTCCGCCATGCCGACCTCGATCGTGCAGCGCTCGGTTCCGAGCCGCGAGGACAGCGTCGGGGCGCCGGCCTCGCGCTCGAAGGCGGCCGAGAGAATGTGCTGCCCGGTGTGCTGCTGCATGTGATCGAAGCGGCGCGCCCAGTCCACCTGCGCCTCGAGCTGCTGGTCCGCCGGCGCGTCACCCTCGAGCACGTGCCACACGCGCTCCTCCGGATCGGCCTGCACGTCCACCACGGACAACCCGCCGAGCGTGCCGCGGTCGGCCTCCTGGCCGCCGCTCTCGGGGTAGAAGAAGGTGGACTCCAGCTCGACCGCGGGGCGGCCGCCGAACGCGCCGCGGCCGGCGACGCGAGCGGTGAAGCGCGTGGTGTAGGCGTCGTCGTAGTAGAGGCGCTCGGAGGGCATGGGGTGTGGGTCCCGGCGCCGCGTCAGTGGCCGGTGCGCCGGAGCCCATGCAGGCGCTCCGCGGCAACGGCCCCAGCCGTTTCGTCGATCATGGAGCCTCAGTGGCCGGTGCGCCGGAGCCCGTACTCGCGCAGCTTGCGCCACAGCGTCGTGCGCGAGATGCCGAGCTGGCGCGCGGCGGCGGTGGCGTTGCCGCGGTGCAGCGCGAGGATGCGCTGGATGTGCTCCTTCTCCACGTCCGCGAGCGACCAGTGGTCGCGCGTGCGATCCGGTGCGGCGGGCGCGGGGCCGCGCTCCGCCTCACTGCCGGCGCTCGGCAGGAGCCGGGGCGAGCGGATGGCGACCGGCAGGTCGGCGGGGATGATGACCGGGCCCTCGTGCACCGCCACCGCGTGCTCCACGGCGTTCTCCAGCTCGCGCACGTTGCCCGGGTAGTGGTAGCGCTCGAGCAACGCTTCGACCTCGGGCGAAAACGTCAGCTCGGGCACGCTCTCGCGGCGGGCGAAGCGGTCGAGGAAGTACGAGGCGAGCAGCCCGATGTCCTCCTGCCGCTCGCGCAGCGGCGGCAGGTCGATCTGGACCACGTTGAGGCGGTAGTAGAGGTCCTCGCGAAAACGCCCGGCGGCGATCTCGGCCGGCAGGTCGCGATGCGTCGCGGCGATGACGCGCAGGTCCACCAGCCGCGAGCCCCGATCGCCGAGGCGACGCACCTCGTTGTTCTCGAGGGTCCGCAGCACCTTGACCTGGGTCAGGATCGGCATGTCGCCGATCTCGTCCAGGAAGAGCGTGCCGCCGTCCGCCTGCTCGATCAGACCCGCCCGGTCGGCATTCGCGCCGGTGAAGGCGCCGCGGACGTATCCGAACAGCTCGCTCTCCATGAGCGACTCGGGGATGGCCGCGATGTTCACCGCCACGAACGGTCCCTGGGAGCGGCGCGACTGGAGGTGGATCGAGCGCGCGACCAGTTCCTTGCCGGTGCCGCTCTCCCCGATCAGCAGGATGGTGCTGTCGGTGCGCGCCACGCGCGACACCAGCCGGAAGACGCGCCGCATGCGCGGGCTCGCGCCCACGATGTCCTTGAAGACGACGTCGGGGTGGAACCCGGGCTGGTTCTGCCGGCGGCGGGCGCGGCCTCCGCGCGCCTGTCCTGTGGTGATCGCCATGGTAGAGGGCTGCGTTCCGGTTGGGCTATCGGGGGAAGCTGCCTGGGACTGTTTCAAACTGCCACAGTCCCATCCGGAGGGTCAAGCGTAGGGGTCCGGGCCCGGCTCCTCCGGGCCTGCTGGGGTGTCATCCGCCCTCACCAGCGCCAGCGTCGGCCGGGCCGACTCCGGCTCGGGGGCCCCGTTGTCGGTGCCCGCGTAGGCCGGTCCGAGCTCCACCCCCGGCGCCTCGGCCTCGATCAGCCGCAGGTAGAAGAACGTCCAGGCGTACTGGATGATCGGCGTCGACGCGGTGATGAGGAGCCAGGTGATGAGGGCGGCCGCGCCCGCCAGTGCCGTGCCGTACCCCGCGACCAGCAGGATCCCGCCGAAGAAGAACACCGAGAGCCCGAGCACCGCCGAGAGCACCACCATCTCCAGCCAGCGCTCGAAGCGGCCCTCCGAGAGCCGAAACGAGTGCGCGATGGCACCCGGCAGGGTCTTGTCGCTGAGCACCACGGCCTCGGTGGCGAAGGCGAGCCGGAAGCCGAGGAACAGTCCGGGGAGCACGAGGAAGAACGACGCGACGACCAGCGCCAAGTTGCGCACCATTTCCGTGACCAGGAGCCACGGCACGCGACGGAGCCCGACCGCGTAGCACTCCAGCGCCGGGGCCGGGCGCGCGACGGCGGCGGTGTTGAACACCGAGCGGGCGCGGATGCGGAGCATCGCCCCGATCACGAGCAGCAAGAGCAGGTCGCCCGCCATAGCCGTCAGGCGCAGCCCCAGCACCTCGGGGCGCTGCTCCGCGCCGCCCGGCGACGGCAGCACCGCCAGGGCCAGGATCCACGGCGCGCGCAGCAACAGCGGGATCAGCAGGGACTGGACCGGGTCGCGGCGGACCGCGAGGTCGAAGGCCAGCGCGAAGGCGTGGCGGGTGGAAACGGGCAGTCGGAAGCGCCGGCTGAAGGTCATGGGGAAAGGCCGCGCGTGTGCGCGGGCCGATTGACACTAGGAACCCCGCTTCCTAATGTCAACACGTCATGGCGCGCAGGCTCTCCCACGTGGACCGGAAAGGACGGGTGCGAATGGTGAACGTGGGTGCCAAGCGCGTCACGGCGCGCTCGGCCGTGGCCCGCGCCCGCGTCTTCATGCATCGCGACACGCTCGCGTTGCTGGCCGCCGATCGCGCGCCGAAGGGCAACGTCCTCGCCACCGCGCACGTGGCCGGCGTGCTCGCCGCCAAGCGCACCGGCGACATCATCCCGCTCGCGCACACCCTGCCGCTCGAGGGCGTGGACATGGCCTTCGACTTCGACAGCGGCGGCGCCTCGCTTGGCATCGAGGCCCGCGTGACCAGCCGCGGCCGCACCGGGGTGGAGATGGAGGCCCTCACCGCCGTGACCGTGGCGGCCCTCACGCTCTACGACATGCTCAAGGCGGTGGACCGGGACATCGTGATCGGCGAGATCGCCCTGTGGGAGAAACGGGGGGGGAGAACCGGCACCTACCGCCGCCCGCCGCCGCCGCGCCGCCCGCGCAGGGCCCCACGCGGTGCGAGCTAGGGCTCGCGCGGTCGCCGGGGCGCGCGCGGCCGGGCGCGACCTCGCCTCGCTCCGCCGCGTGCCGCCGTCGCGCCGCGCCGGTGGGGTCCCGCGCGTTGCGAGCTAGGTCTCTTTCGTTCGCCGAGGCGCGCGCGGCCGTGCTGGCCGCCGTGACTCCCCTCCCACCCGAGACCGTGCCCATCGCCGCGGCGCGCGGGCGGGCGCTGCGGCGGGCGATCCTCGCCGCCCACGACCTGCCGCCCTTCGCCAACTCGTCGATGGACGGCTTCGCGGTGCGCAGCGCCGACCTCGACGGCGCCTCGGCCGCGGCGCCGCGCCGGCTGCCGGTGGTCGCGGTGATTCCCGCCGGGCGCGTGGCACTGCGTCCCCTGGCCGCCGGCGAAGCGATGCGGATCATGACCGGGGCGGCGATCCCCGAAGGCGCGGACGCGGTGGTGCCGTTCGAGGACGTCGAGCGGTCCGATCCCGCGGCCGCCGGCGAGCAGGTGCTGATCCCGCGCCCGGTGCGTGCCGGGGAAAGCCTGCGCGCGGCGGGAGCCGACCTGCGCGCGGGGGCCGTCGCACTCGCGGAGGGCCGCGAGCTGTCGGTCCACGACCTCGCCCTGCTCGCCGCGCTCGGCGAGCCTCGGGTGCCGGTGGGGCCCCGTCCGCGCGCGGTGGTGTTCTCCACCGGCGACGAGCTGCTCGAGGTGGACGAGCCGCTGCGTCCGGGCGCGATCCGGGACAGCAACCTGCTTTTGCTCACGCAGATGCTCGAGGAGTGCGGCGCCGTCGTGGCGCGGGCGGAGCGGCTTCCCGACGACGCCGCCCGCGTCGGGGCGCGCGTGCGCGAGGCGCTGGCGGAGGCCGACGTGGTGCTCACCATCGGCGGTGTGTCGGCCGGCGACTTCGACCCGGTCAAGGACTCGCTCGCCGGGCTGGGCGCGATCGAGCTGTGGCGCGTGGCGATGAAGCCCGGGCGCCCGCAGGCGTTCGGCGCCCCGGGAGGCCGGCTCTTCTTCGGCCTCCCCGGCAACCCGGCCTCGGTGGCCTGCGTGTTCGAGGCGCTGGTGCGCCCGGCGCTGCGCAAGCTCCAAGGCCACGCCGCGCTCGACCGGCCGCGGATCCCGGTGCGCGCGACCGAGGCGATCCATTCGCGCGCCGGCCGCACCGACTTCATCCGCGCGACCATCGAGCGCCGGGGCGACGCGTGGTGGGCTCTTGCCTGTGGCGAGCAGATCTCGGGGCACCTGACGCCGCAGTCGCGCGCCCACGTGCTGGCGGTGGTGCCGGAGGAGATGGCACGCGTCGAGGCCGGGGCGGCGCTCGAGGCGATCGTGCTGCGCTGGCCGGACGCCGGCTAGGCTGCGTTTAGAAACGTCCGAGAGCAAGGCGTCGCGGTGCACCCGGGAGCGCCGCCGCGGATTCGAGAGATTGCGAGAGGACCGTCACGCATTCATCCGGTCCGGGCTGTTTCCCAAGCAGCCGGTCCGGTGCAGGTCCGATCTGTTACCAGTGTGCCCGGTCTGGACCGCAGATATTTCTTGACAGGCTTCCGCGAGCGCCCGCCGAGATTCCGCGGCTCCCCACTGCAACCGCTCGCCAGCGTGCGTGGAATGCCCGCTCCGGCCACGAATCGTGCGCCCCGTTTGCGATCTCGTGGCGCGCCGCTCGAGCGCGCCTGCGGGGCTCCCGCAGCGCCGAAGACGCGCGTGCTATAAACGGTGCGCCGCCCCCGGCGACCCGCCCCCGCGGAGTCACGCCCGTGAGCGCCTATTCGCTCTCCCACCTTTCCGACCCGGTTCTGCTGCGCGACCTGGCGGCACTCGTCGCCCGCGATCGCGCCACCACCGCCACCCTGCTCGCCCATCTGGCTGAAGTCGATGCCCGGCGGCTCTACCTGCCGGCCGCGCACCCTTCCATGTATTCGTATTGCGTCCACGAGCTGGGGCTGTCGGAGGACTCGGCCTACAAGCGGATCCAGGCGGCGCGGACGGCCCGGCAGTTCCCGACTATCTTCGAGCTGCTGGCCGACGGCC
>MFFQ01000008.1 GCA_001780165.1 Candidatus Eisenbacteria bacterium RBG_16_71_46 | reverse complement strand
GAACGAGGACGACTAAAGGTCGCAAACCACGAGAATCGAAATGACGTGACCAAGCGCAGAGGTTGACATCGGGGGCCGCTTCATAGAAGACCTCTCGTGGATCTTGCGCGCCCCGGGGGCCGGGGTTTACGCTCGGCGCTCGCCTCCGGCAGGACGCCGGAGCCCGCACGGGAGGGATCCATGAAACGCCTGCTGCTCCTCGCCCTTGTTGCCGCGGCCGCCTGGTACGGCTGGAAGCACTACCCCGAGTTCGTCAATCGCCGCCCCGGGCACGAGGCCGTCGTCGTGAACCAGTCCGGCCACACGCTGGAGCGCGTGCGGCTTTCCGTCGGCGGGCAGACCTTCGTCAAGGAGAGCCTGCCCGACGGCGAGCGCGCGGTCTTCCCCTTCAAGGTGGCGGATGACGCCACGTTCGCGTTGAGCTGGCAGTTCGCCGACATGATGGGAGAGCGCTCGTGGAGGGGTGGAATGGTGCCGCGCGGCCCGATGCTCCAGCGCCATATCTTCACGATCGACACGGAGTCCGAGGTCATCTACCAGACCGAGAACAAGTAGGCTCCGTCGGCAAACGCTCGCGGGCTGCGTTGCGGGGTCGGCGACTCAGTCGACTTGGTCGAGATACAGCTCGCGGTCGTCGGGGCTGTAACCCAGAAGCTCGGTGTAGCGCCCCCAGTCGACCACCGTCTTGAGCAGCGCCTCGCCGTTCTCCGCCGGAAGGTGGAGGGCGAAGATCTCGAGGAACGCGTCCTCGTCCGCGCGACCGTTCTCGGTGCGCTGCAGCGCATCGAGGACCGTTCGGAACAGCGGCAGCTTCCGCATCTGGACCTTGAGCAGCTTCTTGCGGGCCTTGACTCGGCCGCGCAGCAGCGCGCTGCCGGTGCCGGTGAGCACGACATCCGCGCCCGGGGTCACCACCAGCTCGAGCATCTCCGCGGCCTTGATCACCTGGAGGATCTCGCCGAGCTCGTAGTTGATGTCGCGCGCGAGCCGGAAGACGTCGTAGCGGCCGCCGGCGTCGTCGAGCACTTCGAGCAGGCCGAGGACGCGGCTGATGCCGACCTGGGGAACGGGATCGATCGCCATGGCGGGCCTCGCGTCAGGCTGCCGCGCGCGCCCCGGGTGGGCGGCCCCACGGCGACGCGATTCGGCCCCGCCGCGCTCCCGGGTCGAAAGAGATCGCCCGCCGGCGGGCGGGCGGGTCATGCGGTGAGCGCGGCCTGCCTGGCCGCCGTCGAGGCCGGGACTCGCGCGCATCGATCGCGCGCTGAACGACGGCAGAAGGCGGTAACCCAGCCAGCGGCGGTTCATTCACGGCGCCGACCCTAGCACCCGTGTCAAAGCTCGGTCAACAACCGGAAGGCGGCTCCGCCGGAGGATCGGCGCGGAGCCGCGCGACCACGAAATGCGCGAGCGGGTCGCGCGGATCGGACAGCAGCCGGTCGGCCAGCTCGAACAACGGCTGGAGGACGATGTAGAGCGCGCGCACCGGAAGCTCGGTGAGGACGCGCGTCGGTCCGCGATTGAGGCGCTTGAGCGCCGCAATCGTCGCATGGCCCATGCGCGCCCACAGCCCGCCGACGGGAATGAACTCGAGCGGCTCGAACCCGGCGCGCTCGAGCAGCCACGCGGCGCCGTAGCGGGTGAAGCGGAAGTAGTCGTGTGGCTCGTCGTGCAGCGGGGCCATCTGAGTGAATTCCACGATCGCCACCCCGCCCGGGCGCAGCACGCGCCGGGACTCCTCGAGCATACGCAAGGGCTCGGGCAAGTAGGTCAGCATCGAGACGGCGAGCACCGTGTCCACCGAGCCGGCGCGGAAGGGCAGCGCCTCGGCGCGCGCGAACGCGTCGAGCCGGGCCCGCCCGAGATAGGGCGATGCGGCGAGGTCGGTGCCCAGGTAGCGCGTGACCCGTCCCGCGAACAGCGGGGCAAAGGGCTTCGAGCCGCAACCCACGTCGAGCAGCACGCCGTGCGCGTGCTCCCGTGCGCGCTCGAGCGCGCGGACCAGCTTGCGATGGAGCAGCCAGTTGTACTTCCACACCGACCAGCGCCCGATCGGACCGGCGGTGATCGCGCTCCAGACGTCGTTCATGCGCGGCTCCATTCGAGCAGGTGCTCGCCGACGTCGAAGCGTCCGGTGACCCGCCCGTCCGCCACGGTCACGTCGGCTTCCCGGCCGGCGGGAGCCTCGCCCACCGCCACGCGCTCGACGCCCATCGGCGCCGAAAACGCGATCGGCTGGCGCGGCTCACCATAGTAGCGGAGCAGCGCCCGCCGCGCTCCGATCGGGCGCAGCGACCAGTCGCGCTCGACCAGCGCGCGGACCTCGGCGTCGGTGAGGAAGACCGCGCGGTCCGCCGCGAGCGCGGCCAGCAGCTCACGCAGGGCGGCCAGCCCGGACGCCGCCCAGCCCGGGTCGAGGTGCGCGTAGTTCACGCGGTGGGTGCTGACGACGGCCGGGCGCCGCGCCGCCCATGCCGCGCGCACCGCGCGCCGGGTGGTCGCGACACCCAGCCGCTCCGAGCGGCCCTCGGCCTGCATCGGCTCGAACGCGATGCGCGGCGGGAGCGCGAAGCGCGCGCCCTCGAATCGCGGCCAGCGCGCGGCGAGGAGCATCCGGCGAAGCCGGGGGAGTGCCGCGCCGGCGGCTTCGGCGCGGCCCTGAAACGTCACCAGGCCGAGCGACTCGGCCTCGGCGTCGAGCGCGGGATCCCAGTGGTAGTCCGGCGGGCAGAAGGAGCCGGGCGTGCGCCCGAACAGGCGCCGGAACCGCTCGACCGCACGGCGCAGGTTGCCCACCCGCAGCGCCCGGGGCTCCGCGGCCGCGTACTCGCCGCTCGCCTCGACCGAGCGGCAGATCGGCGACTGCTGGGCGAAGGCGCGGCGCGCGTCGTCGTCACCGCGGCGGAGCGCCGCGAGCCACGCCGCCTCGGGCAGGTGATGAAGGCCGTGCAGCTCGGGCCACCACACCCCCTCCTCGACCAGGCGGTCCACCGCCTCGCGCAGCCCGCGGCGCGACCAGCGCGATGGAGTGTCGGGAAAGTCCACCAGCGGCAGCTCCTCCGTGTGGAAACGCGGCGGCGCGAGTCGGGCGTAGTCCGGCGCCGCCACCACGGTGTTCGCTTGCCACACCGGCGCCAGGCCGTCGCCGCCGCGGACCTCCCGGAGCGCCGCGCCGAGCGAGGCCAGGTGCGCGGCGCTTTCGAGGGTGGAGCCGCCGTACCGGATTCCCGCCGGGCTGCGCCAGGCGGGGGTGTCGAGCAGCAGCCGGCGCGCCTCCTCGTCGGGGGACCAGGCGCACAACCCCCAGTCGTCGCTCTCGATCACCACGGCCCTGAGTCGGCGCCAGTCCAGCTCCACGCGCGGCCCTCCCCGGTCAAAGGAACCGCGGACTATAGCACAGCGTTTTGGGCCGCCGGCCGCCGCGCACGGACGGCCGGCGCCCCACCGCGGCCGCGCGCGGGGCTCCCGAGCGGCGCGTGCTAGAGTGCCGCGCCGTGTCCCCATCCACCGCATCGAGCGCCCGGCCGTGGGCCCTGGGCGCGCTGGTCTTCGCGACGATCTACTGGATCGTCGTGCTCGCCGTGCTGCGGGCCGGGACCCCCGACGTGCTCGACGACACCTGGGAGTACGCGGTGGTGGCGCGGCACCTGCTGCACGGCCACGGCTTCGTCACCAGCGTGATCCACCCGCCGCTGTGGGGGCTGCACGACGCCGCGCTGCGCGTCCCGGTGCTGGTCCACGGACCGCTCATCCCGGCGCTGCTGGCGCCCGCGATCGCGCTGTTCGGCCCCGCCGCCGCGGACCAGGTCGCCTGGCTCGCCGCCGCCTTCGCCGTGCTCGCGGCCTGGCTCGCGTACCGCCTCGGCGCCCGGCTCGCGGCCCCACCGGTCGGCGCCGCCGCCGCCGGACTGTTCACGCTCTCGCCGCTCACGCTCGAGGCCGTGAACCACGATCTGGCGCTGCTCATCGGCGCGGCGTTGCTCCTGGCGGCGCTCGAGCTGGTCACGCGGCCGCGCCCCGCGCCGTTCGCGGCGGGGCTGGCCCTTGGACTCGCGTACCTCGTGCGTCCCGAGATGCTCGTCGCCGCGCCGGTGGTCGCGGCCTTCGAGTGGCGCCGCCTGGCGCCGTTCGCTGCCGGATTCCTCGCCTGCGCGCTGCCCTGGTGGGGGCACCACGCGCTGGCCGTCGGATCGCCGTGGTTCAATCTCTCGAACTACCTCCTGCTCGGCTACTGGGGCGCGCATCCGGACATGACCGTGCTCCGCGACTTCCGGCTCACGCCGGCCGCATGGCCGCAGGCGTTGTTCGAGGCTCGCGGCACGCTGCTGCCCAAGTGGATCGAGTTCTTCCCCCACGCGATGAAGCGTGCTCTGATGGTGCCGACCGACGCCACCGGATGGCTGGCGCTGACCGGGCTCGCGGCCGCCGGGGCACGGCGCACCACGCGGGGGTTCGCGCTGCGCGTGCTGCTGCTCACCTGCATTCCGGTGGCGGTGATGACCACGACCACCTACAGCACTCGCTACCTGGTGCCGTTCCTGCCGCTGTGGGCGCTGGGCGCGGCGCTCGGCGCGTGCACGCTGGCGCAGGTGCTGCCGCCCTGGGGCCGCCGGCCCCGCGCCTGGATCGGACTCCTGGTCCTGATGGCGCTTCCCTCCGTGGGCCCCGCGCTGCGCGAGGCACCGCGCGCGGGGCGCGAGCACCGGGAGCGTCTCGCGCGGGATCGCGCGGGCCTCGACGCGCTCGCCGGGCGCGAGCGCGGGTTGCTCTTCTCCGACACGCCCGATCACGCCGCCTGGATCACGGGCCGCCCCACGGTGTGGGTGACGCGGCGCGAGTACGATCGGCTGCCTGCGTGCGCGGGGAGTGGCGCGGGGATGAACCCCGGCGCGGGTGCGGGCGCGGGGAAGGAGGCGGGCGCGGGTGCGGCGGCGAGTGCCATGCCCGGTGCGAAGCCCGGCGCGGGCGCGGGTGCGGCGGTGAGTGCCATGCCCGGTGCGAGCCCCGGCGCGGGCGCGGGCGCGATGAAGGGGGCGGGCGCGCGTGTGGATTCGGGCGCCACGCCCGGCGCGAGTCCCGGCGCCGGCCCGACGGATGCGGCCGGCGTGCCGCTTCCCTGCCGCGCCGAGGGGCAGGAGACGTGGTTCCACTCGTGAGCGGCGCGAGCGGGCCCCGGCCGCCGCGCGATCTCGTGCTGCCGGCACTGCTGGCGCTCAGCCTCGCGCTGCGCCTGGTCGCGGCGCTGCGGCCGCTGCCCGCGCTCGACGACCTCGCGATCCCGGACGACGCCTACCTCTCGCTGACCATCGCGCGCAGCCTCGCGCACGGCCTCGGGCCCTTCTACGGGCTGGCCCCGACCAGCGGCTTCCAGCCGCTTTACGTGCTGTTCATGGCGCCGGTGTTCGCGCTCGTGCCGCACGACCCGATCACCCCGGTGCGCGTCGCCCAGGCCATGCTCGCGCTGTGCGACACGGCGGCGCTCTTCTTCATCTACCGCATCGTCGCGCGGGCGAGCGTGGCGCGCGCCACGCCCGCGCTCGTGGGCCTCGCCTGGGCATTCAACCCCTACGCGATCCAGACCTCGCTCAACGCGCTCGAGACCTCGCTGGCCTTCCTGCTCCTGGTCGTGGTGTTCGACGCCGTGGACCGCCTGCGACGCGCGGGACCCGCGGCGGCAGTCCCACGCCGCCTCGCCGGCGTCGGGGCGCTGGTCGGCCTCGCCATGCTGGCGCGCATCGACGCCGTCTTCCTGCTTCCCGCCGTCGGGTGGCCGATCCTCGCGGACCACGCCCGCGCCGGTCTGCCGCTCCGGCGCGCGGCCGCGGCGCTGGCGGCGTGCGCGCTCGCGGCAGCGGCGGTGTACGCGCCGTGGCTCGCCTGGTCGTTCGCCGCGACCGGCGATCTCCTTCCGGTGAGCGGGAGCGCGGTGCGCTACATGTGCCTCTCCTCGGTGCACCACCAACCGACGGTGGCGAATACCTACCTGCCGATGCTCCTCGACGCGCTCGGGGTGATCGCGCGAAAGAACGCGCCCGCGATCGCGCTCGCCGGCGCACTCGTGGTACTGCTCGCGGCGGTCGGGGGGCGACGCGCACTCCGCGACTTGCGCGCGGCCCTCCGGCCGCACGACCCGGTGGGCCTATTCGGCGCCTGCATCCTCACCGCGTACGCGTTCTGGGTGTTCGGGCCGTGGCACTTCCCGCGCTACCTCTTCCCCCTCGCGCTCGCGTTCGCGCTCGTTGCGGCCGCCGCCATGGACCTCCTGCTCGCGCGCATCGGCGACCCCGCGCGGCGACGGCTGGCGGTCGCGGCGTTCGCGGTGGCGATCCTGGCCGCGAGCGCGGCGCACCCCGCCTTCCGGCGGCTCTACGCGCCGGGGACGCCCGAGCCCTGGGGCTACATGCGCATCGGGCTCTGGGCCCGCGACCATTTCGCGCCGGGGACGGTGATCGGCGGCTCGCAAACCGGCGCGCTCGGCTATTTCGCGGACAAGCTCACGGTCGTGAACCTCGACGGCGTGGTCAACAAGGCCTGCCTCGAGGCGATGCGCCAGAAGCGCGCGATGGACTACCTGCGCGAGTCGGGCGTCGAGTTCCTGGTCTGGCAGGATGACATCGACTTCCTGGCCCGCGAGTCGCGCCGGACCTCCCCCGGTGACCTGGTGCCGCTTGGCGAAGTCGAAGGAATGCGGACCTGGGGCGAGCCCTGGCACGTCTATCAGGTGCGGCGGTGAGCGCGCCGAGCGCGGCCCCACCGGCGATCCGACAACCCGCGGGCCGCCCCGCGAGCGCGCCGCTCCCGGGACGGCTTTGCGGGCAGGCGACTCCCGGGTACAATCACCCGTCGCGGCCGCAATTTGGGGGACAACGCATGTCGCGCAAACGCGCAGCGCTGGCGATCACGCTCCTCTTGCTCGGCTCCGCGGTTGCAGCGCTCGCGGCTCCACTCCCCTCGCCCCGCCGCCTCCACGATGCCCGCCGTGTCCCCGACACCCGCGGCATCGCCGCCCATCCCGCGGCCCCTCAGGACGCGACCGGCTGGTCGGTGCGCTGCGGGGCGAGCCTCGAGGCGGTAACCGACGTCATCCGCGACCACCTCGCCCGTCCACTGAGCGTGCCGCTGCCCACCCCGCACTCGGCCGACATCGACGGGATCGCGGTGCTCGAGGACGACGGCAGGTTCTTCTTCAAGACCAAGGACAACAACACGGTCGCGGACATCAACGCGATCTCGCGCGCCTTCTACCGCACCCACGGCGACGACTACGAGTGGCTCGGCATCTACCTCTCCGGCGGGCTCAACACCTGGCTCGGCTCGCCCGGGGCGCTCGCCGCCTCCTTCGTGGTGCGCAACGACACCCAGGGGCTCGGGCTGGAGCTCTTCGACCTCGGATCGCACTTCGGCAGCGCGGCGCGGCTGCAGAACATCCTGAGCATGAACGGCCTCCACCGCTACCGTGACGACCCGAACGAGGAGGACGAGTACTCGTTCACGCCGCTCGACTACCTGGCGCACGAGATGGGTCACCGCTGGCTCTCCTACTGCTTCCTCGACTCCGCGGGTGTGGCCGTGCCGGCGCTCCTCGGCCGCGCCTACGAGCACTGGAACTTCTTCTTCGACAACGGCGCCTCGATCGAGGAGGGATGCGCTTGGGCTCCAGCGGGGCCCGATTCGTTCCGCACCACCGCGATCATCGAGGGATTCGGCCCGCTCGACCAGTACCTCATGGGCCTGCGCTCGAAGGCCGAGATGGATTCGTTCTTCGTCGTGAACGACCCCACGGACTACGTCCCTTCCGGCAGCTACGAGCCGCAGTCGGTACCCATCGTCGGGCTCGGCTGCCGCGGGCAGGCGACCTGGTGGACGGTGGACGACATCGAGGCGGCCGAGGGGCCGCGCGTGCCGGACGCGGCCTCGGCGCCGCACGACTTCCGCATGGCGCTGGTGCTGGTGACCGCGCGCGGGCAGGACCCCACGGCGGCGGACCTCCAGAAGCTGGGCGGCTACCGCGCCGCGTTTCCCGGTTATTTCTCGACGGCCACCGACGGGCGTGGCACCGTGGACCTCACGCTCGACTCCCACGCCGGGCAGGTGTCCATCGCGCACGATCCGCTCCCGGACACCGAGGACGAAAGCAACCCGCGCCCGATCGCGGCCCAGGTCACGATCGCGCAGGCGGGGATCCCGCTCGCGGTCGACCCCGCCTCGGTGCGCGCGTTCTGGCGCCCGGGGACCAGCGGCGGATTCACGCCCGTGCCGATGTCCCCGGCGGCGAGCGATACGTTCGTCGCCGACCTGCCGGCGTTGCCGGGTGGGGGCACGGCGCAGTACTACCTCTACGCCGCGAGCGACTCGAGCGGCATCGACGCGTTCGATCCTCCGGCGGGGCCGACGGAGCCGCACGCCTACGTCGTGGGACCCGACGCCACCCCGCCCGCGATCGCGCACGTGCCGGTCGGCCAGCAGGGCGCCGCGCGCCTGCCGCAGACCCTGCTCGCGCGCGTGGCGGACAACGCCGCGCTGGACTCGGTGTGGGTGGAATACTCGGTGGACGGAGGCGCCTCCGCCGCGCTCGCCGCCACGCCGGTGGGACACGACTCGTTCACGGTGGCCCTGGGCGCCGGGCTCCAAGGCGGCCAGGTCCTCCACTACGATTTCCGAGCCCGCGATGTGGCCGGCAATCCCGGCGGCGGCGTGCCCCTCCAGATCACGGTGCGGCGCAGCTGGCTCAACGACTTCGAGAACGGAAGCGAGGGCTACACCCACGGCATCCAATACTATTCCTACCGTGATGCCTGGCACCTGACGCAGGAGGACTCCTGGCCCGCGGGAGGCACGTCCTGGAAATGCGGAGCCGAGGGACCGGAGGACTACCTGCCCCACCTCGATGCGGTGCTCGTCATTCCCCAGATCGACACCGTCGAGGCCGGTACGGTGCTGCGCTTCGACCATCGCTACGACCTCGAGAACTTGGACGGCACCTACGCCTGGGACGGCGCGCGGATCGAGACGAAGGTGGGCGCCGCCGAGTGGCAGGCGGTGCTGCCGAACGCCGGCTACAGCCACTTGTTCTTCTCCAACTCCAAGCCGTTCGTGCACGACTCGCCGTGCTGGAGCGGCTCTTCCGGCGGCTGGCGCGAGGAGACCGTGGACCTCTCGGCGTTCGCCCCCGGACCGGTCAAGGTCCGCTTCCGCATGATCACCGACGACTACCTCGGTTTCACGGGGTGGTTCGTGGATCACGTGCGGATCGAGTACCCGACGGACGTGACCGCGGTCGCGGGCGCGGTGCAGGTCGCGCAGGCGCCCTGGCCCAATCCGGCAAGCACCATGCTCCACCAGCGGATCTCGCTCGCCGCCGCCGGGCGGGTGGAATGGTCGCTCTACGACCTCGCCGGACGGCGCGTGGCGAGGCTGTGGCGCGGCCCCGCGGGGGCCGGGCCGCTCCAGCTCTCCGCCCGCATCCCGGCGGACCTCCCGAGCGGGCTGTATTTCCTGCGTCTCGAGATCGACGGGCGGCCGCGGAGCAGCTCGCGAGTGGCGCTGCTGCAATGACGAGGGCGACCCCACCTCGCCCGACACACCGACCCCGATCTTCCACGCCTGGAGGGATGAAGCCATGCGAGTTCAGATCCACACCGATCGCCACCTCGAAGCCCCCGACGAGATGGCCCGCCAGTTCGTGGCGGTCGTCGAGGCCGCCATGAGTCGCTTCGGCGACCAGATCACACGGGTGGAAGTCCACCTCAGCGACGTCAACGGCAACAAGTCCGGCGGCGACGACAAGCGCTGTCTGCTCGAGGCTCGCCTCGCCGGCCTGCGGCCCATCGCGGTGAGCCACCAGGCGGCGACGCTGGCACTGGCCGTCGATGGCGCCACCGAGAAGCTGGAGAGGTCGCTCGACAGCACCCTCGGGCGGCTGGCCAGCCGCTCGCGCGGCGGCACCAGCGACCGAGGGGGCCCGGCGCCGGCGTGAAGTCGTGCAGATTTCGTCCACCTGCCGGCGATGCGTCGCCCGGCGGCGGAGCACGAGGTCGTCTCGCCGATTCGCGGGCGCCTCATCCAGGGAGCCTCGAGCATGCGCGGAGCCCACCGGGAAGGACACCGCACCAACCGCATCGGCTGGCTCCGTGCCGCGGTGCTGGGCGCGAACGACGGCATCGTGTCCACCGCGAGCCTGGTGCTGGGGGTGGCCGCGGCGCACGCGACCCACGGCAGCGTCATGGTCGCGGGGGTCGCCGGTCTGGTCGCGGGGGCGATGTCGATGGCGGCCGGCGAGTACGTGTCCGTCCACTCCCAGGCCGACACGGAACAGGCGGATCTCGAGCGCGAACGCGACGAGCTCGAGACCGACGTGTCGGGCGAGCGCAAGGAGCTGGCGGCGATCTACGTCGGCCGCGGCCTCGATCCGGAGCTCGCGAAGCAGGTCGCCGATCAGCTCATGGCCCACGACGCGCTCGGCGCCCATGCCCGTGACGAACTCGGGATCTCGGAGAGGCTCAGCGCGCGCCCGATCCAGGCCGCCTTCGTCTCCGCCGCGAGCTTCGCGCTCGGAGCGGCGCTGCCGCTCCTGGTCACCGCCCTGACGCCTCAGACACGCCTGATCCCCGTCGTCGCCGCGACCTCGCTCGTGTTCCTGGCACTCCTCGGCGGGGTGGCCGCGCGCACCGGCGGCGCCCGCGTGGCGGTCGGCGCGATGCGGGTCACGTTCTGGGGCGCGCTGGCCATGGGTTTGACCGCCGGCGTCGGGGCCCTGTTCGCAACGGTGTCATGAGGGACGCCCGGGGGCCGCTGCACCCGGGGATCGGGCTCGCACGCGCGCGGGGCGGCCGGAAGCGCCGCGACGACGACCGCGTGTTCCGTACCAGGGACGAGCGCGAGCGGCTCGGCATCCCCGAGACGCGGCAGGCGCTGGAGCGGCTTGCGGCCGCCACCGACTCACCCCATCATGCCGGCGTGCCGAACCTCTCCGAACCCGACACCGTGAACGAACGCGCGCGCGCGCGCCAGTCCAGCATCGTCCGCATGCTGTGGGTGATCCTGGGGCTCAACCTGCTGGTGGCGGTGGCCAAGCTCCTCTACGGTTACCGCTCCGGGGCGATCGCCATCAACGCCGACGGCATTCACTCCCTGCTCGACTCCTCCTCGAACGTGATCGGGATCGTGGGCATCGCCATCGCGCGCCGCCCCCCCGACGAGAACCACCCCTACGGCCACCGCAAGTACGAGACCTTCGCCGCCCTCGGGGTGGCGGCGATGCTGCTGTTCGGCTGCCAGGAGATCCTCGGCGCCGCCCTCGACCGCTTCCAGCACCCGCGCGTTCCGCAAATCGACGCGCTCGGCTTCGTGGTGCTGGGCGTGACCATCCTCATCAACCTCGGCGTGACCTGGGCCGAGCGCCGCGAGGGCCGGCGGCTGAGCAGCGAACTGCTGCTCTCGGACGCGGCGCACACCCGCAGCGACGTGTTCGCCAGCCTGCTGGTGCTCGCGAGCTTCGCAGCGGCGAAGTTCAACATCCTGTGGGCCGACCTCGCGGCCGCGGGCGTGATCGTGGTGCTGATCCTCCACGCGGGGATCTCGATCCTGCGCGGCACCCTCTCGACGCTTTCCGACGAGCGGCGCCTGCCGCCCGACGAGATCGAGACCGCGGCCCTCGCCGAGCCGGGGGTGCTCGAAGCGCACAACGTGCGATCGCGCGGGCCGGAAGACGACATCCACCTCGATCTCCACATCCTGGTGGACCCCGAAAGCACGCTGGCCGACGCCCATCTGCTGGGACACCGCGTCGAGCGCCGGCTGCGCGCGCACTGGCCGGGGGTCACCGACGTCGTCGTCCACGTGGAGCCCGCGCTCGACAGCGAGCGCGCGCGGAGCCGGCAGGGGGGCGGACTCCAGGCGAAGGACTGAGCCGCTGCGACGCGGCCACGGGCGCCCGGCGGCACGCCCGGACGTCAGGCCGACGCGTCGCGCGCGGCGCCGGCGAGCGCCGCGGTCAGGGCCGCCCCCAGGTCCCGGAGTCTTCGGTCGAAGAAGTGGGTCGCGCCCTCGATGCGGACCAGCGTCTTGGGCTCGGCCCAGGCGGGGAACTCCGCCTCGAGCGCGGCAAGCGGGCAGACGTCGTCGCGAGTCCCCTGCACCACCAGCTTCGGCACCGCGACCGACTTGAGGAAGCCGAAGCCCGAGGCACCCACCGGCGGGGCGATGAGCACCAGTCGCCCGACCGCGGGCTCGGCCGCCGCGAGCCGGGCGGCGATCCACGAGCCGAATGAGAATCCCGCCACCCAGAGCCGGGCCCGCGGATGGCGGGCACGCAGCCACCCGAACGCCGCGCGCGCGTCCTCCAGCTCGCCCGCCCCGCGGTCGAACGTGCCCTCGCTGCGGCCGGCACCGCGGAAGTTGAAGCGCAGCACCGCGGCCCCGAGGCCATGGAGCACGGTCGCGCAGCGGTGGACCACCTTGTTGTGCATCGTGCCCCCGTAGCGCGGGTGCGGGTGACAGATCAGCGCCGCGAGGCGCGGCTCCCGCCCGGCGTCTTCCTGGAGCAGCGCATCGAGCGACCCCGCCGGGCCCTCGAGCATCAGCGGGGTGAGGCGCGAGGATTTCCCCGACCCGGCCGATCTCAGGCGAGGTGGCGAAGGCACCGGGGAAGGAGCTGCCGCGGGGTCACGGAGCGCCGGCTAGCCGCGTATCGGCTTGAAGCGCGAGCGCAGCCGCTCCACCAGGCTGGCGTCGAGCGTGGCGTAGTTGAGGCCGTTGCCGTCGCCGAGCGCGAGCAGGCAGCCGGTGTCGATCATCCACTCTTCCAGGCCGAGAGGCGTGCCCTCGGTGAAGTCGAGCAGGTCGCTGGTGATGCGGCCGGGGAAGGACTCGAACTCGTCGTTCCACTCGGCACAGAGGTACAGCTCGTCGTTGCCCGCGAACATGCCGACCGAGGAAAACTGGTCCAGCTCGCCCGGCGGCAGCAGCAGCGCGCCACGGTGCTGGTCGGCGCGGATGCCCTCGGCGCGCAGGCGGCGGCGAACGGCCGGCCACTCGCCCGGGCGCTCCGCGTTGTCGAGCACCGGGATCGCGGCGAGCTCGAAGTCGGGCAGCAGGTCGATCCCGGCATCCACGACTTCGCCCACCGTGGCGGCGAGGCGGCCGTGGAACAGACGCTCGGTCACGCGGACTCCGGACGGGCGCCGCATCGATCGGGGAAAACGGCAGAAAGGCTCACGGGCGCGCATCATAGGACCGGCGAGGCGGGCCGCCAAGTCCGCCCGGGCCGGCGCGGCCGGACCCGCCCCACCGGCGGCCGGAGCCCCCGCGCGCGCTCAGGCTCCGCCGCGCTCGCGCTGGGGGATGGTCAGCACCGGGCAGCGCACGCGGTGGCGCAGCGCCGACGTGGTCGCCCCGTAGAGCAGGTCTTGCAGCATGCGGTGGCCGTGCGAGCCGGTGATGAGCAGATCGGCGCCTTCCTCGTTGACCATGCGCGCCAGCTCGCTCTTGGCGTCGCCGTGGCCCAGCAGGATGCGAGCCGGCACCCCGCGCCCCCGGAACTCGTCGGCGATCGCCTCGAGCATCGCCTCGTCCTCGCGCGTCTCGCGGTCCGATGCTTCCGGTCCGAGATAACGCCCGGCCGCGCTCTCCACCACGTGGAGCAGCAGCAGCTCGGTCCGGGTGGTGAGCTCCTCGCGACGCACGTGCTCGAGCACCGCCGCGTCCGCCGGGCCCAGCTCGAGCGCGAGCGCGACGCGGCGCGCCGGCTCGCCCACATCCGCGGGCCTGACCCGGGCTCCACCGGTGGCGACTCTCCCCCCCGGCACCGCCACGCTCTCCGCGATGCGCGCCATGAGCGCCGGCGCCAGCCGCTCGAAGATCGGAGCCAGCACCAGGTAGACGACGATCAGTCCGAGCGCCCCCACCAGCGGCACCACCAGGAACCGCACCCACAGGCCGGCGGCGCCGGGCGCCTGCAGCCAGCCGCTCAACTCCTGCAGCACCAGGTTGGCGTTGAGCCCGAGAATGATCGCGGACACCAGAATCGCGAGCACCATCACCCAGGGCGGATTCGCGAACTCGCCCATCTTGCGGCGGTCTCCGGTGAAGGTGACCAGGGGGATCACCGCGAACGAGAGCTGCAGGCTCAGGATCACCTGCGAGAACACCAGCAGCTCGTCCACCGCATCGGCGCCCTTCCAGGCGATGAAGATCACCGCCGGGATGATGGCCAGTCCACGGCTGATCAGCCGGCGCAGCCAGGGGCGGATCCGGATGCGGAGGAAGCCCTCCATCACGATCTGCCCCGCGAGCGTCCCGGTGATGGTGCTCGATTGCCCCGAGGCCAGCAGCGCGACCGCGAACAGCACCGAGGCCAGCGTGGTCCCGAGCAGGGGCGCGAGCAGCCGGTGCGCGTCTTCGATGCGCGCCACGTCCTGGTGCCCGGAGTAGTGGAAGGTGGCCGCGGCGAGCACCAGGATCCCGGCGTTGACGAAGAAGGCGGCGTTGAGTGCCACCGCCGAATCCACCAGGTTCATGCGGCAGGCCTGCCGCTTGCCCTCGGTCGACTGCTCCACCGCGCGGCTCTGCACCAGCGAGCTGTGAAGGTAGAGGTTGTGGGGCATGACGGTGGCGCCGAGGATGCCGATCGCGATGTACAGCGAGTCGCCGTGGAGCCCGAGCACCGAGACGCCGCCGCCGGCGACGCGGGCGAACAGGTGGAACGAGCCGTCCGCGCCGCGCGGGATGAAGCCGCCGAACAGGGCCGCGAGGTCGGGGCGCGAGAGCACCATCTCGATCGCGAAGCAGATGCCGATGGTGACGACGAGGGAGACGATGAACGCCTCCATGCGGCGCATGCCGAGGCGCGAGAGGGCGAGCAGGATGAGCACGTCGAGGGCGGTGATGATCACGCCCCAGATGAGCGGGATGCCGAAGAGCAGGTTGAGCCCGATCGCGGCCCCCAGCACCTCGGCCAGGTCGCAGGCCACGATCGCCACCTCGCACAGCACCCACAGCGGAATCGCCAGCACCGGCGGGTAGTAGTCGCGGCAGGCCTGGGCCAGGTCCTTGCCGGTCACGACGCCGAGCCGCGCGGCCAGCGTCTGCAGCAGCACCGCCATGAGGTTGCTCATGAGCAGCACCCAGACGAGCTGGTAGCCGAAGCGCGCCCCGCCCTGGAGGTCCGTGGCCCAGTTCCCGGGGTCCATGTAGCCGACGCTGACCAGATAGGCGGGACCGGCGAAGGCGAACATGCGCCTCAGCCAATTGCCGCTCGTCGGCACCGGGACGCTGCGGTGGACCTCGGAGAGCGAGGGCAGGTCGTGCGGTGGCTTCACGCGCGGGCTCCGCGCCGCGCGTCCACCAGGACGCCTTCGAGCCCCTCGCGCCCGATCACCAGCGGCCGGCCGGCGATCTCGAGCTCGAACACGCCGTCCGCCGCGCGCACCTCGCGCACCCGCACCACGGCACCCGGCACCAGCCCGATCTCCTTCCAGCGCGCCATGCGATGCTGGTCGGCGTCGCGGATCTCGCGCACCGTGGCGCTCGCGCCGCGCGGAAGTGCGGCGAGCGGTCGGAGCGCGCGGGGCCGCACCCGGCCGTGGCGGTCGGGGATGAGGTGCCCGTGCGGATCCTCGGCCGGGTGGCCGACCAGCCGGTCGATGGCCTCGAGCACCCGGTCGCTGATGTGGTGCTCCAGCACCTCGGCGTCGTCGTGCACCTCCGACCAGTCGAGCCCGAGCACGCGCACCAGAAACGTCTCGAGGATGCGGTGCCGGCGCACGATCTCCAGCGCGCGCCGCCGCCCTTCGGCGCTGAGGCGCGCCCCGGCGCCGAGCGAGTGGATCACCAGGCGCTCGCCCGCGAGCAGGCCGAGCATGTGCGTGACCGAGGGCGCCGAGACCCCGAGCCGCCGCGCGAGGCGCGAGGTGGTGATCGTCCCCCCCGCGGTGCTCAGCGCGTAGAGCGCCTTGAGGTAGTCCTGGCGCGAGCGGGTGAGGGCGGGCACGACGCCCACCCGTACCTCGCCGGCCGCGGCGCGCGGCCGGCGGCGCCGGGGCGCGACGCGGCCGCCGCCCGTGGTTCGCGTGGCGCCGCCACGCCCGTGCACTGCATGACGCGGGCACATCTCCTGGAGTGTCCCTCCCGGCGTTGACCGGCGGCGGCGAGCCCGGGCCACCTCCTGCCCGCCGCGTTCGAGGTTAGTCTAGACTAATCTTCTGATTTGACAAGACTAATGGACGGTGTCGGCCGACCGAGCGCGCGGGCCGGGACCGGGGCCGCGTCCCCGCGCCGCCCCGCGCGGCGACCCGCGCCCGGCCGCGCGGCTTCCGGTTGCCCGCGTTCGGGGCTTCCGCTACTCTGCGCGTTCCTTCATCGGGAGGGGTCGAGCCCATGCCGCAGATGACCATGGTGCAGGCCATCCAGGACGCGTTGCGCGTCGCGCTGCGGGAGGATCCGCGCGTGGTGGTGCTGGGCGAGGACGTGGGCCGCAACGGCGGCGTGTTTCGCGTCACCGAAGGACTGCAGGCCGAGTTCGGCGCCGAGCGCGTGGCCGACACCCCGCTCGCCGAGAACGGCATCGTCGGCGGGGCGATCGGCATGGCGCTCTACGGGATGCGCCCGGTCGCCGAGATCCAGTTCGTGGACTTCATCTACCCCGCCTTCGACCAGATCGTCTCCGAGATGGCGAAGTTGCGCTGGCGCTCGGCGGGCCAGTACAGCTGCCCGGTGATCGTGCGCGCACCTTACGGCGGCGGGATCAAGGGCGGGCTCTACCACTCGCAGAGCCCGGAGGCCTACTTCTGCCACACCGCGGGGCTCACGGTGGTGATTCCCTCCACCCCCGCCGACGCCAAAGGTCTGCTGCTCGCGGCACTCGAAGGCGAGGACCCGGTGATCTTCCTCGAGCCCAAGCGCCTCTACCGCAGCGTGCGCGACGAGGTGCCCGAGGGGCGGCACACCGTCCCGCTGTCCCGCGTGCGCATCGCCCGCGAGGGCGAGCACTGCACGGTCCTCGCTTATGGCGCGATGGTGCCGGTCTCGCTCGAAGCCGCGGCCGAGGCCGAGACGCGCGGCTGGTCGGTCGAGGTCGTGGACCTGCGCACGCTCGTGCCGCTCGACGCCGAGGCGGTGCTGGCGAGCGTGCGCAAGACCGGGCGGGTCGTGATCGTGCACGAGGCCCCGCGCACCTGCGGCTACGGGGCCGAGCTGTCGGCGCTCATCGCCGAGAAGGCGCTGACCTCGCTGCAGGCGCCGGTGCTGCGCGTGACCGGCTACGACACGCCCTTCCCCTACACGCTCGAGCATTCCTACCTGCCCGACGCCCCGCGCGTCGCGCGGGCGCTCGAGCACGTCATGAGCTACTGATGCCCTACGACGTGAAGCTGCCCGACATCGGCGAAGGCGTCGCCGAGGGCGAGATCGTGCGCTGGCTGGTGAAGCCGGGCGAGGCGGTGAAGGAGGACCAGCCGCTGGTCGAGGTGATGACCGACAAGGCGAGCGTCGAGATCCCTTCACCCCGCACCGGCTCGATCGCCGCCCTCCACGCCGAGGAGGGCCAGGTGGTCCCGGTCGGGACGGTGATCGTCTCGATCGCGGTCGCCGGCGAAGAGGCCTCGACCCAGCCCGCGGCGGCAGCCGCGCGTCCGCCGGCTGCGGCCGGTGGCGGCGCCGCGGCGGCGGCGGGCGCTCCGCCATCCGGCGCCGCCCCGGGCTCCGGAGCGGGGCAGGTGCGGGCGACCCCCGCCGTGCGCCAACTGGCGAAGCAGCTCGGCGTGACGCTCGAGCGCCTCGCGGGCAGCGGCCCGGGCGGGACCGTCACCGCGGAGGACGTGCGCCAGGCCGCCGCGGGCGCGCCGGCGGCCGCGCGCGCCGGGGCCCCGGCGGGCGGTCCCTCCCGCGCGGTGGCCGCGATCGGTGCCACCGCGGCGCGCGCGCCGCGACCCGACGAGCCCGAGGAGCGCCAGCCGCTGCGCGGCCTGCGCCGCCGGATCGCCGAGCACATGCGACGCTCGCTCTCGACCGCGGCCCAATTCACCTTCGTCGCCGAGTGCGACATGACCGCCGTGGTCGAGCATCGCGCGCGGCTACGCGAGCGCGCCGAGTACCAGGGCCTGCGGCTCACCTACCTCGCCTACGTGCTCGAGGCCCTGATCCAGCCGCTGCGCGATTTCCCGCTGCTCAACGCCAGCCTCGACGACGCGGCCGGCGAGATCGTGCTCAAGCGTTACTACCACCTCGGCATCGCCACCGAGACCGAGGACGGGCTCACCGTGCCGATCCTCCACCACGCCGACCGCCTTGGCCTGCTCGAGATCGCGCGCGAGATCCAGCGTCTGTCCGAGGCGGCGCGCGCGCACAAGCTCACCGTCGAGGAGCTGCAGGGCGGCACGTTTACCGTCACCAGCACCGGCGCCCGGGGCGGGCTGCTCGCCACGCCGATCCTCCACCATCCCCAGGTCGCGATCCTCGGCGTGCACGAGGTCAAGCCCAAGCCCGCGGTGGTGGACGGCGCGATCGTCGCCCGCGAACTCACCAATCTCTCCCTGTCGCTCGACCACCGCGTGGTGGACGGCGCGGTGGGCGCGGATTTCCTCTACGCGGTCGTGGCCCGTCTCGAGCACCCGGAGACGTGGCTCACCGGGAAGGACACGGCATGAACGCGGCGCCGCTCCAGCTGCTCGATCCCGAAGGCAGGTTGGTGGGCGAGGCTCCCGCGGTGGCGGCCGAGGACCTGCGACGCCTGTTCCGGCACATGGTCCGGATGCGCCTGCTCGACCAGCGCATGCTGTCGCTGCAGCGCCAGGGGCGGATCGGCTTCTACGGCATGGCAACCGGGCAGGAGGCGGCGATCACCGGCTCGGCCTACCCGCTGCGCGACACCGACTGGATCTTCCCCGCGCTGCGCGAGACGGGCGTCTCGCTGTGGCGCGGCACCACCACGCGCGAGATCGTCTGCCAGCTCATGGGCAACAGCGGCGACGTGCTCATCGGCCGCCAGATGCCCTGCCACTTCAGCGACCGCCGGGTGCGCTCGGTGGCGTGGTCGTCGGTCATCGGCACCCAGCTCGTGCACGCGATGGGCGCGGCGTGGGCCGCGCAGCTGCGCAAGGAGGACACGGTGTGCGTGGGCTACCTGGGGGACGGCGCCTCGTCGGCGGCCGACTTCCACGCGGCCGCCAACTTCGCCGGAGTGTTCCGGCTGCCGGTGGTGTTCTTCTGCCAGAACAACCAGTGGGCGATCTCGGTGCCGCTCTCGCGGCAGACCGCCTCGGAGGGGATCGCGATCAAGGCGGTCGCCTACGGCTTCCCCGGCGTGCGCGTGGACGGCAACGACCTGCTGGCGGTGATCGCCGCGATGCGCGAGGCGGTGGACCGGGCGCGTTCCGGCGGCGGTCCGACGCTGGTCGAGGCCGTGACCTTCCGCATGGGCGGCCACTCCTCGAGCGACGATCCCACGCGCTACCGCGATGGACAGCTCGTGGAGCAGTGGGAGCGGCGCGACCCGCTGGGCCGGCTGCGGACGTGGCTCCGCGCCTCAGGCGCGCTCGGCGCGGACGACGAGGAGACCTGGTCCAAGGAGATCCACGAGGAGATCGGCGCCGCGATCACCGAGGCCGAGGCCCTCCCGCCGCCCCCGATCGAGAGCATGTTCGCCGACGTCTACGCGACGATGCCCCCCGGCCTCGCCGAACAGATGCGCTACGCCGTGGCGATGGGCGAAGGGCAGAAAGTCGAGGGTGTCTTCCCGCTATGAAGTCCCTGCTCGCGGTGGCGCTCGGTGGCGCGCTGGGAAGCGCGCTGCGCTGGTGGCTCAGCGGCCTGGTGCAGGACTGGACCGGTTCGGTCTTCCCGTGGGGCACGTTCGCGGTCAACGCGCTCGGCTCGCTGCTGATCGGGTTCGTCGCCGCGCTCGCCTTCGAGCGCGCGCTGGTCTCCCCCCTGGTGCGCGTGTTCGTGATCGTCGGCGTGCTCGGCGGGTTCACCACCTTTTCGGCGTTCTCGTACGAGACCGTATCGCTGTTGCGCGAAGGACAGTGGTTCGCCGCCCTCGGATACGCCGGCGGCTCGCTGGTGATCGGTGTCGTGGGTGCGCTCGCCGGGCTCGCGCTGGGGCTCAGCCTCTGAGCCGCGCCGCGCCGCGCGAGATCGCGCATGCTCGTCCCCTGGAAGGCCGGCGGGGCAACGGGGTGGCCCCGGCGGCCGGTGAGGTCCATCACCCCTCGATCGAACGAGGAGTACCGCCATGCTCATCGTCCGCAACACCTTCACCGCCAGGCCAGGAATGGCCCAGAAGCTCGCCCGGCTCCTCCGGGACACCGAGACGCTGGTCGGAATGACGAACGCCCGCGTGCTCACCGATCTCGCCGGCGACTTCAACACCGTCGTGCTGGAGCACGAGGTCCAGGAACTGTCCGAGTTCGAGAAGCTGATGAAGGACTACGCCGAGCGCCCCGACATCCGCGAGCGGATGAAGGGCTACACCGACTTGTGGCTCACCGGTCGCCGCGAGATCCTGCGGGTCGTCGAATGAGGCACGGCGCGGGCGGCGCCCGGATCGCGGCGCAGCGGGCCGGCGCCCGCGGCGCCCCGCCCCGCCGGCGCCACCGGATCGGGACGGGCCTCGGGAGGAGGACATGAAGCTCACCGGTCAGGGTCTGCTGCTGCGCATCTTCATCGGCGAGAGCGACCGCTGGCAGGGTCGCCCGCTGCACGAGGCGCTGGTATTGCGGGCGCGCGAGGCGGGCCTCGCCGGCGCCACGGTCGTGCGTGGGCTGTCGGGATTCGGCGCCCACAGCCGGCTCCACACCGCCAAGGTGCTGCGGCTGTCCGAGGACCTGCCGCTCGTCATCGAGATCGTGGACCGCGAGGACCGCATCCGGGCGTTCCTGCCGCTGTGCGACGAGATGATCGGCGAGGGCCTGGTGACGCTCGAGCGCGTGGAGGTGCTGAAGTACGAGCCCGGACGCCCGCCGCGCGACGTGGTCTGACGCCGCGCGGCGCTCACGGGGGATGACCGGCCCGCGGGGCCGCGGGGCTAGCGTCGCGCCGGGAGCTTGAGCACCTTGCCCACCTGGATGCGGTCCGAGGTGAGGTTGTTCTCGTACATGATCGCCTCGACCGACGTGCCGTAGGTGCGGGCGAGCGAGCGCAGCGTGTCGCCGGCCTTCACCTTCACCTCGCGGGGTCGGGCGGGCGCCGGCCGCGCCGATGCGGGGCCCACGGAACTCGCCGGCGCCGCCCCGGCCCGTGACGCCGGGGTCGCGCGCTCGGGGGCGGGCGCCGCGGTCTTGGGGGCGGGCGTGACGGCCGGAGGTTCTGCCGCCGCGGGCGTCACCGCCGGCGGCGCAGCGGTCGCGCTGTTGGGCGCGGGCGTGGCCGCCGCAGGTGGCGCAGCCGTGGGCGTTGCCGCCGGCGGCGCGGGGGTCGCGCTCTTGGGCGCGGGCGTCGCCACGGGCGTCGCCGGCGGCGTGGCGGTGGCCTTCGGGCTCACGCGCTCGGCCTTGGCGGCGGGCGTGGTCGGCGGCGGCGCGGCCGCCGGCGCCGGGGCGCGCGATGATGTCGTCGTGGCGGCGGGACGCGGTGCCGCGGATTCGGACGCGCGCGGCACGACGGCGCCCATGCGGCCGGGCAGGAACGAGATGCTCAGCCGGTGCTGGCTCTCGCCGAGGCCGCTGATCAGGTAACCGTAGTCGAACCACGCCGCCCCGACACCCGTCCCCATCCCGAAGCTGGGACCGGAGAGCGCGTCATTCGAAGGCGCTCCCAGCTCCGCCCGGTAACCGGCGCGCAGCGCCACGCGCTCCCGCCACGTCCATTCCGCCCCGCCGCGCACGTCCGAGTAGTAGCGGCGGGGGAAGTTGGCATCCAGGGCCAGGCGCAGGCCGCGACCCGGCACGGCGTACGAGGCGCCGACCCCGACGTTCGCGGGAAACGGATAGAAGGTGCCGTCGTAGCTCAT
>MFFQ01000007.1 GCA_001780165.1 Candidatus Eisenbacteria bacterium RBG_16_71_46 | reverse complement strand
ACCGTAAGCCCCATCGTGGCCGATCGCACCTACCGCCACTGCCGGAACCCGGCAGTGGCGGTTTCTAGGATGGCCGGGGCTGCGCGACCTCGGCCTCACCGCTCCCGGATCACCTTCGCCATCCGCACCTGCGCGTCGCTCAAGATGCGCACGAAGTAGGCACCGGCCGACACCACGTTGTCCTGGGCGTCGCGCCCATTCCAGCTCACGTGCAGGGTCCCTGCGGGAGCCGAGCCCGCATACAGCTCCCGCACCACCCGTCCCATGGCGTCATAGACGCGCACCGTGGTCCAGGTTTCCCGCCCGATCGCGAACGAAAGCTCCATGGTGCCCCGCGACGGGTTGGGCGAGACGGCGATGCCGCGCGGGCTCGCCGGCGTTTCGCCCACTCCCACCGGGGCGCTCGGGTTCAGGAAGCGGAGCCCGAGGCGATAGGCGGCGAAGGGCACCTCGGGGCAGAAGACCGCGGCACCCAGCACCGGCCGTGGCCCTCCGGCCCCGACGGTGGGCTCCAGCTCCGGCACCGCCGGCGAGTTGACCAGCGCGAAGCCGTCCGGGTCGAGCACCATGGCCTGCGCGTTCACGCGTGCGGCATAGACGTCGCCCACCGGCTGACCGAGGGGCGGGTCGTTGCGGAAGTCGGCGAAAGCGGTAACGAACTGGCTTCCGTCCCAGCCCGCGGCGGGATCCACCTGCGTGCCCGGCGCGGTACTGATCAGGATTCCCGAGGGATCGAGCAGGGAGCCGTCAGCCTGCACCCTGCGGCCCGTGATGTTCGCCCCGTCCGTCCAAAGGACCATGGCAGTGTTCCCGTCGCTCGCCACGAAGGGGTCCTGCTCGCTCGGGATCGCCGTGGCGGCCACGGCGAACTCCGTGCCCGCGACGCCGTTCTGGCTCACGAAGTTGGCCCAGACGTCGGCGCGCGGATTGTCGTGCGACTCGTTCAGCTGGAAGGACACGAGCCAGCGGTCGCCCATGCGCGCCACGCTGGCGGTGGTCGCAAAGTAGCCGCCGACCAGGATCGGTGTCGCGTCCAGCCGGGTCCCGTCCGAGCCTCGCACGCGAACGGCGTAGGGGTTGCGGAAGTGTGGGTTCGGCGCGTAGGTGCCGACCACCAGGAAGGCGTCGCCAAGCGCCGCCACGTCTGATCCCCTGCCCGGCATGAGCATGGCCACCGGGTCGAGCGCCACGCCGTCGGCCCCCACGCGGCGTCCGTAGATCGTCTCCTGGAGGACGTCACTCCACACCACCAGGTAGCGCGCCCCGTCCCATGCGACCGAAGGAGTGCCCAGCGAGGGCCCGCTCGCCAGGATGAACGGATTCGCGTCGAGCGCCACTCCCGCGCCGTCGAAGCGCTGCCCCACGATGCGGGCCGTCCCCGAGATCTCGCTCACGAACACTGCCAGGTAGTTGGCACCGTCCCAGGCGATGCGCGCACCCCGCTGCCGCGGCGCTCCCAGGGCGACGCACGCATCCGTGCCCACCGCACCCTGCGACGTGATGGACGACGAGTAGACGTCATCGGGCGTGGCCCCGCCCGCGCGAGCGTCCTTCCACACCACGCGCGCCCCGCCCGGGACGGCGGCGATCGCGGGCTCGTTCTGCGCGCCCGCGCCCGCCTTGATGATCCTGGCGGTGGCGTCGAGGACATTACCCGCCGTCGAGACCCGGGTGGCGTAGATGTCTTCGTCGAAGGTGCCGGGCGCATGCTGATTGTAGGCGACGATCCAGTTGGTGCCGCTCCACGCCACGACCGGCGCGAACTGCGAATAGCCCGCGACCGCGGTGATCGCGATGCCGGCGGGGTCGAGCACCTGACCCGCGTGCGAGACGCGCGACCCGAAGGCCTGGGCCCAGCCAACGTAGCGATCCTCGAACCAGGCGACGAAGAAGTCCGTGCCGTTCGTGGCGACACGCGGGTTCTTGGCGTTCGTCGGCGCATAGAGGTTGATCGTGAACGGATTGGCATCGAGCTTCGCGAGGGTCGGGGTGAAACGCTGCCCGCGCACGACGTAATGGTTGTCCAGGCCGCCCGAGCTCTCGAGCCAGGTGAGAAAGTACTCGGCGGCGGCAAAGGTGACGTCGGCGTTGGTCGGGTACGAATTCCAGCTGTCATGCCGCATCACCACGCCGGTCCCGTCCAGCACATTCCCTGTGGGCGAGACGCGCGCGCCGTTCAGCGTGGCGATCCCCGCGGCCATGTCCCAGCCGCGCCAAACCACCAGCCAGTTGGCGCCATCGCTGGCCACCGCCGGCCACTCCACGTTCTGCCCCGAGACGCTGGCCACCAGGATGGGAGTCGCGTCGAGCACCGTGCCCGCGGGCGAGACGCGCGCCGCGCGAATCTCGCTGTTGGGGCAGCAGGCCGGGCCGCCCTGGTGCTGCCAGACCACCAGCCAGTTCTCCCCGTTCCATGCGACCCGCGGCATGCCCTGGTTGAGCGTCTCCATGGTCACCGGGATGGGCGTGAGGTCGATGAGATTCCCGCTGGGATCCAACCGGGTCGCGTAGATGTCGCGCATGGTTCCGACCCCGGGCGTGAGGTAGGGGCCGCCCCAGTAGGCCGCGAGGTCGCCGAGCGCGTCGCGCGCGTCCGACCACACGACCAGGGAGCCGCCGCTGCCGGATGCGATGGCCGGCTGCTCTTGCGTGTCGGCGGCGGGGCCCAGAGTGCGGTCACCAGGGAGGAAGACGAGGCTGGTGAGCTGCGACGTGGCGCCGACGGTGGGAGTCACCAGTAGCAGGCCCGCGAACGCGAGGACGAGAGGCTTCATGAGGGCTTCCTCCTGTTCATGAAGTGGGCGGTCGGGGCCGGGCGGGTCGATCGTGGAGAATTACCTGCCCGGGCTCGATCAGGCGGATCCCGGCACACGCGCATGTCGCGCGGTGGAATGATCGGTAAACGCGCAAGACGCATGCCGCGTGGATGGCCTCGCAAGGGGGCCCTGCAACGTGGCGACGTGTCAGACGATGTCGGTGGACTAACACGAGGCATGCACTGGCAAGGCTGCCAAGATGGCGTGGGGCTGCCAAGATGGCGTGGGGCTGCCAAGATGGCGGGGGGAGCCGTCGTCGCACGGGTCGCCGACACGGCGCCGATCGAGAGCCGGAACCACCCGTCTTGGCGCTCCAGGCCGAAGGTCTGAAACGGTACGGCGGCAATGCCGGCACGCCGGAGCAGCAACCAGCGGATGTCTTCGTTGGTCCGCACGATCGTCGGGGCGGCTTCGGAGCCCGGGCTCGGCACGGCGCGACCGGAAGAGATCGAATCGCGCCGATGTGCGGATGCTGGAGCCCGTGCGGAGATCTCGATCTCGCGCAGGAATCGCTCCGGGCCGAGCAGGGCGGTCAGCTCGGGGCGCAGGACCTTAACGGAGGAGGGGCCGCAAGCCCACTGCCCCGTGCGCGAACAGCCGCACGCCGAGGCAGGCGCCACAAACGGGACAAGTGGTCCCGTTTTTCGCTCCTTCGCGTCCCCTTGCGTTCCCTCCAGTCCCTGTCGGCGGCCCACGCAATTCCCTGTCGGTCTTCAGAATGCGTTGCACGACAATCGCCTCGTGCTGGCGGCGGTTAGGGTCTCTTAATCAGTAGGTTGAAGGTTCGATTCCTTCGCGGCGCACCAACTCCCGCCGGCGCGCGTGCCGCGCGCCCGGTTTTCTAGCTCGGGCGCGCGGCGCCCGCCCACGCCACACCCAGCGCCAGCAATCCCGCCCCCGCCAACCACAGCGCCGCCCGCGCCGGCGCCGGCACTGGGCGCTCCAGGGACGGCGAGACCACCGGCACGCCGAAGGCCTCCCGGAGCTGCTGCATGGCGACGGCGAAGGCCGCGAGCCAGGCTCCGGCGAGGGTCAACAGCGCCCACGACCGGCCGGCCACCGCGAGATCGCGGGCGACGTCGAGCCAGATCCGCGCCCCCGGCGTCCCGGGCACGCCCGCGAGCGAGAGCAGCGCGAACAGCCCGACCACCCCCGCCGCGGGATGGCGCCGCAGCAGAGCGCTGCCCGGAGAGGCGGCCCCCGAGGCCACCGGCAGGAAGCGCGCCAGCGTGCTCGCCCCGGTGAGTGCCAGCGCCAGGTGGGCGCCCCATGCCGCCAGTCCCGCTCCGGCCGGCGCGACGCTCGCGCGCCCGCCGTGGGCCGCCGCCAGCGCGGCCAGTGCCAGCGCGCCGTGCAGGCTCGCGAGGGTCCCCACCCGGCGCTCGGGCCGGCGCTGCACCAGCAGAGTCGCGGCACCCGCCACGAACGCGGTGCCGGCGGCGATCCCGAGCAGCCCGCCGGTGAGCGAGGCCGCGGGAGCGAAGGCCTCGACCCCGCCGAGCCGCCACAGGATCCATCCCGCCCCGGCGAGTTGCAGCGCGACCACCGCGAGCGGGGCGAACCACGGGCGGCTGCCCTGGAACACGTCTGCGACCCAAAAGTGAAACGGAGCGGCGCCGAGCAGCACCAGGCCGGTGATCAGCGAGAGCGGCAGCGCCGTGCTCCACAGGAACGGAGGATCGAGCCCGAGGTCGAGCACCGCCCACTGCTCCAGCACCACCGGCGTTCCGGTGGCGAGTGTGAGCAACTCCAGCCCCGCCCAGGACAGCGCGAGCGCCGGCACCATGACCCAGACCAGCTTGAGCGCGCACTCGCTGTGCAGGAGGTCGTCGCGGTCGCGGGCGAGCAGGGCCACCGCCAGCCCGACCGCGAGTGCGGCCCACATCGGGCCGCCCCGCCCCGGTGCGGCGACGGCCGCGGCGAAGGGCAGCAGTGCGGCCAGCGGGGCGAGGGCGTATCCCAGGGCGCGGCCGCGCCGGTCGAGCGCGAGCAGCAGCCCGGCCGCGAGCAGGGCGATCGCCGCAGGCAGAGCTCCGGAGGCGAATGGCGCGAATGCCGCGACGATCACGCGGCCCCCCGCACGATGGGGGGGCCGAGCAGCCCCCGACCCGGGACCTGGTCCAGTGGCGGGCGCGCGCTCATTGCAGCAGGGGGAGCACCAATGCCAGCACGGCGATCCCCACCACGAGCAGCAGGTATTCCTGCGCGTCCCCGGTGTGCAGGTCGCGGATCGGTGAGACCAGCGCGCGCCCGAGCCCGCCGACGAACAGCACCAGTCGGCGCTCGACGGCGATCACCAGGTGGAACGTGCCGCGCGCGACGGCGCGCGAGGCCGCGGCACCGCCGCGGGCCGGGCTTCGCGGTGTCCCGTCCGCCGCGCCGGTGCCGGCGTCGGCGGGTGCCGCGATCTCGCCCGCCACCCCCAGGCCGCGCGAGCGCAGCCACGCCCCGACCCCGCCCAGGGTGGCCGGCAGCATGGCCACCACCGAGCCCGGCCAGGCCGCTTCGAACCCGCCCCACCACGCGATCACCAGCGCCAGGGGCCCCAGCGCGAGGGTGAGCAGTGCCGCGACGTGCCCGAGCGACGCCGATGCGTCGAGCCGCGTCATGCGCCGGCGCTCGGGCGCTTCCACCAGGCGGCCCACCGTCACCCAGGCGGTGAGCGCGACCGGGACCGAGGCGACGCTGAACAGCAGCGGATCGAAGCGGCCGCGCTCGAAGCCGAGGACCAGCAGCGCGGGCCAGGCGAGGGCCGCGGAGGCGGTCCAGGCGGCGATGCGCCACAGGCCGCTCTGCAGCGGCCCGCGGCGCGGGCTGGCGCCACGCAGCTCGCCGGCGAGCAGGAACGCGCGGCCGCCGCAGGAGCCGACCCACAGCAGCACGCTGACCTCGGATTTCACCGCCGCAGTCGCCACCATCAGGGCCGCGATCGCGCTGTCGGAGATCATCAGCCAGCGCAGGCTCGCCGCCCACTGCCTGCGGCCGAAGGCGCGCAACGTGCCGAGCAGGGCGGTGACCAGCAGCAGGTAGGAGGCGGCACCCCGCACCACCGCCACGTCGCGCCAGTGCTCCGCGTGCTGCCACAGCACCAGGAAACCGGCCGCGGGCAGCATCACCGGGAGCCACGGGCGCATCGCCAGCAGGGGTCCGGGCAGGTCGGAGAACGGCCGGGCCAGGGGCAGTGCCGCGAGCAGCTCGAGGCCGGCCCACACCACCGCCCCCGATTCCAGCCAGCGCAGCAGCTCGAAGGCGCCGCGCGCCTCGGCCATCGCCGCGTGCCCCATGGTGGGGAGCGCGGCGTGGATCGCGACGGCGAGCCACAGCGCCTGCGCCGGACGGCGCAGCCACGCCCAGCGCGACACCTGGGCATGCGCGTCCTCCGCCACCCGGGACCAGATCCAGAACGCCGCCGCGACCAGCTCGAGGCCGACCGCCGAGGTGACGAGGTGAGGCCAGCACAGCAGCGCCAGCCCGGCGGTGCAGAGCACGGCTCCGAGCGGGCGCGCCCCGCTCCGGTGGGGCGCGGCGGCGGCGGCGGGCTCAGTCATGGAGATCGTGCGCGTCGCTCACCGACGCGCTCCCGGCCGCGCACTGGCGCGCCCAGGCCACCCGCCCCACCAGCGCCAGCACGATCAGGGTGGCCAGCAGCACCCGCCCCTCGGCGGGCAGCGTGCCCGGCACCTGCGCGCTCCGCGCCACTCCATTCAGCATCTGCAGGCCGAGGCCGAGTGCGGCGAACGCCACCAGCGCCCGCAGCGCGTGCCGGCGCAGCATGAGGTGAAGCAGGCCGAGGCCCATCACCAGCAGTCCCCAGGAGGCGCGCCGCCCGTCCTCGGGCGAGAGGTTCTGGCGCGCGACCGCCGCCACCAGCAGGGCCAGCAGGGCCACGCCGAGCATGAGGCCCACCGCCCCCGACTCCACTCCGCCGACGCGCGTGGTGGAAGCCGGCCCGGTGCGCGAGGTGGCGGCGCCCGCGCGCCAGGCCACCAGCGCCCAGACCGCGCTCCAGGCCGCGATCAGCGGCCACGCCCCGATCTCGCGCAACAGGAGAACCGACAGCGCGACGCCCGCCGCGGCGATCCGCGCCACGCGCCGGCCGGGGAGGAGGATGCAGAGCGCCACGCAGGCCGCCGGCAGGAGCAGGCGCCCCAGGTCGAGGGGGGACAACTCGGTCCATGAGTCGAGAAAGTGCATGCGCGTATCCCTCGGCAGCACCACACCGTCATTCCGCGGGACCCGGGCGGCATGCTGCGCGCCGCGCCGGCACGCGCGAAGGCGGCGCCCGCGGCACCCGGCCCGCGCGCGACCGTCGCGCGCGGAACGGCCGTCGCGGGAGTCCTATGGAATGTAGGCGCTCTCGGCCGACTGCAGCACCGTGAGGAAAGCCTCGGGGCTCTTGGCCTCCCTCAAGGCCTTCCGCACCGTCTCTTCCTTGAGCAGGCGGGAGATGTTGGCCAGCACCCGGACGTGCAGGGTGGCGGCGTTCTCGGGCGAGACGAACAGGACGAACAGGTAGGTCGGCTGCCCGTCCTCGGATTCGAAGTCGATGCCTTCCGGCGCCACCCCGCAGGCGGCGGCCATTCGGTCCACGGAACGCGCCTTGCCGTGGGGGATGGCGACACCATTGCCGATCCCCGTGGTCATCATCGCCTCGCGGCGCATGACGCGGTCGAGGATCTCCCCCTGGCTGTTGAAGCCGTGACCGGTCTCCAGCAACTCGACCATCTCGACCAGCGTGTCGCGCTTGGTCCGGGACTTGAGCCGCAGATTGATGGCGTTCGTCTTCAGCATTTCGGACAGCCGCATGGAAGCTCCGCTCAAAGACAGCAATATAAGTCAGGACAATGAGTTGAACCCTATGGAGGCCGCGCGCGGGTGTCAAGGCAATTCCCCTTGGGCCGGGTCACGCGCCAGGGGCCCGAGCGTACCAGTGGACGGGCGTGCGGCGCATGCTCCACTATCACACGCACCGCTCGAAGGAGGCGCACCCAGTGTTTCGTCCAATCGCCATCACCGCCGTCGCTCTGACGCTCGTCGCCGGCCTCAGCCTCGCCGAACCCGGAGTGCGCGTCGTCTATCGCGACGGCGTGCCGCGCGTGCAGCTCGAGGGGGACTGGTCGCACACGCGTTACACGGTGCAGCGGGCGTCCCGGCGCGACGCCGTCTACGCGCCGGTCTCCAACGAGCACATCCTCTGCCTGGGCGACTGCTACGTCGACGACGCGGACGCGGCCCCGGGTGTGACCTACTGGTATCGCTTCGACCTCGAGAAGGACGACGGCACCGCGGCGGTGTTCGGGCCGTTCGCGGTCACCATCTCCGACCTGCAGGTGCGGTGGGTCGGGGTGGACGTCGCACCCAATCCGGGTGCGGGCGAAACGCGGCTGCGCTTCTTCCTGTGGGGTCGCGCCTCCCTGGGTCCGGTGCCCATCCGCGCCGCGCTGTTCGACCTCCAGGGCCGCGTCGTCCGCCGTCTCCATGACGGCCCCCTCGCCCGCGGCGCGACCACCATCGTCTGGGACGGTCGCGGAGACGACGGCCGCCCGCTGCGCTCGGGGGTCTACTTCCTGAGCGTGCAGTCGAGCCTGGGCTCGACGGTGGCGCGCGTGCTGCGCGCCCACTAGCTCGCGGGCAAGGCGTCGCGGGCGTCGCTTCCATACGTGCTCCGTGCCCGGCGGGCCGCAGCGGGCGGGGACCTCCGCGCGGGCCGCTCGGCTCCGCCATCCTGGCTCCACCTCGCTCATCCTCGACGCGCCCACCCTCCATGGCTCCTGCGCGTCTGCGGAGCCCGCGCTCCGGTCCCCGCCCGCTGCGGCCCGCTGACAGGCGTGGCGGTTGGCTCGGAGCAACGGTTCGCCATCGATCGTCGGGCGCCGCGCGCCGTGCAAATTGCACGCGCCGCGCTCGCGCCATCCGCCGCTCGGGGTGGCCGAGTCGGTGGGCGCCTGTGCTACACTTGACGGGTCCTGTATCAGGGCTTTACGGACCCTGTCGACACCCTTGCGCGAGCATCCCCACCCGTGAGCCACAAGGACACACCAGGGGCCCCTCCCCGCATGGAGGCTGGGACGGCCATGAAGCAGAAGTCCATCGACTTCCGCGAGTTGCTCGAGAGGCTTCTGCCCCTCGAGGAGCTGCTCCCCGCCGAGCGGATGCGCGTCCAACGCGCGCTGCAGGCGGGCGTCTCCTCGCGCCTCGAACAGGCGGCGCTGCTCGCCTTGAGCCAGCTCGAGCAGCGCGGCGTCGTGCGACGCGTGCCCGCGCCGAACAACGGCTCGCACGCGGTCATTCGCTACCAGTCGCGCGACGCGCTCGACGTCATCACCCTGCACCTGCCGGCCCCGCTCGAGCGCGACGGGCTGCTGCTCTACTCGCGCAGCAGCCTGCCGCTCCAGGCCAAGGCGAGCCTCGACCAGGTGCGGCGCCTGTTGCGCTTCGACGATCCGCTGCTGTTCACGGACCCCGGGCAGGGGGACCCACGCAACGAGCTGATCGAACAGCTCGACCAGGTCGGACGGGAGTTCCTCGGGGCGAGCGCGGTGCGCCTGATCCGTGCCGAGCGTCTGGAGGGCGAGTCGCTCGAGACGCCGCTCGACGCGGCGCTGGCCGACGAGATGCGCGCCCACCCGGAGGCCCTCTACTACTGCCCCGACACCACGCGCTGCCCCAGGCTCGAGGCCGCCGGGCGCCGCCTCGGCATGAGCGCCGTCGCGATCGCGTGCGTCACCGACAGCGAGGATCGTCCGCTGGGGCACCTCGAGGTGCTGAGCGTCGAACGTAATCCGTTCCTGATCGAGGACCTGTCCATGATCGCGCTGCTCGCCGACTACTGCTCCGGCATGCTCGAGCGCTCCGCGCGCATCCAGAAGCTGGTCTTCATCGATCCCCTCACCTCGGCCTACAACCGCGCCTACTTCGACCTCCAGCTCAGGAACGAGATGGCGCGCGCCGGCCGCGAACAGTCGTCCATGGCCCTGTGCATCGCCGACATCGACGACTTCAAGTCGATCAACACGGCCTACGGCTACGAGGCGGGCAATCGCGTGCTGGTGGAGGTGGCCGACCTGCTCAAGCGCGGGGTGCGGCCATTCGACACCGTGGCGCGCTGGGGCGGCGAGGAGTTCGCGGTGCTGCTCACGGCGCCGATCCTCGCGGACGACGTGCTGACGATTTCCGAGCGTCTGCGCACGCTCGTCGAGCGCCTTCGCGTCCGAGTCGAGGGCCTCGACCGCCGCCCGCACGACCTGGGCGTCACCGTGAGCATCGGCGTGGCGCTCGCCCCCGACCATGCCGAGGACACCGCGGGCCTGTGGCGCGCCGCCAACCAGGCGCTGCTCCTCGCCAAGCACCCGCCCAAGAACCAAGTCGTGTTCTTTCAGCCCGACCGCGACGCCCGCTCCGGCGCCGGCTAGGCTCCGTCGGCAAGCGCCCGCGGGCTGCGTTGCGCGGTCGGCTCCTCGCTCCGACGTGGCCCGGCGCTCAGGCCGGGATCGTGCGCCCGGCCAGACGCGCGTCGATCCATCCCGCGATCGGTCCGGCGGCCAGCACCAGGAGCATCGGCCGCACCGATTCGAAGTAGCGCGAGTTGGTGTAGAAGAACGAGCTGGCCAGCGAGAAGGCGAGCGTGGCGATCAACAGCACTCCCGCGAATCCCAGCGGCCCGGTGGGGTCGCGCAGGCCGCGCGCTCCCGACGGCAGCGCGACGCCGTAGAGCGCCGCCAGCACCAGCAGGAACCCGACCCGGAGCCAGGGCCGATCGTCCCCGCTCAGCGGCAGGAAGCACAACCTCCAGAACCGCTTGATGCTGATGACCGTGCTCGGCCACGGGGCCGTCTTCCACACCTCGATCCCCGCCCGCATCAGCGCGCGATCCTGCTCGATCGCGTCCAGCGGATGCCCCACGCGGTGCCGCTCGCGGTCGAGAGCGTCGCCGCGGATCGTGGCCCAACGGTCGAGGTCCCAGCGCCCTTCGGTCTCGAGCGCCACGCCGGTGTAGAACTGCTCCCCGGCGCCGATCGAGAGCGGGATGAAGACGTGGAACGCCTCCCAGTTGCGCAGCGTCCACGGCGCCAGCACCAGCCCCAGGCCGAGCAGCATCGCGGCCAGGGGCGCGACCTGCGCGCGCAGGCGGTGGCGGGTCTGGATCAGCCAGCCGAGCACGAGACTCTGGAGCACCAGCACGCCGGTCGGCCGGACCAGCGCGCCGAGGCCCGCCACCACCCCGACCCCGAACGCCAGGCGCGGGCGCGGGCGCTCGGCGAAGCGCGCGAATGCGGCGAGCACCGCGGTCGCGAGGAAGGTGAACATCGGCTCGGTCTGCAGGTAACGGCTCTCGCGAAAGAACGGGGGCCACACCAGCGCCAGCAGGAACCCGACCGCCCCGGCGGTGCGCGAGGCGAACAGCCGTCCCGCGAGCCAGCCGCACAGCAGGATGGTGCCGGCGTCGAATAGACCCTGCACCGCGACCACGACGCGGCGGTCGTCGCCCGCGACGCGGTAGATCGCGGCCAGGGTGAGCGGCCATCCGGGCGGACGGTAAACGGTCGGGGCGCCATGCCGCGCGTAGCCGTCCCCGGCGAGCAGGCTGCGCGCGAGCTGGTCGTAGAACGGCTCGTCCCCCACGCGCAGCGTGCCCGGCGAGCACGAGAGCACCAGCATCGCCGTGCGCAGCAGCAGCAACGCCGCGGCGAATCCCCGCCAGCCCCACGGATAGCGCGTGGATCTCCCGCCGGCGGGCTCTGCCGAGGCCGGTGGCGTCGCGGGTGTCTCGGCGCTCACGCCGGGCTCACCGCGGGCGGGCGCCCAGCCGCGGGGCAAGAGGTCGCGCCTGGAGCATGCGGTCGTGCGGTCGGCGGGACTCGACGCGTCCCATGGGTGGCCTCGTCGCGTGTGATGGTGCCGCCGCGGCTCCGCGGTGGAGCCGCGACGCGGGCGTCGCCCGTGCCGGCGCGCGAGACTAGGGGCGGGCGGCCGTGGGGCGCAAGCCGCGCGAGCGCGCGTTCAGGGCGCCTCGCTCAGATCCTGCACCGGCGCCGGCGCGGTGCGATCGCTGCTGTCGGTCGTGCCGCCGGCGACGTTGCTCAGCGCCGACCAGTTCCCCGCGGCGTCGCGCGCCTTGAGCGCGAAGGAGTAGGTGGTGCCCGGAGCGAGCCCCAGCAGCACGTAGGTCTGCTCCTGCCCGGCGGGCAGGGGCTGGGGCGCGACCGGGACCGGCGTCGCGCCAGCGAAGTTCTGGTCGTTGATCGGCTGCGTGGACCAGCGCAGGTCGTAGGCCGCGGCCACGCCGAGCGCGCCGTCGTTCCCGGTCGCGGTCCAGCTCAGCACCACGCTCTGGTCCAGGATCCGCTGCAGCGCCAGGTCCCGCACCGCTGCCGGCGGTATCTCGTCCGGGACCACCGGAGCGTAGGCGCCGACGTAGCCGTCCTTCCACGCCGCGCCCACGGCGGCGGAGCCCGGCAGCGGGTGGGCGTCGAATGTCGCGAAGCCGGGGTCGGCGAAGGCCGGCGAGGCCCAGGCGCTGTGGCATTCGTTCCCGCTCGAGGCGCACCAGGACGAGCCCGGCCCCACCGGCCCGCAGCCGGAGCCGCCCTGGGAGACCGCGTTGCCGGCCGATCCTCCGACTTCGAAGACGAGGTTGCTGTCGGTGCGCGCCGCGGTGGGCAGGAACATGGCGGGACAGGCGGAAGCCGCGCTGTAGACGATGTTGCTCACGAAGGCGAGGTGGCTGTTCTTGGCCGCGTCCACCGCCGTCCCGCCGGTGGAGGCGAAGGTGCAGTGCTGCACCGTCAGGCTGTCGTTGTTCGAGAACACCTGGCTGAAGTCGAAGGCGCGGTCGGGGCTCACCAGGACGCAGCCGAACCAGCGGTCGCCGCGGGTATCGTTCTGGTAGTCCATCGTCATGCGGCTCTTGAACAGGCAGCCGACGAAGGTGTTGTGGCCGTTGCTTCCGGGGTAGCTGCCGGCGGTGGCGAAGCGGATGAACGACGGCGTCCGCCCCGACGGCAGGTCGAGCACGGTGTCGCGCTCGAACAGGTTGAAGCGGCACGAGTCGCGCTGGTTGAAGATGTAGCAGTTGTAGCTCGTGTTGTTGACGAGACTCCAGCGGTTGTCGCGGAAGATGCAGTTGTTGACGCCGTAGTGGACGCGCGCGTGCACGTCCGCGGCGTTCGACGGCATGGTCACGCTGACGCTGTTGCCGGTGAACTCGCAGGCGGTGGCGCGGTCGAACAGGATGCAATGCGGTTGCGCGGTCACGCCGCCGAGGGTCGCGACGTTGTCACGGAACGTGCAGAGCGTGGTGCGGATCGGGTCCTTGTAGATGTTCCAGCGGTCCTCTCCGGCCCCGTCGCCGATGCGATTACGGGCGAAGTGGCAGCGCAGGGCGCCGGCGACCCACAGGCTGCCGGTCGCCCGGCAGTCGAGCACGCTGTCCTGCTCGCAGCGGTTCGAGGCGCTGAGGGCGCCCACCGCGATGTCGTTGACCTGGACGCCCTTGATCGTGACGTACTTCTGCGACGTGAGGTCGATGCTGCCGGAGAGTCTGACCGACGCGGGGTCGGCGGGGTTCCCGATGAAGGTGATCCGACTCGCGTTCGACGCGCCGGAGCCCGCGGGGGCGATGCTACCCGAGTAGGATCCCGGCAGCAGCCGGCACACGTCTCCGGCCGCGAGCGTGGCATTCGCCTTGGCGAGCGACCAGGGACTCCCGGGCGAGGTGCCGGAATTGTTGGCGCTTCCACCCGGACTCACCCAGTACTCCCCGGCGCGGGCCGGAGCGGTGGCAAGCGCCAGGCCGGCGGCGAGCGTGGCGATCCACGCGGCGGTGGCGCGGGCGGCGGGGCGGCGTGCGACCCGGGCGGCGGCACGGGCGGCGGCGCGCGGCAGGCGTCGAATCATGTGCTGGGGCGCTGGCAGGGGTCTCGCCTCCTCAATGGGTGCCCGGTCGGGTGGCGCGGGGCCACGGCCGGCATGCAGGGGTCATGCCCGCCCGGGCCGCGGCCACGCGGCAGGATAGGGCTTGCGGCGGAAGCGATTAGCTCCCGGCGCCGACCGGTGGAACGACTTGCCCGCCCGCCCCCGGCCGATATCGCGGCCGGCGGCCGGCAAATTGCACACCGGGGGACCACCGAGGACTGCGCGGAATACACCGCAGATCGGTGCGCGTGTCCAGCCATCAGGGCGGCCCCGCGTCCGACGCCACGCCGGTGGCGGCTCTTGGTTCGCGTCCCCGGTGCGTCGTATGGTGCGGCGTCTCTCGCCGCGCGCCCGTCGCGATCGAGCCGGTCGCGGCCGGGCGGGTGGAGCCCCCCAGCACCGGAAGACCCCTGAGGCCTCGTGGGCACGCGCCCGCGGGGCCAGCCGACCGAGGGATGACGCACGAGTGAACGCACTCCTCCACCGCATCGCCTACTACGCCGCCCAGTCGCTGCGGGGCGAGCCGGTCGCCCACATCGTGCGCGAGCTGGAGCGCAGCCAGCGATGGCCGCCCGAGCGCCTGCGGTCGCTGCAGTGGGCGCGCCAGCGGGCGCTGGCGCTGCACGCCTTCGAAGCCTCGCCCTTTTATCGCGAGCGCTGGAGCGCGCGCGCGGTGATCCCCGAGCTGCTGAACGACCCGCAGGATTGGGAGCGCCTGCCGGTGCTCGAGAAGCGCGACCTCCAGACGCACGCGGCGGCCATGCGCGCGCGCGGCCAGCGCCCCGGACTCGAGGCCCCGACCTCGGGCTCGTCCGGAACGCCGGTTTCCGTGCGGCGCAGCCACCTGTCGTGGGCGCACGCCCACGCCAACGTCATCCGCGGCTGGCACTGGCACGGCATCGCGGTCGGCGAGCGCTACGCGTACTTCTGGGGGCTCCCGCTCGACCTCGAGGGTCGCCAGGTCGCGGCCCGCAAGGATCGCTTCTTCAACCGCGACCGCTGTTCCGCCTTCGATCTCGACGCCGGGTCGGCGCGCGAGTACTACCGGCGGCAACTGCGACGCCCTTCGCGCTGGGCCTTCGGCTATCCCTCCGCGCTCACCCGCTTCGCCGAGGAAATCGCCGCGCTCGGGCTCGACGGCCGCGCCCTGGGCTGGAAGGCGGTGGTCACCACCGCGGAGGTGTTGAAGCCCCACCAGCGCGAGCGCATGGTCGCGACCTTCGGCTGCCCGGTGGCCGACAGCTACGGCTGCGCCGAGGCGGGCGTGGCCGGCTTCGAGTGCGCGCACGGCGGCATGCACGTGCCGGTGGAGTCGGTGGTGGTGGAGCTGCTCCCGGCCGGCGACGGGCTCGCCGAGATCCTCCTCACCGACCTGCACAACTGGAGCCAGCCGCTGGTGCGCTACCGTGTCGGCGATCTGGTCGAGCCGGCGCCGCACCTCGCGTGCGAGTGCGGCGTGGCGCTGCCCCTGCTCGGCCGCCTCAGCGGGCGTGTCGGCGACACGCTGGAACTGCCCGACGGCCGGCACGTGAACGCCAACCTCCCCTCCTACGTCTTCAAGCACCACGGCCGCGAGGGCACGGTGCGCGAGTATCAGTTCGTGCAGTTCTCGAGCGGGCGCATCGAGCTGCGCATCGTCACCGGTCCCGCGTGGTCGGATGCGGTGCGCGAGCGGCTCCGCGCCGAGGTGCGCGAGGCGCTCGGCATCGAGGTGGCGGTCGCCGAGGTCGCCCGCATCGAGCGCCGCGGGCGCGGCAAGCACCGCGACTTCGTGCGGGCGGAGGACCTGGGGGAGGGATGAGCCGGCTCCGGATGCCCCCACCGCGGCGGCGCCGTCTGCTACCATGGTGGGCGAGCGGGAAGGGCTGGCAGGCGAGCCGCACCGATGGAAGCTCGCCCGACGCGGCCGCCCGCGACCCCGGCTTCCGGGGATCGATCGGAGTCACGTCATGAGCGTTGCCCGGTTCATCCTACTCGCGCTCCCGCTCGCCGCCGCCACCCTGCCCGCCCCGCCGACATTCGCGGCCGTCGCCGACTCCATCGCCTACGCGGTGCGCGTCGCCAACGGTAATCTCGTCGGCGTGACGGTCAGCAACTACGGCTTCATCGGCAACAACTTCGTCTCGCGCTCGCCGTCGCTCGAATATCCGCTGGGTTCGGGCTTCGAGCACCTGGTGCGCGGCGGGCTCTGGATCGGCGCGCACGCGGTCGATGCCCAGGGTCCCTTCATCGGCGTCACCACCGCCGCGCTCGACGGCGCCCAGGGCACGGCGAGCGCGCCCGAGACCGAATTCACGCCGGCGGGGAACTCCATCCGGGTGCGCTCGTCACTGACCCACAGCATCTACTACGATCCGAACGCCGTGAGCGAACAGGACCTGATCGGCGAGTTCAGCGACCGCCCCGCCAAGCGCGCGGCGAACAACCCCGAGGCCCACCGCCCGCTCAACGTCTTGGTGCGGCAGCAGAACTACGCCTGGTCGCTGCCGGGATTCGAGCACGTCGTCATCTTCCACGAGACCATCGTCAACCTCGGCGACGCCCCGCTCACCGACGCCTGGGTGGGCGTCTACGCCGAGTTGAAGAGCGGCTCGAAAAACGACTATATCTGCTGGCCGCCGAGCAGCAGCTGCAGCCCCCAGGGGAGCTGGTACCGCAAGTCCTGGCTCCAGTACGACGCGCCGCTTCGCATGATCCGCGAGCACTACTGCCGGGCGCAGCCGATTCCCGGGGGGTGCAACCTCGCCTACGTGCCCCACTGGATGGGCATCCAGATGCTCACGCCCCCCGACCCGGCACGGAGCCAGCACGTCACCCTCGCGGCCTGGGCCTACGCGCCGCTAAGCGCCTTGCGCGACCAGGACGTCGAGCGCTACGCGATCATGAGCGCGGG
>MFFQ01000006.1:4254-45340 GCA_001780165.1 Candidatus Eisenbacteria bacterium RBG_16_71_46 | reverse complement strand
TCCTCCGCTGGGCGAGTGGAACGCTCGACCTCGAATGGACCGGCCGCGAGGACCCTGTGGTCTCGCGATCGAACAGCGGAGGATGTCAGTTGCGGAGGATCGTCGTTCTGGTGGGTGGGAACGATGGGCGCGTCGGGGTGCCGCGCGCCACGGCCGAGGGACTCGAGAACGCGAACAACTCGGCGTCACTGACCGCTACGACTGCCGGGGTTGCCTGCGGGGCTTTCAGGCTCGCGACCGAAGTCCCGTGACGAGCAGAGCTCCAGACTTGCTTGCCCACGGGGACATCCACGCAATCACCGCAGCCATCGGGCGCCGTGCAGACGCCGGCGTTCTCGAGCGTCCCGCCGGCGAAGGGTGCGTAGTCCGCGCAGCGCCCCTCTCCCATCTCGAAGGCGACGTGCCCGTTCGGTGCGATACAGAGCACGGAACGGCTGGCCCCTGCCGGGACACCGGCCAAGACCGCCAGGGCGAGGTAGAGCTGGACCGCGAAGTGGAAGCTGGAGCGCATGAACTCCGGAATCTAGTCGGGTGCCCAGCGGCCTGTCAATCGAGAGCCCCGGCCGAACTCGCCGGACGTCTCGAGGTTCAGTGGAACGCTGCTCGGAGTGGCCGCGACTTTGGACACGCGGACCGTGTCCAGGCCTGTCCGCTCGTGCCCGGGTCCTTCCGGCGATGGCCGAAGCCCTCGCATCAGCAACTGGCAAAGGGGCTTGGGGATGAGCGCCATCCACGGTGACTTGTCTTGAAGTGCTCGATTCGCTCCGAAAACGTCGAGGCGCGTTGAAACCCCGGGCGGCTTCTGGTCGTATTGAGGGGCAGCGTGCGGAATCCTGCGGCCGGGCGGCCGGAGGTGGCCCCGCTGCGAAGGAGGATCGCAAGTGTTCGAAGCTCTTGCGTTTGGAGTGGCGGTGCTGGTGGTGCTGGCGGTGGTTGGCCTGCTGGCCTCCATCCTGGCGCTGGTCTGGTGGGTGGTGCTCCTGCCTTTCAAGCTCCTGGCCCTGGTTTTCAAGGGTCTCGGCGTCCTGCTGGCGCTGCCGTTTCTCCTGCTGTTCGGCCTGGGAGGCGTCCTGGCGCTCATCTTCGGGTTCGGGCTCTTCCTGCTGCCGGCGCTGCCCTTCCTGCTGATCGCGCTCGGAATCTGGGCGCTCGCGCGCCGGCGGGATCACCCGGCTCCTCGGACATCCTGAGCGGCGGGCGCGGCCGCGACCCCGCTCGCCCAGGCGTCAGACGCGCGCCAGGGTGGTGATCAGGCCGAGCAGGCAGCCGCCCAACATCACCCACGCCGGGGCGAGGCGCCAGCGCCACAGCAGCGCGAAGCTCAGCGCGGCGATCACCACGCCTACCCAGTTCGTCACGCCGTGCCGCAACAGCACCACGGCGGCCGAGAACATCAGGCCCACCACCGCCGGCTGGATGCCGTGGAGGAACGCCTGCACCGCCGTGTTCGAGCGGAAGCGCTGGACCGAGGCGCCGATGACGAGCAGCATGAGGAAGGCGGGCAGGAACACGGCGGCGGTTGCGAGGATCGCGCCGGTGAGTCCGGCGATGCGGTAACCGACGAACGTGGCGGTGATGACGACCGGGCCGGGCGTGACCTGCCCCAGGGCCATCGCGTCGGCGAAGGACTGGGCCGACATCCAGCGGTGGCCTTCCACCAGCTCGGCTTCGAGCAGGGGGATCATCACGAAGCCGCCGCCAAAGGTGAGCGCGCCCGCCCGCAGGAACACCCCGACCAGGCCGCCCAGCGACTGCAGCCGCTCGGGGAACGAGGCCAGCGCGGGGCCGGCCACCATCAGCACGGCGGGCGCGAGGGCGAAGAAGTCGCCACCCCCCCGGGTCCATCGGCGCCACCACGGGACCTCCGGCTTGGCGCCCTCCTCGCGCGCGACGCGCCGCACTCGCCAGCGCAGCCAGCGCCAGCGCGCCCCGAGGTCCAGCAACGGGCGTTCCACCCAGCCCGCGAACTCCCGGAGAATGCCGAGCAGCCCGGCGAGGAGAATGACCTCCACCACCCCGAGCCCGAGCCAGCTCGATCCCAGGAACGAGGCGACCACGACCACGAATCCCCAACGGTCCTTCCACAGCGCGCGCCAGCCGCCGGGCCGGCCGTCGGCATCCAGGATCGCCTGCCCCCCGATACGCACCGCGGTCGCCGCCACCAGCCCCGCCACCGCGGGCGTCAGGCCGCTGAACAGGCCCTGCACCGCGGTCAGGTGGCGCAGGTACGGGTAGAGTAGGGCGAAGATCAGCAGGAGCGCGAACGACGGGATCACGAACCCCACCAGCGCGGCGAGCGCGCCCGACACGCCGGCCAGCCGGTAGCCGATGAAGGTGAGCGCGTTGGTGGCGATCGCGCCGGGCAGGCTCTGAGCCAACGCGGCCGCCTCGAGGAACAGCCGCTCGCGGATCCAGCGATGGCGCGAGACCAGGCGCAGCTCGATCTGGGAGAGCACCGCCAGCCCCCCGCCGAACCCGGTCACTCCGAGGTAGAGGCTCTCGCGGAACAGCTCGCGCAGCGCCGGCACCCGCAACGTGGTCGCCGCCTCCGGGGTCTCCGGCGGCACCGGCGTGGAGCCGAGGCGCGGGAAGCGCCGCACGAAGTAGATCAGAGCGGCGCTCAATGCGACGAGGAAGATCCACGCCGGAGCGCTGAGTGGCGTGGCGAGATCCCACGCCATCAGGACGCCGGTGACGGCGATGCTGCCGGCGATGATCGCGCGCCGGATGCGCGTGGACATGGGCATGGCGTGGGCGGACGGACACCCGAGACCGCGCGCGGCAAGGCTCGCGGATCGGTGCGCCGCCTGGAGCATCCTCCTCGGATGAGGGCGGGCCTCGTGGCGCCGCCCGTCGCGACATTGTAAGGGAAGACGCGGGCGCACCGGCAATCGCCGCCGTGCCCGACCGCGCGGGCGCGGTCGCGAAGGCGCCAGGCGGTGCGCGCGGGAGCCAGCGGCACACCGCGCCGCGCACTGCCCCGCGGACCCCGCGGCACACCGCGCCGCGCAGCGCCTCGCGGACCCTGCGGCGGCCCGCGCTTGCGCGGGATGCGCGGTTCGAGCATCTTTCCCGCCTACCGTCGGCCGCGTTCCCCACGGGGATCTCCCCCACCAGGCGAGGACCATGTCTCCCGATTTCATCTACACCATGAAGGACCTCCGCAAGGTGGTCCCCCCCAAGCGCGAGATCCTCAAGGGCATCTGGCTGTCGTTCTTCTTCGGCGCCAAGATCGGCGTGCTCGGCGCCAACGGTGCGGGCAAGAGCTCCCTGCTGCGCGTCATGGCGGGCGAGGACACCGACTTTCTCGGCGAGGCCTTCGCCGCCAAGGGCATCCGCGTCGGTTTCCTCCCGCAGGAGCCGAGACTCGATCCGAAGAAGACGGTGCTCGGCAACATCGAGGAGGGGGTAGCCGAGACCAAGGCGCTGCTCGACCGGTTCAGCGCCATCAGCGCGCGCTTCGCCGAGCCGCTGGAGCCGGACGCGATGGAGAAGCTGCTCGCCGAACAGGCCCAGGTGCAGGATCAGATCGAGGCGGCCGACGCCTGGGAGCTGGACCGCACGCTGGAAATCGCGATGGACGCCCTGCGCTGCCCGCCGCCCGACCAGCCGGTCGCTACGCTCTCCGGCGGCGAGCGGCGCCGCGTCGCGCTGTGCCGGTTGCTGCTGCAGCGGCCGGACCTGCTGCTGCTCGACGAGCCCACCAACCACCTCGACGCCGAGTCGGTGGCGTGGCTCGAGCGCTTCCTCAAGGACTACCCGGGCACGGTCGTGGCGGTGACCCACGACCGCTACTTCCTCGACAACGTCGCCGGGTGGATTCTCGAACTCGACCGCGGGGCAGGGATCCCGTGGGAGGGCAACTACTCGTCGTGGCTCGATCAGAAGCGCACCCGGCTGGCCCAGGAGGAGAAGACCGAGTCCGCGCGCCAGCGCACGCTCGGGCGCGAGCTGGAGTGGGTGCGCATGGCGCCGCGCGCGCGCCAAGCCAAGGGCAAGGCGCGCCTCGCCGCCTACGAGAAACTGCTGGCCGAAGCGGGCATGCAGAAGCTCGAGTCGGTGGAGATCTACGTGCCGCCCGGGCCGCGCCTCGGCAACGTGGTCATCGAGGCCGACCACTTGCGCAAGGGCTACGGCGACAATCTGCTGATCGAGGACCTGTCGTTCAAGCTCCCTCCCGCCGGGATCGTAGGCGTCATCGGTCCCAACGGGGCGGGCAAGACCACGCTGTTCCGCATGATCACCGGCCAGGAGACGCCCGACGCCGGGACGCTGCGCATCGGCGACTCCGTGCAGCTCGCCTACGTGGACCAGAGCCGCGACGCCCTGCCCGGGGACGTGACGGTGTGGGAGGCGATCGCCGAGGGCAAGGACATGCTCGAGCTGGGCAAGCGCACGATGAACTCACGCTCCTACGTCGCCTCCTTCAACTTCAAGGGCGCCGACCAGCAGAAGCGGGTCAAGGATCTCTCCGGGGGCGAGCGCAACCGCCTTCACCTCGCGCGCATGCTCAAGACCGGCGCCAACGTCCTGCTGCTCGACGAGCCCACCAACGACCTCGACGTGGACACGCTGCGCGCGCTGGAGGATGCGCTGCTCGCCTTCGCCGGCTGCGTGGCCGTGATCAGCCACGACCGGTGGTTCCTCGACCGCATCGCCACCCACATGCTGGCCTTCGAGGGCGACAGCGAGGTGGTGTGGTTCGAGGGCAACTACCAGGACTACGAAGCGCGGCGGCACGAGCGCCTCGGCGCCGAGGCCGACCACCCGCACCGGATCAAGTACAAGAAACTGGTGCGGCGGTAGGATGGCCGTCCGCAACCGGGCCGCGGCCTGGCGGGTCGTGAGACGGATCCTGGCCGCCGGCGGCGGCCATCCTGTTGGCTGCGGCCTTCGTTCCACCTCAACCCATCCGCGGAGGACTCAGCGATGCAGACGATCGTGAGAGCAGGTGTCGTGCTGGGCGTGCTGGTGGTGGTGTGGACCTTCGTCATGGGTTTCACCGGCTGGTACAAGGACCCGGCGCTGTTGAACCTCTTCTACGTCGTGATCCCGATCCAGATCGGCGTGCTGGTGTGGGCGCTCCGCCAGACCGCGGCCCAGGGCCGCCGCTATGGGAGCCAGGTGGGAGCCGGCACCCTGATCTCGCTGATCGGTGGCGTGATCATCATCGCGGGCTCGATCCTGTTCACCACCGTCGTGTTCCCTAACTACTTCAGCGAGCTGGCGGCGATTCAGGAACGGATGCTGCAGCAAGCGGGACATGGCGAGGCGGAGATCCGCGAGGTGATGGCGATGACGGCGAAGACCGCGACGCCGGTGTTCCAGGCGGTCTTCGGCTTCGTCGGCACGATGGTGACCGGGGTGGTCGCCTCCCTCGCGATCGGAGCGTTCGCCCGCGCGCGCTGACCTCGCGGGGCCCCCGCGGGGCACGACGCGCAGTGCGCACGGCGCGGGTTTGACCCCTCGCCGAGACGGCCGCTATCCTTCGCGCGTGCCTCTGGTCCGGATCGCCGACACCCGCCGCAGCGGTCGCCGCCACAGCGTCACCTGCCGGGTGGGGTCCGTCCCGGTGGGTGGGGCTCACCCGGTCGTCGTCCAGTCCATGACCAACACCGACACCGCGGACGCCGCGGCGAGCGCGGCCCAGGTGCGGCTCCTGGCCGAGGCGGGCTCGGAGATCGTGCGGATCACGGTCAACACCCGCGAGGCCGCCGCCGCGGTGCCCGAGATCCGCCGCCGCCTCGCCGACCTCGGGGTGGCGGCGCCGCTGGTCGGCGACTTCCACTACAACGGCCACCTCCTGCTCACCGAGCACCCGGACTGCGCCGCGGCGCTCGACAAATACCGCATCAATCCCGGCAACGTCGGCGTGGGCGAGAGGCACGACGAGAACTTCCGGCGCATGATCGAGGTCGCGGTCGCGCACGGCAAGCCGGTGCGGATCGGCGTCAACTGGGGCTCGCTCGACCGGGCGCTGCTCACGCGCTTGATGGACGAGAACGCCCACCGCGACGCGCCGCTCGAGGACCGCGAGGTCGTGCTCGAGGCGATGCGCGAAAGCGCGCTGCGCTCCGCCGAGCTGGCCGAGCGCTTCGGGCAGCCGCACGACCGCATCGTGCTGTCGGCGAAGGTGAGCGAGGTGCGCGACCTGGTGGCGGTCTACCGCGCGCTGGCGGCGGCCTGCGACTACCCGCTCCACCTCGGCCTCACCGAGGCCGGGCTCGGCACCAAGGGCATCGTCGCCACCACGGCGGCCCTCGCCATCCTGCTCCACGAGGGCATCGGCGACACCATCCGCACCAGCCTCACGCCGGCTCCGGGCGGCGACCGCACCGAGGAGGTGCGGGTGTGCCAGCAGGTGCTCCAGTCGCTCGGGGTCCGTCACTTCGCGCCCCAGGTCTCGTCGTGCCCGGGCTGCGGCCGGACCACCAGCAGCTTCTTCCAGGAATTGGCCTTCGAGGTCACGGCCCACATCCAGCGGCGTCTCGCGCACTGGCGCGGGCGTTACCCGGGCGTCGAGGAGCTGCGGGTGGCGGTGATGGGCTGCGTCGTCAACGGCCCGGGCGAGAGCAAGCACGCCGACATCGGCATCTCGCTGCCCGGCACCGGCGAAGCGCCGCGCGCGCCGGTCTACGTGGAGGGACGGCTCGAGACCACGCTCCAGGGCGAGACCATCGCCGAGGACTTCGCGCGCCTGCTCGACGAGTACGTCGAGTCCCGCTACGGCACGCCCACCGCGGGCTGACGGCTCAGACTGGCGCCGCGGGGCGACGCTGCAGGCCGACGCGCCCCCGACGCCGCGGCCGACGCCGCGGGCGGTCAATTCACGCGAATGATGGACTGGCTGAAGCGCTCCACCCGCGTGCTCATGCGGGCGTAGTAGATGCCGGGCGAGAGCCCGCCGGCCTCGAGCAGCGCGCTGTGCTCGCCGGCCGGCAGCACCGCGTCGATCAGCGTGCGGACGCGCTGGCCGGTGACGTTGTAGAGCTCGAGCAGCACGCGACCGCTGCGCCCGAGGGTGAAGCGCAGCACCGTCTGCTCGCGGAACGGGTTGGGCGAGGCGCCGCGCAGCCCGCTGCGGACCGGCGGCAGCGCCGCGGCCCCGGCGCCGAGCGCCGGCCGCACCACCTCGTGCGTCACCGGGGTCACGAGCAGGCGCGGGCGGAGGGCGGGGACCACGGTCCGCACCCGCTCCGTCTGGCCGGCGGTGAATTCGTTCTGGCAGGCGCCGTCGGCGAGATCCATGAAATTGCGGAGCGGATCCTCGCCTTCCTGCGGGCAGGTGTCGCGACCGCGGACGCAACCGGCCGCCGGAGCGGCCTCGTACGGGGTATCCTCGACCTCGTCGCCGGGCGCGCCACAGCCGCCCTGGAAGGTGTGGAGCAATCCCAGGTAGTGCCCGACCTGGTGGGTGGCGGCGCGCCCCAGGCCGTAGGACTCGAGGAATCCCCCCGGAAGCGACCCGTAGTGGATCACCGCGCCCTGCATGGCGTCGTCCTCGGGCGCCGACCAGGGGAACGAGCTCCAGCCCACGAAGCCGCCGGCCGGCGCGCAGGTGTAGAGGTTGAGCCGGTGGGCCGGGTCGATGGCCAGCGTCTCCTTGGCCCGGCGCTCGAGCGCGCTGCCGGGGGTCATGCGCAGCAGCGCCTGGTCCTCGGTGCGGTCGATCGAGGCCAGCTCGAAACGCAGGCCGGTGCCGGCGAAGTCGCGGTTGAGCGCCGCGATCTGCTCGCGGGCCTGAGCGTCCCCGACCGCCCCCTCGGCGCCCGACTGGATGACGTGGAGCGCGACCGGAAGCGTGCCGCCGAAGACGCGCACTCCGCTGGCGTCGAGCCAGCGGCGCACCCGCTCGCCGGCCGCGTCCAACTCGGCGCGTGCCGGCTGGGTCGTGCCGCAGCGCCGGTCGAGCCGGCCGGCGCCGCTCTCGGGGCCCGGATCGGGCAGCAGCGGCATCTGGACCACCGCCGCGGCCGCGACCCCGGCGAGCAACACCAGGGAGGCCAGGGCAAGGAGCGGAATTCGGGCGCGGTTCATGGTCCTCCGAGGGCTCGCCGGGGCGAGGGTTCGAGAACGCCGGACGTCCAACGCCCGGCGCCGCGGCCAGCGGGTTTCATTCTGGCAAAGGACGCCGCGGGCGCCAAACGGAAAATGCCCCCCGGGCCCGCGTCAGGTCCGCCTTAACGTCTCCAGGACCCGGCGGGCGAACGTGGTGAGCGAAGGATCGCGCGCCCCCATCACCAGGACCAGGTCGCCGGGGCGGGCCTCGGCGGCGATCCGCTCCGCCAGCCACTCTCGCGCGGGTGCGAACTCGGCGTGCACCCCTGTCGCGGCGATCTGGGCCACGAGATCGGCGGAGGAGAAGTCCCGCTGGGCGGTGCCGCCGGCGTAGAAGATCTCGACCAACCACAGGCGGTCCTCGCCTCTCAGCGCGCGGGAGAAGGTCTCGACGAAGTCGTCGCGCAGGAAGCGCGTCGGCCCGTAGCCGTGCGGCTGGTAGATCGCCAGCACCCGCCGCGCCCGGCGCTGCGCGGTGGCGAGCGCGGCCGCGATCTTGGCGGGGTTGTGCGCGAAGTCGTCCACCACCTCGACCTCGCGCGCGACACCTATGGACTGGAAGCGGCGGCCCACGCCCTGGAAGCGCGCGAGCGGCTCGACCATCTCCGCGGGCTCCACGCCCAGCGCGCGGCAGGCCGCGATCGCCGCCAGCGCGTTGGCCACGTTGTGGCGGCCGGGCACCGGGAGGCCGAAGCCGACCCCGGCGACGGTGAAGCGGCTGGCCTCGGGCTCGAGCCCCACGTCCTCGCCGCGCACGTCCGCGCCCGGGCCGAAGCCGAACACGCTGGCGCCCGCGGCCAGCGCCGCCAGGTTGGCCTCCTCGCCGGCGACGAACGCCTCGCGGGTGCGGCGCCGAAAGGTGGCGAACATCCCGCTCACCTCGTCCATCTCGCGGTGGTCGCGCTGCAGGTTGAGCACCACGCCGACCGCGGGCTCGTAACGGACCAGCGAGCCGTCGCTCTCGTCCGCCTCGACCACCAGCAGGTCGGAGCCGCCGTACCAGGCGTTCCCCCACAGGCCCTCGCGCTGCAGGGCCAGCAGGTCGCCCCCGGTGATGACCGAGGGGCGGCGGCCGGCGGCGCGCAGGATCTCGAACACCATCGCCACCACCGTGGACTTGCCGCTGGTTCCCGCGATCGCGACCGTGCGAAAATCCGCCACGAAGCGCGCGAGCAGCTCCGAGCGGTGCACCACCGGCACGCCACGCGCGCGCGCCGCGGCCACGTCCGCCACCTCCTCCTCCACCGCGGTCGAGACCACCAGTGCGGCGCAGGGGGCGGCGAGTCCGCTGCCGTCCTGGGGCATCACCTCGATCCCGAGCCGCTCGAGGCGGGCGCGGGCCTCGGCGCGCTCGCCGCGGTCGAAGGCGCGGTCGCTGCCGCTCGCGCGCCCGCCGAGCATGACCTGGAACTGGGCCAGCGCGCTCATGCCGCTGCCGCCGAGCCCGGCGTAGTGGAATCGGCCGCCCGCGCGCGGATCCGGAATCGCCTGCGCCTCGGGGTCCACGATCACCACGGGCTCGCCGTCCGCGACGCGGCCGAAGAGGTCGATCACGTCGGCGTTCGCCATGCGGATGCAGCCGTGCGAGGCCGGCCGGCCGAGCGCCGCCTCGTGGTTCGTGCCGTGGATGTAGATGTAGCGCTCGAGCGAATCGCAGCCCGGGCCGCGATTGACCCCTTCCTCGAGCCCCTCGAGCGTGAGCACCCGGCTCAAGATCAAGTCCTCGGCGCGGGCCTCCCCGCGCCACACCGCGCCGGTGGGCTGCCGGCTATCGAAAGCCGCTCCCGCCTCGGCGCCTTCGCCGATGCGCTGATGGATGCGGTGCCAGCCCGGCGGGGTGCGCAGCGAGCCGTCCTCGCCCCCCACGCCGGCGGCGGCGGTGGAGACGGGGTAGCCCCGCACCACGCGCCCGCCCTCGATCAGCTCGAGGCACTGGCGGGCGACGTCCACCAAGACGAGGCGCTCGGGCAGCTCACGATACGGCGAGCGCGGGCGTCCCAGGGCCTCGCGGGCGAGGGCGGCGCCGGGATCGGGTGTCGGGGAGGCATGCGGCATGGCCGCTCACTCTGCCACAGCCGGCCGCGGCGCCACGAGCGGCACCGCCGGCGATCCGGAAGCCGGCGAGCCATCCGGTCGCCCGCACGGGGGTGGAAACCGAAGCGGGGCCGATCCTTCGACCGGCCCCGTCCGTGGCGCGTCCTCGCGTGCGGCCCGCAATGCGGTCACGTGGAGGCGACGCGCCCTGGGGCTCGTCCGATCGCGAGCCGCAGGAGCGGCTTGGATTCGGGCGGGCTGGAAACGTCAGGATAATGTGAGATGGGTTGCCAAAAAGCGAGGGGAAAATTCGGGGTGGTCCGCCCGGCGCCTCCGTGGCGACAGGGGCCAGGGTTACCGGGCGCGGGGCTTGGTGGGCGAGCGCCGGCCGCAGGCGCGGAGCTCCGGGGCTAGGCTCCGTTTGAAAACGTCCGTGGGCAAGGCGTCGCGGTCGCGCGACGAGCGCAGTCGTGGCCCTTGGGCCACGTCGGAGCGAGGAGCCGACCGCGCAACGCAGCCCACGGGCGTTTTCAAACGGAGCCTAGGGTCGCTCGGCGCTCCTCGTGGGCCCGAGACCCCAGGCGAATGCGATCCAGCCCGCGAGGAAGCACACGCCGCCGAGCGGGGTGATGGCTCCCAGCGCTCTCACGCCGGTGAGCGCCAGGGCATAGAGGCTGCCGGAGAAGAGCACGCTGCCGGCGACGAAAAGCCACCCCGCCGCGCGAAGTGCCGGGCGCGGCCGCCGCTCGGCCGCGGCATCGGCGAGCAGGATCGCGAGCGCGTGGGCGAGCTGGTAGCGGGCGCCGGTCTCGAACACCTCGAGCATTCCGCCCGGGAGCCGCGCGCGCAGCGCGTGGGCGGCGAACGCGCCGGCGGCGACGGCGAGGCCGGCCGAGATCGCACCCCAGGTCCCGAGACGCATGCCGGCATCATACCCGGCGCCGCGGCGCCGGGCGAGGCCGGGGCGCCCCCGCCGGTTCCGCGCCAGGCCGGCATCATGGCCGCCGCCCGAGTGCGCGGTGCCGCGCGGAGGCGGGCCGCTGGTTTCGCGCCGGGCCTGCACGGTAGGATGCGGCGACGTTCGACCGCTCCCGGGGCGCTCCGTCCCGGAGCGCGCCGCGCGGACGCCACCCGCGAGTCGCAAACGGAAAGACGGCCGATGCTCTCCCTCGACCGGGTGACGCCCGAGATCGCGTACCTCCTGTTGCTGTTCGCGCTGTTCGTGCTACCGCGCGTCCTGCAGCGCTACCGCATTCCCACCGCGATCACCAGCTTCGCCGTCGGGGCCGCACTCGGGCTCGGGCCCGGGCTCTTCACGCACGATCCGCCCTGCGCCTCACGCTCTCGGCGCTGGTGCTCGCAGCGATGATCGGGCTGCTTCCCGTGCTGTTCCACCTCTTCGCGGCCCGCATCGTCCCCCACGCGCCCAAGTCGGAGTTCGCCTTCCTGATCCTGGTCGCGGTGGTGTGCGCGTTCGTGACCCGGGAACTCGGGGTCTACTACCTGGTCGGCGCCTTCGTCGTGGGGATGGCCGCGCAGCGCTTCCGGGTTCACCTGCCGGCCATGGCCTCCGAGAACATGCCCCACGCGGTCGAATCGCTCGCCTCGCTGTTCGTCCCCTTCTACTTCTTCCACGCCGGCCTCCTCTGCGGCGCGAGGACTTCCGCTGGGAGTCGCTGCTCGCGGGAGCGGTGTTCCTGGTGGTCTTCATCCCGTTCCGGCTCGCGGTCGTGGCGTTCCACCGGCGCCTCTCCCTGGGCGAGCCGCTGCGCAAGACCCTGCGCGTGAGTCTGGCGATGCAGCCGACGCTGGTGTTCACGCTGGTCGTGGCCGGCATCCTGCGCGAGCGGCTCGACGCACCGCCCTGGGTGTTCGGCGGGCTGATCGTGTACACCATCGTCAACACGCTGATCCCGGGCTTCGCCCTGCACGCCGCGCCCCCCGAGTTCGAGAACCCGCATGTCCTGCCCGCCGAGCTGCCGGCCTCCACGGGGGAGTCGCCCGCCGCCCGCGATTCGACGGCGGTCCGGCCCGGGCCTTAGACTGCGGCGTGCTCGCGGCCGCGCTGCACCTCGCGCCTCGGAGGCCCGAAATCCATGGCTGAACGCAAGTCCCGCCCCAACTTTTCCGGCGTGTGGCCGGAGGTGCGGCGCATCGCGCACGCCCACCGCCGCCGGTTGGCACTCGGGCTGTCGCTGATGCTGGTCAGCAATCTCTCGGGAATGGTGCTCCCGTTGACCTCCAAGTTCCTGATCGACGAGGTCATCGGCAATCAGCGCGCCAACCTGCTCGGGCTGCTCGCCGCTGCCGCCGCGGGGGCGACCCTGGTCCAGGCGGGCACCTCGTTCGCGCTCTCCCAGGTGCTCGGCGTGGCGGCCCAGCGCGCGATCACCGACATGCGCCGCAGCGTGCAGCGGCACGTCATGCTGCTCCCCGTGCGCTACTTCGATTCGACCCAGACCGGCGTGCTGATCTCGCGCATCATGACCGACGCCGAGGGCATCCGGAACCTGGTGGGAACCGGCCTGGTCCAGCTCGCCAGCGGAATCGTCACCGCCGCACTCGCGCTCGGCGTGCTGTTCTACCTCAACTGGCAAATGACGCTGGTGACTCTCGTCATCCTCGTGACCTTCGGCGCGATGATGTCGGTGGCGTTCACCCGGCTGCGGCCCCTGTTCCGCGAGCGCGGCAAGATCAACGCCGAAGTCACCGGGCGCCTCGCCGAATCCATCGGCGGCGTGCGCATCGTCAAGTCCTACGTCGCCGAACGGCGCGAGCAGCGCGTTTTCGCCCACGGCGTGCACCGGCTCTTCCGCAACATCGCCAGCTCGATCACCGGGGTCTCCGCCACGACCGCCGCGTCGAGCGTCATCGTCGGCGTGATCGGCGTGATCATCATCATCTTGGGCGGCCGCGCCATGATCGAGGGGCGCATGACGCTCGGCGACTTCGTCATGTACGTCGTCTTCACCGGCATGGTGGGCGGGCCGCTGGTCCAGATCGCCTCGATCGGGACCCAGATCACCGAGGCTTTCGCCGGGCTCGACCGCATTCGCGAGTTGCGCGCGGTCCCGGCCGAGAACGCCGACGAGGCGCGGCGCGAGCGGGTCGCGGACGTGCGCGGCGATATCGAGTTTCAGGACGTGAGCTTCGAGTACGATCCCGGCGCCCCGGTGCTGCGTCAGGTCTCGTTCCGGGCGCCGAAGGGCTCGACCACCGCGCTGGTGGGCTCGAGCGGCTCGGGCAAGAGCACGCTCATCAGCCTGGTGATGGCGTTCAACCGCCCGCTCGCCGGGCGCGTGCTGGTGGACGGGCGCGATCTGGCGACCCTCCGGATCCACGACTTCCGCGCGCACCTCGGGGTCGTGCTCCAGGACAACTTCCTGTTCGACGGCACCATCGCCGAGAACATCGCCTTCGCGCGCCCGGCGGCCACCCGGGCGCAGGTCCTCGCCGCCGGGCGGATCGCCCACTGCGAGGAGTTCGTCGCGGGATTCGAGAAAGGCTACGACACCGTGGTGGGCGAGCGCGGGATCAAGCTCTCGGGCGGCCAGCGCCAGCGCGTGGCGATCGCCCGGGCCATCGTCGCCGACCCGCGCATCCTCATCCTCGACGAGGCGACCTCGAGCCTCGACAGCGAGAGCGAGGCGCAGATCCAGGACGGCCTGCGGGCGCTGCGGCGCGGGCGCACCACGTTCGTCATCGCCCACCGGCTCTCGACCATCGTCAGCGCGAATCACATCCTGGTGCTCGAGCACGGCGAGATCGTCGAGCGCGGCACGCACGCCCAGCTCCTGGCGCTCGGCGGGCGCTACCGCCAGCTCTACGACCGCCAGTATCAGCTCGAGACCGACCGCTTCATCAACCCGGGCGAGGATTTCACGCCCGACCTGCCGGCGCCGAAGATGGCCGAGCCGGCCGAGAGCGGCGGGAGGCCGGGGTCGCTGTGACGCGCGCGCCGCGCGCGGGCGCGGTTCGTGCAGGCGCGGCGTATGCAGGCGCCGTACCGACCGGGTGCGTCCGGTGCGGCCGGCGGCGGACTCCGGACCCCGCCGGTCCGCCGCCGGCACGGGCCTATTTCACCCGCAGCAGCCGCCCGATCGAGAACGCACGTGGATCCCCCGCCGCCTGGACCAGGATCTTCTGCAATTCGGGCGTCTTCCCGGTCAGCAGCGCCTCGTCCTCCTCGGTGAACGCGAGGGCCGTCCCCGCCGGCAGCCGGCCGTCGGCGCGCGCCGACTCCAGCCAATCCGAGCGCAGGTAGCCCACGACCATCGTGTCGCCCGCGAAGCGCACGCTGAAGCTCGCGTGGCAGAGCAAGGCCGGGAACAGATTGCAGCGCGCGGTCTCGGCGGAGTCCGGCGCGAGATCGAGGAACAGATGACTCCCGAGGCGCACCACCCGGCCGGCGTAGACGGTCGTCACGCCGTCCTCGCGCTGGGTGGCGCGGAACGACTGGTGCGGCGTGGCTTCGATGGTCCAGTCCCCGCCCGGTTCCCAGTAGGTCTCGTCGAACAGGTTGCCGCCGGTGGAAGGCGGCGACAACCCCTTCCACTTGCCCAGCATGCGCGACTCCGCGACCACCTCGGCGCCATCCGAGAGCGGGAAGAGCGACGAGGCGACGCAGCCCGCCGAGGCGAGGAGCAGGGCAACGAGAGGAACGAAGTATCGGTCGCTCACGAGATCCTCCGCGCGATTCCGGGAAGGGGCGGCGCTCCCGGGACGGAGCGCGGCGCCACCTCCGTGTCGAGCGCTCAACTTACCACTTCTGAGCGCCGGCGCGGGGGGCGGTCACGGCCACGGGGCGCCGCCGCGCCTCGCGGTTCCGAGCCCGGGCGGCACGCCCTCCCCGGCCACGATCCCGACGCCGTGCCGCGCGAGCCGCTCGCGCACCTGCGCGTCGCCGGCGGGGTCCACCGGCCGCGTGAGGTCCCAGAGGAAGCGGACGCGGAAGCCGGCCTCGGCCGCGTCTCCGGCAGTCCAGAGGCAGCAGAAGTCGCGCGCCAGGCCACACACGTGGACCTCCTCCACCCCGCGCTCGCGGAGGTAGCCGGCGAGGCCGGTCGGCGGGCGATCGCCATCGGGACTCCAGTTGTTGCGAAAGCCGCTGTAGGAGTCGATCGCGGGGTCGGCCCCCTTGCGGATGATCGCGGCGACCACGCTCCACGGAAGATCGCCGTGCAGCTCCGCCCCTGGCGTGCCCTGCACGCAGTGATCCGGCCACAGCGTCTGGGGATGCCCATGGAGCTGAGTGCTCTCCAGCGGCCTGCGGCCGGCGTGCGAGCTGGCGAACGACACGTGGCCGGGCGGATGCCAGTCCTGGGTCGCGACGCAGAGGTCGTACGCGCCCGACGTCATGAGCCGGCCGATCGGCGCCACCAGACGGTCGCCCTCGGCGACCGCGAGCGCGCCGCCCGGCATGAAGTCGGGCTGCATGTCCACGACCAGCAGCGCGGTGGCGGGCCGCTGCGGGCGCCCGGCGGGTTCAGCGTGCATCGGGGCCTCCCCTGCGCGCGCGACGCGGGCGGGCCTCGCCGCCGCTCAGCGGATCGCCAGCCGGCGACCGGCGCTGCCGTCGGGCTTCACGATCCACACTTCCGAGCGCGGCCAGTTGCCTCGGATGACGGCGAGGCGCCGGCCATCGGGCGACCAGCGGCCGAAAAAGCCGCCGGTGACGGGCCGGACCCGCCCGCCGTTCACCGGCACGGTGTACAAGCGCCGCCCCTCACCGGCAAAGAGGATGCGCTTGCCGTCGGGGGACCATCCGGGGAAGAACCCCGCGGCCAGCGGACGCACGCCGGAGCCGTCGGCGTTCATCACGCACACCGTGTCGCGGCCCGAGGCGTAGGAACGGTAGAATACCAGTTGCCGCCCGTCGGGGGACCAGACCGGGTTGAACTCGCGGCCCGAACCCGCGCCCACGCGACGCAGGCCGCTACCGTCCGGGCGCACGGCGAAGATCCTCCTCCCGCCGGCGCGGGCCGAGGAAAACGCGATCTCGGACCCGTCGCGCGACCAGTCCGGGGCCGAGTCGGCAACGGAATCGGGCGCGAGCGTCGTGCGTTCGCTGCCGTCGAGCCGCATGACCTCGAGCCGGGCCGGGGCGTCGCGCTTGTGCGGCGACGACTGGAAGACGACGCGCTCGCCGTCGGGCGACCACGATCCCCACAGGTCCCAGCCGGGCCCCTGGGTGAGGGCGACGCTCATCGAATCGTCCACGCCGACCCACTCGAGGCGGTAGACGCCGCGTTCCAGCACCGAGAGCAGGAGCCTCCTGCCGTCGGGCGACCACGCAAGCGACTGGACGAAGACCGTGTCCGCCGGCGCCGCGGCCGGGGCCGGGATCGCCGCGGGCTCGGCCGCGCGCGCGGGCGCCGCGACTCCGGAGGCACAGAGCGCGAGTGCGAGCGACAGGTCACGCCACGAACGATGCATGAGCACTCCCTTCGGGCGGGGCCCAGGCTGCGGCCGGCGCGGGCCGGGCGGGTTCAGCTCTCCAGCAGCTCCCGGGCGCGGCGGGTGGCGCACACCACCGCCTTGATGAGCGTCACCCTCAGGCCGCCGTCCTCGAGCTCGAGGATGCCGTCGATGGTGCAGCCCGCCGGCGTGGTGACCATGTCCTTGAGCTTGGCCGGGTGCTCGCCGGTGCGCAGCACCATCTCCCCCGCGCCGACCACGGTCTGCGCCGCCAACTCGGTGGCCATGTCGCGCGGCAGCCCCACCTTGACGCCCGCCTCCGCCAGCGACTCGATGATGATGTAGATGTAGGCGGGGCCGCTCGCCGACAGGGCGGTGATCGCGTCCATGTGCTTCTCGTCCGCGATCACCGTGCGCCCCACGGCCTCGAAGATCCGGCGGGCGATCTCGAGGTGTTCCTGGCGCGCGTGCTTGCCCATCGCGATCCCGGTCATGCCCACGCGGATCAGGCACGGCGTGTTGGGCATGGCCCGCACCACCGGCACCGGCTCGCGCAGGTGCTTTTCGATGAAGGCGGCGCTCACCGACGCGGCGACCGAGATCAGCAGCTGCGAAGGACGGAGCACCCCGCCGATCTCCGACATGACCAGCGGCACCTGCTGCGGCTTGACCGCGAGTAGCACGATGTCCGCGTCCTGGACCGCTTCGGCGTTCGAGAGCGTCCCCGCCACGCCGAGACGCTCGCGCACCAGTTCCAGCCGCGGCCCGTGCGCGGTGGTGACCGTCACCCGGGAGCGGTCGATCGCGCCCGCCTCGAGCAGCCCCTGAATGAGCGTCTCGCCGAGCTTGCCGGCCCCGAGCACCGCGAGCCTGCGGTCCTTCAGCACGAGGCGACCCTCTGGGCGGTCGACGCCACGCGCCTACCGCCGTCTTCTTGTGGCACCGGCGCCCTTCCGGGCCCGCGATTTGGCCGGCGCCCGGCGCCGCGACGCCTTGCGTGCGGGCTTCGCCTTGCGTGCGGGCTTGCGCGCCGTGCGCCGCTTCGCCGCCCCACCTCTCGCCGTCTTCTTGCGCCCCGCCTTCGCCCGGGAGACCTTCCTGAGCTTCGCGGTCTTCTTCCGGACCGGCTTCCTCGCCGCTTTGGCCTTGGGCTTCGCTTTGGCCTTGGGCTTCGCCTTGGCCCTGCGCTTCGCCTTGGCCTTGGGCTTTGTCTTGGATTTCGCCGTCTTCTTGGGCGCCGCCGCCGGTTCCTGCCTCGCCGCTGACTTCAGCGAGTGGACAGCGAAGCGCACACCGTGCGGGTCGAGGCACATGGCGATCCAATCGCCGCCCGGGACCTCCATGGGCCCGTTCCAGACCTGGCCGCCCAGCCTCCTGACGGTCTCCGCGGCCTGCTTCGAATCCGCGACCATCGCGTAGGGCAGCCAATGGGACGGGGCCGACATGCTCGCCGGCTTGTCGTACATCCCCCCCATGGCCACTCCACCGCGACCGTACATCTGGTAGGTCCCCAACCCGGGGCCCATGTCCATGGACCCGGTTCTCTCCCACCCGAAGAGGCGCTCGTAGAAGGCGAAGGCGGCCTGAGAATCGGTGGTAGCCAGCTCGTGCCAGGAGAAGTCCCCCAGGGTCGGCTTGCCGTCACCCATCGGACCCTGCGCCGGGGTAAAGGCCGCGAACACCGCCCCCTGCGGATCGGCGATCACCGCGAAGCGGCCGACGCTGGGGATGTCCGTCGGCTCCTTCACCACGGCGCCCCCGAGCGCGGCGGCGAGGCGCGCGGTCTGGTCCACGTCGGGCGTGCCGATGTAGGTCAGCCAGCTAGGCGGGGCTCCCATCGCCTTCGCGTCCTCGGGCAGCATCATCAACCCCGCCATCGGCACACCCTTCGCGACGAACATGGAGTAGGACGGGTTCTGCTGCCAGGCCTGCGTCGTCCAGCCGACCACGCGCGTGTAGAAGGCCGCGGCGGCCTCGGGATCGGTGGTCATGAGTTCGTGCCAGACAAAGCGCCCGCGGACTGCGGCGTCGGACATGACGGACCTCCACGAAGTCGAAGCGTAAAGAGCGTGCCGGGAGCGCTCCCGAGCCTCCGGCCGAGACTCCTGCGAACGATTCGGAGGTCGCGCGGGCCCGCCGACCTCTCGGGCTTGCGGGCGCGGCCTCCTGCGCCGGCAGTCTACGACGCCGGGATGATCCCTGGCCAATCGAGGCTTCGCCAACGGCCGCCGCGCGAAGCTCCATGCGGCGGGGAAGCGCCCCGCGAGCCCGCGAATCCGCGCGCGGCCGGTATCACGACCCTGGCGCTCTCCCGGCCCTTCGGGGGCCCATTCAAGGGTGACGCCGGGGCTGCCAAATCTGACGAGGGCGCTACCAAGCCTGGCAGGCCGCGGTTGCCTGCCATCGTCCCGGTTCGCGCCGGTAGGCAGGTGAATCTCGCTCGCGCACAACGGAATGCCCATCGCGCCAGACCGCCTGAAGAAGATGGCGCGATCCATGCTGCAGCGGGCCGCTTCCCCCGAAACGGACCGCTCCGGAGCCCCGGGAGTGAGGCTCCAGCGCCCCAGCGTGGCCGTGCGTCTGACCGGGAACCGAGGTCTGGAACGGGGGTGACCGATGGCTACGGAGCGCTGGAGGCATGGGTTCCCGCGCCGGGTGGCGACCTGCTGGGCCGGCGCGGTTCTCGCGTGCGCGGTGACGGTGCTGGCGGCGAGCCCAACTCCGGCCGAGACCGGCGACGGCTTGGGGCCGCGGTGGGAAGCCGGCAGCGAGGGGATCGTACTGGGGTTCGGCGCGGGGTTCGGATCGCAGTACGCGACCATGGGGTTCCGGGGGTTCATCGGCACGGACTACCTGACGGCCGAGGCGGCCTTCGGCACGGAGCCCTTCGTCTGGAGGCCCACCTACGCGGTCGGCGGCTCCGCGCTCCTCCTGAACCCGCGGAGCCCGATCCGGCCGAAGCTGTCGGTGCTGTTGAAGAGCAATGCCTCGGCGGTCGCGGTGTTCGAGCCGGAGCAAGAGGGCAAGATCCAGAAGGCCGTGGAGTACGAGCCCGTCCTGGGCCTCGCCTGGCTGGCCGGAGCCGAGATCTTCCCATTCCGCGGTGACCCGGGATCGGTCGAGGTGTCCGTGGGCTGGAGGATGCCCTTCGGTGGCATGGCGAAAGTCGAGGAGAAGGCGAATGTCCTGCTGGACCGGTATGGCCCGACCGGACACGAGGTCGCGACGCCGCGGCTGGACCACCTCAGCTTCTCGTTGGGTCTGAACTACCGCTGGGGCGGGGAATAGCGCGCTCGGGCAACGCCGCGCGGACTCGGGAATCGCGCGGCCACCCCGGGCAATGATCGAACAGCATGCTGGTCTCCGAGCCGAGGCTCGGAGAGAGGAGGCCGTGATGACTCCCATCAAGACGACGGCCGTGGGGCTGCTCGCGCTTTCGCTCGCGGTCATGGCGCTGGCGAGTTGCTCCAAGGACTCGCCGACCGAGCCGGGGGCCAAGTCGACGCCGGCGGTCAATCCGGTGAAACCCAACGCCAACGCGCGAATCCAGATGCAGTCGTTGATCGGCAATCAGGCGAGTTGGAGTTCGATCTACGAGATGAGGCCCGCGGGCCCGTCGGGCTGCGGCTTCCGCGGCTGGCTCGACGGCCATGGCGTGATCGGAGGTCTGGGCGCGTCGGGGAACGTCCAATGGTACACGCGGCTGCCCTACACGCTGCGACAGGTGGTTCCGCTCTCGGCGACGTGTTCGGCTCCCAACGGGATGCTGGTGGTCGGCAAGCACGACACGGACGGCGACGGCGCGAGCGAGCTCGGGTACGCGTGGCTCTTCACGTCGTCCGGGAGCATGGCGCAGACCGAGCTATTCTCCTCCGACAGCTCGGATGTCTGGGTGAACGGAGTCGCGGTGATCTCGGACTCGGCGTTCGTCGTCGTGGGCGGGGAGCGGACCGCGGCCCGCGCCAATCCGCTCGTGGCCACGATCGCCCTGACCGACGACGGTCGTCTCGCGAAGCGATCCTGCCTGGTCCTGACCACGATGAGCAACTGCATGTTCACCGACGTCGTCCTGGATCCCGCGGGGCCGAGTGGTGGAGCGCTCACGCTCATCGCGGCATCTTCGGTGGACATCGGCACCAATGGCGCGATCAAGGTCCACCGAGTCACGGTCGAGTACCCGGGGCTGACCTCCGCGACGCTCGACTGGAGCCGCGAGATCGCCGGGGCGGGACCCTCCTGCGCGACCACCGACCTTCTGATCTCCGGCGACCGCCTTTACGTCAGCGGGGACACCGACGACGCGGCCAAGAGCCCGCCTTCGAGCGGGGGCTACTGGAGGTCGGGACTGGCCGCGCGGCTCACGTTTGCGGGAGACCTCGTGTGGTCCAGCGTCGTTCGCTTGTCCGATCGTTCCGATCGCTTCGACTTCGTCGTTCCGGTCCACGATGAGGTGTACTTCATGGGCGACGGCGCGAGCTTCATGAAGTCCAACACCAAAGAGATACTCGGATACGGATGGATCGCGAAGCTCGCCCCGGCGACCGGAGAACTGCTGGCCAATCTCACGTTTGGCGATGACACCTACGCATCCGGATTCAACTCCGGCTTCTACGATGGAGGGAAGATGTACTGTGGGGGCACGACCCATTACGAGATCAGCGGAGAATCCTACCAGGGGTGGTTCTGCGGGATCGACGTGAGCGGCACGATGGCGTCTCCCGCGCCGCTGGATTCGAAGCCCGCTGCCATCGGCGACCGGATCGGAGACTTCCGGAGGGCGCGCGATGAGGTGAGGTAGCGACCCGCGGGCGCCGAGAAGAGCCGGCGGTGGCGGCTTGGGACACGCTGGCTGCCCACCACGTGGAGGTAGATGGCCCGTTCTCCCACGGACCCCGTCTCGTCCGCCAGCTTCGCCGTCGCGGCGGGACTCACACCACCGCGACCTTCACGCAATGGATCGGCGGGAGCGAGTCGTAGAGGCACTCCCATTCCTCGCCGCCCTCCCGCCCGATCCAGAGCTGGCCGGTCGTGGTGCCGAAGTAGAGCGCGGGGGTCTTGAGCCGGTCCGCGCCCATCGCGTCGCGCAGGACCGTGAAGTAGCTCCGCTTCTTGGGCAGCCCGCGGGCGAGCCGCCGCCACGAGTCCCCTCCGTCTTCGCTGCGCCACACCGCGGGGCTCCCGCCGGGACAGGTGCGCGTCATCGGCTCGAGCGGCATCACGTACACCGTGTCGGCGTCTTGCGGGTGCACGACGATCGGGAAGCCGAAGTCGGACGGCAGTCCCTTGGCGATGGACCGCCAGGTGCGGCCGTGGTCGTCGCTGCGCAGCACGCCGATGTCCGGCCTTGGGCCCCCGGGCCCCGACCATTCGGACCAGCCGCCATGGTTCTGCATGTAGAGCCGCCCGGGCGCGTCCTCGTGACGCGCGATCTTGTGCACACACTGGCCGAATTCGGGATAGGGATCGGGCACGAAGCCGGCGCCGACCCCCTGGTTGGAGGCCTTGAAGGTCGCGCCGCCGTCTTCGCTCAGGTAGTGCCCGCCGGTGGAGATTCCGAGGTGCACGCGGTTGCCGTCGCGCAGGATGGTGTGCATGCAGAGCCCGCCGGCCCCCGGCTGCCACTTCCGGGCGTGCTCGTGGTTGCTGATGCCCGGCACCATCTCCCAGGAGTCACCGCCATCCTCGCTCCGGAAGAGCGACGCCGGCTCGACGCCGCACCACAGCTCCTTCTTGCCGTCGCCGGTCTCGAGCGACCAGATGTTGGCGAGCGCCCGCCCGTCGTCCTTGGGGAACGCGGGGGCCGCGGCCGTCTCCTTGAACGTTTTCCCGAGGTCGCTCGAGCGCAGGACCTTCATGCCGAAGAAGGGGTTGCAGCTCGAGGCATAGAGGCGCGGCGTGCCGCGCGTGTCGATCAGCGCCGAGTACACGCCCACCCCCGGCCCGAAGGGCCCACGCAGCGCAAAGCTGCCGCGGCTCTTCGCCGCCTCCGCGACGAACAGGCCCTTCTTGGTTCCGATCGAGAGAACGACGCGCTCCGCCATGTTCAGCCTCCTGAGACCGCGGGCAGGATCGTGAGGACGTCTCCCGGCTGGAGCGCCGTGTCGAGCCCTTCCCGGTCGCGCACGTGGTGCGAGTTCACGAACAAGTTCACGTGGCGGCGCACGCGACCGGTCTCGTCGCAGACCCCGCCGTACAGGGATGGGTGGCTCCGTTCGAGCTGTGCCAGCGCGTCGCGCACGGTCGGCGCCGACAGGAACAACTCCGAGGCGCCCTCGCAGTACTGGCGCAGGGCGCCTGGAACGACAATCGTGATGGTCGTCGATCGAGCCATGGTGCGGGACCCCCTCGGCCACCGCGGCGAGGATACTCTTCCACCCCACCGTGGCGCCAGAGCCCCCGGTCGGTCACAAAGTCGGCACACACGAAGACGGCCGCCCGGGGTGCCGGGCGGCCGTTCCGTTTCGAGCTCGGGTTCAGTGTGCGAGCGCGGCGAAGGCGGCCTCACCCGCACGTGACATCCGGGCCCCTGCCGTAGCGGGGAGCGGGAATCCCGCTCCGCGGCCCCCGGGCGCGCCGGCGCGAAGTGCACCTCGAAGGCGCGGCCCACTACCAGATTCGGCCGCACGCCCTCGAGCGCGAAGGCGATCGGACGCTGCACTATCGCCCGCCGCCGCTACTGCGATTCCGCGACTCCGCCCTTCGGCGCGGCGCCCCGGCCGATGGTCTCGTCGAGGAATGCGGCCATGCGCTCGTAGTAGTAGATCCGGTTGTCGAGCTTCTGGAACCCGTGGCCCTCGTCGGGCGCGATGAACACGCGCGGACTCTGCCCGCGGTCCTTGAGCGCCACGGCGAGTTGCATCGCCTCTTCGACCGGCACGCGCGGATCGTTGAAGCCGTGCGCGATGAACATCGGCACGTTGATCTTGTCGGCCTTGTGGACCGGCGAGACGCTGGTGAGGAACTCGGGATCGCTGAGCGGACCGTATTCGACCTCGCGCAGCGCGCGGCGGTAATCGGCGGTCTTCTCGAGGAAGGTCTTGAGGTTGACGACGCCGACCAAGTCGACGCACGCGCCGAACATGCGCTCCTGGCGCTCGCCGCGATCCACCCGCTCCTGGTCCTCGACCACGCACGCCACCGACATGTAGCCGCCGTACGAGCCGCCGGTCGAGGCGATCCGGCTCGGCGTCGCATAACCGTTGGCGACCAGCCACTCGGCGGCCGCCACGCCGTCCTTCACGCTGTCCCAGCGCTGCTTGTAGTTGTCCAGCATCTGGAACCCGCGGCCGAAGCCGGTGCTGCCGCGCACGTTCGGCATCAACATGCCGTAGCCGCGCGACAGCAGGTACTGGTCGGTCGGATAGAAGCCAGGACGATGCTGGCCCTCGGGCCCGCCGTGGTAGTCGATCACGAACGGGATCGGCGTTCCCTTGACGTAGCCCGTCGGCAGGTAGAGCAGCGCCGTGATCTCGAGCCCGTCGAAACTCTTGTAGGTGACCAGCTCGGGCAACGAGAACGACGACAGGTCCACACCCTGGTCGTCGGCCCAGGTAATCTGACGCGTGATCGGAGCCCCGCCCTTGGGGTCGAAGGTCGTGGCGTAGGCGGCGCTCGCCGTGCGGCCGCTGCTGTTCGTCCACACCAGCGTCACTCCCCCGAATCGCAGCGGGAAGACCACGCCGCGCTCCATCTCGGGCAGCGCGATCGGCTTGAAGTCGGGCAGCGAATACGCCGTCATGACGCCGAATCCGCTCTGGTTTGCGATCGCGACCATGAACTGCCGCGTCTCGTTGACCTCGGCGCCGTCGAGCTCGAAGCGGTCGAGCGACGCGATCGGCTTGCGCACCTTGCCGGACTCGAGATCGCGCACGAACAGCTTCGACTTGCCGTCCTCGAGGTCGGAGGTCATGAGCACCGCGCGCTCGCCGGGCATGTAGCCGGCCAGCTCGCCGGCCGCCGTGCCGTCGGCCGGCTTGATCGTCAGCTCCTGGAGCTTGCCGCGCTTCACGTCCAGCTCGTAGACGTGCGCGTCCGACGCCGACACGTAACGGCTCACCAGCAGGCGCGACCCGTCGGCGGACACGTCGGCGGCGCCCCAGGCGCCCTTCTCGGCGAGAATGCGCGTGCTCTTGCCCGCCGCCAGGTCCCAGCGATAGAGGTTGAAGTCCGTGGGGCTGTCGTCGTTGGCCGAATAGACGAACCCGGAACCGTCCCGGAGCCACAGGTTGACGCGCGCCTGGACACGTGGCTTGGAGAGCAGCGTCTTCGGCTGAGTCCCCGGCTTGGCGGGCAGCTCGAGCAGGCTCAGCGCGGTGTATTCGTTGCCGCCCGGAGCGTGCATCAGGATCACGTGCTTGCCGTCGGGCGACGCCGAGAAGCCGGCAAGGCCGTCGGGATAGTCGGTGAGCTTGGTGAAGGTGGCGACGCCCGGCTCGTACGACAGCGCCTCGCCCTTCCTCTCCGGCACGACCTGATAGAGCTGATACACGCCCTCGGGCCGGTCGCGCACCAGCAGCGAGCCGTCCGGCAGGTAGGTGGCCGATTGAGGCGAACGAATTTTCAGGAACTGCTGAATCGACGGTTGGGCGCCATCGGCCCGGATCATCTGGGCCGCGTTCGGCGCCGCGATCGCGAGTGCGGCGACCAGGAATGACAACGTGCAAGTGCGATATCGCATGGCCGGCTCCGGTGTGAGGAGTGAGTCGAGAGATCGGCGGCAGTCTAGCACCGGCGGGGCCGCCACGGAGAACGCCACGGAGCCCGACGCCTGCCCGCGGCGCGTCGTCGGTCGCGACTCCAGGATGTGCGCGGGCGGAGCCCGACCGAGGAGGCCACCGCCCGGGCGACGAGACCCGAGCGGAGAGGGCCCGCGAGTGCGCGGGCGCACGGGCGGGGTATCTCGACTCTGGACGATGCGACCCGCCGGGCGTAGGCTTTTCGCGATGCCTCGAAGCGCGATTCGGACCGCCCTGCTCCGCAACGTACGGTGTCGCCTGCTGTTCGCGACTCTTGCGTTGACGCCGATCATGGCGTGCAACCAGGACCAACTGGTGGGTCCGCTGGCCTGGCCCGATGTCGAACTCGAGCTGCGGGTGGGCGAGCATCGGCATCTGCCGAAGCTCCAGCTCGACGTCGGCTTCGAGCGCGTCACGAGCGACTCGCGCTGCCCGACGCAGGTCACGTGCGTCTGGGAGGGGGAGGCCACGGTCCACGTGTGGCTGCTCCACGCGCGAGACGACTCGGTCTTCGTCGCCTTGAGCCTGAGGGGCGGCACTCCGGACGCGTCCGCCTCGGTGGACACCCTGGGCTTCCGGATCACCGCCCTGCGGCTCGATCCCTACCCCGCGGAGCCGGAACCGATCCCGGAGAACCTGTACGTCTTGAGGCTCAAGATCGAATAGGTGCGGTGCCGCGCGCGCCACCGCGACTCCTCCGACACCGGCGGTCCCCGGGGTTCGCTCGATCGTCAGGGGCCGGCGGTGGCCTGGACCCGGAGGTCCGCTGTGCCAGCGCTTGCGAGCCACTCCGTCCCCCCTGGGTGAGCACGGTGGGGATCGCCCACCACCTACCCACACGTGCAAGGACTCGACTAGACTCCTGCGCGCGGGAGATATGGTGCCGGTCGCCCGAGCAGTGGACGTTTCCGCTGGAGGTGGACATGGCCGTGTCTCTCCATCGCTCCGGATTCGTGGTTCTCGGAGCGTGGCTCCGACCGCGCCGGTCACTTCGGTCCGCGAAGGGCGCGCGGCGCGGCGCCTTCGCCGCCGCGGCGATGTTCTCCGTCCTAGCGGCGGCGGTGACAGCGACGCCTGCACCGGCCGCCCCGGGCACCACGGTCGCCGGACCGACCGCCCTTTCCCGCGCACAACAGCTGCTCGAGGCGAAGCAACCGAAGGAGGCACGTCTCATCCTCGAGCCGCTGGTCCGCCGTCAGCGCGGGAACCCGGAGCCGCTCTATTGGCTGGGGAAAGCGAACCTCGAGGAGGGGCGCATCGAGCAGTCCGTCCGGCTCGCTCGCTTGGCAGTGTCCCTGGGCGACACCGTCGCCCGTTACCACACCCTGCTGGGGCAAGCGCTGTGGCGGTGGACCTCGGACCCCGACCCGGCCCGGGTCGCCGAATCCCAAGCCGAGTTCGAGCGGGCCATCGCCCTCGACTCGACCAGCGTCGCGGCCCGCCTGGGGCTCCTCGAGCTTTATCTCGGCCGGCCGGGGACACGCGCCGACTCCCTGCGGCATGCCTTCCTCGTCCCCGATTCGATCCCCGGGCGCGTGCTCGAAGTGAGCTCCGGCCCGATCCGGGTATCGGCCCGTGCGATGGCCTTGCTCCAGCACCTGCCCATTCTCCTCATCATGGTGGTGCTGCTCGCGACCGGCCTGGCGGTCGGACTCATGCGCCAGGGCGATCCGGCGGCATTCCGCTTTGCCCTGTTCTGCGTCGCATGCACCATGGACGTGTGGGTCAGACTGCCACTCGTCGGGCTGTGGCCGCTATGGCTCCAGACTTACGTGGGGGTGGCGTCGTACGCCGCTTTCCCCGTGCTTGCGGTGGCGGGCATGCAACTTTTCGCCAGCTTCCCCAACCCCTCGCGCTGGGGGCGAGTCGTCCTGCGCTGGCAGTGGATCCCGATCGTCTTCTTCGCCTGGGTCGCGCTCGGGGATCTCGCATCTTTCCTCGGGGACATGTTCGAGTCGTTCGGGCCGTTCGCCGACGCCATGCGCCCCTTCCGTGTGCAGTACCCGTGGCCGGCGCTCACGGCGCTCCCCCTGCTGCTTTCGCTCCTCATCGCCCAAAGGTGGGAGACCCGCCGCCAGCCGCGGAAGCGGCTCCGCACTCTTGAGTGGGGCCTGTTCATCGCGTTCCTCAGCGGGGGACTATTGATCGGCGTCGACGCTTGGCCCTACTCCTGGGGAAGCCGGGCGCTGGCGGTGCTCGCGTACCGGCTAGGCAATGTTGCGGGGCCGCTCGGTATGCTCCTCGGGTTCCTGCTCGTGTCCCATGCCGTCGTGGCGCGGCGGGTGTTCGGGCTGCGCCTGCTCGTCCGGCGCGGGCTCCAGCACCTCCTGCTCTCGCGCGGCGTGCTCATGGTCGAGGGGGTGGCCATCTTCCTCGTGCTGGCGCTGGGGCTCCAAGACTCGCTCAGGCCGCTGGCCGGGTCGCTGCCCGCCGTGGCGGGCCTCTCGGTGGCCGGCACGTTCCTGATCGCCGCGACCCTGCGGCGAGTGAACCGACCGCTGATGCGCGTCCTGGACGAACGCTTCTTCACCGAAGCCTACGACGCGCGCCGGGTGCTCTCGGGCCTCGCGGGCCGAATCTCCAGGCTCGCCGATCGGGAGGCGATCCTCGAGGCGGTCGGACCGGTGGTGTCCTCCGCACTCCACCCGGCCCGCCTCGCGTTCCTGCTCCGCGACCCGGATGGCCGCTTCGCCCCCGCCTGGTGCGGCGAGGTCCGCGGTCGGCGAACACCCGCGACCCGGGGCACCGTCACCCCCGAAGACATGGAGGAGCTGGCAGTGGCGCTGCGGGCGCTGTCGGACGGGGAGACCTGGTTCTCGTGGCCGCCGTCGCGGGAGCAGGTGGATGCCGGGCTCGACTTGACGCGCCCGGCCCCGTTCGAGCAGCTCCTGGCGCTGCGCACCGGGGACGAGCTGGTCGGGGCACTCGCGCTCGCGACCAAGCTCTCGGAGGAGCCCTACACGAGCGAAGACCGGGAGCTGCTCGAGGCGGTGGCCGCCCAGATGGCGCTGGCGCTCCGGAACGCGGCGCTCGTCGAGGTCGCCCGCCGCGAGGCCCGGCAGGCGCGCGACCTCGAGATCGCCCGCCGGGTGCAGCGGAGCCTCTTCCCACGGGTCCTGCCCGCCATCGAAGGCTGGGACCTGGCGGTTCTCTGCCGTCCGGCGCGCGAGGTCGGCGGCGACTACTACGATCTCTTCGAGGTCGGCCCCGGCCGGTTGGCCGTGGCGCTCGGCGACGTCACCGGCAAGGGCCTGGGCGCCTCGCTCCTCACCGCGGGCCTGCACGCCATGGTGCGCAGCCACCTGCCGCAGCGGTCGCATGACCTCGGCGGGCTGACGCGCGAGATCAACGACCACCTCCTCGCGTCCACACCACCCGAGATCTTCACCACCCTCTTCCTCGGCGTGCTGGACACATCGAGCGGAACGCTGCGCTACGTGAACGCCGGACACCCGCCGCCCCTGGTGCTCCGGCCGGGAGCCGCGGCCCCGCTGCGCCTCGACACCGGGGGACTGCTCGTGGGGATCCTGCCGAACCTGACCTTCCAGGCGGGCGAGGCGACCCTGCCTCCCGGCAGCACGATGCTCGTCTACAGCGACGGCTTGAGCGAGGCCGAGGCCGCCGGCGGCGCGATGTTCGAGGAGGAGCGCATCGTTGCGGGCCTCAAGGCAGGGGAGGGTGCGGCCGGGGCCGCGGCCGGGTGCTCCGGGGCGGCACCCGTGCTTCAGACCCTGCTCGCCGCGGTGGACGCATTCACGGCCGGCGCGGAGCAGAGCGACGATATCACGCTCATCGTGGTGAAGCGCGACTTCGCGAGCGGTGCGCCGCCGGCTCGGAGCGCCGGCGTGGAGGCAGGCCATGCCGGCTGAGCGCCTCCGCGGGGGGCCGATGGGGCTGCTGCGCTACGTGCTGCTCGGGCTCTTCGCCCTCTCGCTCGCGTTGCAGGTCGGCGCGGGCGCCTGGGGCACGTTCCTCTGGGCGAGGCTGGGTCGGGCCTTCACCGGCGAGGGCTATATCGACGTGGACTATGAAATGGCCGCCCGGATACGCCGAGCGGGCGGCTACCCACTCGGCGGGGTCAACGAGGGCGCGGCGGCCCACCGCGCGGGCTTGCGCCAGGGAGATTTGATCGTCGAAGTATCGGGCAGGCGCGTGGACGAGCATCCCGGGGCCTGGTACGGAATCAACTTCAGGGGCGAACCCGGCGAGACGCTGCGGGTGGCGTACCGGCGCGGTGCGGACCCGGAGGCCGCGGCCCGCCAGGCCGAGGCGATCGCACGGCTGGACGCGGTGCAGGGTGCATACGCTTGGGCGAGGGTCTGGAACGCCCGGGGAGACTCCGCGCGGGCGACAGCGGAACTGCGACGCACGGCGGCGCTGGATACGAGCGGGGCCCAGGCGATGGCCTTCCAGGCCGTGCTGCGCATCCAGGAGATGAGCGGGCACCGTGAGGCAGCCGAAGTCTGCCGCGCGATCCTGGCCCGCAGTCCGGGGCACGTGGCGGCGCTCTACCAACTTGGCAAGGCCGATCTGCTCGCCCGAGAGGATCTGGCCGAAGCCGCCGAGTGCTTCCGCCGCTATCTCGCGGCCGAGCCCGGGCCCGGCGAGCCCACGCGGGCTGGCGCGCACTGGAGACTCGGCATGGTCTACGAGCTGCAGGGCCGGCGCGAGGAGGCCATGGCCGAGTTCCGTGAGTCTCTCGACCTCGAGCCCAACAACTCCGCGGTCGTGATGATGCTGCGTGATCTGGAGCGCGCGACCCGCGGCCGAGGGGAAGAGGAGAAGCGCTAGGAGGACGGCTCCGGCCGAACACCAGGCTGGCGTCGGTTCGGACATCGGGCAGTCAGTGGTTCAGCACCGCACCACGTTTGCCGCGAGAAGCTCCCGCAACTCCCCGGGTCGCGGGGGCTCTCGGACACTGGCTCCGCGGACAGGGTGATGCTCGAGTCGCCAGGGCGTGCTTGCAGGCACTTACGGCGGCGTGAGGCAATACGCGGATCGGATCGCCGCAACCGGCCGCAGGATTCTGGTGGAATCCACGCGGGGCGCTCCCCGCACGATTCGCTGAGACCGTGGCCCGACACCCTCCCGTCTGGACGCGGGACGGGACGTGCTGGCAAGATACGCGGCAGGAAGACCGCGTCGCGAGGTGCCGCGTCATGGCCGCTGCAAGCGCTCGCCCGTCCCACCTGAGCTCTCCGGTGCGTCGGCCGCTCTTCCTGCGTTCACCGCTCCTCCTGTTGGCCCTCGCATCAGCTGCGCCGCTTCTCAGCGGCTGCGGCGGGCCACGCCCCAACGTTACCTTCCGCTTCCGCCAGCCCATCGGCGTCGTGGACAGCGTCTCCGTCGCCGGCAGCTTCAACGGCTGGAACTCGCGGGCGAACCCGCTCGCGGACGACGACTACGACGGCCTGTGGGAAGCGCGTCTGCGCGTGCCGCCGGGGCGCATCGAGTACAAGTTCGTGGTGAACCACAAGCTGTGGTTCACGGACTGGACGGCCGAGGACTTCGTGCCCGACGGCTTCGACGGGGTGAACTCCGTGGCGACCGTGGGCGACCACCCGGTCACCCTCGGCTTCACGAGCGTGATCGCCTCACCGCCCAAGCCGCGCGGCTCCGGCTGGCGCGAGAAGACGTTCACGTTCCGCCCCGCGACCAAGCCGGACTCCGTGAAGCTCGCGTGTTTCTTCAACCCGTGGACTCCGGTCCTCGTCCTCATGCGGGACGAGCGTGGCGACGGGACGTACCTGGCCTCGATGCGGCTGCCCCCGGGCAAGTGGCCGATCGCGTTCGTCGTGAATGGCTACACCTGGAACTGGGACACGCTCGGCCAGGGTGAGAACCGCGGCGAGACGACCGGACGGGCGCCATGATGGGCGCGTTCGGGCGCGGGCGATGGGCGGGAGGCTGACATGAACGGCGCCCCGGCTCCGAGCATCTCGGACGCGCCCGCGGCGCGCCCCCAACGGCCGCGCCCGCCCACGCTTCGTCTTCTGATCCTCGCGCTCACGGCACTGCCCCTCATCGCTCACCTCGCGGGAAGCGCCTGGTCACTCCAGGCGATGCGCAGGTGGGGAAACGTCGACCTGTCCCTCAACTACCCAGGTTGGGGCGATCTCAACCACCTGATCGCAGTCCGCAGATCGGGTGGATTCCTCATCGACGGAGATACGAGTCAACCACAGGGAGCGGGACTTCAGGGTCAGGACCTCATTACGGCGGTGAATGGCGTCACCGTCGCCAGGCGCCCTGGGGTCCTATACGAGGCGATGATGCACGGGCGCCCCGGAGACACGTTGACCATCGAGTGGTCCCGGGAAGGCCGGCGGATGATGGGTCGCGGCGTGCTCGGCCCGGAGACGCCCACTCATGTGAACATGGGGCTGCTCACCTTCCAAGCCGGCAGCGGAACTTTGGCGTGGAGCCTCGTCGGGCCACCGCTCCTGCTCGGGCTGCTCTTCCTCTCGCTCGGCCTGCTGGTGGGGCTCGTTCGGATCCGGGACGACGTGGCTTTCTCATTCGGCCTGTTCCTGCTCGTTCTTGGCCTCATGTATCGCTCCGCGTTCAACACTCCACTCGAGATCCTCTGGCCCGCCGGGCTGACGTTCGGCACCCACGCAGCCACCGCCCTGGCCAGCGGGTTTGCGTTCCTCCTCGGCATTCGCGTATTCGCATCCTTCCCGCTTCGCACGCGCATCGGCGCCTTCGCACTGAAGGCTCAATGGTGGGTGCTCGCCGCCTTCGGCGTGCTGGCCGTCGCCAGGGCGGTGCGACTCCTGGCGATCGAGTACGAGCCTCTCCGGCCGCTCCTCCCGGCGGCCCAAGCCATCCTGCGAGTGCCGCGGCCCGCGATCACCCCCATGTTGCTGACCCTGTTGGGACTCTTGCTGGCCGCACAGTGGTTCGCGGCGCGCCGCCACCCCACGCGGCGGGCGCGAGCCTTCGGCGTCTGGATGGCCGTGCTGTTCGCAGCCGCGGTGATCGGCGTCGTGGCCGACCGAATCCCCTGGAGCGGCACGAGCCGGACGCAAGCCATCGTCGCGCTCGTGCTCCAGGTCACCGTGCCCATCGTCCTCAGCATCGTCAGCCTGCTCGGCCTGGCCCATTCCATCGTCGCGCATCGCGTCTTCGGCCTGCGCGTTGTCGTGCGGCGCGGGCTCCAGCACCTGCTGCTCTCGCGCGGCGTCCTGGCGGTCGAGTTCGTGGCGCTCTTTCTGGTTCTTCTGCAAGTGCTGCGGGGCGGGCAATTCGAGTTCTCCGACTCGGTGCCCGCGGTCGCTTCCCTGGCACTGACGAGCGCTGGGCTTCTGGTCGTCGGGCTCGGGCGCATCAACCGGCCCCTCATGACGACGATCGACCGGCGCTTCTTCACCGAGGTCTGCGATGCCCGGCGCGTGCTGCTCGGACTCGGCGAGCAGGTCGCGCGACTCTCCGACCGCGGGGCCGTGTTCGAACGTGCCGGCGAGACTGTGGTCTCGACCCTCCACCCTGCCCGCATCGCGTTCCTTGGCCGCACTTCCGATGCCTGGACGTCGGCCTGGTGCCGCGAGGCGCGGGGCCGCCCGCCCGTCGCCGTCCAGTGCGGCGTCACCTCGGAGGAAGTGGCCCGGCTCGCGGGACCGCTCGCGTTCGTCGAGCAGGGCCGCGCCTGGGCCGAGTGCCTGGTCACCCGCGAGGAAGTGGACGCAGGGCGCGACATCCGCGCCCCTGCATCGTTCGAGCTGCTGATCGCGCTGCGGAGCGGCGAGGAGTTGCTGGGGGTCATGGCGCTCGCGGCCAAGCTCTCCGAGGAGCCCTACAGCCGTGAGGACAAGGAACTCCTGCAGGCGGTGGCCGTGCAGCTCGGTCTCGCCCTCAAGAACGCGGAGCTGGTCGAGGTGGCGAAGCGCGAGGCGCGGCAGGCCCGCGACATCGAGATCGCCCGCCGCGTGCAGCAGAGCCTCTTCCCGCAGGTCCTCCCGCAGCCACCGGGTTGGGACCTGGCAGCCTGCTGCCGCCCGGCCCGCGAGGTCGGCGGCGACTACTACGATCTGTTCGAGCCCGCGCCCGGGATGCTCGCGCTGGCGCTGGGCGACGTCAGCGGCAAGGGCCTGGGAGCCTCGCTCCTGACGGCGAGCCTGCATTCGACGCTGCGCGGGCGGCTCCCCGCGCAGCTCGACGACATCGCGGGACTGATGAGCGAGGTCAACGAGCACCTGGTGCAGTCCACCCCCGCCGGAATCTTCGCCACGCTGTTCGTCGGCCTGCTGGATACCGCGACGGGCCGGCTGCGCTACGTGAACGGCGGTCATCCGGCGCCCATGCTGCTGCGAGCGGTCGCGAGCGAGCCGGTGCTGCTGAGCGAGGGCGGACCGTTGGTGGGGATCTTGCCGGGGGCGCCGTTCACGGTGGGCGAGGTCGCGCTGGCCCCCGGCGACATGCTGCTCATCTACAGCGACGGGTTGAGCGAGGCGATGGACGCGGAGCAGCGCATGTTCGAGGAGAGCGGAGTGCTGCGGGCGCTGGAGGCGGCGCGCTCGCTCGACGCGGAGCCGGTCCTGCACGCGGTCCTCGACGCCGCGGATCGCTTCGTGGCCGGTTCCGAGCAGAGCGACGACATCTCGCTCGTTGTCGCGCGGAGGACGGTGGCCGCACCGCACGGTACCGATCGGTGTGAGCCCGACTCGCGCGCCGAGCCCTGGCAGCAGGGCTGACCCGCGAGGCATCGGGGCAGTCGGTGACAAGTCCGAGAGTCCGATCAGAGTTCCCTTCGCCCAAGAGCGAGAACCCCTCGCAACTCGCTGAGTCGCAGGGGGTCTCGGGTGCTGGCTCCTCGGGTAGGACGATCTTCGAATCGCCGAGGCGTTCCTGCAGGCCCTCGCGGCGGCGTAGGCGTCTTCCGCCGGGGATACCGGCCTGTCACCGGGTCAAGTCTGGAGCGAACGTCGCCCGCTCCGGTGAAGTGACTCCAGTCCGACGCTGTCATGACAAACCCGCCAGGTGGCGGGCCCCGGCCGATGCGTCGCATGTTTGATGTCGCGCGACTTGGTTGCACCGCAGCGCGTTCTGCCGAGCGGCGTGGCGTGGCACAGGCTGTGCTCGTTTGTGTCTTTTCCGCGCCGACGGTGGCCCAGGCCGCCGTGCTCGAGGCCGATCAGATGCGGCAGGGCCCGTCGCCGGGAGGAGCTTCTCGTGGGAACCGTGCCGCGTCCCACCCACGGCGTTCGCGCTCGACCTCGCGTGCCCCGGCTCGCCGCCCGCACATGCCTGCCCACAGCGATCTCCACCAGTCGGCTGGATGTCGAGCGGAACTCGATCGCCAGGGGCTCCGGGCCCTCGACCTCGATGATGCGAGCGACCCACGGGGATCCTCGCCGCTTCGCGCTGTTCATCGCCGGGCCCCCAGGAGCACCGACCCGCCGGCAGCCCGCAAGTCGCGGTTTAGTGAGCGCTTTTCTTGGATCCGTTGGCCGTCACCCGGAGGTCGCCATGTCACGTCTTCGCATGTTTCTGGCCAGTGTGCTCGGTCCGCTGGCGGTCCTCGCTTGCCCCGCGTTGGCAGACGTGTCGCCGCCGATCCCGGTGGATGAGTGGGCGGCAACGCTCGGGCGAAACCGCACACCTGCTGTCGAGCGTGGATTCGAGCCCGGTCGCGCGATCGGGCTCGACAGGGGCATCGAGCGGGAGCGCGGAGGCGGCGGCAGGGGGGCGCGCGCGTCCCGCGCCGCTTCGGCCCCGCCCGCATCGCCTGCTCCGGGAACCTACCTGGGGGGCGTCTCGGACGGCGCCGGTGGGATGATCGCGGTCTGTGCCGTCGGCCGGGAGGGATACAACTACATCTACGTGCAGCGCGTGAACTCGGCCGGCGTGCCGCAGTGGTCCACCGATGGCGCGGAACTGTGCAGCAGCCACTACGGCGGGACCAGCGATCCCGTCATCGTCGCGGACGTCGCGGGCGGAGCGATCGTCGCCTGGTTCGACATCCGTGACCCGGACGCCCACGCGATCTACGCCCAGCGGGTCGATGCCGACGGCAACGCGCTGTGGACGAATGGCGGCGTCCGACTCTGCGACCAGGCCCAGTTCTGGGACGGGTACCCCGTCATGGTCGCCGACGGCGCGGGCGGGGCGATCGTGGCGTGGGCCGATCGGCGCCTCGGTGGCAACGACATCTTCGCCCAGCGCGTCGATGCCAACGGCAACGCGCTGTGGACCTACAACGGCGTGGAGGTCGGCAGCTATTACCCGGGTTGGCAGGAGTCCCCCGTGGTCGGCTCCGATGGGTCGCAAGGTGCCATCATCTGCTGGATGGACGGTCGCAACCTCGGCTATAGCGTTCTCTATGCCCAGCGTCTGGACGCGTTCGGGGCGAAGCTGTGGGGTGGGTCCGGTACGCCGGTCTGCGCCATCGCCCCGGGGCACCAGCAGTCTCCCGAAATGAGCCGATTCTCGGGAGGCGACGTGTGCATCGCCTGGGAGGACCGCCGGAGCGGCGGCGGCGACATCTACGCCCAGCGCATGGACCTCGGCGGGAACCGGCTGTGGGGAGACGGCGGCGTCGCGGTATGCGCCTCCTCCGGCGACCAGGGGAGCCCCGACATCGTTGGCGACCTGGCGCAGGGCGCTGTCATCACCTGGCGGGACTTTCGGAGCGACGTGTCGGGCGACATCTACGCGCAGCGCGTAAGGTCCGACGGCGTCCCGCTCTGGACGCCCGATGGTGTCGCCCTGTGCGGCGCCGCCGGCAGACAGTACAGGCCCGCGATCGCTCCCGATGTGGGTGGCGGAGGCATCGTCACCTGGGAGGACGAGCGCGCGGGCAATCGTGAGACACGAGTCTACGCTCAGAGCGTCAACCCGGCCGGCGTGCCGCGCTGGTCCGCGGACGGCGTGCCCATCTGTCCGGCCCCCACGTTCGGGCAGAACCAGCCCGCGATCGTCCGGGACGGGAACCAGGGCGGCGCGTTCATCGTCTGGTACGAGTCGCGGAGCGTCTACGCGGAGTCGTACGGGCAGCGCGTCGACAGTCTCGGCGTGGCGTTGTGGCCCGGCGACGGGGTCGGGCTCTACCTCGACCCGGGCGTCCAGCGCCAGGCCCAGTCGATCGCCGACGGCTCCGGCAACACCATCGTGGTGTGGGCCGAGAAGCAGCTCGGCGACTACGACATCTACGCCCGGAAGTTCGACGCCGCGGGATTCGCCCAGTGGCCCAAGGTCCCGGTCTGCACCGTGCCCGGACTGCAAGCCGTCCCGGGCTTGGTGTCCGATGGCGCGGGCGGCGCGATCGTGAGCTGGACGGACGCCCGCCGGATGCCCGACGCGAGAATTTACGCCCAGCGCCTGGACGCTGCCGGAGCGCGGCTCTGGCCCGACACCGGCGTCGTCGTGTGCGCGGCCAGCGGCATGCAGATCTTCTCTCAAATGGTCTCCGACGGCCAGGGCGGGGCCATCGTGTGCTGGTCCGACGGACGCGGAACCGACATGGACATCTACGCGCAGCGGGTGGACGCCACCGGGGCCACACAGTGGGCGGCGGACGGCATTCCCGTCTGCTCCGCGCCGGGCGAGCAGCCCGAATCCTGGAACAGGAGTTTCAGCCTCGTTCCGGACGGGGCGGGCGGCGCGTTCGTCGCCTGGTCGGACGGCCGGTGGGGAACCGACAACGACGTCTACGTCCAGCACCTGACCCCCGCCGGCGTGGATCCCGCCTGGCCGCTGGACGGCGGCGCTGTGTGCAACGCGGCGGGAGACCAGCTCGACGTCACCGCGACCGCCGATGGCGCGGGGGGCGTCGTCATCGTCTGGCAGGACGGGCGCGGTCCTTCGTCGACTCAGCTCTACGCGCAGCGGGTGGACCCCTTTGGGTGGGCGCGGTGGCTGCCCGACGGCACGCCCGTCGAGACCTCCGTGGGGGGAGGCGGGTGGCTGCCCCGCGTGATCTCCGACGGGACGGGCGGAGCCATCGTCTCCTGGACCTCCGGAGGCGACATCTACGCCCAGCGGTTGAGCGGCGCGGGTGGGACGCGCCGATGGCCCGACGGCGGCGTGATCGTCTGCAATGCGGGAGGGGCCCAGTCCCTGCCGGCCATGGTGCCCGACGGAGCGGGCGGAGCCATCGTCGTGTGGCACGACTGGCGCGCGGGCGGCGCCCTCGCCAGCCTCGACCTCTACGCCCAGCGCCTGAACTCGAGCGGATCCCTCCTGTGGGGGGCGAACGGAGCCGTGCTGTGCAGCGCTCCCGAGGAACAGCTCTACCCGGCCTGCACTGCCGACGGGGCGGGCGGGGTCATCGCCTTCTGGGAAGATCGCCGCGATCACGTCGCCGACTATCTGCACGGCCAGCGCCTGAACGCGGCGGGCGCGCCGCAATGGCCGGACCTGCCGGTGACCGCGGTGGTCGACCTGCTCGTCAGCACCCTGGTGGAGCCGGATCTGGTCCGCGTCAGCTGGGAGCTGGACGCGCGATCGGGAGTCGTCGCCTCGGTGTACCGGCGGGGCGAGGGGGAGGATTGGAGCGTCGTCGCCACCGCGATCGTCGATGCCTCTCGAGCGATCCGCCACGAGGACCGGGCGGTTACGCCGGGCTCGCGCTACGGCTATCGCCTCGGCATCCGTGAAGCTGGAGCCGAGCGGTTCGTCGGCGAGGTCTGGGTCGAAGTCCCGGCCCGAGCGGTCTTGAGCCTGGCCGGTGCGCGCCCCAACCCGGTACGGCGCGACTTCACGGTGTCTCTTTCGCTGCCGAGCGCGGCCCCCGCGACGCTCGATGTACTGGACGTTGGCGGGCGGGTGCGTGTCTCGCGCTCACTCACGGGGCTGGGGGCGGGCAGCCACACGCTGCGGCTGGACGAGGCCGGCAGCTTGGCACCAGGCGTCTACTTCATCCGCCTCCTGCAACAAGGTCGGTCGGTCGTCACGAAAGCCTGCGTGGTCCATTGACACAGCGGGCATGTGCGTCCCCGCGTGACATCAGCCATGCTCGGCGCGTCTCACGATTGCCGGTGGCGCTCCGTCCGGGGGGGGGACGATTCCTCACGCCCTGCCCGATCCGGGCGGGTGGTCGGGTCAGAAGCGCGGTACGCGGGGCACGACCGGGCGGATAGTCGTCTGCGCTCGAGCGCAAGACCCCCCCCGCATCCCGACTCGGATGCGGGGGGCTCTCGGGAACTGGCTCCCCAGACAGGATGCTGTTCGAACCGCCTCGCTGCTCTTGCAGGCACTTGCGGCCGTGTAGCTGGTTTCTGGTGAGGCTGCAGCGGCATCGTGGGCGGAGCCACCCGGCGGCACACCTGACGCCAACGCTCAGTTCACAGCCGGGAGCAGAGCCGCAGCGCCCGCGTGGCCAAGCAAGAAGCGCGAGGCGGCAGCCACACCGAACACGGTGCAAACCTCGAAGCCACACGCTCGAATCCAGAACGAGAGGCCGCGCCCGGACCGGAGCAGCAATACGTCTGCGAGGCCGAGCGCCGGCAGAATCACGATCAGCAACAAGAACTTGGTCCACACCTGGCTGAGAGGGAGCACGACTCCGATGCCGATCCCGATAAGTACCAGAAAGGCCGTCCATCCCACCTTCCTGGTGCGCGAAAGATCCGATCGGAGAAAGAGCCGGAAGCCCGAAAACCACACGACACCGGCGCCGACAATGGTCGTGATTCGGACCAGTGATTCGAACATTCCCGATCCTCGCTTCCGCTGCCCCTTCAGTCCGCCCAACAGGCAATCGAACGAACTGGGCTGCGGGATACGCTGAGCAGTATATCCCGAAGCGCAGATTCCTTGATCTCGCCACGGAACCTGGCCGCCCACGGGTTGCCACCGTGGTCCTGAGGTTCGATCATCCTGCCCGCATCCCCAGCTTCGCAAAAGAGAAGCCCCCGCGATCGACCGTCAGCGCCCCAGCAGGAATGCTCGCACCTCGCGAAGGACCCGTTCCTCGTCGGTGACGAACATCCAGTGGTGCGCTGGGAAGGCCACGACACGGCCGTTCCTCATCTCACCTCGGAAGCGATCCACACCTCTCCGTTCCCACTGCCGCCGGGCCTTCAAGTGATCCCTCGCGCGAGAAACCATGGCCGTGTCGGCGCGGTCGATCCAGAAGTAGTGCGACTCAAGGGTCTTTTCCGCCCAGAGCACGAGCCCGGGCGCCCGCACCAGGCGATACTCCTGAGAATGAGCCGCCGCATCGGCGAGCAAACTCGCCCTGGACTTCGCTGCGCGCGCGGCATCCGCCCCACCGGCTGACGCGCTCGCCCAAATGTCCGCTTCCAGGGCATTCGTCCACGTACCGAAGAAGTACTCTTCTGCCCAAGCTCGGTACTCTGCCGCGGACGAGAAGCCCTTCTCGGGGCGAGGTCTGGCAACGGCTTTCTTCTCCTCCTCCACTTCATCAGCCCCGCCATAGTCGAACGTGGCATCGAGGTAGACGAGCTTCCCCACGCGCCCGGGATAGCGCGCGGCGAAGCGGGTCAGCGTCGCCCCTGAGATGGACTGACCCACCAGGTGCGCACGCACGATGGAGATGCTGTCCATCAAGACTCTGACGTCCTCGGCTGCCCTCCGCACGGTCTGCAAGGTGTCGAGAGATTCCGATTCGCCATGGGCTCGTGGAGTGAGGGCCAGCACCCGGAAACGGCCGGTCAATTCGGGGGAGACATCGTCGAAGGCATGTGCCGTCGAAGCAAGCCCAGGCAGGAACACCACGGTTTCTCCTCGCCCACCCCAGTCCAAGCAGTGCAAGCGGGTACCGTCCACCATGACGAAGCCGCTTCGGTGCGGAGAGGGGTCTTTCCATTCAGCTGCTGACTCTGCCGTGTAGCGGCCGTGCGCGGAAGGCGCGCGTGCTCGCGCCGAACCGTGCTCGGCCCATGAGACGATGATCAGGAGCAGGTAGGCGACGAACGTCATGAGAACGGCTCCTCAGGCCTTCGGAGGACCAACGCAGCATGATGGTGAGCGCGCCGCTCGCGCAAGCGAGAAATCCCCGCAACTCATCGAGTTACGGGGGCTCTCGGACACTGGCTGCCCAGACGGGACGCGCGAGGGCCCGGGCGACCTAATGTCGCTGCAGCAAGACGAGCCGTCGCACCATGTCACGTCCGGCGACCACGGCGTGGAGGAAGTAGAGGCCGTCGGGGAGCCGGTCGGGTTGCCAGAGGCGGGCCGTGCGCCCGGGCGGGATCCGCTCGCCCGCGAGCGGGCGCGCCACCTCTCGCCCGGCCAGATCGAACACCCTGACGGTCACTTCCGCCGCCTGGTCTAGATCGAACGCCAGCGTGGCGGAGCCCCGCGCGGGGTTGGGCCGCACCGCGAACTCGAGCCTCGCCGGCGGGCCGGGAGACTCCACGCCGACGCTGGCTGGGGCGCTGGCGCAGTAGGCGGCGCCGGGTTCGGTCTTCGGATTCACGCCGCCGAAGACGAACATCCGACCCCCTCCCCACGTCGCGGTGTGCCCGCTCCGCGCGGCCGGCGCGTATGCACCGGTGCTGGTCGGGCGCCACGCGTCCGCGGCCGGGTCGTAGCGACCGCCCGTCCGCATGGCTTCGTCCGCGGGCCACAGGGGGAAGGGGGTGCCCTCACCGCCCCAGACGATCATCTCGGCGCCGCTCCACACCCCGGTGTGCCCCGTGCGGGGATCAGGGGCCGAGGCTGCCGACACGGGCGTCCAGACATCCGTGGCCGGGCGGTAGCGCGCGCCGTCGCCCAGCGCGACCCCGACGTTCTCGCCGCCCCAGACGATCATCTCCGCGCCGCTCCAGACCGTGGCGTGGTAGAGACGCGCCGAAGGCGCGTTGGCGGTCGTCGTGGCCGTCCAGGTGTCGGCGGCAGGGTCGTAGCGCCCGCCCGTTGCGAGCCCGCTCGAGCCG
>MFFQ01000006.1:1503-4233 GCA_001780165.1 Candidatus Eisenbacteria bacterium RBG_16_71_46 | reverse complement strand
CCGCCCCAGACGATCATTCCGTCGCCGGTCCAGACCGCGGTGTGGTCGAGACGCGCCGAGGGCGCGTTCACGGTCGTCGTGGCCGTCCAGGTGTCGGCGGCAGGAACGTAGCGGCCGCCGGTGTTGGACGCGGGTCCGCTTTCCCCGCCCCAGATGATCATCTCGGTGCCGGTCCAGACGGCGGTGTGCCCGATCCGTCCGGCGGGCGCGCCGGTCACGCTCGTCGGGGTCCAGGTGTCGGTCTGAGGATCGTAGCGATCACCCGTGTTCGGCGAGCCCTGCATGCGCACGGTGCCGCCCCAGACGATCATCTCCGTGCCCGTCCACACGGTGGTATGCCATGAGCGTGGCCTGACGGTGAACCAGTTGACGCTCGTCCAGTGGTCCGTTGCCGGGTCGTAGCGTTTTCCGGTGCGGTACTCGGACCCCGACTGGCCGCCCCAGATGATCAGCTCGGACCCGGTCCAGACGGCCGAGTGACGCCGCCGGCGGTCCGGGCTGGTCGCTCCGCTCGTCGGCACCCAGGAGTCGGCGGCAGGGTCGTAACGTCCACCCGACGCCGTTTCGATCACGCACTCGCCGCCGTAGCAGCCGCCCCAGACGATCATCTCCGTGCCGGTCCAGACCGCCGAATGCTGCGCGCGGGCGAACGGCGCTCCGGTCGTCGCCGTAGGAGTCCAGGCGTCGTTCGCAGGATCGTAGCGCGCACCGCTGGATCGGAAATCACTGCAGTCGGCATCCACGCAGCCGCCCCAGACGATCATCTCCGTGCCGGTCCAGACGGCGGTGTGATCGTGCCGCTGGTAGGGCGCACCCGCCAGGGTGGTCGGGGTCCAGGCGTCGGTGAGGGGATCGTAGCGGCCCCCCGAGTCGAGGTTGGGATAGAAACAGCCATCGCTCCGGCAGCCACCCCAGACGATCATCTCGTCGCCGGCCCAGACCGCCGTGTGCCGCACCCGGGCCGCGGGCGCGCCCGTGGTCGACGTGGGAGTCCACGTGTCGGTCGCCGGGGCATAGCGGGCGCCGTCGTTGAATATCTGTCCGGCCCCCGCACCTCCCCAGACGATCATCTCCGACCCGGTCCACACGGCGGTGTGGGCCCTGCGCCCGACCGGCGCTCCGACCACGGTGGTCGGCGTCCAGGAATCGGTGTTCGGGTCGTACCGGGCGCCGGTCCGGGTGCAGCCCTCGCCCGTCCCCGGACAAGAACCGAATGTAGGAGTGCCCCCCCAGACGATCATCTCCGTACCGCTCCACACCGCCGCGTGATCGATGCGCGGGCTGGGGACGTTCCCCGTGATGCTGGTCGGCGTCCAGGCGTCGGTGGTCGGGTTGTAGCGACCGCCGTCGTTCTCTGCGCCGCCGCTGCCGCTGGGGCCGCACCACCCACCGCCCCACACGATCAGCTCCGTGCCGGTCCACACGCCCGTTGCGCCGTAGCGGTTCGGCGGCTGTTCGGTCGCGTTGATCGTGATCCAGGAGTCGGTCGCCGGGTCGTACCGACCGCCGGGGGCCCCGTCCGATGCGCAGAGTGCGCCGCCCCACACGATCATCTCCGAGCCGGTCCACACGGCAATGTGTCCGTCCCGTGCTATAGGCAGGTGTTGCATCGGGCTCCACGTGTCGTCGGTGCAGGCGGTCTGGGCGACCTCGGGGAGCGCCCCATCCGACGCCGTCTCGGTCGGCAGCGACGGAGAAAGGCTCGACCTCGTCGCGTCCCACCAGTCGTCAAAGGACACCTTCGGCCAGGACACGGTGGCCAGCGTGAGATGGTTGGAGTCCCTCTCCAGTACCGCGAGAACGTAGAAGCGGCTTTCGTCCTCTTGCAGCGGGGTCATGACCCGATCGGGCATACGGGCAAGCTCGGCGCCGTGCTCCAAGTCTTCGAGACCGAAAGCCTCATGAAGACGGGCGACCTCCGTGCGCCACTCATCCTCGCCGAGGATCCTGACCTTCGGATCCCCGGGTGTCGGGTCGGTCGCTTCGGCCTCGGGGGGTCGACGCCAGACCTGCTCCTCGTACCGTCCGCTCATCGCCTGCATCCCCTGGACGGTGCCGTGGGTGCCCAGCTCGGACTCGGCCCGGGCGCGAACCTCCCCGTGAAACCGGTCGTCGAACGCGTACCAGTTGCGGACCAGACGGTCGGCGAGGATGGGTCTCGCCAGGCATTCGGCCACGAGCACGGGGTCACGGCCGAGGGCTTCCCACAGCTCGCGGAGCATGTTCGGATCCTTCGTGCCCCGCGCCATCCGTGCGACCTCCGCCCCGAGCTGCGCGGCGGTGATCGGCCTGTCCCACAAGGTGGCGAGCGCGCTGGACTTCAAAAGCGCGTCCTCCACCTTCCGCCTCAGCTCGACCTCGGATAGGAGGGCCGATAGCGGGGGTTTGGATCCGGGATTCAAGTCAGGCCAGATCCGGTGGCGCCAGTAGACCTCTTCGATCGCCCGCTGGCGGGCGATCCGCTCTTCGAGACCAAGAGGCGCTGGTCTCTCAGGAACGCTCGGGCGCGCGGCCGCGGGCGCGAGCGCCGCGCCATCTGCAAGGAAGACGGGAGGCGAAAGCCCGGTGGGCGGCGTTGCCCCGGTGCGGCCGGGAATGACAACGAGAAGGAGCCCGAGAACGCAGACGGACAGGACGATCTGCCGGGTTGGGGATCCCATGACGACCCTCCTTGCCTGCGATCTCATTGCGGGCCCGAGGCTCTCGGACTTGGGCGCCGGCAATGAGGTC
>MFFQ01000006.1:209-1487 GCA_001780165.1 Candidatus Eisenbacteria bacterium RBG_16_71_46 | reverse complement strand
GCGGGCGGCCAGGGGGGCCCTGGCCGCATTGCCATGACCAAGACGGAGGACCTGGGAGGGCTCTTGCAGTGGAGCGGCTTCCTGGCCCACCGCACGGTTTCATCGCGGGCTTGGTTCCCCGAGTAGACAGGCGCGCGAGGTGAAACGGTCACGCTCTGCCATTTCTGGACCGTCCCTCTCCTCGGCGAACAGCCGACCCGGCTGTCGATGGGGCACAACAGGATCGGCCCGAGATCCCTGAGCACGGCAGCCTCGCAAGACAGGTCATGCGTGGCTGCCAAACCGGCAGTCTCCTGACAAACGCGACGACTCAACCCTTAGACGCCTCGCACGGCGGAAGTCGGGCGGATTGGGTGTGAAGTCCAAAGAGGTTGTTCAGTGAAGCCGGTTGTTCAACCGGGGTCCTTCTGTTCGAATTTGGGTGGTGTCGAAGCCATTCCAACCCCGCAGAAAGGAGCCCCGGATGAACCTCCACAGTGGAGCACGAAGCTGCCTGGCGAGTCAAGTGCTGTTGGTGCAGCGCAGGCGTTTCGGAACCGTGGCCTCGATCTATCGCTCAAGTGACTGCGGGATGGTGCCGTGGAGGGTCGCAGGGCGTCTCGGAAGCCTCGCCCTATGGTCGCGCGGGCCGGTTGAACCGCACCAACGACGGCGGAGCCCCCCAGAGCAGTCCATGCTCGGGTGGGTGGGGACGGTGCCGACGCGCAGGAGTGGAGGGAGGCGGGGTCGGTCTACGCGACTCGGTCAGCCCGGGTCGGGCGCGACCTCCGCGGCCAGGCTGAGCCGGAAGCGGCGCAGCAGATCGATGGCGGCGAGCGGGCGATGACTGCCGCGATGCAGATGGCGCAACCGGAACAGACGCTCGAGCGTGAGCGCGAACATTACCAGCAACCAGTTGATCAGCAGGCTCGCCGGGTGATGATGGTGAACGTGCTCCAGCGCATGCCGGTTCTTGGCCTCGTTGAAGCCCTGATTCTCGATCTCCCAGCGACTCTTGGCCATGCCGTAGAGCGCCCGGGGCCCGACGCGCGCCGTCGACCAGTCGGTCAGCCAGTAGGCCTCGCACACCGAGCCGTCGGGCCGAGTCTGCCGGTAGCGCAACACCCGCACCGTGTCCCAGCGCAACGTCTCCCACGGGTCGAAATCATCGGCATCCCAGAGTTCGACCCGGTCGGCGCCGATCTCGAAGGTGTGGTGCGGCGGAGTGCCCGCGAAGCGCTGGCGGGCCGCGCTCATCAGGGTCGGCAGGTTGTCCTTCAGCCGCGCCACAACGCGCAG
>MFFQ01000006.1:0-139 GCA_001780165.1 Candidatus Eisenbacteria bacterium RBG_16_71_46 | reverse complement strand
AAGTGCCGCCCCAGATGCCCGAGCGCACGCTCGAACAGCCGCTCGCTGGCGTGCAGCTCGCAGTCGCCCGGCCCATACGGCTCGACATCGAACGGCAGCGACAGCCCCGCGCCGACCACACTAATCAGGCTCAGGTGAT
>MFFQ01000005.1:53870-54142 GCA_001780165.1 Candidatus Eisenbacteria bacterium RBG_16_71_46 | reverse complement strand
CACCGCCGCCGAGCTGAACGAGGCACGGCCCGCTGAGACCAGCGCCGCGGTGCGCGAGCGCGTGTGCGCGGCACGCCAGCGCCAGCACGCGCGCGGGGCGCTCAACGCGGCGCTCGCTCCCGCGGCGCTCCGCCAGGCCTGCGCGCTCGACGCGATCGCGCGGGCGCTGATCGCGGAAGCGCTGGATCGCGTCGGGCTCTCGGCGCGCGCGGTGCACCGCACGCTGCGCGTCGCCCGCACCATCGCCGACCTCGCCGGGCGCGACGCCGTGA
>MFFQ01000005.1:48702-53832 GCA_001780165.1 Candidatus Eisenbacteria bacterium RBG_16_71_46 | reverse complement strand
CACGAGGCGCGGCGGTTCGGGGCACGGTGAGCGCGGGCGCCGCCACCCCCCCGGTGAGGTCTTGATTCGAAGGCTAGGGTTTCGCGGACCCGCCTTGCAGCTCCTCGATGCGCTTCTTCAGGCGCGGATTGTTCGGGTCGGTCGCGAGCGCTTTCTCGAAAGCGGCGCGGGCCATATCCTTGTCGCCCGTGGCCAGGTAGGCTTCGCCCAGGAGCATCTGAAGCCAACTGGAGCCGGCGTTCTCCTCGGCGTTCAGCTCCAGGAAAGTTCGCGCGTCGGCGGCCTTGCCCTGCCGGAGCAGCCCCTCGCCCAGCATGTTGAGCGTAGTCTCGGTGAAGTCGTAACTCCCGGAGCCATGGTACTTGTTCCGCAGGGCCCGGTAGCGCGCGACCGCCACCGTGACGCCCGAGTCGGCGGCGGTCCTCTGCAACAGGGAGCCGAGCGTCTCGGGGCGCGGGACGCCGCGATGGCACGTGACGCACTGGACCGAGAGCTTCGGCTCGAGGTCGAGCCTGGACAGGTACCGGCCGTTGATGGCGTCCACCATCCGCATCATCTCGCGAGCGGTCCGCTTGGGTTTCAGCTCGTCCGAGGCGAAATCGAGTTCGGGGGGGCCTGGTCTCTCCGGCCCCCCCGCCTGCTTCGCATGACAGTGCTCGCACCTCACCCCCAGTGAGAGCGAGAAGCCCCGCATGGTCTGAACGAGCTGGTCCTTGGGAATCTTCTTCGGAAGCACGCGGAGATTGCTGAACTTGTCGGGAATCTGTCCGAACGCATCATGGCCGGAGACCAGCGCGATGGAAGCGAGGAGCAGGACGAGCGCCCCAAGGCGCACCGGACCGGCTTGAGCCCTCACCAGAGACCTCCCTGGTGCTGATGTGGATGGTTCCGCGTTCGGAAAGTCCTTCCCGATGGGGTGTGACGAGCTCTCAGAACCTCACGGCCACCAGTCGCATCGTCATCCCGCGCCCGGGCACCGGCGCGGGCAGCGCCGCATGCAGGCTCGCGGCTCCCCCCCGGAATTCCAGGAGCGCCGTCGGCTGCGGGCGATTGGAAACCTGGTAGATCCCGTAGCCCAGGCCGACGAAGGTGCCGCCGATGAAGGACCACCGGACGATGTCTCCGTCGTTGTCGTTGCTGTCGCTCGCCAGGGCGATCGCACCACCGACCACGAGACCGGCGAGCCCACCGTAGACGGTGGACTTCGCGATCTCGATCACCGGGTTCTCCGCACCCTGCCGCTCGACGTTGACGGCCGCGTGCAGCGCCACCGGACGTGCGACGAACGCCAGCACAGTCATCACGAGCATCGGGACCAGTCGGGTCATGTTGGCACCTCGTTTTGCGCTCATTGGAGGGGGCCCATGAAGAGACTCCAGGCTAGTGTCCTGTCCCAGGAGTAGCTTGCCAGTCGGCGACCGCTGCATCCCGGCGGGCGGCGTTGCTCCTCCTCGACGTATCTCCTTGATACGATGTCGTCGTCGCGCCTTGCCCGCCGGGCGCCGCGGGCGCCTTTGTGGTCAAGCTACTCCTGGGACAGGACACTAGCACCATGCCGCGGAAGCGTCACTGTGCGTTGGCGCGGGAATCGACCGACTTGGTCGGACCCCCGCCGGACCGGGAGCGGCTTCCGGCGGTGGGAGCGAAGCCGCCCGGACCCGTGACCGTCGAATTCGACGCGGCGCTCACTTCCGTCGCTGCGGCGGCTTCGCCGGCAGGCTCGACACGAACCGCGCCGCCCGGCTCACCCAGCCCTCGAGATCCGCGGCTGATGCAAACCCCGCGGGCCCCACGTAGACGAAGCCCTTGAGGGCCTTGCCGGTGAAGTCCATGGGGCGCGCGTGGGGTCGGGAGAGGGCGGCTTCGTAGTCGTCCGAACCGACGCGCACCATGAGCTGGTCGCCGACCACCCCGCAGCACATGTGGCCGCGCAGGAGGAAGGCGAGCCCGCCGAACATCTTCTGCTCGGCGACGCCGGGGTGGGCCGTCATCGTCCGCCGGACGCGCCGCGCGACCGCCTCGTCATAGGCCACCAGAACGCCCTCCGCGGGGCCGCCGCCCCGCACGCGCGCCGGCGCCCCGGCGCGAGCTCATGCGACGCCGTGCCATTCACCCCCGCGCAGCGACTCGAAGAAGACCTCCCGATCTTCCTTCTCCCCGATGGCCGCGCCGCCTTCTCGCGCCAAGGCGAGATGGCGCCTCGCCTCCTCGCGGTCTCCGGCGAGGGCGCGGGCCCGGGCGACGCATTCGTGGGCGAAAGGCAGATCGAAGTCCTCCATCAGCTCCGGGTGCTGTTGCGCCAGCTCGAGGCACCGCCGCGCGTGCGCCAGGGCGGGTGCGGCGTCGCACAGCACGGTGTGCACGCGAGCGATCAGCCATTCGCCGCGCTGCTGGTGGAGCGGGGTGCCCGCCCTCAGCCAGTGGTAGCACGACGCGTACGCGGCATAGAGCATGCGCTCGTCGTCGGCCGGCGTGCGGCTCGGGCCGTCGAGCAGCGTCCACACCTCGCCGTGCAGGCGCTTCGCGAATGCCAGGTGAGCCTCCGCTAGGCTGGACTTCCGCTCGTCCGCCATGATCTCCCTGGGCCGACGCGGCGGCGCCTCGGACGCTAGCGATGCCCCAACCAGAGCGCGGCGATCAGCGCCCACAGCGCAGGCCCGGCGAGGTATCCGCTGGCGTCCACCACCGGACGGCCGGGGCCATCCCAGGCTCCACCCCGCACGAGGTTCGAGGGTTTGGGCGGACCCTGGGGGCTCGGCGGCGCGAGGTTCCCGCCGCCGCCCCAGATGAGCCCGGCCGGCTTGGCGCCGCCGTCGTCCCCGGGGGGCTTCTCGGCACGCTCGCCGCCCCACACGAGCCCGGCGGGCTTGGCACCGCCATCGTCCCCGGGGGGCTTCTCGGCACGCTCGCCGCCCCACACGAGCCCGAAAGAAGTGGCCGCGAGCTTTGCGATTCCCCCGCGCTCGCCGCCGCGGGCGAAGGCGATCGATGCACTGCAGGAGACGACCATCACCGCCAGCACCAGCGCGTACCAGCCGAATGCTCTCTTCATGGCTCCTCCGATCGTGACGACGGGCATCGGGGGGAATGCTCCGCCGGGCTCGGTTCGTGCGCACATGCTACCCGCGCCGACCCGTGTGAGGCACGGCCGTTCTCGAGCGCCGGGCGGGCACCGCCCGGGGATGCCCCCGACCCACCCCGGCGGCCTACAGGTCGAGCACCAGGCGGCAGCGGCAGGCGCCGGGCTCGAGCGCAAGCTCCAAGTCATGGTAAGAAACCGCCTTCACTTCGCGCAGCAGGACGTGGCGGCGGGGATCGAGCCGCGGGCCCTCGAGCACGCCGCGCACCTCCCGGGGCCCGAGTGCCGTCACCCGCGCTCGATTCCACACCGCGCGGCGCAACTCCGCCTCGAGCAGGGCGCGATTGAGCCAGGCCACCAGCAGATCGGCCGGATCGTCGCCCTCGATCGCGATCCGCGCGCGCTCGGCCGGCGGGTCGTCTCCCACCTCCGCGGTCTGCGCCAGCACGGCTTCCGCGGCGCGCGCGTAGAGCCGCTCGGGCGTGTCCGCCCACACCTCGAGCCCGAGGTCGCCGGTGTGGTCGAAGGTGCGGTGGCCCTCCCCCATGGCGCCGCAGTCTACGTCATGGCGCCCGCGCGGCACCCACCGCCTCACAGCAGCTCGCGCGCTCGCAGGCTGACCACGCCGCGCGCGGCGACGATCACGTGATCGAGCACCGCGATGCCCACCAGCTCGCCAACCTGCACCAGCCGACGGGTGATGCCGAGGTCCTCCTCGCTCGGCTCGGGATCGCCGCTGGGGTGGTTGTGCACCAGCACCACGCTTGCCGCCGAGTGGAGAATCGCCGGGAGGAACACCTCGCGCGGGTGGACGATCGAGGCGTTGAGGCTGCCGATCGAGACCGTCTCGCGCGCCTGCAGCTCGTGCCGCGCGTTGAGCAGCAGCACGACGAAGTGCTCGCGCCGCGCGCGCGGCAGGTCGCGCACCTGCGCCAGCACGTCGTCCGGCCCGCGGATCGCGGGACTCGGGCCCGGCCGCTCCGCTGCGCGCCGGCCCAGCTCGAACGCCGCGGCGAGCGCGCAGGCGCGGGCCGTGCCGATCCCCGGCACCTGCCGCCAGCGGGCGAGCGGCCACGCGCCGAGCTGCGCCGGGGCCCGTCGCGCAAGCCGCCGCCCGATCGCGAGCGCGCTGCGACGGCGGGTGCCGGTGCCGATCACCAGCGCCAGCAGCTCGGCATCGGAAAGCGCTCCGGCGCCGCGCCCGTCCAGCTTCTCGCGCGGTGCGTCCGCGCGGGACGGGCGCGGGCTGGGCGCGACGGCGCCGGGCGCGCATCCGTTCGCGCCCGAGCCCCGGGCTCCCTCGCCCGGGATCGCGCCGTCTCCTCCCGGCACCGCTCCGCCGTCCGGACCCGCGTCCGGCCCGGTGCCGCGCCGCGCGGCGCGCGGCACGGCGGTGATATCCGCATCCACCTGCGTCCGGCGCCAGGCGGCCATGAGACCTCCGCGGGGGCGTCGTCACTGCGGGGCGCGGCCGGGCCGAGGCCACAGCTGGAGCCGAGGCCCAACCTGCGGCCGGAGCCTGGGACCGAATTCGAGCCCGCGCCCGAGCGCGGGCCACGCCCCGGGCTGGCGGGCTTTCACCCGGTCTGCCATACTTCCGGCTCCGCTCCAACGATCCGAGCCCGCGGCCGTCCGGGCGCCCCGTCTTCCGGGAGATAACGCATGCGTCGTGCCATCCGATTCCTTGCGGTCGCGCTCGCCGGCCTCGCCCTGCTCCCCACTGCGCCGAAGGCGGGCAAACAGGTCAACGTGATGAACGCCATCGGGTTGATCGACTACACGCGCAAGCCCGACTTCAAGGTCGGTGACTGGGTCAAGTACCACGTCAGCGGCCAGAGCGACATGGGCATGGCGGATGACTACGACATGACCATCACCATCGCCGGCGAGGAGGAGTTCTGGGGCGACCCGTGCTTCTGGGTGGAGACGCTCACCGAGAACAAGAACCGCCCGTCGGACGGCATGGCCTCGTTGATGTCCTACGACGTCTTCGGCGACAGCCTGGCCCTGGTTCGCAACCGCTTGTACCTGCGCAAGTCGATCAGCGCATT
>MFFQ01000005.1:11565-48691 GCA_001780165.1 Candidatus Eisenbacteria bacterium RBG_16_71_46 | reverse complement strand
GAGAGCCGCAGGTCGACATCGTGCGCCGGCCCGACGCCGCGCTGCGCTCGCGCGACGAGATCCGGCGGGACTTGAGCCGCTACGTGGATTCGCTCGGGACCGAGACCATCACCGTGCCGCACGGCAGCTACGCCTGCACGAAGGTGCTGCTCAAGCAGATCGGTGGCAATTCGATCGACGTCGGCGACAGCAGCACCTACACCGAGGTGCGCGAGTTCCGCACCACCTACGTCTCGCGCAAGGTGCCGATCACCGGCCTGGTGCGCGAGGATATCGACTACGGCATCTACCGCAAGACCTGGCTGATCGGCCGCTCGCAGAACGCCCCGATGTTCGTGATGGACCACTCGGAGGGCCGCGCGGAGCTGGTGGATTTCGGCACCGGGCGCGTGGTGGACTACATTCCCGCGCGGTTGCGCATGAGCATCGCCGACCAGAAGGCCCAGGAGGCGCGCAAGGCGCGCGGCGGGAAGCGCTCGGGCGGCCGCTCGGGCTGAGCGTGATGCCGCGCGGGCCGGCCGCCGGAAGCGATCCGGCCCGCTACTCGAAGAGCCCGCGCGCGAAGGCCTCGGGATCGAACGGCTGCCAGTCGTCGAGCCCCTCGCCGAGACCCACGACGCTCACCGGCAGCTTCAGCTGATCCGCGATCGCCAGCACGGCGCCGCCGCGCGCGGTGCCGTCCAGCTTGGTGATCGCGAGGCTGGTGATCGGGGTGGCGCGCTGGAACTCCCGCGCCTGCTGCAGCCCGTTCTGGCCCAGCGTGGCGTCGAGCACCAGCAGCACGTGGTGGGGTGATCCTGGCACCAGCCGCGCGCAGACGCGCCCCACCTTCTCCAGCTCGGCCATGAGGTTGCGCTTGGTGTGCAGGCGGCCTGCGGTGTCCACCAGCACCACCTCGTGGCCGCGCGCCAGGGCGGCGCTCAGGCCGTCGTGAACCACCGCGGCGGGATCGGCGCCATCTCGGGCGCGCACCAGCTCGACCCCCGCCCGCGATGCCCAGACCTCGAGCTGCTCGGTGGCGGCGGCGCGAAAGGTGTCCGCCGCGACCAGCAGCGTCGAGCGGCCGTCGCGGGCGAAGCCGGCCGCGAGCTTCCCGGCGAGGGTGGTCTTGCCGACGCCGTTCACCCCGACCAGCAGCGCCACCCAGGGCCGCTCGGCGCCGGGCGTGAAGCGCGCGCGCGTGGCCCCCATGAGTTGCGCAACACCGCGCTCGAGCGCATGTCGCAGATCGAGCGCCGGATCGGCACGCATCCGCCGCTCGGCCTCGTCCATCAACCGCTCCGCCGCGGCGGGACCCGCGTCGGCGGCGAGCAGCGCCTCCTCGAGTGCCGCGCGCGTGGCCTCGTCGATCGCGCCGCGGCGGCCCAGGGCGGCACCCAGGGTCTGCTCCATGCGCTCGCGGGTGCGCTGGAGGCCGGATCGGAATCGGTCGAGCAGGCTCACGGGACTCCCGGCTGAACGCCCACCGCGATCCGGCCCGGGCGAGTCGCGGCCCCTCGCCGTGGCCGCGCGGGTCGCGAGTCCCTCCGCGTCGGGCTTTGCAGGGGGCGCGTCGCCGCGCGCCGGCAGGCGGATCAGGCGGTGGTGGCTACCTCGAGCTCGCCCGGCTCGCGCGCGGCGGCGCGCCGATCGTCGAACTTCACCGAGACGAGCTTCGAGATTCCCAGCTCCTGCATGGTCACGCCGTAGAGCCCGTCGGCGGACTCCATCGTCTTCTTGTTGTGGGTGATGACCACGAACTGGGTCCGGCCGCTGAATCGCTGCAGCATCTTGAGGAACCGTTCCACGTTGGCGTCGTCGAGCGGCGCGTCGACCTCGTCGAGCAGGCAGAAGGGCGAAGGCTTGACCAGGTAGATCGCGAACAGCAGCGCGATCGCGGTCAGCGCCCGCTCGCCCCCCGACATCAGGCTGATGCTCTGGAGGTGCTTGCCGCGCGGGCGTGCCGCGATCTCGATCTCGCACTCGAGCGGATCTTCGCCCACCATGCGCAGCTCGCTGTCGCCGCCTTCGAACAGCGTCTTGAAGATGTCGCGGAAGTGTTCCTGGACCCGGACGAAGGTCTCGCTGAACAACTGGCTCGCGGTGACGTTGATCTTCTCGATCGCCTCGAGCAGCTGGCTCTTGGCGCGCAGGAGATCTTCGCGCTGCTGGGTGAGGAACTGGTAGCGCTCCTTCTTCTTGCCGTAGTCCTCGAGCGCCAGCAGGTTGACGGCGCCCAGGCCGCGGAAGCGGCCGCGCGCCTCCTCGAGCCGGGAGCGGGCCTCGTCGGCGTCGAAGCCCTCCGGCGCCGGTTGCGGCGTCCAGGCCGCGGGGTCCATGTCGTACTCGGTGCGCAGCCGCTCGAAAGTGCGATCCAGCTCGGCGCGCGTCTGCACCCGGTCGAGCTCGACCTGGTGGAGCAGCTCGCCCAGCTCGGTCTGCTCGAACCGCTTCTGGCGCACCACCTCCTCACCCTCCTGGACCTCGGTCTTGAGCGCCTGCATCCGGGTCTGGAGCGCCACCACCCGCTCGCGCTGCGAGGACTCCGACTCGAGCAGCCCGGTGAGGCCCGCCGCGAGACCGTTGACCTCGGCCTCGATCTCGGTGACCTTGGCGCGCGCGGCGCGCTCGTCCTCGATCCGGCCGGCGACCCCGGCCTCCAGCTCGCGCCGGGTCTGCTCGGCCCGCGCCCATTGGCTGTCCCACTCGCCCTCCTCGCGCGCCAGCCGCAGCAGCGTCTCGCGCGCCGCGTGCGCCCGGGTCGAGCAGGCGTCGCGCGCGGTCTCGAGCGCGTGCAGCGCGCCATCGAGATCGGCGAGCTGGAGTCGCGCCCGTTCGAGCTGCTGCTGGTACTCCGCGAGGTCGGCCTCCGCCTGCACCCGCGCCCGCACCACGGTCTCGAGCTCGGCCTCGTAGGCGGCGATCTCGCGCCGCCGCTCGTCGGCCTCGCTCGCCGCCCAGGCACCCTCGTGCTCCGCGGCTTCGACCTCGCGGGCCAGGCCCTCGAGCGTCTCCCGGCGCACGTCCACCTCGGACGCGGCCGTCGTCCGGTCGGCAAGCAGCGCACGCCGCCGCGCGTCGAGCGCCCCGCGCTCGTGCTCCATCGCCTCGATCGCCAGCGACAGCTCCGCCACCTGGCCGGTGAGCTCGCGGATCTGCATCTCGCGGTGGAGCAGACCGCTCAGGTTGCGCGCCGAGCCGGCACGCACCCGCCCGCGCTCCCACACCTCGCCGTCGAGGCTGACGAAGCGCAGCCCGCCCTCGGCGCCGGTCGCGAGCCGCGCGGCCGCGGCGCGGTCCTCGACCACCACCACCGCCCCCAGCAGGCGCTCGACCAGCGGCCGGTAGCGCTCCTCGCAGCGCACCAGGTCGGAGGCGCGTCCGACCACGCCGGAATCGCGCGGCACCTGCGGCTCCGAGCCCGCCGACAGCGTCGAGAGATCCACCAGCGTGGCGCGCCCGCCATCGAGCCCGCGCAGCCGCTCCAGCGCGGCCTCGAGCCCGGCGCGGTCCTCGGTCAGCACGAACGCCGAGGCCTCGCCGAGCGAGGCTTCGAGCGCGTCCAGGTAGCGCGCCGGGACCTCGAGCACGTCCGCCACCACCCCGATCAGCCCCGGCAACCGGTCGCCCTCGCTGAACAGGGACTTCACGCCTTCGGAGACGCCGTCGAAACTGCGCTTGAGCTCGAGCAGCGTGGTGAGGCGCGACTCGGCGGCCGCGGCCTCTTGGCGCAGCTTGCCCAGCGCCGCGTCGGCCGACTGGCCCTGCGCGGCATGCGCCTCCAGCTTCTGGTCCACCCCGGCCAGCATGCGGCGCGCCTCGTCCAGCTCGAGCGTGAGCCCGCCGCGGCGCGCGCGCCCGCTCGCGCTGGCGCGCGCCACTTCGGCGCGGCGCGCCTCCAGCTCGCGGACTCGCGATTCGGCCGCCTCGCGCCGCTCGATCAGCGCGGCGTGGCGGGCGAGAATGCGTTCGCAGGCGCCGCGCCGCTCGGCCTCGGCCGAGAACAGGTCGAGCGACAGCTGCTTGCGCCCGCTCACGACGTCGCGGCGCTCGCGCAGGTCGGACTCGTGCGCATGCAGCTCGGTCTCCGCGGCCTCGGCCGCGGTCTGCGCCACCTCGCGCTCGCCGCGCAGCTGGGCGCGGCGCTCGCCGGCCTCCTGCTCGCGCGCGGCGACCTCGGCCAGACGCTCGCGCATGCGTGCCGCCTCGGCCGCGTCCTCGCCGGCTCGGCGCGCGAGCCCCGCGGCCCGCTCGCGCAGCAGCACGACCTGGTGCTCGGCCTGGGTGCGCGCTTCCTCGCGGTCGTGCAGCCCGCCCTGCGCGGTCGTCAGCTCGCGCTCGAGCTCCAGCAACGCCAGCTTCTGGTCGTTGAGCCCGGCCTCGATCGCCGCCAGCGCCGCGTTCACGCCCTCGCGCCGCACCGCCTCCTCCTGCCACTGATCCTTGGCCTCCGCCTCGCGGCGCTTCAGCTCCTCCACCTGCCCCGCGGTGAGCTGGAGGTCGAGGTCGCGGATCTCGTCGCGCAGCCGCTGGTAGCGGCGGGCCTTGCCCACCTGGCGCGCCAGCGAGCGCAGCTCGCGCTCGAGCTCGAAGACGATGTCGTTGAGCCGGGTGAGGTCGCCCTCGGTGGCGTCGAGCTTGTTGAGGGTCTCCTTCTTGCGCGCCTTGTACTTGGTGATGCCCGCCGCCTCCTCGAACAGGAAGCGGCGGTGGCCCGATCCGTCCGACAGCACCTGGTCCACCATCTGGCGCTCGATCACCGAGTAGGCGTGGCTGCCCATGCCGGTGTCGAAGAACAGGTCGCGGACGTCGCGCAGCCGGCACGGCGTGCGGTTGATGAAGTACTCGGACATCCCCGAGCGGAACACGCGGCGCGAGATCGTGACCTCGCTGAACTCGGTCGGCAGGATGCCGCGGTCGTTCTTGAAGGTGAGGTGGACCTCGGCGAGACCGAGGGGCTTGCGCGCGGGGGAGCCGTTGAAGATGACGTCTTCCATGGAGTCGCCGCGCAGCTGGCGCGCGCTCTGCTCGCCCATCACCCAGCGAATGGCGTCGGAGACGTTGGTCTTGCCGCAGCCGTTCGGACCGATGACCCCGGTGATGCCGGCGCCGAATTCGATCTCGGTCTTGTCGACGAACGACTTGAATCCCTGGAGTTCCAGCTTGTAGAGGAACATCCCTGTCACCTCGTCATCGGCGGAGGCGCCGCGCCCCGCTCGGGGGCGGCGCCGACCGCGCGTGTCTTCGACGTACGGCCGTACGTCTCTTCGACTCCCCTCACCCGCTACCGCCTACGCACCCGGGTGGCCGGCGGCCCGTCCCAGGGCCTCCGCCGCCGCGAGGGCATCGTCGTCGGTCAGCGTGCGAACATCCAGTCTCAACTTCCCCCCACGAATGTACCCGATCACGGGCGGCTCGGCGCTTCGCGCCAGGGCCTCGAGATCCCCGGCGCTGCGGCCGGGCCACTCCAGGCTCACCACCCATCCAGGCAGCCGCTGAAGCGGCAGCGCGCCTCCCCCGACCTCTCCAGCCCCCCGCGCCACCCGCGCCCGCGCCCCGGGCAGCGCCCGCTCGAGGCGCTCGGCGAGCACTCCCGCGCGGCGCTCCAGGGCCGCCTCGTCCGCGTGAAGCATCGCCAGGGCGGGAATGTCCCGCGCCGCCCGCTCCGGGTCGACGTATTCGGGCAGCGTCGCTTCCAGCGCCGCCAGGGTCAGCTTGTCCACGCGTAGGGCTCGGGCCAGGGAGTCGCGCCGGATGCGCCCCAGGGGGCCCTTGCCGCCGAGGATCAGCCCGGCCTGGGTGGCACCGAGCAGTTTGTCGCCGGAGAAGGTAACGACGTCGCATCCCGCGGTCAAACTTTCTCTCACGGTGGGCTCGGATTCGAGACCGAAGGGCGCGAGGTCGACCAGGGCCCCGCTGCCCAGGTCCTCGATGAGCAGGACGCGGCGGCGATGGGCGAGCCGTGCCAGCTCGGCGAGCGTGGGGCGGGTGGTGAAGCCGGCCAGGCGGAAGTTGCTGGGGTGGACGCGCAGGATCGCCGCGGTGTCGCCGTGGCGCTCGAGCGCACGCTCGTAATCGCGCAGGTGCGTGCGGTTGGTCGTGCCCACTTCGGCCAGCCGGGCGCCGCTGCGCTCCATGATCTCGGGGATGCGGAACGAGCCGCCGATCTCCACCAGCTCGCCGCGCGAGACGATCACCGTGCGGCCCGTGGCCAGCGCCGCGAGAGCGAGCAGGATCGCGGCCGCCCCGTTGTTCACCACCAGCGCCGCCTCGGCGCCGGTGAGGCGGGTGAGCCAGCGCTCGACCCCGATGCCGCGATCCCCGCGGCGTCCGGTAACGAGGTCGTACTCGAGGCTGGAATAGCCGCGGGCCACCTCCTCCACCGCGCGCCGCGCCGCCGCCGAGAGCGGGGCCCGCCCGAGGTTGGTATGGAGCACGACGCCGGTGGCGTTGAGCACCCGGCGCAGCATCGGGCGCCCCGCGGCGAGCGCGCGCGCCGCCGCGCCTCCGGCCAGCGCTTCGGGCGCCGCCGCGGCGCCCCCCGCGCGCCGCAGTCGCGCGCGCTCGGCCGCGATCTCGGCGCGCACCGCCTCCACCACCAGCGAACGCGGCAGCGCCGCCAGGGCCGGACCGAGCGCCGGGTGGCGCAGCAGGGTCTCGACCGCGGGCAGGGTGCGCAGGGGCTTGGGGGCGGGAGCGCTCATGAGCGGAGGCATTCTAGGGCCAGACCGTGCGCCGGGTCGAGCCGCCGGGGACCCACCAGGTTCCGTCCGCAGAGGCCTGCGGACGGAGCCTACCCGCCGAGGTAGGCTTGGCGGACTTCCTCGTTCTTCAGCAACTCCGCGCAGCGGGCCTCGATGCGCACCCGCCCGGTCTCGAGCACGTAGCCGCGCCCGGCGATCGAGAGCGCCATGTGCGCGTTCTGCTCCACCAGCAGCACGGTCATGCCGCGCGCGTTGATCTCGCGCAGCGTGCGGAAGATCTCGCGCACCAGCAGCGGCGCGAGGCCGAGCGAGGGCTCGTCGAGCAGCAGCAGGCGCGGTCGCGACATCAGCGCGCGGCCGATCGCGAGCATCTGCTGCTCGCCGCCCGAGAGCGTCCCCGCGCTCTGGCCGCGCCGCTCGAGCAGGCGCGGAAACAGCCGGTAGACCTCGTCGCGATCCTCGCGGATGGCGGCGCGGTCGCGGCGCCGGTAGGCGCCGAGCTCGAGGTTGTCCGCGACCGAGAGGTTGGCGAACACCATCCGGCCCTCGGGCGATTGCGACACGCCGAGGCCGACGATCTCGTGCGGCGGCATGCGGGTGATATCGCGGCCCTCGAATGTCACGCGCCCGGAGCGCGCGGGGATCAGGCCCGAGATCGAGCGCAGCAGCGTGGTCTTGCCCGCGCCGTTGGCGCCGATGAGCGTGACGATCTCGCCCGCCTCGGCGCGCACCGAGACCCCCTTCAGCGCGTGCACCGCGCCGTAGTAAACGTCGAGGTCCTCGACTTCGAGCATTCCTCTAGCCCTCCGCCCCGAGGTCGGCGGGGACCTCCTCGCCGAGGTAGGCCTCGATCACGCGCGGGTCGGTGCGGATCTGGGCGGGCGTGCCCTCGGCGATCTTGACCCCGTAGTCGAGCACCGCGATCCGCCCGCAGATCCCCATGACCACGCGCATGTCGTGCTCGATGAGCAGGATGGTGAGCGCGAATCGCTCGCGGATCTCCTGGATCAGGCGCATGAGGTCTTCGGTCTCCTGCGGATTGAGCCCGGCGGCGGGCTCGTCGAGCAGCAGCAGCTGCGGACGCCCGGCCAGCGCCCGGGCGATCTCGAGCCGTCGCTGCTGGCCGTAGGGCAGGTCCGAGGCGCGCGTGTCGGCCCAGGCCGAGAGCCCCATGGTCCCGAGCAGCTCGGTGGCCTGCGTCTGCATCGCGCGCTCGTCCTGCTCGAAACGCGCGGTGCACAGCACCGCGTCCACCAGGCCGGCCGTGGCGTGCTGGTGCGCGGCGATGCACACGTTGTCGCGACAAGTGCGCGAGGCGAACAGCCGGATGTTCTGGAACGTGCGCGTGATTCCGCGGCGCGCGATGGCGTGCGGCCGCAGGCCCTGGATCGGGCGGCCGTCGAACAGGATGCGCCCCACGGTCGGCGCGTAGACCCCGGTGATGAGGTTGAACACGGTGGTCTTGCCGGCCCCATTCGGACCGATCAGCCCGACCAGCTCGCCGCGCCCCACCTGCAGCTCGAGCTCGGCGACCGCCTTGAGGCCGCCGAACTGCATGGTGATGCGGTCCAGCTCGAGCAGGGCGTCGAGGCTCATGGGGTCCCGGGGGCGGCGCGGCGCCACAGCCGCCGCAGGTTCAGCTCGCGGTCGCCGAGCAGCCCCTGCGGTCGGGTGATCATGAGAATGACGAGCATGAGCGAGTAGATGATCATGCGCAGGTCCTTCACCGGACGCAGCACTTCGGGCAGGATCGTGAGCAGGATCGCCGCGATGACCGAGCCGGTGATGCTGCCCATGCCGCCGAGCACGACCATGGCGATGACCTCGATGCTCTTGATGAAGGTGAAGGAATTGGGATTGAGGTACGAGAGGTAGTGGGCGAACAGCCCACCCGCGATCCCCGCGAAGAACGCCCCGATCACGAAGGCGAGCACCTTGTAGGACGTGGTGTCCACCCCCAGCGCCTCCGCCGCCACCTCGTCGTCGCGGATCGCGAACAGCGCGCGCCCGTGGGTGCTGCGCGCGAGGTGCACCGAGAGCACGATCGCCGCCGCCACGCCCAGTCCCACCCAGAAGAAGTTCGCCCATGGCGGGATGCCGGGCAGGCCGCGCGAGGCGCCGACCGCGTCGATGTTGGTGATCAGGACGCGGATGATCTCGCCGAAGCCCAGGGTGACGATCGCGAGGTAGTCGCCGCGCAGGCGCAACGAGGGGAGTCCCACCAGGTAGCCGGCGATCGCGGCGAGCACGCCGCCGAGCAGCAGCGCCACGAACAGCGCGAACCCCGCGGCGATCACCGCCGGGATGCCGAGCCCCGCCAGAGCGGACACCCAGCGCTCGCCGACGTGCAGCGAGAACATCGCCGAACCGTAGGCCCCGATCGCCATGAAACCGGCGTGGCCGATCGAGAACTGGCCGGTGAAGCCGTTGATGAGGTTGAGCGACACCGCGAGAATGACGTTGATCCCGCACAGCACCGCCACCTGGCGCAGGTAGGGGTTGAGCAGCCGCGGTAGCAGCACGTCGAGCAGTAACAGCCCCGCCAGCGTGCCGAACAACCAGGCCGCGCGCTTCACGTCAGACCTTCTCGGCGACGTTGCGGCCGAGGATGCCGGCGGGGCGCACCAGCAGGATGACGATGAGGAGCACGAACGCGATGGCGTCGCGGTAGGTGGGTGAGAGATAGCCGACGACCATCACCTCGGCGATCCCCATGATCAGGCCGCCGATCACCGCACCCGGGATGTTGCCGATCCCCCCGAGCACCGCGGCGACGAACGCCTTGAGCCCGGGCATGATCCCCATGAGCGGCTCGATCTTGGGGTTCTGCAGGGCGACGAGCACGCCCGCCGCGGCGGCGAGCATCGAGCCGATCATGAAGGTGAAGGTGATGATGCGGTCCACCGAGATCCCCATCAACGCCGCCGCGGTGTGGTTGTGCGACACCGCCTGCATCGCCTTGCCGACCCGCGTCTTGAGGACGATGAAGCGCAGGCCGATCATGAGCACGACCGAGACGACCAGGATGATGACCTGCTGGTTCGAGATCGTCACGCCGCCGCCGAGCGCGATGTTGGTGGACGGGATGATCTGGGGGAAGAACTTGGGATCCGGGCCGAAGATCAGGATGCCCGCGTTCTCCAGGAGCAGGGAGACCCCGATCGCCGTGATCAGCGCCGCGAGTCGCGAGGAGCGCCGCACCGGCTTGTAGGCGGCGCGCTCGATGACGATCCCCACCACCGCGCAGCCGGCCATCGCCAGCAACAGCACCCCCAGCGCGTGGAGCGGCGTGGGATGCTCCGCCACTCCGAGCCAGCGGGCGGAGTAGTAGGCGAAGAACGCGCCCAGCATGTAGACGTCGCCGTGGGCGAAGTTGATCAGCTTGAGGATGCCATAGACCATCGTGTAGCCCAGGGCGATGAGGGCGTACACGCTGCCCCAGGTGATCCCGTTCACGAGCTGCTGGAAGAACTCGGCCACGGATCAGGGGTTGATAGTGGTGTTGTAGACCTTCTTGCCGTCCTTGATCTCGATCACCACCGCCGGCTTGCGGGCGTTGCGGTTGGCGTCGAGGGTGATGGTCCCGGTCACCCCCGGGTAGTCCCGGGTGCTGGCGATGATCTCGCGCAGCCGGGTGGTCGCGGCGCGCCGGGCGTCGCTCCCGGCGGCTGCGGAGCCCAGACCCTTGAACGTCTCCGCGTTCTCGGTGGCGAGCTTGTCCATCGAGAGGAACAGCACGTTGGCGGCGTCGTAGGCCAGGCCCCCAATGGCGTCCGGGTCGGCGCCGTACTTGGCGCGGTAGGCCTTGAGGAACGACTGCAGCCGCGGATCGGGATTGTCCACCGAGAAGTGGTTCGAGTAGTAACAGCCGTTGAGCGCGGGGCCGCCGATCTCGAGCAGCTGGTCGCTCTCCCAGCCGTCGCCGCCGAGCAGGGGCACGGTGATCCCCAGCTCGCGGGCCTGGCGCGCGATCAGCCCGACCTCGGTGTAGTAGCCGGGGACGAAGATCGCCTGCGGATTCTTGCCCTTGACGTTGGTGAGCTGGGCGCGGAAGTCCTGGTCGCCTGCGCTGTAGGCCTGCTCGCCGACGATCTGGCCGCCGAGCTTGACGAAGGCGTCAGCATAGAATTGGGCGAGGCCGACGCTGTAGTCGTTGCGGACGTCCTTGAGGATCGCGACCCGCTTGAGCCCGAGGTTCTGAGCGGCGAACTTGGCCATCACCGTGCCCTGAAAGGGATCGATGAAGCACATGCGGAAGATGTAGTCGCCGACCTGGGTCACGCGCGGATTGGTGGACGACGGCGAGATCATCGGCACCCCCGCGGCCTGGCTGATCGGCGCGGCGGCGAGGCTGCGCGAGGAGGCGACCTCGCCCAGAACCGCGCACACGCGATCCTGGTTGATCAGCTTCTGCACCGCGGTCGCGGCCTCCTCCGGTCGGCCCTGGTCGTCCTCGACCACGATCCGCACGCGGAGCCCGCCGATCTTGCCGTCCTTCGCCGCCTTGAGCTCGTCCAGCGCCAGCTCGACGCCGTTCTTGGTGGACTGGCCGAAGGTGGCGTCGTTGCCGCTCAGCGAACCGTACTCGCCGATGACCAGCTCATCCTGGGTCGAGCCGCCGCACCCCAGCGCGAGCAACGTGATGGCCAGGACGCCCCCGAGGGCAGGCCGCAGCCGAATGCGCGAGGTCATGTGGATCTCCTGTGTGCCGAAGATGAAACGCGGCCGGGGCGTGCCGGGGCGCCGCGCCGCCGCGGGCCGTCCGCGCCCGTCCCCTCGGGCCTTCCGAGAGGGCATTGCCAAGCCCGTACAGCTAGCACGCGCGAGCGAGGCGAGGCAAGGCAAATGATTCCAACGGCACAGGTTGCCGCCCGCGCGAAGGGGGTGCTAGAGTGCCGTCACCATGATCCGGGGCACGGTCGCAGGGATGCGGGCGTTCCGCTCCGTGCGGACGCCGGCCGCGCTGCTCGCGGCGCTGGCCCTCGGGGGTTGCGCCGCCGTCTCGCCGGGCCCTCCGCGTTCCGCCGCGACCCGCCCGCTGCCGGGCTACGACCGTCGCGTGGACGCGCTCGCCGCGGCCGACTCGGCGGCACTCGCCGGGCGGCGCATCGTGCTCGACCCCGGTCACGGCGGCATCTTTCGCGGAGCGCTGGGCGTGGGCGGCCTCACCGAGGCCGAGGTCAACCTCGGCGTCGCGCTCTTTCTGCGGGGGCTGCTCGAGGCGCGCGGCGCCGAGGTGCGCATGACGCGCACCGACGACCGCGACTTTCTTTCCCCGGCCGACAGCTCGCTCCGCTCCGACCTCGCCGAGCGCGTGCGCATCGCCAACGCGTTCGCGCCGGACCTCTTCGTTTCGATCCACCACAACGCCGACGCGCGCGGGGCGCACGACGTCAACGAGACGCAGACCTACTACAAGCTCGGCGACGAGGGGCCCTCGCTCGAGGCGGCGGAGAGCGTGCACCGCTTCCTGGTGCGCAACCTCGGCATCCGCGCCCAGCGGATCGTGCCCGGGAACTACTTCGTGCTGCGCGGCAGCGAGGCGCCGGCGCTCCTCACCGAGTCGAGCTACATCACGAACCCCGATGTCGAATCGCGCCTGGCGCTCGCGGCCAAGCAACGGCTCGAGGCCGAAGCGCTGTTGCTCGGCATCGCCCACTACTTCTCCCGGGGCGCGCCGCGCATCGCGCGCTTCGTCGCGCTGGGCACGCCCGGGTCCGTTTCCGACACGCTGTTCGACGAGATCGCCGCCCCGCGCCTCGCGGCCCGGATCGAGGGCGCCTTCGACGAGGCCCGGCTCGAGCTGGACGGCGCCGCGATCCCCGCTGAGCGCCGCGGCCAGGAGCTCGAGTGGTTGCCGGCGCCGCTGGCCGCGGGCCGCCACGTCGCGGAACTCCAGGTGCGCCGCGCCGGGGCGGGGACCTCGCGCGCCCGACGGCTCGCGTTCACCGTGCGCCGCGCCCCGGCGCGGCTCGCCGCCGCGTCGCGCGGTGTCGCCGGCCCCGCGGGCGGGCTCGTGGCGGTGCGGGTCGCGGTGTTCGATCGCCTCGGCCTGGCACTGCGCGATTCGTTGCCGCTGCGCCTGCGCGCGCTCGCGCGTGGCGTCGCGCCCGCCGACACCGCGATCGTCGCCCGCGACGGCGCGGCGTGGGCCTACCTGCGCGTCACCCCGCTCCGCAAGGGCGCGCCACGTCCCGTCGTGCGCGCCGCGCTCGCGACCCCGGCCGGTGCGCCGCGACCCGCCGCCGGGGGCGTCACCGCCACGCTCGCGGTGGGCTCCGCCGCGGCCCCGCCTCCCGGCGTCTGGACCGGTTTCGCTCGCGCCATGCCGGACGGAACCCCGCTCGCCGGCGTGCGCGGCACCGAGGAGCCGGCGCCGCGCGTGTCGTGGCTCAACCGCGACGGCTTCGCCGTGCTGCGGGCGGGCGAGGGCGGCGGGCCCGGCGTGCAGGCGCTGGCCGGCTACCGTCCCTGGGACGACGACACGCTGCCCCCGCGCCTGGTGGCGATCGCCGACGGTGCGCTCCATGGGCGGCGCATCGTGCTCGACCCCGACGGCGGGGGTGACGACGCCGGTGGGGTCGGGCCGAGCGGCACGCGTGGAGCGTCGCTCAACTTGTCGGCGGCGCGCATCCTCGCCGGGTACCTGACCGCGGCGGGGGCCGAGGTGCGCCTCACGCGCGAGGGCGACTTCGCGATCTCCGACGTCGAGCGCGTACAGATCAGCGAGGCGTTCGGGGCCGAGCGCTTCCTGCGCATCGCGCACCGCGCCGAACCGCCGATCGTCGGCTACTACTTCTCGAGCGCCGCGGGGCGCCGTTGGGCCGACGCCACGGCGCGAACGCTCGGCGCACTCGGGCTCCCGGCGCCGGCCCCGGCCGAGGACGCTCAGTACCCGCTGCAGCAGACCTCCTGCCCCGCCCTCGCGATCTCCGCCGCGCGGGTGGACGACCCCCGCTCCGAAGTGCGCCTACTCCAGCCGGGGGCGCTGCGCGCGGAGGCCTACGCGTTGTTTCTGGCGCTCGCGCGCGAGTGGGCGCCCGCGGCGAACTGGCCGCTGGACTCGATCCGGGTGCGCGCCGACGGCAGACCGCTGCCGGGAGCCGCGGTGGTGCTCGGCCGCAGCCTGCTGCTCGAGACCGGACCGGACGGCTGGGTGCGCTTCGCCCACACCGAGCCCGGCCCGCTGCGGGCACGGGTGGAGGACCCGCGCCTTCCGGCCGCGGAGCTTCTGCTAGACTTTCCCCGGGGCGTCGTCGAGGCTGGGCCGGCTGACCGGTAGCACATCGGCGGACCCGCACCCCCCCGACGGCGGCTGATATGAGTCATGGCACTCGGGAGTTCTTCCTGGAGCGCGATCGATCCGCGCGGCGCGTGTCGCTCCTGAGCGCCGCGCTGGGCGTGCTGTGCCTGGCGGCACTCCTGCTGGTAAGCGTGCAGCCGGGCCTTCGCCGGGCCATCAACGACCCCAGACGCTTTGGATTCGAGGGCCCCGACCAGTACGTGCGGCGGATCGAGCTTCTGGCGGTGGGCGGCTCGGGCCCCTCGCTCGCGGCGCCGATGCTCAGCCACGTCGTCCTCACCCGGCCGCGGCGAGGCGAAGCGGGCGGGCTCCCGACGGAGGCCCTGGACCGCGCCGCCGGCCGGAGTTCGCGCTTCCGCCACCCAGGCCTCGGCGAATCGGACCAGGAGCTGTTCGCGCGCGCGCTGCGCCGGGCCGGGGGCGTGCCGGTCTTCCGCTCGCAGGATCTGGTGATCGAGGAGCTGGTCGAGCCCGATTACCCGCCCGCCGCGCGCGACCGCGGGATCGAGGGCCGCGTGGCGCTGCTGGCGCTGGTGGACACCACCGGGCACGTCGTGGACGTCGAGGTCGTGGGGGACGACGACGAGCGGCTGCTGGTGGAGGCGGCGACGGCGGCCGTGTTGCAGTGCCGCTTCCGGCCGTTCGAGGTGGAGGGGCGGCGGGAAGAGGTCTACGCCATGTTCCGCTTCGCGTTCCGGCTCTACTGATCGGCGACGGCGCGACCCTGGCTCATCGTGAACACCGGGAGCCGCACGCCGTCGGCGCTCCAATCGAGGAACTGGCGGGCCCGCAGGTGCGGCTCGCGCGACAGCCGGGTCGCCAGCGAGTGCGTGATCTCCTCGGGGCAGAGCGCCCGGCCCTCGATCACCGAGGCGAGTAGGTTTCCGATCAGGAACCCGCGTTCGTGCAGCGGCTTGCGCTCGGCCGCCCCCCAGGCGTGCAGCAGCGTGTCGAGCGATGCCCCGAGTGCGGGCGGGAGCCGCCAATCGTCGGCCACGTAGCGCACGCCCTCGAGCAGCGGACGCACGCTGCTGTGGTAGAGATCGGGCGCCAGCGCCTGGCCGCCGCAGAGCTGGACCGCGACGCGATCGCGGGCGAGCCGGCGCAGCAACAGGCTCGCGTCGCGCGGATCACCTTCCCAGAACAGCACCTCGACCCGCTTCGCCGCGATCCCCTTCGCCGCCGCCCCAAAGTCGGTGTTCCCCGCCGAGTAGCTGTCGCGCCAGACCGGCTCCGACCCCAGCGCCCGCGCGGTTTCGATAAAGCCGAGTGCGAACTGCTCCTGGTCGTCGTCGCCCGAGGTCAGCACCCCGACGCGGCGCCGCGCGCCGGCCAGCACCGCGCGCGCCAGGGTCTGGCCGCGTTCGTAGCCCGAGGGCCCGACCTGGAAGACGGTGGGGCCGATCTCGCCGATGCTCTCGTCGGTGGCGGTGGGCGAGATCAGCGGCAGCCGCAGCAGGCGCGCGCCGGTGGCCAGCGCGAGCGTGGAGACGCTGAGCAGCTCGCCGACCGCGACCGCCGACAGGTCGGCCGCCGAATCGAGCGCAGCCGCCGCCCGCGCGGGGTCGTCGCTGCCCGTGGACCACGGCTCGAGGGCGAGGGGCAGCGAGGAACGGCGGTTATGGAGCGAGAGGGCCGCCTCGATCCCGAGCCGCACCTCCCGCCCGTAGCCCTGGTAGGACCCCTGATCGGGCAGCAGCGCCGCGATCCGGAACGCGGACGCCCGCGGGCGCACGCAGGTCATCAAGGCGTCGGCACCGAGATCGCCCAGGATGCGCCGCGCGCGGCGCGGATCGGCCTGGGCCAGCCGCAGGCTCAGGCGGCGCCGCAGGTCGCGGCGCGACGAGCCGGTGCGCTCGAGCGCCTCGGTCACCAGCACCGCCTCGACATCCCCGAGCCCCTGGCGGCGCAGGACGTACATCAGCTCGGAGAGACTGGCGCGGCGCGCCCAGCGCCCGAGCGCGCGGTCACGATCGGAGCTGCGCGGCGCCGCCGCCAGAGCGTCGGCGGCGCGCACGTCGGCCGGCACCGGAAGCGCGGCGGGTGCCACGGTCGGGATCAGGGCGAGCGTCAGGGCGAGTGTGGTCGCGAGCCGAGCGCCGCGGCGGCGGAGTCCGGGCATCAGAACTGGAACTTTCCGAAGTCCTCGGGATTGAGCTTCTCGAGGTAGCGGCGCAGCTGCTCGGCCTTTTCCTCCTCGGTCAGCGGGCGCGGCTCCCCGCCGCTCGTCTCCTCTTCTTCCTCCTGCGGCGGAGGCTGGAGCAGCTTCTCGTTGACGAACATCGGCGCCTTGGCCCGCAGGGCCACCGCCACGGAATCGGACGGCCGCGCGTCGATCGAGACCAGCTCGTTCTGGCGCTCGACGAACACGCTGGCGAAGAAGGTGTTCTCCCGCAGGTCGGTGATGACGACGCGCGCGATCTTGGCCTTGAGCCCTTCCACGATGAGGTGGAGCAGGTCGTGGGTGAGCGGGCGCGGGAACGGCTCCTCGGAGAGGATGCGGCGGATCGCCTGCGCCTCGCCGGGGCCGATCCAGATCGGCAGGATGCGTTCGCCCTCGACCTCGCGAAGGATGACGATGTTCTGCTGGGTCTTGTGCTCGAGGATGAGCCCGTTGACCCTCACTTCGACCACGTTCACGGTTTCGGAGACCGCCCTTCCGCCTTGGTCGTCGCGCGCTCGGGCGCGAGCGTATCCTCGTCGGAGCCGTTGAACGTCGGCACGTCCGTGGAGCGCATGTGCTCGACCATCCACTGGGCCGAGGCCGCCAACTCGGACTTCGGAAACCGCTTCAGCAGCTCGCGGAACGCCTTCTCGGCACGATCGTAGTCCTTCAATTCGTCCGAGTAAATGAACCCCACCATGAACTGCGCCTGCGCGGCGAGCGGGTCGTCCGGGTAGGCTCTCAACATCGCCTCGAAGGCGTCGATCCTCGCGGTGGGGGCGGTCACCTGCTGCGCCTCGTCGAACATCTCGCGCGGGCTCTTGCGCTGCGAGACGAAATCCCGGATCGCCGAGGAGTCCGGCCGCACCTGCAGATCGCGGCGCGCCTGCTCGAGCAGTTCGCGATAGTAGTCCTGGGACCGCTGCGAGGTGAGCTGGCGCTTGATCATCGGCTCCACCTGCTCCAGCGGGCGCGTGCCGCCCTCGTTGAGCGCGTCCACCTTGATGACCGACCAGCCCTTCGAGGTCTGGTAGGGCCCGCCGATCCGGCCCACCCCGAGGGCGAGCGCGGACTCGGCCAAGGCGGGCTGGGTACCGAGGCTGGCGAACACTCCTTCCTTCGTCACGGTGCCGAGCTTGCCGCCGCTCGCGCGGGTCAGCGTGTCGACCGAGTAGCGGTCCACCAGCTTCTTCCAGTCCTGACCGCGGTCGGCCCACATCCTCACCTGCTTCGCCCGATCCTGGGACGGGGTCAGGATGTGGCTGAGCGAAACCGTCGCCGGAGTGCGGTAGTCGTCGAGGTGGGCCTCGTAGTAGGCCTGCGCGTCCGAATCGGACGGCGCGGGATTCGCGGACATCAGTTCGGTGAGGTAGGTGCGGATGAGCAGGTCGCGGCGCTGCTGTTCGAGCTGCTGTTTCACCGCCGGACGCTCGCCGACTCCCTGCTGGAGCGCCCTCTGCAGCCAGACGCGCTCGTCGATCATTCGATCGAGCAGCTGCTGGCGGCCGTCGGGCGTCGTGTACTGCGAGCGGAACTGTTCGGGGATCTCGGCCAGCCGGCGCTCGACATCGCCCCGCGTGATGGCCACACCGCCGACCCGGACCAGCACCCGCCCGGGGGCGTCCGCGGGCGCGGCTTTCGACGCGGCCTTGGTCGCGGCCTTGGCGCCCTGCTTGGGCGCCGCCTGCGCGGGCAGGACGGCCAGCGCGAGCAGGGCCGCGCAGACGGCGAGCGCCGCGCCCCTGGTCCCGATGCGATGCGCAGTGGTCATGGCCGGACCACCCAGACTTTCACCGTGGCCATGACGCCCGCGTGAAAGCGGACCGGTACGTCGTACTTGCCGAGCTGCTTGATGTGCTCCTCGAGCTCGATGCGCCGCTTGTCCACCGCGTGGCCCGCCTTGCCCAGCGCCTCGGCAATGTCGGCGTTGGTGATCGACCCGAACAGGGTGTCTTCCTCGTTCGCCTGCGCCGGGAGGTTGATTTCGAAGCCGTCGAGCTTCGCCGCCTCGGCCCGCGCCTCGGACAGCTGCCGCTCTTCCTGCTTCCCCCGCTGCCGGTCCAGCTCCTGGTAGAGGTTGGCCGCCCGGGTGCCCGACGCGATGGCGAGCTTGCGGGGCAGCAGGTAGTTGCGGGCATAGCCCGGCTTGACGTGCACGGTCGCGCCGCGCGCGCCGAGCCCCTCGAGATCCTCGAGCAGAATCACGTCCATCGTATTCTCTCCTCGGGCCAGCTCCGCGCCCGACGCCCCGCGATGGTCAGCGTCGCGGTGGTCCGGGCGATGGTGCAGGGCCGCTAGGGTTGTGCGTCGTCGGCGCCCGACTCCAGCCGGCGGAAGTCCAACCATACGTCGCTGAGCCCCAAGGCGGCCGTCGTCAGCAGGAAGACCGGGAGAGCCACCATGACCACGAACAGCAAGGTCAGGACGATGATGGAAGGAGGTACGCCACGCGAGAGCAGCAGCGATTCTACGACCGCGATACCCTGGACACAATACCCCAGGGCGGTGTTGATCATCAGCGTCGCGCCGGTCGGCCCCCACGCCGGCCACGGCGCCAGCAGCAGCGCCAGCCCGGCGAGAAACACCCACAACGCGCCGTCCGGCAGGCGCCAGTCCCGCAGCCGGGCGCGCGAGAGGGGCGGCCAGCGCAGGGTGTGGGCCGCGCGCGCCGAGAGCCCGCGCCCTCCCACCACCAGCACGGCCACCCACATGAACAGGGCGCTCGGCCACAGGTAGGGCATCGCGCGCTCGCGCTCGGACGCCTGGGTCTTCACCTGGCGCTCGAGCGTGGCCAGAGCCCCGCCCTCGTAGCCGAGCGAGCGCGCACCCTCCACGATCTGCGCATCCGCCCGGCGCATGGTGTCGTTGACGCGTCGCATGGCCTCCGGGTAGTGCGGCATCCACGGCAGCCCCGCGGCGAGCAGCAGGGGCGGCAGCAGCATCCACGCCCGCTCCCCCGAGCGGGGGCCGCCTCCCTCCTCGCGCAGGCCCATCCACGCCCCGGTGAGGGACGCAAACGGAGTCCACCAGACCCACAGCTCCCCCGCGCCGCCGAGCGACAGCGCGGCGGCGAATACCGCCACCGGCACGCCGAGCCCCCAGGGTCCGAACCTCCACGTGAGCAGCAGCGAGGCGGCCACCGCGAGCGGCACCAGCAGCCAGAGCCGGCTCCACGGCAACGGCGTCTGAAGCGTCATCAGCCCCAGCACGCCGAGCAGCAGCGCCGAGCGCGCCCACGAGGGCCCGCGCCGCTGGGGCGGAGAATCAGCGATAGAAGTCACTGGTAAACGGCAGCAGCGCCAGCACGCGCGCACGCTTGATCGCGGTCGTGAGCTGCTTCTGGTGCCGCGCGCAGGTTCCCGAGACGCGCCGGGGGACGATCTTCCCGCGGTCGTTGATGAAACGACCGAGGCGCTTCTCGTCCTTGTAGTCGATGTTCCCCACCTTCTCCAGGCACAGCTTGCAGTACTTCCGCTTGAGGCTCTTGCCTTCGCGCTCCTTGGCCATCGCTTTCTTGTTTCACCTCCCCTTGGGCTAGAACAGCTCGCCCTCGTCGTGTTCGCGCGGCCCCGCCGGCAGCGGGGCGGGGGTTCCGCCCTCGGCCGGCCCGGTGGCCGTCATCTTCTCCAGGAAGTGCACCGCGTCGCCCCGGATCTCGAGGCGGGTTCGCCTCTCGTTCTTGGGCCCGGTCCACTCCCGCATCTGCAATCTCCCCTCGACCAGCACCGGGCTACCCTTGCGCAGGTATTCCCCGCACACCTCCGCCAGCCGCTGGTAGGTCATCACCGTCGCGTAGCCGGTCTGCTCGGCCATGCCGCCGCCGCGCGCCGGATAGCGCCGGTGAAAGGCGATCGCGAAGCTCGTCACGTGCGTCCCATCCTGCGCATAGCGCCGGTCCGGATCGCGGGTGAGCCGACCGCTCAGCGTCACCCGGTTGATTTCGGGAAGTCTGAGTTCGGTCATACCGCCTCCTCGCAGGGGCTAGTGTTGCGCGCCGGAACACTAGTCGTCCGACGCGTCCTCGGAGATCGTCGCCGTCTCGGCGGCTTCGGGTACCGGGTCGGGCGGGACGTGGAGCACCGTGAGCACGCGCATCACCGATTCGTTGAGCCGCAACCGGCGCTCGATCTCCTTGACCAGCGCGCTCGGGCCCTGATAGGTCATCAAGGTGTAGACCCCGTCGCGCTTCCTGTTGATCTCGTAGGCCAGGCGCCGCTTGCCCCAGCGCTGGACGTCGAGCACTTCGCCGCCGGCCTCGCGCACCCATTGCGACACCCGCTCGACCTCCTCGTTCACCCGGTTCTCATCGAGTCCGGGCTCGAGGATGAACGTCGTCTCGTACGTGTTCACGATTCGGAAACCTCCTTGCCGACCTTGCGATTGAATCGATTCATGGTGGCCGTCAGGCCCTCGGTCACCCAGCACTCCGCCGCATCCGCCGCGAGCCCGACGGCCCCTTCGGCCGCCGCCCGCTCCTCCGTGGTGAACTCCTCCAGCACGTGGTCGCGCAGCGCCGCGCTGCTCTCCGCGGCGCCCACCCCGATCCTCAGCCGCCCGAACTCGCGACTGTCGAGCGCGGACTCGATGCTCTCGAGCCCCAGGTGGCCCCCGCTCGACCCCCGCGCCCGCACCCGCAGACGGCCGACCGGAAGGTAGACGTCGTCCAGCACGACGAGCAGCCCGCCGGGCTCGAAGCTGCGCCGTTCACGCCACGCCCCCAGCGCCATACCGCTGGCATTCATGAAGGTGAGCGGCTGCACCAGCGCGACCTCGCGCCCCGCCACCTCCGCGTACCACGCGCGGAACTCCGGCGCCGCCTCGAGGATCGCCGCCCGCCATCGCTCCACCAGCAGCTCCAGCACGCGGAAACCGACGTTGTGCCGCGTTCCGCGGTAACGCGCGCCCGGGTTGCCGAGAGCGAAGACCAGCAACACGGCTTACTTCTTCTCCTTCTTCTCCTTCTTCTCCTTCCTCTTGTCCTCGACCTCGCCTTCCTCTTCTTCCTTCTTGCCCTTGGCGATGACTTCGGGTTCCGCCGCCGCCGGACCCGCCGCGGCCGCGGCCGCGGCCGCCTCCGCAACCGCCTCCTCCGCCGGCTTCTCCTCCATCACCGTCGGCGGCACCACCGTCGCGATCGTCTCGTCCGGGTCCGACAGGACCGTGACGTTCGAAGCCTGCAGGTCCCGCACGTGGACCGAATCGCCGATGTCGAGCGCGCTGACGTCCACGTCGAGCGACGGGGGGATCGCGGTCGGCAGGCAGCGCACTTCGACCTCGCGCACGATGTGCTCGAGGATCCCGCCGCGGTCCTTCACCCCGACCGGAGTGCCGACCAGGTGGACCGCGACTTCGACTTCGATGGTCTCGGTCAGCGAGATGTGCTGGAAGTCGACGTGGATGATGCTCTGGGAGACGGGGTCGTACTGCACGTCGCGAATCAGCGCCGTGAACTCGCTGCCCGCGAGCGCCAACCCGACAATGGCGTTGCCGCCCCGGTGATGGCGGAGCGCCATCTCGAAATCGCGGGCGCCGATCGCGACCGGAACCGGCGTCTCGCCGTGCCCGTACAACACGCCCGGAATCTGCCCCGCGGCGCGCGCCTTGCGGGCGCCGCCCTTGCCCAGGACCTCCCGCCGCGTGCCCGTCAACGCGATGACTGCAGACATGCCTGTTCCTCCTTCGCTGCGGGGCGCTGCCCCTCGAATCGGCGCCCGTCGGGGCACCCGTCCCTACGATCTGCCTCTAGATGAAGAGCGAGCTCAGCGAGCGCTCCTCGTGAATGCGTTGCACCGCCTCGCCCAGCAGACCCGCCACCGACAGCTCGGTGACGCAGGGCGGGAGCTTCATCGCGGAATGGTCGATGGTGTCCGTCACCACCAGCTCGCGGATCTGCGAGCGAGCGATCTGTTCTTCCGAGTGCGGGCTGAACACCCCGTGCGTGACGCCGGCGTAGATGTCGCGCGCCCCCTGCTCGCGGATCGCGTTCGCGGCCTGGTTCAGCGTGCGCGCGGTGGTCACCACGTCGTCGAACAGCACCACGTTCTTGCCCTCGACGTCGCCGATGATGTTCATCACCTCCACCGCATCGGGGTGCGGGCGGCGCTTGTCCACCAACCCCAGCTCGGCGCCCAGCCGCTTGGCGTAGGCCCGCGCCATCTTCACGCTGCCGATGTCGGGCGCCACGACCATCAGGTCGGGAATGTTCTTCTGGGCGAAGTGATCCACCAGCACCGGGGCGGCATAGAGGTGATCGAACGGAATGTCGAAGAAGCCCTGGATCTGGGCGCTGTGGAGATCCATCGTGAGCGCGCGATCGGCGCCCGCGATGGTGATGAGATTCGCCACCAGCTTGGCGGAGATCGGCGCCCGCGGCTGGTCCTTGCGATCCTGGCGCGCGTAGCCGAAGTAGGGCACCACCGCGGTGACGCGGCGGGCGGAGGCGCGCTTCGCGGCATCCAGCATCACCAGCAGCTCCATCAGGTTGTCCGCCGGCGCGCCGGTGGCCTGGATCACGAAGACGTCACCGCCGCGAATGTTCTCGTTGAACTTGACCGAGACTTCGCCGTCCTGGAAGCGGGAAACCTCGACGTCGCCGAGCGGCGTCTTCAGCTTGTCGCAGATGGACTGCGCCAGCCGCCGGCTGGCGTTGCCGGCGAAGATCCGACAGGGGTCCACGCGCGCTCCTCCGATTCGAACACGATCCTGGCGTGACCGCGGTCGCAGGGGCATCAGCGGGAGCACGACAGCCCCCGCGCGCCGCCGCTAGGTCGCGGCAACCTCGTGGACCCGGAGTCCACCTCCGGGCCCCACAATGGCTGGGGCGGGAGGATTCGAACCTCCGAGTGCGAGATCCAAAGTCTCGTGCCTTACCGCTTGGCCACGCCCCACCAACAGAACGGGATTTCCGTCACGGTCCGCAGCACCGGTGCGCGGCGCGAGCGGGGTGATGGCTACTGGCCCATGGGAAACGACGAACTGCAGAAAAGCCGCAGGAGACTAAGCGGCGGCGGGCGCCGAAGTCAAACGCCGGCGGGCGCGCACGGGGGCGCCGGCGCCCGGCGGGGAGCAGTGGGCGGGCGCGCGACCCGTCAGCCGCCGCGGTGCGGCATGGCCCCGGTGCCCGATTCGGCCTGCCCCGCGACGCCTGCGAGTTCCCTCTCGTAGTCGGCCATCACCTTCTCGGTCAAGTACTTGCGGGTGGCGTCGTTGATCGGGTGGGCGAGGTCCTGATGCTGGCCGTCCGGCCGCTTGCGGCTCGGCATGGCGACGAACAGCCCGGAGTTCCCGTGGATGATCTTCAGCCCCCGGATGACGAAGGAGTCGTTGAGCGTGATGCTGACGAACGCCTTCAGCTTCTCGTCATTGCGGAGCGAGATTCGTACCTCGGTGATCTCAATCATGCCGTCACCTCGGAGCCGTCCTTGAGGACAATCTGGCTCGGTCGATTTCCCCCCGGGGTTGGGGGACATCATGTGTTCCTGAGCAGCGCCACGTCCCTGTCTCCGGCTCAAGTCACCGCAGCATGTGGAGTCGCAGTCCGGCTCGGGAGGATCGAACCAGAAAGAGCGGCTCTTTTCCGGCGAAGCGGCCTGCAACCTTGTACGCCGAGCTTCCGGGCGACACGATTCCGAACACCGCCGACCCGCTGCCGGTCATGCGGATGCCGCAGACGCCCGCACTCTCGAGACGATGACGCAACGACAGATAATCGGAGCGTCTGGACTCCAGCACGTCCTCGAAGTCATTTCCCAGGCGGAGCGCTCTCTCGGCGGTTATCCGCTGACGCCCAAGAACTTGAGCAAATCTGCGTTTCGCTTTCCACGCTGTCAAGCCATATTTTCTCCGGTCGATCCGACCAAACGCCCAGGGCGTGGAAATTCGCCATGCCGGCACCGCGATCAGCGCCCTGAATGGGCGTTCGAGGCCGGTTCGCCGCAGCCGCTCGCCGCGGCCGAGCCCGAGCGCCGTGCCGCCTCGGAGGGCGAAGGGGACGTCCGCCCCGAGCTCGAGGGCCAGCGCGAGCCGTGCCTCCGGGCGCAGGCGCAGGCCGTAGAGCGCGGACAGCCCGACCAGCGCCGCCGCCGCGTCGGCGCTGCCGCCGCCGAGCCCCGCGCGGGCGGGAATGCGTTTGACGAGTCGGAAGCGCGCGCCGCCGATCCGGCCCGCGCGTGCCGCGAGCCGCCGCGCGGCGCGCAGCACCAGATTCTCGTCGCCGGCCGGGACGAAGCGGAGGGTCGCCCGCTTCCCCCCGCCGCGCAGCGAGACATCCTCGTGCCGTACCTCGAGCGAGAAACCGGAGCGGCGCGGCTCGATCTCCAGCGTGTCGGCGAGCGAGATCGACTGGAACACCGTCGCCAGTTCGTGGAAGCCGTCCGGACGGCGCGGTCCGACGGCCAGGCCGAGATTGAGCTTGGCGCGCGCCTCCACCCGCACCCGGCGCGCCGCGGCGATCCGTGCGGGCATCAGCGCCCGTAGAGGATGATCAGCACCGCGACCAGGTAGAACAGCACGGTGAGACCCAGTGCGCGGTCGGTGAGCAGCACGTTCGAGGGATCCTCGGCGCTCTCCGAGGCACGCACCAAGTAGAGATAGCGAAAGATGCCGTAGGCCACCAGCGGCACGGTGTAGAGCAACGCCTCGGTGCCGAACTTGGCGACGGTCGCGGGCCAGATGGTGTAGAGCGCGTAGCCCATGAGCGCCGAGGCGGCGGACACCATCAGCAGCCCGTCGAGCAGCTCCGGAGTGTAGTGGTCGAGCACCGCGCGGCGCCCGGACGCGGCGGCGCCGGCGTTGGTCAGCTCCCGGCGGCGCTTGCCCAGCCCCAGGAAGAGCGCGGCGAAGAAGGTGCACACCAGCAGCCACGGCGAGAGCGAGGTGTCGGGCGAGATCGGCAGCAGCACCTCCACCCCGGCGATCGCGCGCAGCACGAAGCCGAGGGCGATCATGAACACGTCGATCAGCACCTGGTGCTTGAGCCAGATGCTGTAGATCATGTTGAGTGCGAGGTAGAGTGCCGCGACCACGGCGAAGCCCCGTCCCAGCCACGCCGCGAGGAGCGCCACCAGGATCAGCAGCAGCGGCACGGCCGCCCACGCCGCCGCCGCGGGCAGGCGCCCGGAGGCGACCGGGCGCTTGCTCTTGCGCGGGTGCCTGCGGTCGGCCTCGAGGTCGAGCAGATCGTTGACGAGGTAGACGGTTCCCGACAGCAGCGAGAAGGCGACGAACCCGGCGGCCGCGCGCATCGCCGGATCGATCTCTCCGAGCTGGCGCGAGAACAGCACCCCCGCGAACAGCAGGAGGTTCTTGGTCCACTGCTTGGGACGCAGGGACTCGAGGAGCGCCAGGATCATGACGTCCTACCGGCGCGCCCGGGCCCGCGACACCGGAGCGCGCCGCGCCCGCCCGGCGCCGGACGCGAACAGCGCCCGTTCGACCAGCTCGCACAGCACGTGGCCCATGGCGATGTGGCCTTCCTGGATGCGCGGCGTCGCGTCGCTCGGGGTCACGAGCGCGTGGTCGCAGAGCGCGGCGAAGCGGCGGCCCCGCGGGCCGGTCATGCCCACGACCGTCATGCCCAGCGCCCGCGCGGCGCGCCCCGCCGCGAGGACGTTGCGCGAGCCGCCGCTGGTCGTGATCGCCACCAGCACGTCGCCCGCGCGGCCGAGGCCCTCGAGCTGGCGCGCGAAGGACTGCTCGAAGCCGTAGTCGTTACCGATCGCGGTCAGGGCGGATGTATTGGTGGTGAGCGCGATCGCGGCGAGCGCGCGGCGGTCCATGAAGAACCGACCCGACAGCTCGGCGGCGAGATGCTGGGCATCCGCCGCGCTGCCGCCGTTGCCACAGAAGAAGATCGTACCGCCCGCCTCGAGGCTTCCGATCAGCGCCTCGGCGGCGGCGGCCACCGCCGGCGCCGCGGCGCGCTCGAGCCGTCCCATCACGCGGCCGGCGTCGGCGAGGGCCCTGCGCGCCCGCCGATCGAGCGCGCCAACGCGGCGGGTGGCCCCACGCTTGAGACGTGCTTGCTTCATCGCGCAACCGCTCCCGGCGCCGGCGCCACCTGCCGCAGATGGCGATCGTCCGCCGCGCGCCGCAGTGCCTCCGCATCGGTCACGTCCGCCTCGCCCCGGCGCAACGGCCGCACCTCGTGTCCGGCGCGCTCGAGCGCCGGGACCACCGCCCGCGCCAGCATCCCGCCGGCGCCCGTGACCAGGGTCCTGGGCCGCGGCCCCGCCGCGCCGCGCCTCACGACAGCTCCACCCGGCTCGAATCGCCCAGCATCAGCCGGTGCGCGCGCGGGCGCTCGTCGCGCGACGCCACGACCACGTCGCGTCCGATCAGGCTCGACTCGATGCGGTGGGGCACGTTCTCGATCCGGCTCCGCGCGAGCACGATCGAGTGCTCGATCTCGCAGTGCGTGAGCGTCACCCCGTCGGCGATCGCGCTGAACGGGCCGACGTAGGAGTCCGTGATGCGCGCGCCCGCGCCGATGATGAGCGGCCCGCGCAAACGCGAGCGGGTGATCGTGGTGCCCGGGCCGATGCTCACCGATCCCTCCATCACCGTCTCGCCATCCACGCTCCCCTCGATCCGCGTCGCGAGATCGGCGAGGATGATGCGATTGGCCTCGAGCAGGTCCTCGACCCGGCCGGTGTCCTTCCACCAGCCCTCGATGACATGCGAGCGCACCCGCTTACCGCCGGTGATCAGGTGCTGGATGGCGTCGGTGATCTCGAGCTCGCCGCGCCGGCTGGGCCGGATCGCCGCCACCGCCTCGAACACCGTGCGGTCGAACAGGTAGACGCCGACCAGCGCCAGATCGCTCTTCGGATGCTTCGGCTTCTCCTCCAGCCGCACCACGCGGTCCCCCTCGAGCTCGGCGACGCCGAAGTCCCCGGGGGTCGCCACGTGGGCGAGCAGGATCTGCGCGTTGGGCTTCTCCCGCTCGAACTCGCGCACGAAGGGCGTGATGCCGTCCCGGATGAGGTTGTCGCCGAGGTACATGACGAACGGCTCGTCCTCGAGGTAGGGGCGCGCGATCTTGACCGCGTGGGCCAGCCCGAGCGGCGCCTCCTGCTCGATGTAGGTGACGCGGAGCCCGAACGCCGAGCCGTCTCCGACCGCCGCGCGGATCTCGGCCTGGCTGTTGACCAGGACCGTCACCAGCTCGCCGCTGCGGTGATCCGGCTGCAGCATCTCGCGCGGATCGCTGACCACGATACCGACCTCGGTGATGCCGGCCGCGCGCAGCGATTCCAGCCCGTAGAACAATACCGGCTTGTTGGCCACCGGGACCAGCTGCTTGGCGCTGGTGTGGGTGATCGGACGCAGCCGGGTGCCGCGGCCCCCGGCGAGCACGAGCGCCCTCATGGCCGGCCGTCCGCGGGCGGCGCGCTCGGGTGCCCGGCGCCGGGGCGCTCCGGCGGCGCGCCCGCGTGCCCGGCGCCCGCGCGTTCCGGCGGCGCGCTCGCGTGCCCGGCACCGGGGCGTTCCAGCGGCCCGCTCACGAGCCGAGCGCCTGCGAGATCAGCCGCCGCGCCTCGTCCAGGGCCGCGGCGAGCTTCGCTGGATCCTTGCCGCCGGCCAGCGCCAGGTGGGGCTTGCCGCCTCCCGAGCCCCCCGCGACCTTCGCCACCGCGCGCACCAGCTCGTCGGCGCGCAGCGCCTTCGCCGCCACCAGGTCGTCGGTCACCGCGGCGACGAAGGTGAGCTTGCCGTCCCCCTGGATCGCGAGCAGCGCCGCTCCGCGTCCGAGGGCGCCGCGCAGCTTGTCGGCCGCGTCGCGCACCGCGTTGGCGTCGGCTTCGGATCGCACCTCCGCCACCAGCCAGCGCCCGCCCGCCGCGGCGGTGGCGCCCTGCGCCAGGCGCGCCATCTCGGACTCGAGGCCTCCGCGCTGCGCTTCGCCCTCGACCTTGCGCAGGCGATCGAGCTCGCCCTTGAGCTTCTCCACCTGTTCCGGCAGCGCGGCCGGACTGGACTGGAGCACCGCCGCCGCGCGCGCCAGGGTCGCCTGCTGGAGCTTGAGCCAGCGCATCGCCTCGTGCCCGCAGAGCGCCTCGATCCGCCGCACCCCGCTCGCGATCGCGGCGTCCGAGACCACCACGAAGGCGCCGATGTCGCCGGTGCGGCGCACGTGCGTGCCGCCGCACAGCTCGCGGCTCGCCGGGATGTTCACGTCCTCCACCCCCGCCACGGACACCATGCGCACCTCGGCGCCGTACTTCTCGCCGAACAGCGCCATCGCTCCCATGGCCTTGGCCTTCTCGAGCGGCACGATCTCCCAACCGACTTCCCGATTGCGCAGCGTCCACTCCTGCACCAGGCGCTCGATCGCCTCGAGCTGTTCGCGCGAGGGGGCCTCGAAGTGCGTGTAGTCGAAGCGCAGCCGGTCGGGCGCGACCAACGATCCGGCCTGCCGCACGTGCTCGCCGAGCTCCTGGCGCAGCGCGGCGTGGAGCAGGTGGGTCGCCGTGTGGTGGCGCATGGTCGGAAACCGGTACGCGGGATCCACGCCGGCCTTGAGCCCGCCGCGCTGGCCCGCCGAGAGCAGCGCCGCGCGGTCGCCGTTGGTGAGGCGCGCGCGGTGGACGATGCTGTCGTCCTCGCGGTAGACGTGGGTCAGCTCGGCGACGATCCCGATCGCCGAGATCCGCCCGCGGTCGGCGACCTGCCCGCCCGATTCGGCGTAGCACGGCGTGCGGTCGAAGACCAGCTCCAGCTCGTCGCGCCCGTGCGGCCGCCAGCGCCTGAGCGTGAGCCCGTCGGCCGAGAGCGACTGGTAGCCCAGGAACTCCGAGTTCGGGCCGCTGGTGACCTCGGTCCAGGGCTCGCGCCCGGCCGCTTCGTTCTTGACGAACTTGCTCGTCGCGCGGGCGCGCTCGCGCTGCTCGGTCATCGCGCGCTCGAAGTCGTCGCGGTGCACCGCCACGCCGCGCTCGCGGGCGATCTCCTCGGTGAGCTCGATCGGGAAGCCGTAGGTGTCGTGCAGCATGAACGCGTCCGCCCCCGGGAGCGTCTTGTGCCCGGTCGCGAGCAGCTCCTCGAGCCGGGCCAGGCCTGCCTCGAAGGTCTGCGCGAAGCCCACCTCCTCGTGCTCCAGCACCCGCAGCACCTGGTCGCGGTGCGTCACCAGCTCGTGGTAGTAGCCGCCGAACATGTCGATCGCGCGCCCGGCGAGTGCCGCGAGGAACGGCTCGTGCAGCGCCAGTCCCCGGCGCGAGCGCCCGCGCGTCACCGCGCGCCGCAGCAGCCGGCGCAACACGTAGCCCGCGCCCTCGTTGCCGGGCAGCGCGCCCTCGGCGATCGCGAATGTCAGCCCGCGGACGTGATCGGAGATGATCCGCGCGTCGCGCAGTGCCACCGCCTGTCGCTCGCGCCGCGGGTGCGCGAGCGACATCACCTGCTCGACCAGCGGGGCGAAGAGGTCGGTCTCGAAGATCGCGGTCCGGTTCTGCATGATCATCGCGAGCCGCTCGAGCCCCATCCCGGTGTCGATCCCCGGGCGCGGCAGCAGCTCCAGCGCGCCGCCCGCTTGGGCGTCGAACTGGGGAAAGACCAGGTTCCAGAACTCCATGAAGCGGTCGCCGGGGTCGCCGGGCCGCTCGCCCCAGAAAGCGTCCTGCGGCAGATCGGCGGGGCGCGCCTCGCCGAGGTCGAAGTAGATCTCGCTCGACGGCCCGCAGGCACCCTGGCCGCCGGCCGGCCCCCAGAAGTTGTCGGCGCGCCCGAGCGCCACGATCTGGCCCGGCGGCAGCCCGACCTTCCGCCACAGCGCCTCCGCCTCGTCGTCCCGCGGCAGCGTCCCCTCGCCGGCGAAGATCGAGGCGTGGAGCCGCTCGCGCGGCATGCCGAGGACACCGGTGACGAACTCCCAGGCGAAGGCGATCGCCTCCTCCTTGAAGTAGGCGCCGCGCGGCTTGGGTCCGAACGAGAAATTGCCGAGCATCTCGAAGAACGTGTCGTGGCGCGGGGTGTAGCCGACGTTCTCGAGGTCGGTGAGCCGCAGGCACTTCTGCACCGAGACCGCGCGCGTGTAGGGCACCTCGCCGGTCATGGTGTAGTAGGGCTTGAACTGCACCATGCCGGCGGTCGTGAACAGCAGCGTCGGGTCGTTGGGCACCAGCGGCGAGGAGGGCACCGCGGTGTGCCCGCGCGCGACGAAGAAATCCACGAACGCACGGCGCAGATCGGCGGCGGTGCGCAGGGTCGAGGCGTGCGAGGTGGTCATCCGCTCTCCGGGGAAGACGGCTCCAGCCGCGGGGCGCCCCCGAGGGCGCGGCACCGCCGGTGGAACCGGGGAAGATAGCGATTCGGCGGCGAACTTGCACGCCGGGCCTTCGAGACCCGCGGCCCCGGGGCCGGATCAACGACCGGGGAATGCAGCCATCGGATGTTCCGACACACTCCGAGGCTCCGTCTGAAAACGCCCGCGGGCAAGGCGTCGCGGGCGCGCGACGAGCGCAGTCGTGGCCTCTCGGGCACGTCGGAGCGAGCAGCCGCCCGCGCAACGCAGCCCGCGGGCGTTTTCAGACGGAGCCTACTCCTCGCGCATCGCCTGCTCGATGGTCTCGCCATCGAACCCGCGCCGGATGAGTAGCGCGTAGAGCCGCTGGCGGCGCTTGCGCGGATCGAGCGCCGCGTAGCGCCGGGCCGCCTGGGCGACGACGCGCCGCGCCATCGCCACGTCGTCGGCGGGGCCGCGCTCCGCCTCGAGCCGGGCGAGGCCGTTCGCGATGTCCTCGGGGGACACCCCGCGCACCCGAAGCTCCAGCTCGAGGCGGCGCAGCCCCGCGGGCCGCCGGCCCCACCGGCCGGCGAGGTAGGCGCGGGCGTACTCGGCGTCGTCCACCAGGCCCACCGCGGCCAGGCGTTCGAGCGCGGAGTCCACCGCCCGCGGCGTGTAGCCCTTGTCCCGCAGCCGGCGCACCAGGTCGGCGCGGGTGCGGCGCAGGCGCTCGAGCAGCCGCAGCGCCGCCTCGCGCGCGGCGTCGGTGTCGTCGGCGCACTCCCCCGCCTGGGCGCCGGGGCGGCGGGCGCGACCGCGCGCGAGCGTCACGTGCGCCCCCCGCTGCCGCCTACCGCTTGCGCTCGCCGCTGGCCGACAACGCCGGCTGCGGCCGCCCCGCGGATGCGTTGGGCGACGTCTTGGCGGCGGCCGCCGGCGCCGCGGGCGCGTCCGGAGCCGCGGCCGCCCCGGCCGGCTTGAGCCCCAGCAGCGGCAGCAGCTTGGCCTCGAGCTTGGCGCGCACGTCGGGGTGCTCCTTCATGAACAGCCGGGCGTTCTCGCGGCCCTGGCCGATGCGCTCCTCGCCGAAGGAGAACCAGGTGCCGGCCTTGGCGATCACGCCCTTGTCCACCGCGTAGTCGATCAGCTCGCCTTCGCGCGAGATGCCCTCGTTGTAGAGGATGTCGAACTCGGCTTCGCGGAACGGCGCGGCGACCTTGTTCTTCACCACCTTGACCTTGGTGCGATTGCCGATCGCGCTGTCGCCCTCCTTGAGCGTGGCGATGCGGCGGATGTCGAGCCGCACCGAGGCGTAGAACTTGAGCGCGCGCCCGCCGGCCGTGGTTTCGGGCGAGTTGTGCACGACGACGCCGTCGGCGAGGTAGGTGTGATTGCCCTCGACCTCGATGTCGAAGCGGTGGGTCGAGCGGGTCGACGGCTTGAGGTAGCGCTTGACGATCTGCGCCGGCACCGCCCGCAGACGCTTGCGCGAGGCCAGCCGGGTCCCGTTCAGATGCGCGTCGCTGGTGTCCGGCTTCCAGGCGTAACGGCCGCGCTGAGTCGGATGGAGCTTGTATTCCAGCGAGGGATGCACATAAGGCGCGATCGTCGCGTGCAGCCGCTCGGTCTGCTCGGAGCTGAACCAGAAGCCGCGACCGTCGTCACGAGGCCGGCCGACGCCGAGGCGCTCGAGGAACTCGGCGACACGGACCCGGCTCTCACCGGAGAGCGACTTGTTGTAGAGCACCGCTTTCCCCTTGCCGTAGCGGGCGTAGGATCCGCCGAAGCTACCGTCATCGCCGTACCAAACGGCGAGGCCGCGAGCGTCGAGCTGGTTCAACACGGCAGTCGTCACCTGGCGCTCGCCCTCCACTCCATAGAGTGCCTCGCGCAGCTCGGCCAGCGCCGGCATCGCGAGGGTGTCGAAGCCGGTGCCCCGGCCCGTGGGGCGGATCGGGCTCGAGAACGGCTCGAGCATCCAGCTCTTCCAGCGCAGGTATTCCTCCTGCCGCGCTGCGTGCCCGACACGGAACATCGCCCGGTGGGTGCTGACTTTCCGAAGGGATCCGTCACCCAGCGACCCTCCGAGCAGAAGCTGAATCTGGTCATCGGTGAGCGCGTAGTCTTCGACGCAGACCAACACTTCGTCTCCGACGTTCAGCTCACCTGCCGGGCGTTCCCCCTTCGGGGTGAAGATCATGTGGTTCTCGGTCGCTGCGAACTTCCGGCGGCCGGAAGCGCCCCCTTCGACCTCGAACTGCAGAAAGCGATCGGTCGGCCCGTTGTCGAACCAGTTGACCACGCGGCGCGGTTCGACCTTGCCGGTTTCAGCGTCGTAGGAGAGCACCTCGACGGGCAGGCGCTGGTTGACGACTTTGCCGATCTTCTCGGTGCGACCGTCCGCGAGCACCACCCGGGTGCTGTAGTGGAAGCAGCCAAACATCACGCCGATCTGCATGCGGATCTGATTGATGAATATCACGCAGGTCTTGCTCTTCGAGATCGAGCCGGTGAGCTTGCGCAGCGCCTGCGACATCAGCCGCGCCTGGAGCCCGACGTGCGAATCGCCCATCTCGCCCTCGATCTCGGCCCGCGGCACCAGGGCCGCCACCGAGTCGATGACCACCACGTCCACCGCGCCGGAGCGCACCAGGTGGTCGGCGATCTCGAGCGCCTCCTCCCCGGTGTCGGGCTGGGCGACGTGGAGGTTGGCGATGTCCACGCCCAGCTTCTGGGCGTAGGCGGCATCGAGCGCGTGCTCGGCGTCGATGAACACCGCGTTGCCGCCGGTCTTCTGGGCGTTGGCGATGATGGTGAGCGCGAGCGTGGTCTTGCCCGACGACTCGGGGCCGTAGATCTCGACCACGCGCCCGCGCGGCACGCCGCCCACGCCCAGCGCCAGGTCGAGCCCGATCGAACCGGTCGAGATGATCTCGACGCCGACCTTGGCCGACTCCTCGCCGAGCTTCATGATGGCGCCCCTGCCGAACTGTTTCTCGATCTGCTGCAGGGCGAGGTCGAGCGCCTTGATCTTTTCCTTGGCCGTCGGTGGCGTGAGGTTCATGTCTGCGTCTCCTTCGCAGGGGCGTTCAGTCGAGGGTCGTTCCAGGGTCGGAGGCGGCGACGCCGCCATCGTGGCAGGGCGCGCCGCCCATCGCCACCGTCAATTGCGAGCCATATTACACATTTGGGCAGTGGACGCAAAGCGGCATTTTCAGCGGGAATCGCGCCTCATCCGGCCAGTTTCGCCTCCTCGCGCACGGTGTAGACCGAGCCCGCCGGATCGAGCCGGCTCTCGACCACGCACAGGCGGTCGACGCGGAAACGCGCGGCCGCGGCATCGACCCGGAACGACTCCAGCCGCGCGCTCCAGTCGGGCCCGGGCTCGCGCACCCGGCCGAGCGTGAGATGGGCGGCGAAGGCCCGGCCCTCGCGCGCGAAGCCGCGGCGCTCGAGGGCCGCGGCGAGCGACTCGGCGAGCGCCAGCAGCGGGGGTTCGCCCAGCGTCATGCCGATCCACAGCACCCGCGCGCGGCGCGGCGAGGGGAACGCGCCGAGGGCCCCGAGTGCCGCGTCGAAGGGCGCGTGCGCGGCCGCGGCCTGGCGCGCGGCCTCGCTCGCGCGGCGCAGCCCATCCTCGCCCACCTCGCCCAGGAAGCGCATGGTGTAGTGGAGGTTCTGGCGCTGGACCCACGACACGCGGTCGCCCGGCCGGCGCAGCGACTCGATCCCCGCGAACGCCGCGCCCTGGGCGGCCGGCGAGGGGAACACGGCGAGGAACAGGCGCATCCGCGTGGCTCCCGGTCGGGCGGGCGCTCAGCCTTCGAGGCTCGGCTCGAGCGGCAGGCCGCGCAGTTGGCGCCGCACCAGGTCGAGCGCGGTCTGGGCGCTGCGCTCGCGAATCGTCGCGCGCGTGCCGACGATGTGCAGGCGGCGCACCGCAGCACCGCGCGGCGAGGCCACGGCCACGAACACGGTGCCCACCGGCTTCTCCTCGCTGCCGCCCTCGGGGCCCGCCACGCCGGTGATGCCGACCCCGACGTCGGCACCGGCGCGCTCGCACGCACCCGCGGCCATCTGCTCGGCGACCGGGGCGCTCACCGCCCCGTGGGCTTCGAGGTCTCCGGCGCGCACGCCGAGCAGCTCGATCTTGGACGCGTTGGAATAGGTGACGAACCCGCGCTCGAAGTAGCGCGAGGCGCCCGGGACGTCGGTGATGCGCTTGGCGAGCAGGCCCCCGGTGCAGGACTCGGCGGTGGCGAGGGTGTAGCCCAGCTCGACCAGGGTCTCGCCCACCACCTGCTGCATGGTGGTCGTGCCCTCGGCGTAGATCACGGCATCCACCTTCTCCCTCAGCTCGTCGTAGGCGCGCCCGGTCACGCGCCGCACCTGGTCGGGGTCGGTCCCGGTGGCGGTCACCCGCAGGTCCACGCCGAAGAAGCTCGGCAGGTAGGCGAGGGTGGCGCCCGGCCAAGCCTGGGGCAGGGCGCCGATCTTCTCGTGGAGGGCGCTCTCGAACACGCCGGAGGTGCGCAGGGTGAAGGTCTCGACGTGCCGGCCGGTGCGCTGCCGCAGGTAGGGCACCACGTACTCCGTGGCCAGCTCCTCCAGCTCCTGGGGCACCCCGGGGAGCAGGATGACCGGCTTGCCGTGGTGCAGGATGAGGATGCCGGGTGCGGTGCCGAGCCGGTTGAGCCAGGCTTCGGCCCCGAGCGGCAGCAGCGCCTGGGCCTCGATCGAGCCCGGCAGCTTGCGGCCCAGGCGTGCGGCGCGCTCGCGGATGTGCTCCAGCACCTGCTCGTCGAGCTGGAGCGGGCGCGACAGGACGTTCGAGACCGCGCGGCGCGTCAGGTCGTCGGGGGTCGGACCGAGCCCCCCGGTCAGCACTAGCGCGTCGGCGCGCTCGAGACCGCGGCGCACCGCCTCGGCGATGCGCTCCGGGGTGTCGCCCACGGTCGTGTGCCAGCCGATCTGGACGCTCGCCTGCTCGAGCGCGCGGGCGAGGAACGCGAAATTGGTGTCGAGCGTGCGGCCGGAGAGGATTTCGCTGCCGATGGTGACGATCTCGATCTGCATCGGGCCTCGCAGAGGGGTGCGGGGGTGGTGGCGTTCGGCCCGGTACTGTGCCGCACCGGGCTCGCAGTGCCAAGCGGCGGGAGCGCCGTGGCCGGGGCGGGCGCCTCCCGCTCAACTCCCGCGGCGGAGCGCTCCCGTTCCCAGCGCACCGACCTCGCGCGCCAGCGGGCGGCGCCCCGCGACATCGAATAGCTCGAGACCAGCGGGCTCGCGCGCACGACGAGACCCCGCACCGCGCTTCCGGTGCGGGGCCTCCGTGTCGCGATTCGGGGCAGCGATCGCAGCCGCGCGGCGTCAGGCGCCCCACGCGGCCGGCGTCGGCTAACGGTAGCGGATCTTCAGCCCCCCCCAGGTGTCCCCTCCGGCCGGCGTCGGGGAGCACACCTCGTCGCGGATGAGCGTGAGCGGCGTGCCGTTCGGCAGCACGGTCGGGGTGTTGCTGCAGCAGCCGAAACCGCCCGGATCCACCACGCCCGAGTTGATCACGACCTCGGTGGTCGTGAAGATCGTGGCGTTATGGGTGGCGAAAGCGCTGTGATAGGCGTTGTCGCCGACGTTTGCCGCGAACGAGCTGATCGAATTCGGGGCCAGCCGCGCGTCCGTCACGTTGGCATAGATCGGATGGCCCGCAAAGGCGGCGAGAATGTCGGTGTAGCCGCCGTCACCGATGCACGCCGGATCCTGCAGGTCCGAGATCTGCCAGGGACCCGGCAGGTTCAGCTCCGGATTGCCCCAGCCCAGGCCGCCGCTCGGATGTGGATCGAAGCACCAGGCGTCGTTGAAGATCAGCAATCCGGTGCAATTGCCCCCGCCCGCCCACAGCGCCGCATCGCGGATGAGGTTGAAGGTGCCGAACGGCTCGCATCCCGGGCAGAAGATGCCCATGACGGTGGAGTTGGGAGGCACGATGATGTGGAAGCGCGGCGCATCGTGACTGGTGAGGACGACGCGGCCACCCGAGTTCACGCCGATGACGCTCTGCCAGGTCGTGCCGAGCCCGCCCCCGCCGCCGGCAGCGCTGCAGTCGATGCGGTCACGACGGTTGTTGATGGCGATGAGATCGTACGAGCCGAGGGCGGCGGCGGACATCGTGCTGAAGGTTGCCGGCGTCACCTCGGTGACGTTGAACAACAGCGCCCCGGGATCGATCTGCTGGAACGCCATGCCCATCGTGTTCGTGAGTCCAAATGACGACGGGCCGGGCGTGATGAGCGGCGTGCAATCCACCGTGAGGACATTGATCGGGACCGCCTGGGCGGGCGCGAACGGCGCTGCCGACGCCAGGAGGACGAGCGAGAGGCAAGCGAATCGGAGAGCGGTACGTCTCGAGTTCATCGCGAGGCTCCTTCTGGGGTGGTGGAGTAGCTCGGACGCGCGAACGGGATGACGCCGGGCCTCCTCTCATGGCGGGACTTGACCTCGGGGCGGTACCGGGCGCGCGGCCGGCGACCCCGCGGGGGATGGGCGACACCCGGTGGAGATCGTCGAAACCGCCATACGAAATGTGGGAACTGCCGCCGGGCGTGCTGCCGGCGGGAGGGCGGCCGAAGACGCTCGGTGAGCGGAGGATTCGGATGCCCGGCTGCGGCTGCGGAGCGACACTCCACCGATACCCGGGAATTGTAGCCCCGGCGGGGCCCGTAGGCGAGGATAAACGCGAGCCGCGCCCGCCCGCG
>MFFQ01000005.1:0-11557 GCA_001780165.1 Candidatus Eisenbacteria bacterium RBG_16_71_46 | reverse complement strand
CGCCCGCGCGGCGGACCCCGCGGGCCTCAGGGCCGGGAGGTGCCGGAACGAGGCTAGGTTCCGTCCGAGAATGCCCGAGGGCAAGGCGTCGCGGTCGAGCGACGATAATCGTGGCCGACCACGCTGCGCGCGGTGCCCGGCCACGTTGGAGCGAGGAGCTGGCCGCGCAACGCAGCCATCGGGCATCCTCAGACAGAACCTAGGCGATCCACCCCGCCGCGCGCGCCGCCCACCACCCGAGGTGGAACGCCGCGCAGGCGGTGAGGCCGGCGATCACGTCGTCGGCGACCACGCCGAAGCCGCCCGGCAGCCGCTGGATCTCGCGCGCCCCGAGCGGCTTCCACACGTCGAACAGGCGGAAGAGCAGGAACGAGGCGGCGAAGGCGGCGAGCGCATGCGGCACCAGCAGCAGTGCCAGGCTCTGCCCGATCGCCTCGTCGGCGACGATCGGCTTGGCGTCGTGCCCGAGCGTCTTCTCCGCCTCGCCGCAGATCCAGATCGCGAGCGCCGTGCCGAGGGCGATGAGCGCGAGCGCCACAGGCAGCGGCGGCACCGGGAGGAACCAGCCGATCGCCGCCACCACCGCGCTGCCGGCGGTAGCCGGCGCGATCGGCGCGTAGCCCGCGGGCCCGAGCGTGGCGAGGAAGCGGAGCGCGGTCCTCACGCCCGCTGCGGGATCGCCGGCGGCGGCGGCTGGGGCCGGGGCGCGACCGGGCCCGAGAGTCGCGCGAGCACCGCCTTGCACGAGGCGCGCAGGGTCTCGTTGACGCCATGGCCGGTGGTCGCCACCGCCTCGAAGTCGGGCAGGCCCCGCGGGTTGAGCAGGCGGCGCATGCGGTCGAGCGGGAGTGCCGCCGGCAGGTCGCGCTTGTTGTACTGGAACACCCGCGGCAGCCGAGCGGACTGCTCGGGCGAGAAGCCCTGCACCCGCAGATGCTCTTCGAGATCCCGCAGCGAATCGAAGTTGGCCTGCTCGCGCGAGGGGTGCGAGTCGGCGACGAACACCACCCCGTCCACGCTCTGCAGCACCGCGCGGCGCGACAGCCGGTAGTAGACCTGTCCCGGCACGGTGTAGAGATGGAAGCGGGTGTTGAAGCCGTTCACCTGCCCGATGTCGATCGGCAGGAAGTCGAAGAACAGCGTGCGCTCGTTGTCGGTCGAGAGCGTCAGCAGCCGTCCGCGCCGCTCCGGGGGGAGCCGGTCGTGGAGGCACTGGAGATTGGTGGTCTTCCCCCCCAGCCCGGGGCCGACGTAGACGATCTTGAAATGGATCTCACGCGCACGATGATTGATGAGCGCCATGCCGTCCCGGTGGGTGCGAGCGGGCCAGGAGCCGGCCGGCTAATCCCCGAAGAGAGCGTCCAGTTCCCGGCCCGCGGCGGCGGCGAATTCCCCGTCGCCGGCTCCCGGCACCGGCTCGACCAGCCCGACCTTCTCGAACAGGCCGCGGAACACCGCGTCGAGCGTACCCGCCGCGCGACGGGCGCGGAAGCGCACCAGCCCCAACGTGCTGCGCCGGTCGAACACGGTGCACATGATGACGCGTTCCGCGAGCAGGCAGGAGTGGATCGAGCGGCTGCGCCCCTCGCTCACCACCGCCTCGATGCCGCTCTCCCCCATGAGCTGGGACAGCTCGGCGTTGGCGGTGAAGTCGGCGGCGACCAGGCTGGCGAAGGCGGTGGCGTCGATGTCACCGGTGCGCCCGGCCGTGGTGATCAGCTGGCCGGACCGGTCCACGAGGTGGACGGACAGGGCATTGGTCCGTTCGAGCAGCTCGTTGAGCACGAGGTCGATGGATCGAAAATCATTTTCGAACAGAGTCCATTGAGGCATGGAACCCCCCCGCTCTCCAGCGGTTCAAGGGCCACCGTCCAGACTCCGTGGCACGTCCTTGTTCCCGCGGGATGGTTACCATGCGGAACGCGTTGCGGCAAGAAATGTTTCGCGGATCACGGCCGGACCGGCGGGGGCCCGTCCGGTCCCGGGGGGGCGACCCCGCGCCTCGCGAGGTCGGGCCGCGGCGGGGGCGGGACGGCGATCCGACCGCACGGCGGCGCTCTACCGAGTCAGGAACCCGCGCGAAGCCGCACTTCAGCGCTTCGGACCGCCGGGGCCCGCTCCAGGAGCCCCCGGGCCGCCGGCTCCCGGCTTGGCCGGAGGCGTCGCTCCCGCGCCGGCCCTGGGTGCCGGGCGGGACGCCGCCGGGGGCGGCGGGTGGGCCACGTCGTGCTCGTCCTCGATCTCGCCCACGATCTCCTCGAGGATGTCCTCGAGCGTCACGATGCCGAGGAAGCTTCCCTCCTCGTCGCGCACCACCGCCATCGGGCGGCGCACCCGGCGGAAGGTCTGAAGCAGGCGGGCCACGCCCTGCTGGGGGTGGACGAACAGCGGCTCGTACATGGCGTCCATCAGGATCACCAGGCCCCGGAGGCTGAAGAGGTGGAAGAGATCCTTGGTGTTGACGATGCCGACGATGTTGTTCGGTTCGCCGTCCCACACCGGCATGCGCGTGTGCGCGGTATCGCGCGCGGTCCCCAGCACCTCGTCCTCGGTGGCCTGCAGCGAGAGCGTCACCACCTTCTCGCGCGGCACCATCACGTCCTGCACCCGCTTGTGGCTCAGGCGAAAGACGTTCTCGACGTAGCTCGCCTGGTCCGCCGGCAGCACCCCGGCCTCCTCGGTCTCCTCGACCAGCATGCGCAGCTCGTCCACCGAGTGCACCAGCTTGTGCGGCGCGAGCGCGGGCAGGCGGAGCTGGCGCACGACCCAGTTGCCGGCCCCGTTCATGAGGCGGATGAACGGCCGGAACACCCGGCCGAACAGCAGCACCGGCGCCGCCACCACGAGCGCCACATCGTCGGCGCGCTCGAGCGCGATGGCCTTGGGCGCGAGCTCGCCGAGCACGACGTGCAGGAAGGTGATGAGCAGGAAGGCCACCGTCACGGCCGCGGCGTGCGTGGCGGCCAGGCCCCACGCCGCAGGCATCCAGTGGAACAGCGGCTCGAACAGGTGCGCGAGCGCGGGCTCTCCGACCCAGCCCAGTGCCAGACTCGCGAACGTGATACCGAGCTGGGTCGCGGCGATGGCGTCGTCGAGGTGCTCGACCGCCTGCTGCACCGCGCGCGCGCCGAATCGCCCGCCTTCGATCAGCTCCTCGACCCGCGTCCAGCGCACGGTGACCAGCGAGAATTCGGCGGCGACGAAGAAACCGTTGAGGGCGACGAGCAGCGGCACGGAGAGCACCCCGAGGACGTCGACGAGGATGGATGGCATGGGCACGGCCCGGGCGGCCTACTCCACCTCCTGACGTCCCTCGAGGGCGCGCGCCAGCGTCACCAGATCCGAGTACTCGAGGTCGGAGCCCATCGGCACGCCGCGCGCGATGCGCGTCACCTTGATCCCCATCGGCCGGAGCAGGCGCGAGAGGTAGAGCGCGGTGGCCTCGCCCGCGACGTTGGGATTGGTGGCGAGGATCACCTCCTGGATCTCCCCGGCGCGGAGCCGCTCGAGCAGCTCGCGGATGCGCAGGTTGTCGGGGTGGGTGCCGTCGAGCGGCGAGAGCGCGCCGCCCAGCACGTGGTAGCGCCCCTTGAACTGCCCGGTGCGCTCGAGCGCGATCACGTCCAACGGCTGCTCGACCACGCACACCAGGCGCCCGTCGCGCTCGGAGTCGCGGCACAGCAGGCAGGGGTCGCCCTCGCTGAAATTGCCGCACACCGAGCAGAATCCGACCTGCTCCTTGACCGTGCGGATGGCATCGGCCAGCCGCATCGCGTCCTCGCGCGTGGCGCGCAACAGGTGCATCGCCAGGCGCTGGGCGCTCTTCTGGCCGATGCTGGGGAGCTTGACCAACTCTTCGATCAGGATTTCGAGGTACTTCGAGCTGTACATGTCGGGGGGCCGCGGGCGCTAGAAGGGTAGCTGGAGGCCGCCGGTGAGCTTCCCCATCGCCTCGCTCATCTCGGACTCCGAGGTGCGCTGGGCCTCGCCCACCGCGGTGATCACCAGGTCCTCGAGCAGCGACACGTCGCCGTCCGCGAGCGCCTCGGGGCTGATGGAGATCTCCTTGAGCATCTGCTTGCCGTCCACCACCGCCTTGACCAGCCCGCCGCCGGCGCTGGCCTCGAAGCGCTTCCCGGCCAGCTGCTCCTGCAGCTCGGCCATCTGCCGCTGCACCTTCTGCGCCTGCTTCACCATGTCGCCAAAGCTCTTCATCACTGCGTCCTTTCGCTGCCGCGGTCGGTGCGTTCGATGATGTCCCCCTCGAACCAGGCGATCGCGCGATCGATGAGCGGCTTGAGGTCGGCCTCGCTCGGCCGCGACGGAAGTGCCTGGGCGTCGGGCGGCACGCAGCGCAGTCGCAGCGGTCGGCCGAAGGCGCGCTCCAGCTCCTCGGCGACGATCGCGCGGTTCTCCTGCTCGTCGATCACGGTGCGGTGCAGCTCGTCCGTCGCCAGGTCCAGCGTCGCGGGGCTAGCGCCGACCAGCCGGCTCTCCTCGAGGAATGCGCCGAGCATGCGCTTGCGGCCGTTGACCGCGACGATGGTGGCCCGCCAGCGCGCGACCGCCTCCGGGTCGGCCTGCGGCGGATCGCCGGCGGCGCGCGCCTCGATCGTGGCGGTCGGTGCCGTGGTCGGGCTCGGCGCGGCCGGCGCGGTCGTCGCGCTCGTCGCGCTCGGCGCGGTCGTCGCGCTCGTCGCGGTCGCGCGCCCCGCGGCGCCGAATGCGCTACCCGCGCCCGGCCCGGTGCTCCGCGCGGGAGCCGCGGCCGGCGCGCTCGCGCGCGTCGAGCCGGTCGGAGCCGCGGGAGGGGTGCCCGCGGACCACGGTGCTCGCGCCGCCGAGCCGGGCGCGGATGCCGCCGGCCTCGTCGCGGCCGCCGAGGCCAGCGCGGGACCGCCTCCCGCCGGGGCCTCGCGCTTGCCGGCGGCGCCCGCGCCACCGAGCCGGCGCTCGAGCTGCTCCAGCCGCTCGAGCAGCTCGGCCAGCGTCTCCCCCGGCTCGAGCGTGGCCATCTGCAGTACGGCGGCTTCGAGGTGGATCAGCGGCTGCGGGCTGTCGCGCATCGGCCACGAGGCCTCGGAGGCGAGCCGCAGCAGGCGCAGCAGGTCGGCCTCGGACCAGCCCTCGCCCATCGCCTTGAGCCGCGCCAGATCCTCGCCGCCCGCGGCCACCAGGTCGGCGCCCTGCGGGTCCACCTTGAGGATCAGGATGTGGCGGACGTGCTCGCTCAGCCCCTCGGCCAGGTCGCGGGCGTCGAGCCCCTTCTCGAACGCGCGGTGCAGCGCATGGAGCGCCGCCTTGGGATCGCGCTTGACGATCGCCTCGGCGATGGCGAAGAACGCCTCCTGATCCGGCAGCCCCAGGACACGGCGCACCAGCGCCTCGTCCACCCCGGGCTCGCCCGCCGAGACCACCTGGTCGAGCGCGCTCACCGCGTCGCGCATCGAGCCCTCGGACTGGTGCGCGATCAACAGTGCGGCGCCGTCGGCCAGCGTGAACTGGACGCCCTCGGGGTCCGCGCGCTCGCGATCGGCGATCGCCAGCAGGCGGTCGGCGATCTTGCGCAGCGGCACGCGCGCGAAGTCGAAGCGCTGGGTCCGCGAGCGGATGGTCTCGGGCAGCTTCTGCGGATCGGTGGTGGCGAAGATGAACACCAGGTGCGGCGGCGGCTCCTCGAGCGTCTTGAGCAACGCGGCGAAGGCGTCGCCCGAGAGCTGGTGGACCTCGTCGATGATCACCACCCGGTACGAGCCGCCGGTGGGCGTGAAGCGCACCTTCTCGCGCAGCGCCTGGACGTCGGCGATGCCGCGGTTCGAAGCGCCGTCGATCTCGGCGACGTCGAGCGAGACGCCGCTGGTGATCTCGGTGCAGCTGGTGCAGGTGTTGCAGGGGTCGGGGCCCTGGATCTGGCCCGCGGCGCGTTTCTCGCAGTTGAGCGCCTTGGCGAGGATGCGCGCGCTGGTGGTCTTGCCCACGCCGCGCGCGCCCGCGAACAGGTAGGCCTGGGCCACGCGCCCCCCCTCGAGCGCGCGGCTCAGCACCGAGCTGACGTGATCCTGCCCGATCACGTCGTCGAAGACCTGGGGGCGGTACTTGAGGGTCAGCGCGCGATGGGCCATGGACTCCCGAGCACGAGAGAAAGGGCCAGGTTTTTCAGCGGCGCACCCGAGTGATTGCTTACCGCTGCTACCTTCCGGTCCTGACGGGGTTCACAAGGTCGGGTCGCGCTGGGCCTGGCCCAGTGAGAATGGTGGAGATGAGCGGATTCGAACCGCCGACCCCCTCGTTGCGAACGAGGTGCTCTCCCAGCTGAGCTACATCCCCACGAAACCGAGGGTTGGGCCCGCGCCCCCGCCTGCCGGGATGCGCGAGCAACCGAGCCCGCGCATATTAGCAGCGGGCGCACGCAGGTCAAGCCGCGCGCGGCGCGGCCCCGGCGCTCCGCAGCGCCCGCCGCGGCATGGCTTCGAGGTCGAGGCAGGACGCGTGATCGTTCCGCGCCGCACGCGCCGCGGCATGGCTTCGAGATCGAGGCAGAACCCGTGATCGTTGCGCGCCGTATCCGCCGCGGCTGCCCCGGCAGCGGCTCAGCGCCCGGCGAGCGCCGCGCGGATGAACGCCGAGACGTCGCGCTCGAGCTTCGCCAGCTCGCCCTCGTCGATGTACATCATGTGGCCCGCCTCGTACTCGCGCGTGGTGACGCGCGGGCGCTCGGTCGGATCGAGCCCGAGGTGCGCGAGCGTGTACTGCGTGGCGAAGTAGGGCGTGGCGAGATCGTAGTGCCCCGAGGCCACGAACAACTTCATGTCGGGGTTGCGGGCGAACGCGTCGCGCAGGGCGTCGCTCACGTCGGGAAAGCCGCGCCCCCGGGTACTCCAGTCCCACGGCCCGATGCCGCCGCCCAGGATGTGGTAGGGCGCGTCGGTCTTGTAGCCCAGTGCGGTGCGCACGTAGTGGTTGAAGGTCGCGGTGTAGGGCGGCCGGATCGCGGCCATGCTCGGATCGAACCCCGGCGTCTCGGCCACGGCGCTCTCGTCCACGCCCTCGAAGCGGCTGTCCAGACGCCCCACCGTGCGCCGCCGATCGCGCAGCAGCTCCTTGCAGAAGTGGTCGATCTCGATGCGCAGGTCCGAGCGGTCCACGTAGTCCGGACCGAGCCCGGTGTAGCGGGCCAGGTGCTCGATCACGACCGACCGCTCGGCGGCGGCGAGCCGGTCGCCCTTGGCCAGCGCCTGCGGGTAGTCGGTCGCGGCCCACTGCTCGACCTCGGCGAGCACCCCCGGCAGATCGCGCTGCTGGAGGTCGGGAGGCAGCTTCTTGTGGTACCAGGCGGTGGCGGTGTAGGTCGGCAGGAACAGCGGGTAGGGCAGGTCGTTGCCGCGCGCGAACCCCGCGGTCTCGAAGTTGAGGATGGACGACACCAGGATGATGCCGTTGAAGGCGATGCCCGAGCGCTCCACCAAGTCGCCCGCGAGCCCCGCCGCGCGCGTCGTGCCGTAGCTCTCCCCCACCAGGAACAGCGGCGAGGACCAGCGCTCGTAGCGGGTGAGGTAGAGCCGGATGAAGTCGCCCACCGAGCGGATGTCGCCCTCGATGCCCCAGAATTTCCTCCCCAGCTCCGGCTTGGCCGGGCGGCTGTACCCGGTGCCCACCGGATCGATGAACACCAGATCGGTCTGGGCGAGCCAGGTGTAGGGGTTGTCCACCAAACGGTAGGGCGGTGACGGCATGCCGCCGTCGGGCAGCATCTTCACGCGCTTCGGACCCAGCGCGCCGAGGTGGAGCCACACCGAGGAGGACCCGGGTCCGCCGTTGAACGAGAACGTGAGCGGGCGCTGGGCCGCCGCGCTCGGCCGGTCGGCGACGTAGGCCATGAAGAAGATCTCGGCCTCCTTCTCGCCCTCGTCGTTGGCGAGCGGGAGCTTCCCGGTGGTGACCGTGTACTCGAGCGGCCGTCCGCCGATCACGATCTGGTGGTGGGTGACGACCGGGGCGTCGGTGGCGCTCGTGTCCTGGCGCGCGACCCCAGCGGGAGCGGCGGCGGCGGCGCCGGGCGCCGTCCCGGCGAACGCGAGCAGGAGCAGCGACGGCAGTGCCGACTTCAAGGCGGCGCTCCTTCGGTGGGTGGGGGCCATGGCGGAGAGAGAGGGATTCGAACCCTCGAGGCGGTATTAGCGCCTACACGATTTCCAATCGTGCTCCTTCAGCCGCTCGGACATCTCTCCGCCATGTGACCTTTGTACCTGCGTGCGGCGGAAACGCTTACCATGCCCGCGGAGGCCCCGGCAAATCCTGGGCAGACTGCGCGGGCGGTTTCGCGTAGTATGTCGGTCTTGCGGGCCTGTCGCCGCCATCGCGGTCCGCTCCATCCCGCACACCGCGAAGGAGGCAGTGACCATGCATCGCCGAGCCACCCCCACGCCCCACCCGATCCTCGGGCTTGGGCTCCTCCTCGCCTGCGCCCTCGCCGTCGTTTGGGGCTTCGCGCCGCGATCCGCGGCCGCGCAACAGGCGCCGCTCAGCTCCGAGGAGATCCAGCAGCTCTCCGCCGCGACGCTCGATCCGCAGAAGGCGCTGACCGCCATTCCCCGGCTGCGCTCCATCCTGGCCTCGAACCCCGAGCCCAACTACGCCATGTTCGCCCGCCAGCTCCTGCTGCGCGCACTGATGGTGAGCCAGGCCCCGGTGGCGCAGATCATCGCCTGCGCCGACACCGCGAGTGCCAACCTGCCCGACGATCCCCAGGCACGCATCTACTTCTACGGCGAGCTTTCCCAGTACGTCATGTATCGCGGCGGCGCGGCGAAGAAGGCGCTGGAGTACGCGCGCCACGCCGTCGAGTCGCTGCCCAAGGACGCGGATCCGCAGCTCGTGGCCATCGCCCAGGGCACGCTCGGTCGCGCCCAGCTCGAGAACAAGGACTACGCCGGGGCGATCGCCACGCTCACCCGCGTGGCGGCGACCTCGCCCGACAGCCAGCGCGTGCTCTCGCAGCTCGGCACGGCCTACGAGGCCGTCGGCAAGGCCGATCAGGCGATCGACGCCTACATCCGCTCGGTCGCGGTCTTCGCCGGCCGCGACTCGTCGGCCGCCGCGCCGCTGCAGGCGCTCTACGTCAAGCGCCACGGTTCGGCCAAGGGGCTCGACGCGCGGATCGCCGCGGCGCGCGGGGCGTCGCGGAACGGCGAGGTGTTCGTCGCGCGGCGGCACGAGCAGCCGGCCCCGGCGTGGTCGCTTCCCACCCTCGCCGGAAAGACCGTGAAGTCGGCCGACCTCGCCGGCAAGGTCGTAGTGCTCGACTTCTGGGGCTCGTGGTGCGGCCCCTGCCGCATGGAGCTGCCCCTGTTCCAGGCGCTCTACCAGCGCTACAAGGACCGCGGGGTCGCCTTCTACGGCGTCAACTGGGAGCGCCCCGGGCCGGCCGAGGCCCGCGTGAAGCTGGCGAAGGACTACATGGAGCAGAACAAGCTGAGCTTTCCCGTGGTGCTCGACCACGAGCAGGCGGCCAGCACCGCGTTCGGGATCCAGGCCTTCCCCACCGTCTATCTCATCGACAAGACCGGAATGATCCGCTTCCGCAACGTCGGCTTCTCGCCCGAGATCGACGAGATCCTGACGCTCCAGCTCGATTCGCTGCTGAAGTAGCGGGCGCGATCGGACGAAGCGCCGGCGCCGCGCGGGCGGAGCGCACGCGCCCCGGGCCGGCGCCGCGGGGCGCGCAGCGCGGCGGGCCGCCCGCGAGCCGCCCATCGCGCGCCGGGCGCTCGCGGAGCGTGGTTCGAGCGCGCCCCCGCAGGGCCCTTGCGGCGACCCGGGATCTTCCTCAGGACTTTCGTTGACAGGCCCGCGGGGCCTCCTTATCTTCGCGCGTACGCGGAAAGGAGGTGATCCATTGCCTAGTACCGAGAAGTGGATCGCGGAGGTGGCTGTCCGCTAGGCGGCCCACCGTTCGGCGGTTGGGTCCGTCCGCGAATCCCAACAGCCTACCGGTTGTGCGGGAGGTGGAGTCCTCGCCTCCCGCCTTCTTTTTTGGTGCCGGCGGCGACCCGTGTTGCCTCAGCCCGGGCGCGGCGGCAGCCAGCCCATCAGCGCCGCGAAGGTCGCGGCGATCAGCAGCAACGCCGCGAGCGCGACGATGAGGTGGCTGACCGACCAGTGCGCACTCTCTTCGTCTTCCTCGGGAGCGGTCGCGGCCGGGAGCGCCGGCGCGACCACCGCGGGTCCCCCCGGCGAGTGGAGCGACATCCCAGCGCGCAGCGGGATCGGCGTCGCCGGCGCCGGGGGCGCGGGCGAGGCCGCGGGAGCGCCCGGTCTCGGCGGCACTCTGAGCGGCGCCGGCTGCCACTTGGGGACCGGTGCGCCCGACCCCTGCCGCGGCGTCCCGGTGGATCGAATCGACTCCACTCCCGGAATCGGGACCGGGGGACCGGAGGAAACCCCGGGCGAGGAGCCCGGCGTGCGGGTCCAGCGGCCCGCCGGCGGAGCGGGTGCCGACCCTCGGGGCACAGGGGGCCCGAGCGGCGGGCGTGGCGTCCGCGTCTCGGAAACGGTCGCGTCCGTTCGGCGTGGCGGATACGCCGACGGGTCGGGGAAGCGCTCGAGCCCCAGGATCGGCTCGGGGCGCTTCGGGGGCGGCGGCGGAGCGTTCTCGCCCGCCGGCGGCGGCAGACTCTGGTCCGGGCGCGGCGGCTCGTCGTGCCCTCCCGCCCGCGGCGGCGGCAAGCTCTGGTCCGGGCGCGGCGGCGGCGCACTGCGATCCGCGGGCGGCGCCCCGCTCGGCGTGGACGACCGGCGCGTTGCCGCCGGCTGATGGGCCCGTGGCGTCGCGGCCGCGGGGCGATCGGCTCCTGGTCTCCTCGCCGCCGAGCGAACCGTGGCCGGCAGGGGCGCCGTGTCATCGGTCCCCGTCGCCGCGAGCGGTTGTTCCGCCGATTCCGCACCATGCACGTCCGGACGATACGAGACCGACAGCTCGAACTTGCTGAAACGGATGATGTCGTTCTCGACCACCGGGCACGAGCGCTGGACACGGTCGTTGACGAACGTCTGGCCTGGGGGGCCGAGATCCACCATGCGGTAGTTCCCGGACGGCGTGCGCACGAGTCGGAATTGTTCGAGCGCCACGCCCGGATTGTCCACAACCACGTCAGCGTCCGGATCGCGCCCGACGACGATCACCGGTTGGGCGAATTCCCAACGCCGAATCAGGCGACCCTTGATCGTCAGTCGCAGCTCGATGCGGTCGGTCGCTTCGATCACTCGTTCCGTCCGTGGATCCCGTTGAGAGGAAAACGATTGCCCATGCGCGGCAGCCCGACCGGAGAACCGACCGGGCGGGGTCGCGCGTTTTCCATGTATATCGGCCGGGGGGCCGCCAAGGCTTGAGCCGCTTGAGGTTGGAGAGGGCGGCGGGTGGGGCGGGCGGGGACGGTGAGTGTGGGGGCGGGGGCGCCGAAGGGGAGTCGAGGCGCGGTCGCGGGCGGGCGGTGGCGAATCGGCCGGAGTCACGGCGGCGGGGGTCCGCTCAGGCAGCGCGTCGGCCGGCGCAAGCTGG
>MFFQ01000004.1 GCA_001780165.1 Candidatus Eisenbacteria bacterium RBG_16_71_46 | reverse complement strand
GCGGGCGGCGATCTTCGAGCAGGCGCACTCCGCCGGCATCTATCCCGCCTCGATCCACGGGCTCTATCTCGCGCGCGGCCGGGGCGAGGCGCCGGCGAACTTCACGGTGCCGGCGATCAACATCCGCTGCATGGCCTACGACAGCGCGCGCGCGCTGTTCCGCGCCCGCAAGGCGCTCAACGCCGGCACGGTGATCTGCGAAATCGCGCGCTCGGAGATCAGCTACACCGACCAGCGCCCGTCCGAGTACACGCTGGTCCTGCTCGCCGCGGCGCTGCGCGAAGGCTGGAAGGGCCCGCTCTTCGTGCAGGGCGACCACTTCCAGGTCAACGCCAAGAAGTACACGGCCGACCCGCGCACCGAGCTCGAGGCGGTCAAGTCGCTCACCGCCGAGGCCGTCGCGGCCGGCTTCCTCAACATCGACGTGGACACCTCGACGCTGGTGGACCTGTCGAAGAGCGGCCACGAGGCCCAGCAGGCGTTGAACGGCCAGCTCTGCGCGGAGCTGACCGCACACATCCGCACGCTCGAGCCCAAGGGCGTGACGGTCTCGGTCGGCGGCGAGATCGGCGAGGTCGGGGGCAAGAACTCGACCGCCGAGGAGCTCGACGCGTTCATGAAGGTCTACGCCGAGGCGCTGGCCAAGCAGGCTCCGGGCGCGGCCGGGCTCAGCAAGATCTCGATCCAGACCGGGACTTCGCACGGCGGCGTGCCGCTCCCCGACGGCACGGTCGCGGAGGTCAAGCTCGACTTCGACACGCTCGAGAAGCTCTCGAAGCTCGCGCGCGAGCGTTACGGACTCGCCGGGGCGGTGCAGCACGGGGCCTCCACGCTGCCGGCCGAGCTGTTCGACCGTTTTCCGTCACTCGGGGCCTGCGAGATCCATCTCGCGACCGAGTTCCAGAACATGATCTTCGAGCACCCGCAGTTCCCGGCGGATCTCAAGCAGCAGATCTACGCCTACCTGCGCGAGCAGGCGGCCGACGAGCGCAAGCCCAAGGACACCGACGAGCAGTTCTTCTACAAGACCCGCAAGAAGGCCCTCGGCGCCTACAAGCGCCAGTTGTGGTCGCTGCCCGCGGCGACGCGTGAGGCGATCGGGCGCACGCTCGAGGAGAAGTTCGCCTTCCTGCTGCTCAAGCTCCGGGTGGAGAGCACGTGCGATTTGGCCGAGCGCCACGCGCCCTTCGTGCCAGGCTCGTATCCGGCGGTGAAGACTACGGCCGTCGCCGCCGGCGGTCCCGAGGACGTCTCCGGGCTATCGGACTAGCCGGGGCACCCACGATGCTGCAGCGCGCCGCCACCCTCTCGCAGTTCATCCTGCAGCAGGAGCGGGAGTTCCCCCACGCGACCGGGGAGTTCACCGGCGTGCTCACCGACATCGCGCTCGCGGCGAAGATGATCAACCGCGAGGTGACCCGCGCCGGGCTGGTGGACGTTCTCGGCTACACCGGCGGCGTCAACGTCCAGGGCGAACGGGTCCAGAAGCTCGATGTCTTCGCCCACGAGACGATCACCCGCGTGCTCGGCTCGACCGGGCAACTCGCGGTGCTCGCCTCGGAGGAGGACGAGGACATCGTGCCGGTCCCCGAAGGTCAGCCGGTGGGCAAGTACGTCGTCAATTTCGACCCGCTCGACGGCTCTTCGAACATCAACGCCAACGTGAACATCGGAACCATCTTCTCGGTGCTCCCGCGCGTGTCGCGCGCCGGCGGCGGAACCCTCGCCGACTGCCTGCAACCGGGCGTGCGCCAGCTGTGCGCCGGCTACGTCATGTACGGTTCGAGCACGATGCTGGTCTACACCACCGGCAACGGCGTGCACGGCTTCACGTTCGAGCCGAGCATCGGCGAGTTCCTGCTCTCCCACAGCCGGATCAGGACCCCCAGGCGCGGCCGCATCTACAGCGTCAACGAGGGCAACTACTACAAGTGGAACGACGGCGTGAAGCGCTACGTGGACTGGGTCAAGAGCGATGACGGCGAGAGCGGGCGGCCCTACAGCTCGCGCTACGTCGGCTCACTGGTGGCCGACTTCCACCGCAATCTGCTCTACGGCGGGATCTTCCTCTACCCCGCCGACCGCCGGAATCCCAACGGCAAGCTGAGGGTGCTGTACGAGGCCGCCCCGCTCGCCTTCGTCGCCGAGCAGGCGGGGGGTGCCGCGAGCGACGGCCACCGTCGTATCCTCGAGATCGTGCCCGAAACGCTGCACCAGCGCACGCCGCTGTTCCTCGGCAGTTCCGACGACGTCGAGGCGTGCGTGGAGTTCATCCAGGGCCGCCATCCCGCCGTCAGCCAGGAGCGTCGGGCCGACCCCGAGCCCCGGCCGCGGCGCTGAGCCAGGTCGCGACGGCTTCAGTCGCCGCGCGGCCAGAGGCTCGACACCCGCCAGCGAATCTCGTCCCTCACTTCGCGAAACGTCGCCCCGGCCTCGGCCTCGGGCGCCGCGGCGGGATTGGGCAGCGGCCAGTGGATGCGCCGCACGGCGGTGGCCAGCTGCGGGCAGGTCTCCTCGGCTTCGCCGCACAGGGTCACGACCGTGTCGGCGTCGCGCCACGGCACCACCTCGAGCGCCTTGGAGCGCTGCGACGAAATGTCGACGCCAGCCTCCCGCATGACCTCGATCGCGAGCGGATGCACCTTCCCCGGCTGGGTACCGGCACTCCACAGGCGCGTATCGGAGGGAGCCAGCGCGCGGGCAAGGCCTTCGGCCATCTGACTGCGCGCGGAGTTGTGGACGCCGAGAAACAGGACGGCGCGCGGAGGCTCGGTGACGAAGGCCGGCGGCTGCTGGGGCTGGGTCATGCTCGATCCTCGCGCGGTCATTCGGGACGGTCCGGCACGGCGGCCACGGCTCCCACCGGGGCGGCCGATGGGCAGGAACCTAACCCAGGCCTTCCCAGCGAGCAACGCCCCCCACCGCCGCCGCCCGGCCGCGCCTGCGGTAGGATGGAACCCGCGTTTCGGAACGGAGCCAACCCTTTCGCCCGTCCCACCGACTGACGAGGTGACATGATGCCGAGAGCGCTCCGCGACGCGGACGATCGCACCCTGGCCGAGGCGGTGGTCCAGCACGGCAGCGAGCGGGCGTTCCGCGAACTCTATCGGCGCCACACCCCGGCGCTGTACCAGTTCGTGCTGCGCGTGCTCGGCGGCGCCGAGGCAGAGACGGAGGACGTGGTGCAGGAAGCGTGGATCCGCGTGGCGCGCAAGCTCTCGGGATTCCGCTGGGAGTCGAGCCTGCGCACCTGGCTGTCGGCGATCGCGCTCAATCTCGCCCGTGAGGCGCTGCGCCGCCGCGGACGCGTGCGCACCGAGGAATGGACCGACGGCGTGGCGCCGGTGGCCCCGGCGCCGCGCGACGCGGAGCGCATCGACCTCGAGCAGGCGATCGCCCGCCTTCCGGACGGCTACCGCGCGGTGCTGGTGCTTCACGACATCGAGGGATACACGCACGAGGAGATCGGCCGTCAGCTCCAGATCGCGGTCGGCACCTCGAAGAGCCAGTTGTTCGATGCCCGCCGGGTGGTGCGGGCGTACCTGAAACCCAGCCGGGAGATGCGCCATGCATGAGGAGGATCTCACCCCCGAGGAGCGGCAGTCGCTGGCGGACTTGACCCGCGAGCGCCGACCTCCGGAGGACCTGGAACAGCGCGTGGTGCGCGCGCTGCGGGCCGAGGGGCTGCTCGCGCCCCCACGCCCCCTGCGGCTGCCGCGGTCGCCGGCGTGGATCGCCACGGCGGCGGCCGCCTCGATCGCGTTGTTCGTGGGCGGCTTCGCCCTCGGGCAGTGGGTCGCATCGCGCCAGGCGGCCGAGTTGCTGGTGGCGATGCATCAACGCGACGCCGCGCAGGCGTCCGCGCTGGTCCAGCGCACCGGCTCGGCCTACGTCTCGGCGCTGGGCGCGCTGGCGAGCGTGAGCGGCAGCGCAGGGCCGCAGGAGGTCGCGGCGGGCCGTGAGGTCGCGCTCAACGCGCTCCGCGCGGCGGCCGATCAGATCGTGCGCCTGTCACCCGAGGACCCCCTGGCCGTGCGCATCCTGCAGGCAGTCCACGGCGGTGCGGCGCGTGACAGCCTCGACGCGGGCGGCGAGGTCGCCTCGCGCCTGGTGTGGTTCTGATGGAGGCACCGCGGACGATGCACGGCAGAGGATGGGGACGGACGGCCGCGTGGGGCATCGGACTCGTGCTGCTCACGTGCGCGGCCGCGGCCGCCGCGCCCTGTCCGGACGGAGAGCCGATGGTCGGAGACCTCGGCATCCGCCGGATCGAGGGAAGCTGCATGTTCTTCGCCAATGCGGAGACGGGCGAGCGACGCTGGCTGTTCCGGGAGGAGCCGCGCGTGATCGCGCTCGATCCGCGCGGGGTATCGCGCTCGTCGCTCGAGGTCGGGGACGTCATCACCGCGATCGACGGAGCGCTCATCACCACGCGCGCGGCCGGCGTCCGGTTCGCCCGCCTCGATCCCGGGGTTGCGGTGCGACTCACCGTGCGCCGCGACGGTCGCGAGCTGCGGGTGCGGGTCGTGCCCGGAGCGATCTGCGCGAGCCAGGCGCTGGGGACGGCCGCCGCGGCTCCTCCACCCCCGCTCGCTCCCCAAATGACGTCGCGCTTCGCGCGCCGCGCGGCTCCACCCGCGGCACCGCCGGCGGCGGGGCGCGCGCCCGAGCCGTACGCGCGCGGCTGGTTCGGCATCGGGCTCTCCTGCAACGAGTGCCGCAGCGAGCAGGACGAAGACGGCCCGCCCGTGTGGTCGTTCCCGACGGCGCCCGAGATCTCCTACGTGGACCCGGCCGGGCCGTCGGCGCGGGCCGGGCTCGAGCGCGGCGACGTGATCACCCACATCGACGGCGCGTCCATCACGTCCGCCGAAGGTGAAGGTCGCTTCGGCGCGGTGCGTCCGGGGCAGCGGGTGCGTTTGACGGTGCGCCGCGGCGCGGCTTCGAGGACCATCACGGTCGAGACGGTCGAGGCCCCGGGCGAACGGCGCGTATCGCTCGGCGAGCTGCGCGAGCGGCTGCGGGCGCTGCGCGACACCATGGCCATTGCGCTGCCCGAGCTCGAGATGGAGCGGTTCCTGCGCGGGATCGAGCGCGCGCAGCGCGCGGAGCAGACGCGCGCGCTCCGCGCCGGCGAGCTGACGAGCCGGCCGCTGCGCTACGCCGGAACGCTCGGCGGCTCGGCGATCGAGGTGCGCGGGCCCGGCACCGTCCGCGTGGACGATTCGGACGAGGAGATCGTCATCACCACCCGCGACGCGGTGATCCGTATTCGCCAGGTCGGCGCGTCCCGGGCGCCCGAGCCGAAGTAGCGGGCCCCTCAGGCCGGGAGCTGCTGCTGGCGCAACAGCTCCTGCATCAGCTTCGCGTTGCGTGCCGCATGACCGGCGTGGCAGTTGTTGAAGAACACGTAGGTGCTGCGGGCGCGCTGGGCCAGGTCGGCGATCTTGCGCACCCACTCCTCGAGTTCCGCTTTCGAATAGTCGTAGTCGTAGCGGTCGCCGCCTCCCCGTCCCCACCAGTTGTCGGCGTTGCGGCCGTGGAGACGCACGTACGCGTCCTCGGCCGTGAGCATGGTCACCGGAGGCATCAGGCCCGGCAGCCGGGGCTCGTCCACGGCGCAGTAGCCGAGGCGGTGCGCGCGCAGCCCGGGCTCCAGCTCGGGGGTGAGCCACGAGTCGTGACGGAATTCCACGAACAGCGGCTCCTCGGGAAGCCGTTCGCGCAGGAACAGCAGGTGGCGCCGATTCTCGGGCGTGCGCTTGAAGCCCCATGGAAACTGCGCGAGCAGGCCGTCGTACTTGTCGGCGGCCTTGAGCGGGTCCAGCAGGGAGAGGAAGTCGCGATAGAGCGCGGGATCGCGCGAGATCTCGTGGGTCATGGTCCGGTGGAGCTTGACGATGAAGTGGAAGGTCGGAGGGGTCCTGCGCTGCATCTGCTCGAGCACGCGCGGGTGGGGCATGCGGTAGTAGGTCGAGTTGACCTCGACGGTGTCGAACTGCGTCGCGTAGTAGCCGAGGAAGTCGGAGCGGGACGTGCCCGGCGGATAGAACGGCCCGACCCAGTCGGCGAAGGAGTACCCGGAGGTGCCGATGCGGATGCCGGCGTCGCTCAATGCCCTCCTCCAAGAGGCGACTTGCGCTCGAGCGCGCGCGCCGAGAGGGCCCCGAAGGGCACGTGGCCGAGGGCGCGGCGGTGGGTGAGCGAGCCCGCGGGAACCAGGCTGGCTTCTCCCAGACGGTCGCGCACCCGGTCGAGCGCCCTCACCAGCAGGCGCCCCCGCTCGTCTCGGGTGAAGAGCTCGCCCTGACCGGCGGGGCTCCGTTCGAGGCCGGACACGCTCACCCCCAGCAGCCGCACCGGATCCCGCTTCCAGGCGATCCTGAACAGCGCGCGTGCGATCTCGAAGATGCGGGCGTGATCGTCGGTGAAATCCGGCAGCGCCCGCTGGCGGGTGAGGGTCTCGAACGCGCGGTCGCGAAGCTTGAGCGTCACCGTGCGCCCGACCCAGCCCTCGCCGCGCAGCCGCCGCGCCACCTGGTCCGAAAGGCGCAGCAGGGTGCCTTCGAGGAACTCGGGGTCATCGCAGTCCTCCGGCAGCGTCACCTCGTGCCCCATGGATTTCGGGTCCACGCCCTGATGGTATGGGATCAGCGGGGTGTCGTCGCGCCCCCACGCAGCGGCGCGCAACTGGGGGCCGATCACGCCGAAGGCGCCGCGCAGCACGGGTTCGGGGGCGTGGGCCAGATCGCCGACGGTCTTGAACCCGAGTGACCGCATGCGCACGGCGAGCTTGGGTCCCACGCCCCACAGGTGTTCGACGTCGCGGGGCCAGAACTCGCCCCGGAAGCCTTCTTCGTCGAGGGCGGTGAGTCCGCGCGGCTTCCGCACCCCCGAGGCCAGCTTCGCGACCAGCTTGTTCGGTCCCACCCCGATCGACGCGCCGAGGCCGAATCGCGAGGCGATCTCCTCCTGGATGCGGCACGCGATCGCGGCCGCCTGTTCCAGCGTCCGCACCCCGGGAGGCGGCAGCCCGACGAAGGCCTCGTCGACGCTGAAGGGCTCGACGTCGGGCGTGTAGCGCAGGTAGAGCTCGAGCAGCTGGAGCGACAGCGCGACGTATTTCTCGGGACGGCCTTCGACGTATTCCGCGTCGGGACAGAGCCTCCGCGCCTGCTGCAGCGGCATCCCCGCCCGCACCCCGAACGGACGCGCCTCGTAGGAGGCGGCGGTGACCACGCCGCGCCGGCCGGGATCGCCGCACACGATCACCGGCCTGCCGCGCAGGTGCGGGTGATGGGCCTGCTCCACCGAGGCGAAGAAGGCGTCCATGTCGATGAGCAGGATCACCCCGTCACTCCCGAGGTCCCCGCGCCCGTGCCCGCGCCGTTTCGCTCCTCCGCGCGCGCGGTCATCGCGCTCCGTCCCAGGCGCGACTCAAGATCCAGCGCGGGCCGCGCGGATCGAAGCACAGCTCGTAGGTGTCCGCGGCGGTGCTCTCCACGGCGAAGTAGCGCAACACCGCCTGGCCCTCGCGCCGCGTCCACTCCCCGGTGACGGTGCGCACGCGGACCACCTTTCCCTGCCAGCGGAAACGGAGCGGCCGCATGCGCCCGTCCGCGAAAACGGTCAGCACGTCGACCGGATCGCTGAGTGATTCGAACATGTCCCCGGTGCGGCACCGTGTTGCAGCTTACTGCACATGCGTGCAGTTCTCAAGCACAAAAAAAGCTTCTACATCTTCATGCAGGAGGCCGCCCAGGCCGACAGCAGGACCGAGACGATCCCCAAAGCCAGCAGTCGGATCGTCCAGCGATTTCTGCCCGTTTCCTTGCGCGGCCCCTCGAGGGCGAGCAACACCTCGGGCGGCAGCGCGGGCCCGGAGGACACCGCCTCGGGCACCAGCACCTCGCCGCAGTAAAGGCACTTCCCCGCCCGCAGCATCGGCAGCGGGCGGTTGCAGGCCGGACAGAGCGCCTTGGGCGTCGGACGCGGCGGTTCGGGCACGGATCGGATCCCCATGCCCTCGAAGATCGGCAGCGAGGTTGTCGAACTTGAGAGCCGAAGTTCGCTGGCGTGCCGGACGATGTCCCGCCCGCGCCTCGAGCCCCGTCGTACGAGTGTAAGCCACTGATCGACAACGGGTTCGGCCGCCCGCCCGCGGCTCAGCCGCGGGCCGCCGCCGTCGCGCGCCGGAGGTCGAGGGTGCGCCGGAGCACGCTGAGGAACGCGCTCCCGAGCATGATGATCGCACCCGCCCACACCAGGTTGATGAGCGGCTTGGTGCTGACCTCGACCGCGAGGATGCTGCCGCTGGAGGCCGCGCGCATGCCCGGCAGGACCAGGCCGACCCGCTGGTTCTCGGCGTCCACCGCCGCGATCTCCACCGAGGCGCCGCCGGGCAGGTAGTCCGGAATGCTGTTACGCGTCCCGGTGCCGACGTTCATCTCGATCATCGGCCGCACCGGCACGGTGCGACCGCCGATCTCCGCGCGCAGGCGCGCCGCCACGCGCACGACGTCGCCCATCTGGCGGTCGAAGTCCACGAAGGTGTATTTGACCTGCCCGATCTGCCGGGTCTCGCCCCTGGAAAACCACTCGGCGCCCTTCCCGGGATCGTCACCCACCATCTCGAGCGGCGAGATGTAGATGTCGTAGGTGAGGAAGCGCTCGATGTGGGGCTTCTTCATGTACCCCTGGTTGAATTCGCTCCAGTACATCGCCGGACGCGCCTCGAAGCGCCGGCCCGAAGCGTTCACCGCGATCATCGCGTGGTCCTTGCCCTCGCGGTCGCGGGAGAGGCCCTCGAAGGTCAGCCGGTAACCGAGCGCGGTGCGCGCCTTGCCCTGAGGAAGTTGAACCTGGACCTTGCGCCCGTAATTCGACGAGGCCACCACCCCGATCAGGAGCAGCGCCACGCCCGCGTGTCCGAGGTAGGCCACGCCGTGCTTCCAGCCGGAGCGGAACCCGCGCACGGTCACGATCGCGTTGGCCGCGAGCGCGAAGGCGGCGCCGAACACCACCGCGGCGGGAATCGGCTCCCGCACGCCGAGCAGCACCGCCGCCAGGGTGAGCACCACCGCCACGCCGACCGCGGGCAGGGCCGAGCGCAGGAGTGCGGCCGCCTCGTGCTGGCGCCAGCGCATGAGCGGCGCGATCCCGAGCAGCAGCCCGAGCGCGATCGCCAGCGGCGCGTTCACCAGATTGTAGTAGGAGGTCTGGACGTTGGAGGGCGGGCCGAACAGGCGCGTGATCAGCGGCGCGCTCATTCCGATTGCGGTGAGCCCGCACATCAGCATGAACACGAGCTGTCCGAGCCACATCATGGACTCGCGCGAGAAGCTGCCGAGCGCCTGCGCCGGACCCGGGATGTCGCGCAAGCGGTAGATCAGCGCCCCGTAGCCGACGATCGCGGTGAGGAATAGGAACGAGAGCAGGAACCCGTTGAGCCCCAGGTTCACGAACGAATGCACCGAGAAGTCCGCGAGCACGCCGCTGCGGGTGAGGAACGAGGCGTACAGCACCAGCACGTACGAGGTCACGGCGAGGAAGAAGTTGGTGCGCCGCAGGCTGCCGGTCACGCGCTGGACCAGCAGTCCGTGGAGCAACGCGATGTTCGCGAGCCAGGGGATGAGCGAGCCGTTCTCCACCGGGTCCCAGCCCCAGTAGCCGCCCCACCCCAGCACCTTGTACGCCCACACCCCGCCCATGATGAAGCCGGTGGCGAGGATGGCGGTCGAGAACACCGCCCACGGCAGCACCGGCTTGATCCAGCCGTCGTAATCGCGCTTGACCAGCCCCGCCATCGCGAGCGCGAACGGCGCCACCAGCGAGGAGAATCCGGTGAAGAGCACCGGCGGGTGAATCGTCATCCACGGGTCTTGCAGCAGAGGATTGAGGCCCTGTCCGTCGAGCGGGACCCGGCCGAGCGGGAACTCGAGGAACGGTCCGCGCATGACGGTCACCAGCCCGAGCATCACCAGCGGCAGGTTGAGGAAGAACATCGCCGTCCACTTGAGCGGGTGGTTCAGCCGCATCATCACCAGGCCGAGAGTGCAGGTGACGAGCGCCCACAGCATGAACGTGCCTTCCTGCCCGCCCCAGAACGCGGCGAATACGTAATGGGCCGGCATGGAGCTGGACGAGTAGCTGGCGACGTACTGGTAGCGGAACTGGTGGGTGAAGAGGATGTTCCAGAGCACGGCGGCGGCCAGCAGCAGCGCCACCCACTGGACGACGAAGGCCAGGCGGCCCGCGCGCTCCGTTGCGGCGCGCCCCCCGGCCGCGGCGAGGAACGCCAGCCCGGCGACGAGTGCGGCCAGGAACGAGATCCAGTTGAGCAACTGGCCGAGGTTCAGCACCCCGGTCCAGACCAGAAACGACCCCAGCGCCGCGGCCGGTAGAATCACCGCGGCGCCCATCATCATGGGACGAAACGTCAAGAGGTGCTCCCGCCCTGCTCGGCCTCGGCCTGGTACTTGGAGGGACACTTGATCAGCAGCTGCTCCGCTTCGAAATGGTCCCCGCGGTATCGCCCAATGGCCACCACCATCTTGGCCTGGTCGAAATTGCCGGGAATCACGCCACGGTAGGTCACCGGCAGGATCTCGCCGGCCGTGTCGCGAAGCTTGAACTGGAGGAACTGCTCCTGCTGATTGAGGACGTAGCTCTTGTCGGCCAGCGCGCCGTTGACCTGGACCAGACCAGTCGCCCGCCGCGCCTCGGAAAAGGAGATGTAGGGCGTCACGGTGTTGCGGAAGCTCGTCACACCGACGCCCGCGGCCACCACGAGCAGGCCTAAGGCCAGCGTCACTTTGAGGTTCATTTGCGCTCCAAGTCCTTGATGCGCCGCTCGAGCCGGACGACGTAGAAGAATAGCAGCCCCCAGACCAGCAGCGCCACTCCCATCACCACCAGGTTCCCGTTCAGATTCGCCCCTCCTCGGTCCGGTGCGCCGCTCAGGCTTCCGCGAGCCGGCGTTCGAGCCGGGCCGTGCGTACCCGCAGCGACAGCAGCCAGTAGAACATCCCCGTGAAGCCGATCAGCATCGCGTAGAAGACCACCCGAATCCGGGGGTCCATGCCACCCTCGCTGCCGCGGCCGATGATCGGCGACGGGTGCAGGGTCTGATAGATCCGCGGCACGACGAACATCAGGAACGGCACCGCCACGAACGCCGCCACCGAATAGATCGCCGCCAGCCGCGCGCGGCGCTCCTCGGCCTCGACCGCGCTGCGCAGCGCCAGGTAGGCGGCATAGATGAGCAGCAGAAAGAAGATCGAGGTCTCGCGCGGGTCCCAGTTCCAGTACGAGCCCCACTGCGCTTTGGCCCACATCGACCCGCTCACGGTGGCGCCGATGCAGAACAGGATCCCGAGCTCGGCTGCGCCCGCCGCCTGGTCGTCGTGCTCGAGCTTCCGGGTCCGTAGGTAGAGCACGCTGTGAACCACGGACCACCCCAACGCCAGGACCGTCACCCAGGCGGCGGGGATGTGGAAATAGAGCACGCGCGTGGTCTCCTCCAGGTATGGCACGGTCGGAGCCCAGGCGAAGCCCGCGACGATCGCCGCGGCGATCCAAACCAACAGCAGGAGCCTCAGGAACACGCTAGTCCTCCCACAGGTGGTCGTACAGTAGCAGGCTGGCGCCCAGCAGCGCGAGCCCCAAGGACGCCAGCAGCCGCAAATCGGCCCCGACCGCACCCCCCTGCCACTGCGCCCGCGTGCCGCTGACCGCGGCCGCGAGCACCGGCAGCAGGATCGGGAACGAGACGCCGGCGAACAGCGCACCACGACCGCGCGTCTGCGCGATCACCGCGCCCACCAGCGTGGACGAGGTCCCCAGGGCGAAGCTGCCGAGCGCCAGCACCGCCAGGAAGGGTCCCCACCGCGGCGGCGGTCCACCCATCAGCACCAGGAACAGCGGCACCGTCACCAGCTCGAGCACGACCAGGAACAGCAGGTTGAACAGCAGCTTGCCGAGCGCGATCGCGGTCGGCGAGGCCACCAGCCGCAGCATCGTCATCGTGCGGCCTTCGACCTCGCGCACGAACGCGTGACTGAGCGAGGCGAGGGCCGCGAACAGCAGCACCACCCACAGCATCGCGCTCAGCAGGTCGGTGCGATCGCTCAGGCGCCCGACCGCGAAGCTCACCACGGTCAGGGTGGTCACCGAGAACAGCAGCGCCGCGTTGAGCCCGTAGCGGGTGCGCCACTCGCTGCGGCACTCCTTACGCAGGATCGCCCAGACCGCGGCCCCGGAGCTCGATCCGTTGGTCGCCAAGTCCCGTCTCCCTTTCGTCGTTGGTCGCGATCAGCACCAGCGCCTCGCGCCGTGCGGCCGCCACCACCCGGTTCACCAGCCGCCGGCCCGCCTCGTCGAGGTGGCTCCCGGCCTCGTCCAGGAGCAGCACCGCGGGGCGGTGGAGCAGCGCGAAGGCGAGCCGCAGCCGTTGCTTCATTCCCGAGGACAGGGCCGCCACGCGATCCGCGCCCCGCACCGCCAGCTCGACCCGCTCCAGCGTCTCGGCCACCGCCTGCGCCGGGGCGGCAAGTCCCCGCGCCTCGGCGGCGAAGCTCAGATTCTCGGCGACGCTCAGCTCCTCGTAGAAGGCCAGGTCGGGAGTCGCGAGCCCGATCCAGCGCCGGCGCTCCGCCGGCGGCACCTCGGCGTCCCCCACCCGGAGCCGGGTGCGGCCCTCGGTGGGGCGCAGCAAGCCGGCGATCAGCCGCAGCAGCGTGGTCTTGCCGGAGCCGTTCGGGCCGGTGATCGCCACCGCGCCGGGCCCGGCGAGCGAGAAGCTCACGCGCTCGAGCCCGACCCGCCGCCCGTAGCGGTGCCGCAGGTCCTCGGCCTCGAGCGCCACCGCAAGGGTCGGAGACGCCGCCGGCGCCGCACTCACGCGGCGCTTCCGCGCCCGGCGGGCTCGAGGGCGGCGAGGATCTTGTGCAGCTCGGGGAGGATGCGCGCGCGGGCATCGGCCCGCGTGCCGCGCAACATGACGCCGGCCGCGTGCGGGTGGCCGCCGCCGCCGAGGCGCGTGCAGACCTGGTCGATCGCCACCCGGCCGGTCGAGCGCAGGCTGACCTTCACCTTGCCCGGCTCCACCTCCGAGAACAGCGCCACGACCTCGAGCCCGGCGATGCTGCGCGGCATGTCCACCAGGCCGTCGGTATCCGCCCCCACCAGTCCATGGCGCTCGAACTGCTCGGGGGCGGCCTCCAGCACCGCGAGGCGCCCCTCCTCGAGGATCTCGAGGCGGGTGAGCACCTCGCCGAAGAACCGCAGCCGGCCCGCCGAGGCGTGGGCACTGACCTGGATGTGAAGCCGCTGGGGATCGAGCCCGTGGCCCAGCAGATCCGCCGCCATGCGATGGGCGTGGCTGTCGGTATTGGAGAAGCGGAACGAGCCGGTGTCGGTGATCAGCGCCACGTACAGCGCTTCGGCGATCTCGCGCGTGATCGGGGTGCCGGCCTCGCGGATCAGGTCGTAGACGATCTCGCCGGTAGCGGAGGCCTCGGGCTCGATCACGTTGACCTGGCCGAAGCCGGTGGCGTGCGAGACGTGATGGTCCACCACCGCGATCGGGATGACGTGGCGGTCGAACAGCGGGCTCAGCCGGCCCACGCGCTGGCGATTGCTGGTGTCGAGCACGATCAGCGCGTCGGCCTGCTCGAAGCGCTGCTCGGCGAGCGCGGGCTCGAACTGCTGGATCGCTTGGAGGGCGGTGAGGAACTCGAACGCCGCGGGCACCGGCGAATCGTTGAGCACCGCCACCTCCCGGCCGCTCGCCCGCAGCCACAGCGCGAGCGCGACCTCGCTGCCGAGCCCGTCGCCGTCGGGGTTGATGTGCGTGGTGAGCAGGAAGCGCCGGTGGCGCGCGAGGAACTCGTGGAACGCGCGGCGTTCCGGGGTGGCGCCGGTCACTCCGTCCCCTCGCTCGCGGCCAGCGCGCGCATCGCGCCGGGGCCCCCGGTGTCGGGCAGGGCGAGGCCGGCCACCTCGCTCAGGAACCAGCGGTGGAGCCGCAGGTCGCCGCTCAGCTCCGGATGGAAGCACAGCCCGACGGCGTGGCCGGCGCGCACGCCCACCGGCTCCGGGGCGCCCCCCGCCGGATCGGGGCGCCGGGCGATGATCTCGACGCCGGCGCCGATGCGCCGCAGCCGCGGGGCGCGGATGAAGACGCCGTGGAAGCGGCCGCCCACCGCCGGCACGTCCACCGGAGCGCTGAACGAGTCGATCTGCCGGCCGTACGCGTTGCGCCGGACCTCGACGTCGAGCACTCCCAGGGGTGCCTCGGGCAGGCGGTCGGCCTCGGCCGCGAGCAGGATCAGCCCGGCGCAGGTGCCGAGTACCGGCCGGGCGCGCACGAACGCCTCGAGCGCGTCGCGCATCCCGGTGGCCGCGATGAGACGCAGCATGGTGGTGGACTCGCCCCCCGGAAGCACCAGCGCGGCGAGGCCCTCGAGGTCGCGCGCCAGGGTCACGCGTACCGGCTCGACCCCGAGCGGCTCGAGGGCGGCGCGGTGGCAGGCGAAGTCACCCTGCAGGCTCAGCACCCCGACCCGGCGCGACGAGACCGCCTCACCAGCCGCGCTTGGCAAGCTGCTGCTCCTCGGGCACGCTCTCCATGGACAGGCCGCGCATCGGCTTGGGCAGGCCCTCGCTCACCTCGGCCAGGACCTCGGGACGGTTGTAGTTCGCCACCGCCTTGACCACCGCGCGCGCCATCCGCAACTGGTCGCGGCGCTGCTCGTCGGGCTTGAGATCGAGCCCGACGTCGAAGATGCCCGAGCCGACGAACACCGCCTCGGCGCCGAGCTGCATCATCAGCGCCGCGTCGGCCGGGATGGCGATCCCGCCGGCGGCGAAGTTGGGCACCGGCAGCCGCCCGGTGCGGGCGGTCTGGCGCACCAGCTCGAACGGCGCGCCCAGCGACTTGGCCGCGGCCATCAGCTCGTCCTCGCGGAGCCCCTGGAGCGTGTGGATCGAGCGCATGACCGAGCGCATGTGGCGCACCGCCTCGACCACGTTCCCGGTGCCGGCCTCGCCCTTGGTGCGGATCATCGCCGCGCCCTCGCCGATGCGGCGCAGCGCCTCGCCCAGGTCGCGGCAACCGCACACGCACGGCACCTTGAGCGGGTGCTTGTCGATGTGGTTCTCCTCGTCGGCGGGAGTCAACACCTCGCTCTCGTCGATGAAGTCCACGCCCAGCGCTTCGAGGATCTGGGCCTCGACCAAGTGCCCGATCCGGCACTTGGCCATCACCGGGATCGTCACCGCGGCCTCGATCTCCTTGATCAGGGCCGGATCGCTCATGCGCGCCACGCCGCCCTCGCGTCGGATCCGCGAGGGAATGCGCTCCAGCGCCATCACCGCGACGGCCCCCGACTCCTCGGCGATGCGGGCCTGGTCGGCGGTCATCACGTCCATGATCACTCCGCCCTTCAGCATCTCCGCCAGACCCACCTTGAGGCGGAACTGCTCCTGCTGGCTCACGGCTGCTCTCCTCTCTTCATCGCACGCCCGAAGCGCGGCCTGGCATCGCCGGCCGGTCGAGCGCGCGCAGGCGGCTCACCACCGCCGGCGTGACCTCCAGAATGTAATCCACATCGTCCTCGCTCGTCTCCCCTCCCAGCGAGAACCGGACGCTGGCGTGGGCGTCCTCCGCGGAGAGCCCCATCGCCCGCAGCACGTGCGAGGGCCCCGGGGAGCCGGCGCTGCAGGCCGAGCCGGTCGAGACCGTCACCCCGAGGAGGTCCAGCTCGTGCAGCACCGCCTCGCCATCCACGCCCGCGAAGCACACATTGGCGATCCCCGGCACGCGCCGCGCGCGGTCGCCGTTGAGCCGGGCCCCGGGCACGGCGGCGAGCAGCCCCTCGGCGAGGCGGCCCCCAAGGCCCGCGAGCCGTGCGGCGTCCGCCGCCAGACGCGCCGCCGCGCGCTCCGCCGCCACCCCCAGGCCCGCGATCGCCGGCAGGTCCTCGGTGCCCGCGCGACGCGAACGCTCCTGGCGGCCGCCGTGGATCAGCGGCACCAGCCGGGTGCGGCGACGCACGCAGAGCGCGGCCGCGCCCAGGGGCCCGTGGAACTTGTGCCCGGCGACGCTCAGCAGATCCACCTCCGCGCCCGCCGCGTCCACCGGCAGCTTGCCCACCGCCTGGATCGCGTCGCAGTGCATCCGCGCGCCGGCCGCGTGCGCCAGGGCGGCGACCTCCGCCACCGGCTGGATCGTGCCGACTTCGTTGTTGACCCACATGACCGAGACCAGCGCGACGTCGGGGCCGAGCGCGGCGGCAACGGCCGCTGGATCGAGAATCCCCTCGGCGCCCACCGGGACCACCGAGAGCGGCACCCCGCGCGAGGCGAGGTGGCGGGCGGTCTCGATCACCGAGGGATGCTCGATCGCCGAGATCACGATGCGGGTGCGGCCGGCGGGTGCGGCCGCCAGCACGCCCTTGAGTGCCAGGTTGTTGGCCTCGGAGCCGGTGGCGGTGAAGACGATCTCCTCGGGCAGCGCGCCGACCAGGCGTGCGAGCCGGCCACGGGCCTCCTCCACCGCCTCTCGCGCGGCCTCACCGCGACGGTGCACCGAGGAGGCGTTGCCGAAGCGCCCGCGGGAGGCGTGCGCGCGCATCGCCTCCACCACCTCGGGCGCCGGGGCGGTGGTGGCGGCATGGTCGGCGTACACCTCGCGCATGGCCGCCTACCCCACTCCGATGCTCTGGATGGAGACGCGCTGCGCGAGGTGCCCCGCGATGCGCTTGAGCGCGAGCGAGTAATCGCTGTCGGGCTTGTCCAGCACCACCGGCCGGCCGGCGTCGCCGCCGCTGCGGATGTCCGGGTGGAGCGGGACCGCGCCGAGGAACGGCAGCCCCAGGGCGAGGGCGCGCGCCTCGCCATCGCCGGAGCTGAAGATGTCGTGTCGCGTGTTGCACGAGGGGCAGACGAAGTAGCTCATGTTCTCGATCAGCCCCAGCACCGGCACCTGCAGCTTCTCGAACATGTTCACCGCCTTGACCGCGTCCTCGATCGCCACCAGCGAGGGCGTCGTCACCACCACCGCGCCGGCGACGACCGTCTGCTGGATCAGCGACAACTGCACGTCGCCGGTGCCCGGGGGCAGATCCACCAACAGGTAGTCCAGCTCGCCCCAGTCCACGTCGTGGAGGAAGCTCTTGATCGCCCCGTGCAGCATCGGACCACGCCACACCACGGCTTCGCCCTGGTCCACCAGCAGACCCATGGACATGAAGTCCACCCCGTGCGCGGCGATCGGGAGGATCTTGTTGTCGCGCTGGGACGGCTGGCGCTGCACGCCGAGCATTCGCGGTAAGTTGGGTCCGTAGATGTCGCCGTCTAGCAGTCCGACCTTGGCACCGGTGGCGGCGAGCGCGACCGCGAGGTTGGCCGCGATGGTGGACTTGCCCACGCCGCCCTTGCCGCTGCCGATCGCGATCACCTGGGCCACGCCTTCGAGCACCTTGCGGTCCGCCGCGGGATGCTTGGCCTTGCGCACGCGCGAGATGGTCTTGATCTCGACCGCCCGCACACCCGGCACGCGCTCGACCGCGGCGCGGCAGTCGCCCTCGATCTGATCCTTGAGCGGGCAGGCGGCCGTGGTCAGCACCAGCGTGAAGGACACGCGCCCGTCCTGGGCGGCGAGGTCTTCGATCATGTTCAGCGACACCAGGTCGCGCTTGAGATCGGGATCCTCGACGGTACGCAGCGCATCCAAGACCGCGGCGGTGCCAACGTCGGACATCGGGCGTTACCTCGCAGATCGTCGGTCGTGGTTCAAGGCTACCCGTTACCGGGGCGGCATCCCGGCCCTGCAGCCGGGCGGGCGGGTCGCACGCTCCCTCCGCGCGGCGTCCTATCCGTCGGGGCCGGCCGCGCCGCGGCGGACCCCCTGCTGATGGCGGGGCCCCTCGGCACCCGCCCCAGGCCGGCTAGAAGGCATGGACAGAACCACTTAGAGTAGGAGAGACTGGTTGCCTCGTCAAAGCCTATTCCCGGGCGCCCTTCAGGCCCGCACTTGCACTTCCTCTAGATGCGCCGGAGCGCCCCGCGACCCATGACTCGCACGGGACCCATCCCGATGGCCGCAACGCCGCTGCCCCTGGTCGGGGCCCCCAGCCCGGCGCGGCCGGAACCCGACGCCGGGCGCTACCCCGCCCAGCCGCTGCACCACCTGGACGCGCTGTGGATCCAGGTCGCGGGCACGCTCTGCAACCTGGCCTGCACCCATTGCTTCGTCTCGTGCGGCCCCGGCGACCTGCGCCACCCGCTCATGAGCCGGGGCGAGGTGCGCGACCGCGTCGCCGAAGCGCTGGCCCTCGGCGTCAAGGAGATCTACTTCACCGGCGGCGAGCCCTTCATGCACCCGGAGATGCTCGAGATCCTCGCCGACACGCTGCCTCGGGTGCCGTGCGCCGTGCTCACCAACGGCACGCTCTTCACCCAGCGGCGCCTCGAGACGCTGCGCGCGCTGAGCGACGCGTCGCGCTGCGCGCTCGAGATCCGCGTGAGCCTCGACGGCTACCGCGCGGAGGACCACGACCGCTTCCGCGGCGAGGGCAGCTTCGCGCGGACGCTCGACGGGTTGCGGCGGCTCTCGGACCACGGGCTGCTGCCGATCGTCACCGTCACCCAGAACGGCGACGAGGACCCGCTCGCCTTCCGCGCGCGCTACATCACCATGCTGCGCGAGGCGGGGGTGGCACGCCCGCGGCTCAAGGTGCTGCCGATGTTCCTGCTCGGGCGCGAGACCGCGCGCACCCGCGGCTACCTCGAGATCGAGACGCTGCTCGACCTCCCGGCGGCGAGCTTCGATCCCGATCGCCTGCAATGCGGCGGCTGCCGCGCCGTGACCGCCAAGGGAGTGTTCGTGTGCCCGCTGCTGGTGGACGAGCCCGGCGGACGGATGGGCGGGCGGCTGGATGAGACGCTGGGGCCGTTCCCGCTCGCGCACGGTGCCTGCTACACCTGCTACGTCACGGGAATGACGTGCGCCAACGGCTGACCGCGGCGTCCCGGGTGCCCGGCTTGCGCGTGAGGCGGCGATGATCGCCGGCCTCGCCCCGTGCCGCGGCGCGCGGGAGAGCCGGGAATGAGCGGGCGGATCGCGGCGCGCGGGAGACGGCGATGAGCCACCGCCTCGCCCTGTTCGGCGGCGTCTACAGCAACCATCTCGCCCTCCGCGCCGTGCTCGAGGACGTCGAGCGGCGCGGCGCCGGCGCCGTCTGGTGCCTGGGCGACCTCGGGGGGTTCGGCCCCCATCCCGACCGCGCGCTGGAGATCCTGCGCTCGAGCGGGGTGCCGGCGCTGCGCGGCAATTACGACGACTCGATCGGCCACGGCCGTGGCGACTGCGCCTGCGGCTACACCGATCCGCGCGACAACCACTTCGCCCAGCTCTCCTACGACTACACGGCCGCCCGCACCGCCGCCGACCACAAGCGCTGGATGGCCGCGCTCCCCGAGCAGCAGCGCCTGGAGATCGGCGGCCGGCGCGTCCTGCTCTGCCACGGCTCGCCGCGCCGGGTGAACGAGTTCCTGTGGGAGTCGGCGTGCTCCGATGCGTTCCTCGAGTGGCTGTGCGAGGCGCACGGCGCCGACATCGTCGCCTGCACGCACACCGGCATCCACTGGCACCGCGCGCTGCCGTCGGGGCGTCACGTCGTCAACGTCGGGGCGATCGGCCGCCCGGCGAACGACGGACGGACCGAGGTCTGGTACGCCGAGCTGGCCGTGAACGACGCGGTGAGCGTGGAGTTCCACCCGGTCGCTTACGACCACGACGAGCTGGCGCGCGAGATGGAGGCCGAGGCGCTGCCGCCCGAGTTCGTCGAGACCACTCGCACCGGCTGGTGGACCACCTGCCTCGAGAACGTGCCCGCGCCGGAGCGCCGGCGGGGGCGTCATTGAGCGCGCTGGGGCCGGCGTGCCGGAGCGTGCCTGGGATCGCGCTCGCCCTGGCGCTGGCGGCCGGCGCCGGCTGCGGAACGGATGCGCAGAGGACCGCCAAAGCCCCGGAGGCCACGGCCCCGCCGTTGCGTCCCGCGACCGCCACGGAGGTGTTGCAGGCGGTGCGCGCACCCGGGGCGAGGATGACGTTCGTCAACGCCTGGGCCACCTGGTGCGGCCCGTGCCGAGAGGAATTCCCGGCGCTCATGGCCCTCGCCCGGGCCTATCGTGATCGCGGCCTGCGCCTGGTGCTGGTGTCGTGCGATTTCGAGGAGCAGCTCCCCGCCGCCCGGCGTTTTCTCGGCGAGCAGGGGGTGGACTTCGAGACCCTGCTCAAGAGCGGCGACGACATGGAGTTCATCGACACGTTAAATCCGCGCTGGACGGGTGCGCTGCCCGCCTCGTTCGTCTACGATGCCCAAGGTCGCCTGATGCGATTCCACGAAGGCAAGGCCACGTACGCCGAGATGGAGCAGATGGTGCTCCAGGCGCTGGCGGCCCAAGGCGCCGACCCCCCAACAGGAGAGTGATCATGCGCGTCCGCACCTGGTTCCCTTGCACCCTGGCCCTGACCCTGGCTCTCGCGTCGCTGGCGGGACCCGTCCGCGCCGCCGAGATGGCCGAGGAGTTGGCGCTCGGCGCAACCGCGCCGATGGCAGACGTGAAGATGCAGAACGTGGACGGCAAGGACGTCTCGATCGACGACGTGCGCGGCAGGAAGGGCACGCTCGTGATCTTCTCCTGCAATGCTTGTCCCTGGGTCAAGGCCTGGGAGACGCGTCTCGTGGCGCTCGGCAACGAGTGGCAGAAGAAGGGCGTGGGCGTCATCATGGTCAATTCCAACGACCCCCAGGTGCAGGCTGAGGACGGCTACGCCGAGATGCGGAAGCGGGCCAAGGCCCGGGGGATGAAGTTCCCCTACGTGGTGGACGCCACCTCCGATCTCGCCCGCGCCTTCGGCGCCACCCGTACGCCCGAGGCCTTCCTGTTCGACGCCGAGGGCCAGCTCGTCTACCACGGCACCATCGACGACAACGCGCGCCAGCCGCGCCAGGTGAAGACGCGTTACCTGCAGGAGGCGCTCGAGACCGCGAGCGCCGGCAAGCAAGTGACCACGGCCGAAACCAAGGCGCTGGGCTGCAGCATCAAGTTCCGCTCGAAGAGCTGATTCGCCCGCGGGGCGTGCGACGCCGCGGCTCCGGCAGGGGCCGCGGCGTTTGCCTGCCTTGGTGGGTCGGGTCGCGCCGTGCGGTCGCCCCGGGGGATGCCGAGCGGTTCCATGGGGGCCGCCGCGCTCGCAAGGCGCTCGCTGCGGGCTCAGCCGGCGCGTTATGCTCGAGCCCGCGAGCCCGGCCCCACCCTGCCCTCCCCCCGAAGAGGTGGAAATGCACCGTCCCTGCTCCCGCGCCCTCGCCGCTCCGCTCGGCCTGGTCCTCGCCTTGCTGCCCATCGCCGCCTCCAGCGGGCCACTGGCCCGTGACCGTGACCCCCTGGTGCTCACCGGCGCCGACATGCCCACGCTGATCGGGGCGCCGCCGGGCCGCATCGTCGCCTTCCGCCACGACGGAGGCTGGTTGCAGATCCCGGTCCAGGTGGACGAGCGGGCGGTGCTCGACTTCGGCGTCGTCTACGATTCGACGGCGATCGGGTACGCGGTCCTCACCTACAACGACACCTCGACCTTCGCCGGGGCCGACCCCGATCCCGGGTTCGATGCCGACGACGAGTTGGTCCTGATGAGCGGCGACGCCGGGGCGGCGCCTGCGGGCGCTCCCGAGCCGCCGGGCACGCTGCCCGGGTCGGGAGTCGAGCTCACGCTCCACGACCCGATCCTGGGCGGGACCGCCTACGCCTACCTGTTCCGCTCCGACGGCAGCCTCTCCCCCGGTGTGGGAATCCCGCCCGTGACCTACGTCTTCGACCTGCTTTCGGGCTCGTACAAGGCGACGTACAACACGCGGCGCGGGCCGAACCCCGAGAACTCATCGGTCACCACCGCCGCCTACGCCGTCCATTTCGCCGACCGCTGGATTCGCGACGAGACGCGCGTGACCGCGGGGGCTGCGACCGGCGTGGACATCCTCGACCGGCACAAGTCGATGTTCGGGCCCGGCCAGTGCCAGCGCACCGAGGATACGTTCTCCGCCGGCGAGGGGGCGTTCCTCGTCAATCGCGCGGGGCCGGTGCGCGCGCTGCGCGGCTACGTCGGCGCCAACAGCGGTTTCACGACGTTGCGCATCCACCGCTTCTACGCCGCGCGCGAGGACCTGCTCACCGTGCTGCGCGTGCATCCGATCCCGGGAGTGATGGACGTGTTCGACTATGCACCGGCCGCCTCGGGCATGGTCTACCGCAACGATCTCGACCCTGCCGGGGTGACGGTGGACGGCGCCCCCGACGCCGTGACCGCCGGGGCGATCGGCTGGGAGATGGTGAGCGGCGCCCAGGGCACGCTCGCGATGACCCACCTGCTCGACACCGACATCGCGGGATTCACCTACACCAGCTACTACCTCGACAGCACCAGCCCCCCGGTGACGCAGTGCACCGGCGACGTGGTCGCCTATGGCACGAGCGGCTTCTGGCGCGACAGCACCATCCCCAACACCGACCCCGCGGTGTTTCCGATCTACAACCGCTTCGAGGTCACGCGGGTCATCGCCTACGACGCGCCGGGCAAGGACGCGGTGTTCGCCGCCGACCGGGCCGCCGAGGCGCGGCAGCCGGTCAGCGCGACCGCGGCGCCCTACGCTCCGAACGTCGCCGTGGAGGCGGAGCATGGCGAGGCGTTCCGCCTGACCGCGGGTCCGCAGCCCGCCCGCGGGCGGGTGCGGCTCGACGTGGTCCTCCCCGCGGCCGGGCACCTCGACCTCCGCCTGTTCGATCTCGGAGGCCGCCAGGTCGTGACCCTCGCCTCGGGACCGGCGGGCGCGGGCGCACGGAGTTTCACCTGGGACGCCGTGGGGAAGCCGGCCGGCGTCTACTTCGCCCGCGCTCTGTTCGACGGCACCCAGGCGCGCGCGGCGCGCGTGCTGCTCGTGCGCTGAGCCGGGGCCGCCTCCCGAGAGCGCCGACCCACGTGGTCAAGGTGCAGGGCGATCTCCCAGGCGCTATGGGCTCCCGCAATCGGGTGCGCTGCCCCTTCGACCGGAGACAACCCGTGGAAGAACGCGCGTACCGAAACCCCCGGCCAGGCACCCTCTCGGTAGCCCGAGGCGATCTGATCGGCGATCAGCTCAACCTCACTCATCCAAGGGTCCTCCTGAGATCGATCCAACTCACCCTCTCAGCCGCGCGTCGGAGAGCGCGGGGAAGCTACCTGCGTCCGATAACCCGAACGTCAAGAGGGTCTCCCCCGGCTCGCGGTGCGCGATCGGTCTGGTCACGAGAATCTCGCCGAGCCGCTCCACATGGACCTTGCCACCGAGGGCGACGACGGTGTTCCCGGACGAGAGCCGGAACGCAACCTGCGAGGTGGCCCCTCTCCTCCCAGAGGTCCAACCTCCGAGGTGAGCGGCGTGGGGTCGGCAGGTTCGCTCGAGCAAGCGGTTAGGCGTGCGTCTCATTGCAGAACACCTCCAGCACCTGTTCGAACCCCTCGACGGTGGATGGCGGCTCAACCGCGGCGAACACGTTTCGCACGGCCTGCTCCGGTACGACCTCGTCTGCAGGTCGCGAAGCATTGCGCGCCAGGCACACCTCGAGCGGGGTTCTGAACCACACGGCAACGACGCCTACGGAGCGTGCCTTGGCGGCGCCCAGGATTCTCTCCCGCTCAGCTCGTTTGACGAGTATCGCATCGAAGAGTATCGCGTCAGACGTTGCGGTGCCCCTCGCCTTTGCCCACGTGCTTTTTCCAGCGCCCTGCGCACCGACGAGTACGAAGACCTTCGTGGATGTCGTCGCGCGCAGCAACGCCTCCTCGAGGGCCGCGTACGACTTCTCCCAGGCCAGCCTGTTGAGTTCCGGGGTAATGACGCGGCCGGTCTCGGTCTGGAGGAAGTGATCGGGGTTTATGTGCACGGCGGTACTCCCGGTCTCGACATCTCGCCAGCATGAGACAGCGTGGATCTCGCATGACTGCCGCTCTTCGCCGGCACGCGGCGTGTGCAGGGGCCTCAAATCCACTCAGGCTCGCGCTTCCGCTCACCACCGACGCTTCCGGTGTTCACCGCAGACTTCGGTTCGATCAGAAGCACGTGGACTTCGTTCTCGGCCGCCGGACAGTGCTCGGTGCCGCGCCGAACCACGATGAACTCGCCCGGCTCGACGAGAACCTCGCGGTCTCGAAACTGCATGCGGAGCCGTCCCTGCAGGACGAGAAACAGCTCGTCCTCGGTCTCATGCGAGTGCCAGACAAACTCCCCCTGGAGCTTGACCAGCTTCACATGGAAGTCGTTCACCTCGCCAACCACCTTCGGGCTCCAGTGGTCGGCAAAGAGCGATAGCTTCTGCGACAGGTTGACCTTCTCCATCGGAGGACCTCGACGATGCGGCGAACCAGAGTCAATCTCCCACCATGCGGAGCTGGCCGCGAAACACGATGGTGTCCGCCGAACCAGCATTCGCCGGCGCGGACCGCGCATGACCGCCCCTCATCGCCGGAACACGGCGGCGTGGGCGGTCGCTCGGATCATCTCCAGCGCCCTCTGATGCTCCCGCGCGAATCGCTTGGATTCGGTGGCCTGGACCCTTTCGATCGACTCCAGGAAGCAAGCCCATCCATCCGTGAGTCCATTGAGATGCGCGAAGCCGTCTCTGAGGTCGACGGCCGCCTGCTGGTGCCCCCCGTCCTTCAACTTTGCGATGAGATCCTCAACGGCCTGGAAGAACTCGTCGTTCAAGAACTCGTCGTTCGAATGAAGAGAGGTCATGACCGTTCGCCATTCGACGATTCAGTTCACCGGCCCGCGCCGGCGGGCGACGCTGGCCCGCGGGTGGACGGATGGCATCAAGCGCATGTCGGGCGTCTCACCCTGTGATCCGCCCACCAGCGGTCAGCCCGCACTGTACACGTCGGTGCTGAGGTAGCGCAGTCCCGAATCCACCAGGATCGTCGCCACCGTGGCGCCGGGACCGAGGCGCTGGCCAAGCCGGATGGCGGCCACCACGTTCGCTCCCGATGACGCACCGGCGAACAAGCCCTCCTCACGAGCGAGTCGGCGGGTCATGGCCTTGGCGTCCTCGGTCGTGACGGTCATGATTTCGTCGACTTCATCGGGTTCCCAGAGCGGCGGGACAAAACCGATCCCGATGCCCTCAATCTGGTGTGATCCGCTCGGCTGTCCGGACAAGACAGCCGATTCCGCGGGCTCCACGGCTGCGACGTGCAGGGTGCGCTTGTGCTCACGTAGGCCGCGCGCGACGCCGTGAAGCGAGTGGCCGGTGCTGACAGCGTGCACGAAGGCGTCAACCTGGCCGCCGGTCTGGATCCAAATCTCCTCCCCCATCGCGAGGTAGCCACTGATCGCGTCACGGTTGTTCAGTTGGTCACACCACCAGTAGCCCGGGTTCGCGCTGAGCTCGTGGGCCCTCGCCAGCATGGCCTTGACGAGCGCTTCGGTGATGCGTCCATGGTCGCTTTGCACATCCTCGACCATCGCACCGAAGGCTTGCATGGTTCGTCGTTTCTCATCGCTGAAGGCATCGGAGAACACGATGTGAAGCCCATATCCCTTGGCAGCGCACACCAACGCCAGGGAAACGCCGGTTGTGCCCATCGTGGCCTCCAGCACGGTGCCGCCCGGCTGCAGCCGCCCGTCGCGTTCGGCCGCCTCAATCGCCGCACGCGCCATCCGGTCCTTCATGCTCCCGGTCGGATTCCCCCACTCCAACTTCACCACGATCCGAGCGCAGCCAGGCAGAACGACCTTGCGCAGTTCCGCGATCGGGGTGTTGCCGATGGCGTCCAATACTGACCCTGACATGACTGCTCCATATCCGGGCGCATCCATGAAATCGTCCCGCGATTGTGCGAGACGCTCACCGCCCCGGTTCAGCAACAGCGAAATACCGTCCGTTGCAACCGGTGGTCAGACGATTCATCACGACGACGGCGGAGCGGCTATTGGACTGGCGAACCACCAGCGATGGCCTTCGGAGTCCCGCGCCCCGTACTCGCGTTGCCCGTAAGGCTGATCGGACGGTACGAAATCGATCTTTGCTCCGGCCGCACGAGCACGAGTGAAGTGGACGTCAACATCGCTGACATGTACGACAAGCCCAGCGCCGGCCATGTCTACCGCCCCCGGTGAATCGAGCTGGTGCTCCGCCGTGATGCGGTGAAGCCAGTTCGTCGTCCCACCAACGCGGACCTCGCCATGAACAGGTTGGCCGTCTCCAGCGCGCTCGACGCCCCCAGACTCGAAGCCAAAGGCTCGAACCAGGAAGTCATGAGCCGCTTGGATGTGGCGACATACCAGCACGGGGATGACCCGCTCGAATGTAGCCACGTCTCCTGGCCCTCCCAGCCCGTCCAACGACACTGCCGCTGAGCTGCGGCGCGCCTGCCGTC
>MFFQ01000003.1:15437-18018 GCA_001780165.1 Candidatus Eisenbacteria bacterium RBG_16_71_46 | reverse complement strand
GTCACGATGCGCTCGGCGGTGGCTCGGTGGAGCCCGAACACGCGCCCGAGCCCCACGCGCACGGCGGCGGCGCCGCCCTCGGCCTCGAGCGTCGTGTCCCACGCGGAGCGCCGCACGCAGGGGGCGCGGAACTCGACGCCGCGCCGGCGCAGGTCCTCGACGTGCACCCAGGTCGCGTACATGCCGGCGTGGTGGTTGAGGATCCCGACGGCGTACTCGGCGGGGAAGCGCGCCTTGAGCTGCACGCTCTGGTAGCCGAGCGTGCCGTAGCCGGCGGCGTGCGCCTTGCAGAACGCGTAGGCGGCGAAGCGCGTGAGGTCGCGCCACGCGGCGCGGGCGACGTCCGTGTCCACGCCGGCCCGCCGCGCGCGGGAGACGAACCCGCGCTCGAGTGCGCGGAACTCCTCGTCGCCGCGCGCGCCAACGATCGCGCGGCGCAGGTCGTCGCCCTCCGCCAGCGACAGTCCAGTGAGGGCCGCCGCCACCGACATCACGTCCTCCTCGTAGAGCAGCACACCATGGGTGGCGGCGAGCACCGGTTCGAGCCGAGGGTGGAGGAAGCTCGCCGGCTCGAGACCGCGCTCGCGCCGGCAGTACGCCTCTTTCATGCCCGATTCGGCAGGGCCGGGCCGCACCAGCGCCACGGCGGCGATGGTCTGGTCGAGCGTGCGGCAGGCGAGCATCCGCAACAGGTGCCGCATCGCGGGCGACTCGAGCTGGAAGCAGTTGAGCGTATCGCCGGCCTGGAGCCGCGCGGCGGCGAGCGGGTCGGGATCGGGCAGGCGCTCGACGTCCACCTCGATCCCGCGGTGGGCGCGGACCAGCGAGACGCACTCGCCGATGGTCGAGAGCGCGCGGTTGCCGAGCAGGTCCATCTTGACGAGCCCCAGCGCCTCGATCGCGCGCATCTCGAACTGCGTCACGACGATGTCCTTGGCCGCGCGCTGGAGCGGGACGTACCAGGGCAGCGGCCGGTCGCCGATGACGATGCCGCCGCAGTGAATCGAGAGATGCCGTGGCGCGCCCTCGAGGCGCTCGGCCAGCCGCAAGGCCTCCGCCAGCGGGGGCTCGCGCCAGTCCACCCCGCGCGCCTCCGGGAATGCCGCGAGATGGTCCAGGTAGGGTTTCTCGAGGGCGCGCGGGATGCGCCGCGCCAGCGCGTTCACCCGCGCGTTCGACACGCCGAGGGCTTTCGCGGTCTCGCGGAACGCCGAGCGCGCGCCGAGCGTGGCGTGGGTCGAGATCATCGCCACGCGGTCGTCGCCGTAGGTGCGGTAGACGTGCGCGATGACCTCGTCGCGCCTGCGCCAGCACAGGTCGATGTCGAGGTCGGGGCAATCGCGGCGCGACGGATTGAGGAAGCGCTCGAAGTAGAGCCCGTAGCGGATCGGATCCACGTTGGTGATGCCGAGGCAGTAGGCCACGATCGAGCCCGCGCCGGAGCCGCGCCCCACGGTGGCGATGCCCCGCGCGCGCGCGAAGCCGACGATCTCGGCGACCAGCAGGAAGTAGTCGGTGAAGCCCATCGCCTCGATCATCGCCAGCTCCCGGTCGAGCCGGGCCAGCGCCCGCCGGTCGTCGCCGCCGTAGCGGCGGCGCACGCCGGCGCGGCCCAGCGCGCGCAGGTGGGCGGGGCCGGTGACGCCGTCGGGGAGCGGTGCGCGCGGGAAGATCGGCGTGCCGAGGTCCAGCTCGAGCCGGCAGCGCGCGGCGAGCAGGCGGTTGTTGGCGAGCGCCTGGTCCGCGGCGTGCGGACGCCCCGCGCCGCCGCACACCGCGCGCACGCGCCGCTCCCATTCGGCGGGGGAGGCGAGGCACGCGTCGCGCGCGCAGAACGCCGCCGCCGGCATGCGCTCGAGCAGCTCGCCGGCGGCGGCGGTCACGGCGGCGCGGTGCGCGGCGTGGTCGGCGGGATCGAGCAGCGCGCAGTCGCCGGTGGCGACCGGCGGCACGCCAAGGCGCAGCGCGGCGTCGAGCCGCTCGGCCAGCCGCGCGCGCTCGTGCGGCAGGCCGCGCACGCCGAGCCACAGCCCGCCGCCGTGGCGGCGCGCGCGCGGCCCCTCCGGAAAGCCCTGCGCCGCGGGCACGCCGGCTCGCAGCAGCGCCGCCGCGAGCCCGGGCGACTCGACGATGACGTGCAACCCCGACCCGCGCGCGGCGAGTGCCGCGACCAGATCGAATCCGGGATCGAGATGGCGCGCGGTGAGGATCTCGCACAGGTGGGCGTAGCCGCGGCGGTCGAGCGGTAGCAGCAGCGCCGCGGCGTCGCCGTCGACGACCTCGGCGCCGAGCAGCGGCCGCAGCCCTTCGGCGCGGGCGGCGCGGTAGAAGGCGATCGCGAGGTAGAGGTTGTCGCGGTCGGTGAGCGCCAGCGCCTGGTAGCCGCGCTCGAGCGCGCGCGCGATCAGCGCCTGCGGCGCGGCGGTGCCGTAGAGCAGCGAGCCGTGCGAATGCACGCGGAGCGGGACGAAGGAGGTCACAGTGTCACTCCGTGCCCGGGCGGGCCACAGCGGGCGTGGTGCCCGGCGGGCCGCAGCGGGCGGGGACCTGCGCGCGGGCCGCTCGGCCCCGCCGTCCTCGG
>MFFQ01000003.1:14736-15427 GCA_001780165.1 Candidatus Eisenbacteria bacterium RBG_16_71_46 | reverse complement strand
TGCGCGTGGGCCGCTCGGCCCCGCCGTCCTCGGCGGGGCCTCGCTTGTCCTCGGCGCGCCCGCCATCCCTGGCTCCTGCGCGTCTGCGGAGCCCGCGCTCCGGTCCCCGCCCGCTGCGGCCCGCTGGCGGGCGCTATCCCGGGTGCCTGGGTCCGAAGCTTGGCATGGTGGCGCCGCGGGCGGCGTTCAGGCGCACCTCGGGGATGCCGCCGGCGCGGAAGTTCGCCGGCACCAGGATGCGGGCCATCAACTCGTCGCCCCAGGCTTCCTGGTCCGGGGTGAGCACCGGGCCGTCGTCGGCGAAGCGGAAGTTGCACACCGCGAGGTCGCTGCCCTCGATCCAGCCCAGGACCAACCAGAAGCGCGCGCCGTCCTCGTCGGGCAGGCGCAGCCACATGGCGGCGACGTCGTAGTCGCCGACGTGCCGTGTCCGCGAACTGGCCACCATCTCGTCGTTGAAGTGCATGGTCTGCCGCAGCGCCTCCTCGGGCGGGGTGGTGGGGCCGAAGCGGCCGCGGATCACCGCGGCGCTGGGCTCGATCGCCATCGGCGGCGCGAACGCCGGCGGTTGCGCGAGCGCGAAGCACAGGGCCTCGGGGCGGTGCCGCGCCACCAGCGCCGGCGGATGCCGCGTCCACATCGCGACCAGCCCCCACACCACCAGGGCCAGCAGCAGCACCGGGACCAGCCC
>MFFQ01000003.1:0-14687 GCA_001780165.1 Candidatus Eisenbacteria bacterium RBG_16_71_46 | reverse complement strand
CGCGCTCCTCGAGCGCGCGGGCCGAGAGCGGCGTGGACAGCAGGCGCAGCCAGCGCAGCCAGCGTCGCCGGCGGTCGCGGAGGGGTGGGGGCATGATCCCCGGTTATCGGCACCGCGGCGCTGGCGCGTGAGCGGGGGTCGCTACTTGGTGAGCGACGGCGTGCGCAGCACGAAGCCATGGCGGTCCTCGTCGAGCCGGCCCTTGAGGTGGAGCGCCCGCCCCGACACCAGTACCCCGTGGCCGAACGTCCGCCGCACGCCGTCGAACGCCCGGTAGAGCGCGGCGCGACGGCCGGCCTCCTGCTCCTCGAACAGCGCGCCCTGCTCGCCGCCGGCGCGAACGAACTGCGACAGCGTCACCCCCAGCGCGTGGAGCGCCACGCGCCGCGTGAACTGGCGTCGCAGCAGATCGAGCGCCGCGGCCATCACGACCGGGTCGGCCTCCGACGGCACCTTCAGCGAACGCGCCTGCTCCGCCCCCTCGCCGTCGGCGTAGCGCAGGCGCACCGCCACGGTGCGCGGCCTGAGCCCCAGCTCGCGCGCGGCGCGGCAGGCGCGGCCGACGAGGTACTCGAGCATCCCCTCCAGCTCGCAGCGCTCCGCGGTGTCGCGGTGGAACGACGTCTCGCGCGAGATCGAAAGCGGCACCTCGCGCTCGTTCACCGCCGCGGTGTCGCGGCCGCGGCAGCGCTCGTGGAGCAGCCGCCCGGGCGCGCCGAACAACGCTTCGAGCACCTCGGGCGAGAGCGGGCGCAGCTCGCCGATGGTGCGGATGTTCATCGAGCGCAGGGTTTTCGCGTGCGCGTGCCCGACGCCCGCGAGCTGCTCGATCGGCCGCTCGCGCACGAAGGCGTCGGCCTCGGCCGCGGTGACGCGCGCGAGGCCGTCGGGCTTGACGGTCTTGCCGGCGAGCTTGGCGAGCATGCGGTTGGGGCCGAGCCCGCAGGTGACGGTGAGCCCGGTGGCGTCGAGGATGTGGCGCTTGAGCCGGCGCGCGACCTCGAGTAGGTCGCCATGGAGGCGCTCGGTGCCGCTGAGGTCGCAGTAGGCCTCGTCGAGGTAGGTCTCGACCGCGGGTGCGACCATCCGGCAGCGGGCGAAGATCTCCTCGGCGAAGCAGCGGTAGACCTGGGCGTGGCCCTCGACGATCACGGCCTCGGGGCAGAGGCGCTTGGCCTCGCCGAGCGGCATGCCGGCGCGCAGTCCGAAGCGGCGCGCCTCGTAGGAGCACGAGGCGATGACGCCGGCGCCCACGATCACGGGCCGCCCGCGCAGCCGCGGATCGCGCTGCTGCTCGATCGCGGCGAAGAAAGCGTCGATGTCCACGTGGAGGATCGCGCGCTCGGGCGTGGCGGTCGGCGGGTCTTCGCGTGCGGTCATGCACGCAAGCGTGGGGGCGGGTCGGAGCGGGCGGGGACCGGAGCGCGGGCTCCGCAGACGCGCAGGAGCCAGGGATGGCGGGCGCGCCGCGGACAAGCGAGGCCCCGCCGAGGACGGCGGGGCCGAGCGGCCCGCGCGGAGGTCCCCGCCCGCTCCGGCCCGCCCGGCACGGCCCCCGATCGAGCGGGCCGTGGTGCCCGACTCTTCGTCCCCGGGGTGGGGCACGCCGAGTAGCCCGGCCATCCCCGCGATGTCGGCGTCGGTCGTGACCCCATCCCCGGAGGCATCCGCAACCACCGCGGCGCACGGCTCCGCACACACGGGTGCCGTGAGGTTCGTCGCGGAGGGGAGAGGCGCGGTGTGCGCCCCGCCCGGCGCCGCGGCGGTTGCGGACGGACTGGAGGCCCGCGCGGGCGCCGGCGCGAACGCCGGGCGTCGCGGGCGCTCGTCGTGGTGCGGCGGGCTGTGGAGCTTACGGCGCGACATCATCCCTCCAGCGTCACCGAATCGAGCCACCACACCAGGTCGGCCGCGTGGAGCTGGAGCTGGTAGACGTCGCCGCTCTCCACCGTGACCGCGAAGTAAAAACGCGGGTGACGCCCGGCGCGGTCCACCCACCGGGCGTTCACCCTGACCACGCGGTGCTCGCGACCCCGGCGCCGGAAGGCCACCGGCGTCACCGCGCCGCCCTGAAAGTCGGCGCGCACCGCGACCGCTTCGTCGATCGCTTCGCTTCGCATGTCTGGACCTGGCGAGCGGCAGCTTACTGCACATTTGTGCACTGAGCAAGGAAGAAGTGAACGTGAAGGTGGCAGCGGAATTGCGGGAGAGCGGAGCCGGATCGACCAGGCGGCGGTGGGGGTGGCATCGCCGCCCAGATCCGCGGCAACGGAGGCGCCGGACGGAAGCGGTACGACGATAAACGGTGACGCGGCCCCGCGTCTCGGCTACAGATGAAGATCCCCCGAGCCGAACAAGGAGGCATGGTGAGGCCACGCACGAGGAGGTTCGCACGGATCGCGTTGCTGCTGGCGATCCCCGCCGTCGCGCTGCTCGCCCGAGCGCTGCTCGCCCCGCCGCCGCTCATCGCCGATACGCCGGTGACGCTCGAGACCACCGAGTTCGGTCACGGGCCGACCATCGTGTTCCTGCACGGACTGGGCGGTGCGCGCATGGGCTGGATGCCGGTCGCGCGCCCGCTGCTCGCCGGGCACCGCATCGTGCTGGTGGATCTGCCCGGCCACGGCGAGAGCCCCCTGCCCGATCCGTTCTCCATCGAGGCGGCCGCGGCGGCGCTCGACGCCGTGCTCGCGCGTTTCGCGCCGGACAGCACGTTCCTGGTGGCGCAGGGCGTGGGCGGCATCATCGCGCTCAAGGACGTGCAGGCGCATCCCGGCCGCGTGAAGGGCCTGGTGCTGGTGGACGTCGCGGTGAAGTCCACGCTGCCGGTGACGGACCAGGAGAAGCCGCAGTTCCTCAGCTTCATCGACCAGAACTACGACGCGTTCCTCAAGATGATGTTCGTGAGAATGGGCCGCGACTCCGCGCAGGGCGTGGCATTGCACGCGCAGGCGGCGCAGGTGCCGCCCGCGACCATCAAGGCCTACGTGAGAGCGTTGTTGAGCGTAGACGCATCGAGTGCGCTCAAGGAGCTCGAGCCGCGCCTGGTGCTGATCGCGACCGGACGCTTCTGGCCCGCCGACAAGGACTGGCCCACGGTGGCGAAGCTGATGGGCTACGACGATCCCGGCGCGATTGCCGTCGAGCGGATCGTCTCGAGCGGTCTGGTGGTGGCGAAGGACCAGCCCGACTCGCTGGCGGCGCTGGTCTCGAGGTTTGCCGCCACGACGCTGAGCCCGCGCTAGACGCCCGCGCCGGCGTTCGATCGGGCTATCCCTTGGCCGCGGCCCCGGGCTTCAGCCGCGCCGCGTACTTCGAGCGCAGCTTCGCGATCTTGGGGGTGATCGTCGCCCGGCAGTAGGGCTGCTCCGAATTCTGGCGGTAGTAGCCCTGGTGGTGGCCCTCCGCCTTGAAGAACGCGGTGAACGGCGCGACCTCGGTGACGATCGGCTGGTCGAAGGTGCGGGCGCGCGTGAAGTCGGCGATCACCTGCTCGGCCGCGGCCTTCTGCTCCGGCGAATGGTAGAAGATCGCCGAGCGGTACTGGGTGCCGACGTCGGCGCCCTGCCGGTTGAGCGTGGTCGGGTCGTGGAAGGCGAAGAACAACTCGAGCAGCTCGCGGTAGGACAGCCGCCCGGGGTCGAAGCTGACCTGCACGACCTCGGCGTGGCCGGTCCGGCCGGTGCACACCTCACGGTAGCTGGGACTCTCCCCCTGGCCGCCCGAGTAGCCCGACGCCACGCTCTCCACGCCCTCGATCTGCTCGAACACGGCCTCGAGGCACCAGAAGCAGCCGCCGGCGAGGGAGGCGATTTCCCTCCGATTCTCAGTCATGGAGTCCTCTCGAGCGGAGCCGGTGGGATGTCCCGCGCCGGGCACCGGCCGTCCGCACCGCAGCATACGCCATCGCGCGCCGGGCGTGACGGGCGGTCATCGGATTCCGGGCTGGAGTCGCGCCTGCCGGCGGCCGATACCCCGGGGGCGTTCCGCGCCCCCCCCGCGGCGTTCCATCCACCATGTCCCACTCGAACCGCTCGATCGCCCTCCTGCTGCTCATCGTCGCCGCGGCCCTGGCCCTCACCGGGATCCGCGAATTCGGTGTGCCCGCGCCGGCGGCTCATCCCGCCTTCGGGCGCGGGCCGACGGTGGTGCTGCTGCACGGCCTCGGCAGCAGCGCGCAGCACTGGCTGCCCACCGCGCGGCTGCTCGCCCGGCGCCACCGCGTGGTGCTGGTCGACCTGCCCGGTCACGGCGTCACCGCGATGCTCGAGCCGTTCTCGCTCGAGCGCGCGACCCTGGCGCTCGATCTCGCGCTCGCCAACGAGCGTGGCCCCGTGGTGCTGGTCGGGCATTCGCTCGGCGGCCTGCTCGCCGCCTCGGAGGCGCTCGAGCATCCCGAGCGCGTTCGGGGTCTGGTGCTGGTCGAGACCGCGCTCCGGCCGCAGTTCGGCGCCGAGCAGCGCACCGCCCTGCTCGCCGCCCTCGACCAGGACTACCAGGGCGTGCTCGAAGCCGCCTACCAGTCGTTCGGCCGCGACTCGGCGCAGGGCTACGCGCTCTACCAGGAGGTGGCGCGACTCGATCCCGCGCACGTGAAGCCGTGGATCCGACTGGCGCTCAACGCCGACCTCTCGGAGCGCGCGGCCGACCTGGCCGTGCCGGTGCTGGCCGTGCTGGCCGAGCGTTCCTGGCCGCAGGGCGAGCCGTGGGCGGAGGCCGCGGCCGAGCTGGGCTACGCCCGCGTCCCCCAGATGCGCGGCATGCGCATCGGGGGCTGCGGGCACTTCGTGATGCTCGACCGCCCGACCGAGCTGGCGCGCGCGATCGAGCGCTTCACCGCGATGCCCGCCGGGGAGCCGGTCGCGGTCCTGCGATAGAGTGCCAGCCGGGGCATACGTCGCCGCGGGTTGTTCGGCGGCTCAGCGCCCCAGATCGTTCTTGTACACCATGCCGCCCTTCATCACCCACTTCACGTGCTCGAGTTCGGTGATGTCGCGCAGCGGATCAGCGCCTACCGCCACCAGGTCCGCGTAGCGGCCGGGGGCGATCGTGCCGACCTTGCCCTCCCAGCCCATGCACTCGGCCGCGACCCGGGTCGCGCTCTGGATCGCCTGCATCGGCGTCATGCCCTCCTCGACGTAGATCCTGAACTCGCGGGTCTGCGTGCCGTGCGGGAACACGCCGGCATCGGTGCCGAAGGTGATCTTCACGCCGTTGCGCAGCGCGCTTCGGAAGGCGCTGCGCATGTGGGTGCGGACCTCACGCGCCTTGGCCAGGTTCTCCTCCTGGATCTTGAGTGGATTGCCCTCCGCCATGATCGGCTCCACGACGTAGAGCGTGGGCACGTAGTAGGTGCCGTTGCGGCGCAGCACGCGAGCGGCCTCGTCATCCATGTAGCTCGCGTGATCCACGGTGCGCGCGCCGGCGTTGCTCGCCCAGATGATGCCCTGCTTGCCGTGCGTGTGGGCGGCGACGAAACGCTCCTGGCGCGCCGCCTCCTCCACCGCGGTCTTCATCTCCTCCATGGAGTAGGCGGTGTGCTGGGGATTGTCCCGTGGCGAGAGCACGCCACCGGTGGCCAGAATCTTGATGAGGTCGGCGCCCTGCTGGATGTCGAAGCGCACTTTCTTGCGCACCTCGTCGGGGCCATCGGCGACCCCGGTCGCGAGGTCGGTGCACCAGTGGTAGCTCACCGCGTTGCCTGGATCGCCGTGTCCGCCGGTCATGGACAGCGCCCAGGTCGCAACCTGCATGCGCGGCCCCGGGATCTCGCCGGCGTTGATCGCGTCGCGCAGCCCGACGTCCACCAGCTCGCCGCCACCGACGTCGCGGCAGGTGGTGAAGCCCGCCATGAGCGTGGCACGGACGTTGTTGACGCCGGCGATCGCCGAGCGCGCCGCCGTGCTCTTGAAGCGTTCGACGGGCGACACGCCCACGCGCGCGCTGAGGTGGGTGTGGCAATCGATGAGACCCGGCAGCAGCGTGGCGTCGCCGAGCTCGACGACCTCGAGAGCGGCGAGATCCGTCGGCGCGGCGTAGTGGACGGACTCGATGGTGTCGCCCGACACCACCACCCAGGCCGGACCTCGCGCGGTGTTCGAACGACCGTCGATGAGGTGCGCGGCGTGGATGACGAGGCGGCGCGTAGCCTGTGCGTGGGCGGGCGCGATGGCGGCACAGGCCACCGTGATCAGGGCGAGCGTGAGAGCGCGGCGCATGGGGGGTCCTCCGAAAGGGCGCTGGGACGGTGGGGCCGGCCGCATGGTGCCAGAGCCGCCGAGTCTCCACCAAGTCAAAGAGGCCCGGCGCTCGGGCGCCGGGCCTCTTCGCAAGACGAAGGTGATTTACTTGAGGGCCAGCTCCTTCATGGCCTTCGCGATCCGGAACTTGAGCACGGTCTTGGCCGGGATCTTGATGGGCTCGCCGGTCTGCGGATTGCGACCCATGCGGGCCTTGCGCTTCACCACGACGAGCTTGCCGACGCCGGGGAACACGAACCCGTTGCGCGCCTGCTTGGCAGCCAGCGTCGCGAGCTCTTCGAGGATCTGCGTGCTCTGCTTCTTCGTGAGCTCGAACTTGTTCGCGATGTAGCCTGCGATCTGCGACTTCGTCATCATTTTCGCCATCGGTCGGTTCCATCCTTTCGAGAGTCGATCCCGTGCGGCCTCCCGACGTGCCCAATGCACGCCTTGGCCGGATGTGGGTATAGCAAGTCGAGCCGCATTTTCAAAGGCAATTCTGAGACCGTGGTCGGTTTTGAGCCGGTTTGACGCGGGTCAAACAGATGCATAATCCGGGCCGCGCCAATTCAGGTCGAAATGCCCCTTCGCGCCCGGAGCACCCGCCGGGAGCCCCAACCAGTCGGAAGATACCCGCGCCGGGGAGCCGGCCGCCGCGACGTGTGGCGCCGGCTACTCGATGCGGACGAGTCGGCGCGTGGCCTCCGCGCGGTTGGTCGCGGCGCGCAAAAAATACACGCCCGCCGCCGCGGACCGGCCGCGGTCGTCGAGCCCGTTCCACGCGAGCGCGTGACGCCCGGCGTCCAGTCGTCCCACGTCGAGGCTGCGGACGCGACGGCCCATGGCGTCGTAGACCTCGATTCGGACCACGCTTGCGCGCGAGAGTTCGAGCCACAGGCGAACCTCGCCGCGACTCGGGTTGGGCAGCCCCTCCGACAGCGCCAGCCCGGGTGGCGGCGGCGATGTCTCGACCGCCACCGGGAGCGCGCCGAGATCCAGCTTCCACTGCGAGCGCCCGTGGGTGGCGGCGACCAGCGTGCGCGAGCCGGCGTGGAGGCTCAGGTCGAACACCGTCTGGAGCGGCAGCCCCTGCCCCAGCGGGAACCAGCCTGCGCCCAGGTTGCGGGTGGCGTAGACCCCGACATCCGTCGCCAGGTAGAGGGTCTGCGGGTCGGCCGGGTCCACCAGCAGGTCGTTGGCCGGAGCGTCGGGGAGGTTGCCCGAGATCGAGACCCAGGAGGCGCCCTGGTCGGGGCTGCGGTGCACGTGGGCGGCGGGCTCGTCCAGCGTGAAGCCCGAGTGGGTCACGTAGACCGTCTGCGGGTCGTAGGGGTCGGCCGTCAGCCGGGTCACGTAGCGCACCGGCAGCCCGGCCGAGACGTCGGTCCACGATCCCCCGGCGTCGGTCGAGCGCCACACCCTGCCGTCGTCGGTGCCGGCGTAGTAGACGCGCGAGTCGGCCGGGGAGATCTCGAGCGCGCTGATCGTGCCGTAGGTGAGCTCCGAGGGCGGATTCGTGGTGAGGTCCCCGCTCACCGCGCCGTAGCTCTGGCCGTTGTTGGTGCTCTTCCACACCTTCTGGCTCCCCACCAGCAGCACGTCGTGGTCGCTCGGGTCCATCACGAAGGGCGTGTTCCAGTTGAAGCGGTTCGAGCCGGAGATGCCGGTCGGGGCCGAGAACGACCCGCCCGAGTTGGTCGAGCGATGGGGGCCGAGGCCGTTGGAGCAGAACTGGTACTCGGCGAACCACACGTTCGGGTTGGTGTGGTCCACCAGGCACTGGAAGCCGTCGGCCTGGACCCAGAAGAGGCTCCAGGCGACGGGGGAGCCGGCGGTGGTGAGATTCGAGTTGTCCTGCGTGCCGCCCAGCAGGCGCAAGGGGTTGGAGGGATCGATCGCGCCGCCGTAGAACTGCGAGATCGGCAGGTCGTAGGACTTCTGCCACCCGGTGCCGCCGGTATTGGACCAGAAGAACCCGCCGTCGTTGCCGAGGAAGACGCGCTGCGGGTTCGCCGGGTCGATCCACATCCCGTGCTGGTCCACGTGGGCGGCGCCGGTGACGTTCGAGAAGTGCGCGCCCCCGTCGGTCGAGCGCATCAGGATCTGTCCCTGCGCGAACACCTTCTCGGGATCGGTGGGGTCCACCGCCACGTCGCCGAAGTACCAGGCGAAGCCGCCGAATCCGCCGGTGTAGCCGGAGACGTCGCGCCGCGCCCAGGTGTCGCCGCCGTCGAGCGTGCGATACATCCCGAGTCCCACGTAGCTGGGGCTCGCGCCGGTCGTGATCTGCGCGTAGACCGTGGACGGGCGCGAGGCCGCGATCCCGAGCGCGATCCGGCCGACGTTGTCCGAAGGCGCCGGCAGCCCGGTCTGGAGCCGCGTCCAGGTGGAGCCCGAATCCACGCTGCGCCAGATCCCGCAGCCGGGGCCGTGGGCGCGGCGATAGGTCGGACGGCGGACGCGTTCCCAGGTGGCGCAGAAGACGGTCTCGGGATGCGCGGGGCTGATCACCACGTCGGTCACGCCGGTGCTGTCGTTGACGAACAGCACGCGGGTCCAGGTGGCACCGCCGTCCTCGCTGCGATAGAGGCCGCGGTCGGGACCCGTGGAGAACTGCCGTCCCATCGCCGCGACGAAGATGCGGTTCGGGTCGGACGGGTCCACCGCCACCCGTCCGATGCGGGCGGTGGCCGCCAGCCCCAGGTGCTGCCAGCTCTGCCCGCCATCGGGAGAGCGGTAGAGGCCGTTGCCGTCGTAACTGTCCAGCGACGAGTTCGATTCCCCGGTCCCCACGTACAGGACGTTCGCATCCGACGGATCGAGCGCCAGGGCGCCGACCGAGAATGCGCCGTAGTCGTCGAAGATCGGCGTCCAGTTCACCCCGGAGTTGACCGACTTGAACACGCCGCCGTTCGCCGAAGCCAGGTACGCGGTCGCGCCCCCCGGGATCGCCACGACGGCGGTGACGCGCCCGCCGATGTTGTAGGGGCCCGCATTGGCCCACGTGAGCGTGCCGGAGGTCGTGGCGAGCCCGGCGGGCGGGCGCGCCGCGGCGGCTCGATCCACGATCGCTCGTCCCACCGCGGCACGGAAGGCGCCCTGGGGGATGTTCTCGAAGGGGTATGCGCGCGAGAGACCGAACCAGTCGCTGGGGTAGGGACCGCCCTGATCACGCTGCGCCGATCGCGGCGCGTCACCGGCGCCCCACCACACGGCGGTGACGGTCAGAGCCGCGAATGCGAGATGACGGACCGGGACAGGAAGGCTCACGCGTGGGCTCCTGGGAGGTGGGCGGACCGGGCTGCGGGTTGCCCGAGCCGGTCACGCCTCACCATGAGTCTACCCGTGCCGCGGCGCCTCGGGCCAGTGGCGAGTCACCTTTCTGTGGCGAATCACCTCTCCCTATCCGTAGCCGGCCGACGAATCCGCCGGCGCGGGGCCCGGCACGTCGGGCCACAGCCGGGGATCGAGCTGCGGCAGCGTGGCGGGGACCGCCTTCGAGAGCGACGCGATCCGGCCCATGGCGTTTCGCCGCTCCTCGCCCTCGAGCAGGTAGGGCTGGAACGGCGCCTCCGGCCAGCGCGTGATGTTTATGGGCACGACATCCGCCTCGACCGGGCCCGCGCGCGAGACGCGCAGCCGCGCGATCATGGACAGGCGGTCGCTCGGCTCCTTGATCCCGCCGTAGACGAAGTTGGCGAGCGAGTAGAAGATCGGAGCCCCCTTGTACACCTCCACCGCCTGCACCCGGTGCGGGTGGGCGCCGAGCACCGCCTTGCAGCCGAGATCCACGCACAGGTGCGCCAGGGCCACCTGGTAGTCGCGAAGCTCGTACGAGCCCTCGTGGCCCCAGTGGAAATAGGGAATCGCCACGTCCACCTGCCGCACCAGCTCGCGCACGTCTCGCGTGACCATGCGGCGGATGCAGTCACGGTCGAGGTAGCACCCGGCAGCCCCCGCGCGATCACGCGCGGCGAGCACGCCGCGCGGCTCCTTCATGTCGGGCGCGGCCTGGAAGTAGTGCCCGATGAACCCGATCTTGAGCCCGTGGCGCTCGAGGATCGCCGGCCGGCGCGCCTGGGCGAGGGTGAGGCCGCCGCCGAAGTGGGCGATGCCGGCCTCCTCGAGCATGGCGATGGTGTCCTCGACGCCCTCGCGCCCGTAGTCGGCGACGTGGTTGTTGGCGCAGGTCACCAGGTCCACCGAGCCCTCCTGGAGGATCCTCACCAGCTCGGGGCGCGCGCGGAAGTTGAAGTTCTTCTCGAGCGGCTCGCCGCGGTCGGTGAACGGGCATTCGAGGTTGACCAGGGCGATATCCGCCGCGTCGAGAATCGGCTTTACCCCGGCGAAATAGAGGGGGTAGAGCCACTTCTTCGGGACCCCGGCCTCGAGCTGCTGGTCGAAATGGGCTTCGAGGTTGTAGCCGAGCGTGGTGTCCCCGCCCACCGCCAGGGTGACGGTCGCCGGCGGCGCCGGCGCGGCATCGCCGTCGGCGGAACCCCGGGCCGAGTCCGGCGGGAGCGCGGCGCGCACACGCGCGGAAGGCACGATTCCGCCGCGCGCGGTGCGCGGCGCGAAGCCCGCCGCGACCAGCGCGGCGAGGGTGGCGAGGAAGTGGCGACGATTCATCGGGCCATTCAATCACAACCGCCACGCGTCGCGAAGGCCGTGGGCGCTGGCGGCGCCGCGCGATTCGTGTAGAGTCCCGCGACCGCGGACCGCGCGGCAGGTGGGAGCATTCCCGTGATCGTGATGAAGTTCGGCGGCACGTCGGTGGGCGTGCCGGAGCATTTCGAGCTGGCCACGCGCCTGGTCGCCGACCGCGTGCCGCAGGACCCGGTGGTGGTGGTGAGCGCGCTGGCCGGGATCACCAATCTCCTGGTCGAATGGTGCGCCGCGCCGCGGCGTCGCCGCGAACTGGCCCGGCGGCTGGTCGAGCGGCACCTCGAGTTCGCGCGCGCGAGCGGCGTGGGGGCGGCGGTCATCGCCGAGACGCTCGATTCCTGGGGGGAGGAGGCCGCGGGCGCGGGGGCGGCGGACGACCCGCTGACCGGCGCCGAGCGCGACCGGGTGCTGGCCTTCGGCGAGCGGTTTGCCGCGCTGCTGTTCGCCGCGGGCCTGCGCGCGCGGGGCGTGGAGGCGGCCGCGGTGCACGCGGGCGAGGCCGGCCTGGTGACCGACGATCGCTTCGGCGCCGCGCACCCGCTGCCGGAGAGCGCGGCGCTGTTGCGGCGCTCGCTCGAACGGCGCCCGCCGGTGCCGGTGGTGACCGGCTTCATCGGCCGCAGCGCCGACGGGCGCCCGACGACGCTCGGACGCGGAGGATCGGACTACACCGCGGCCCTGCTGGGGGTGGCGCTCGGCGCGGAGGAAATCCAGATCTGGACCGACACCAGCGGCATGCTCTCCGCCGACCCGCGCATCGTCCCCGAGGCGCGCCCGGTGCCGCGGATCTCGTTCCAGGAGGCCAGCGAGCTGGCGTATTTCGGGGCCAAGGTGCTTCACCCCAAGACGCTGCTGCCGGCGATCGACGGCGGCATCCCGGTGCGCATTCTCAACACCGCGCGTCCCGGACACCCGGGCTCGCTCATCACGCCGTCGGCCGAGCCCGACGCCGGGGCCTGGCGCGTGAAGTCCATCGCCTGCAAGAAGGGCATCACCGCCGTCACCATCGTCTCCACCCGGATGCTCCTCGCGCACGGCTTCCTCGCGCGCGTGTTCGAATCATTCGGACGCCACCACGTCGTGGTGGACCTCGTCACCACCTCGGAGGTCTCGATCTCGGTCACGGTGGACGACCCCGGGCGGCTCGACCCCGTGATCGCCGAGCTGGAGGCGATCGGGCGGGTCGAGGTGCGCCACGGTCTCGCCGTGGTGGCTGTGGTGGGCGAGGGGGCGCCGCAGCGCCTGGGCCTCGCCGGGCACCTGTTCACCCTGCTCGGCGGCGTGGGCGTGGGGGTCGAGATGATCTCCCAGGGCGCCTCGCGCGTGAACCTGTCGTTCGTGGTCAAGGAGGAGGACGCCGATCGCGCGGTGCGCCTGCTCCACCGCGGGCTGGGGCTGGACGTCGAGGCGCAGGTGGCGAGCGGCTGATCTCCGCGGAGTCCATGCGCGAACGCGCCCGGCGCCGCGCGGCGCCCGCCCGCGGCGGTCAGCGCTTCGCCAGCGGGATCACCAGCTTGAGCCCGCTCAGTGCCTCCGAGAACGCGATCACCTTCACGTCCGCCAGTCCCTGGGCGATCGCCGCGTCCCGGATCATGCCCTCCGAGATGTGCTTCATGCCCTGGGGCCACACCGCCCAGATCGCGCCGTCGCGCCGGATCGCCCGCTGCAGCGGCCCGAGCCGGCGCAGGGCCGCCGCGCTCTCCACGCCAAGCAGGATCACCTGCGTGTCCTTCCGCGGTCGCGCTTCGGCGATGTCGACGGTGCGCTCGCGCAGGATGTTACGTTCGGGCACCCCGAGGACCGCGACGCGCATGCCGGGCTTGACGCCGAGCTTGTCGAGCCGGCTGCGCTTGGAGTAGCCGACCGCGGGTGGCGCGTCCGTCCGCGCCGCGCGGACGCGGGCGCGCTTCGCTGCCCCGGCTCCGCGCGTCCCGCGCGGCGCAGGCTTCGCGCGCGTGCGTGGCATCAGGTTCTCGTCCCGGTGAGCGCCGGGGCGCGAGTGGCCCGGGTGGGGGAGCGCATCGGCGGCGGCGCGGGGGCGTTGCGCAGCGCACGGGCCAGCAGCGGTCGCAGCCGCGCGGGGGACACGCGTCCGAGCGTGACGCGCGAAGCGCCGGCGAAGGCGGCCAGCGAGTGCACCGCCTCGGCAACGCCGGCGAGAGCCGCCTCGCGGTCGGGCGTGCCCCAGCTCGCGGCCGGTGGCGGATCGCCGGCGGCGAACCAGGGCTCGAAGTGCGCGTGCCGCGCCTCGAGCCGGCCCTCCTGCCGGTGGATCTTGGCGTCGAGCCGCCCGATCAGCTGCCCATCGTGCAGGATCGGCAGCGAGTAGTACCCGTGCACCCGTTTGTGCCCCGGGGTGTAGACCTCGATGCGGTAGTCGAAGCCGAAGAGCCGCGCAACGCGGTCGCGGTGCCACAGCAGAGAATCGAAGGGAGCGAGCAGGGTGGTGCCGCGTGCCGGGGTGCGCCGTCGCGCGGCCGCGGCCAGCGCCGCGAGGTCCTCGGCCAGCGCGAGCCAGCGCGCGGGGCGCCCGCGCGAGGGCTCGACCTCGACCTCGACCACCTCGCCCGAGCGAAGCATTGCCGCGAGCGTGCCGCGGCGCTCCGCGGGCGCGAAATGCGGGAACGTGAGGTAGCCGCGCAGGTCGGCCTCGGTCGCCGCCCCCATCGCGTGGAGCGACTGCCGCAGGTGCCAATGGCGGAAGGCGTCGCGTGCGAGCGGCTCGCGCGCCAGCGCATCCGGCATCACGCGCTCGGCCAGATCGAAGCGCTTCTGGAAGTGGTTGCGCGAGTGAACCAGCGTGCGCCCGCTCATCCACAGGTAGTCGAGCGCGTGCGTTGTCGGCTTCCAGTTCCACCACCCGGCCGCCGTCCCAGCCGGGCGGCGCTGAGCGAAATCGGCGTTGGCGAGCGGGCCGCGCTCACGGATCGCGCCCTCCACCGCCCGCAGCATGGAACGATTCTTCTGCAGCCAGTCGCGCCAGGCGCGGTGGCGCACGTTGTAGTCGAGCATCGCGCGGCGCCAGGCGGGGAAGTGCGCGGTCGGGATCAGGCAGGCGGCGTGGGCCCAGTACTCGAAGAGCACGCGCCGCCGGTGCACCAGTCGATCGAGCGCGCTCCGGTCGTAGGGCCCGAAGCGGCTCCAGACCGTGAGGTAGTGGGCGCGCTCCACGACGTTGATCGAGTCGAGCTGGATCCCACCCGTGTCCTCGGCGAAGCGCGCGAGAGCCGCCGCGGTGATGCGCCGCCGCCGCGGGTGGGCGAGGTGCTGGCGGTCGAGGAAGAGCGCGGCCACGGCGCGCAGCGGGAACGCGCGCGGCGTCACGCCGCGGGCCCGCCGCCGGCGGGCGGCCAGGCGCGCCCCAGCACCTCGACCAGATGCGCCATCGCCACCGGCATCCCGCGTTCCCGAGCACCGCGGGCCATGTGGATCAGGCAGCCGGGGTTCGAGGCCACCACGACCTGCGGATCCACCTGCCCGATCGCGTCGAGCTTCCGCGCGAGCTGGGCGTCCGCCATCGCGGGGTGCGAGAGGTTGTAGATGCCCGCGCTGCCGCAGCACCAGTCGCTGTTGGGCAGGTCCGTCAGCTCCACCCCGGGAATCCGCCGCAGCAGCCCGCGCGGCGCCGAGCGCACCTTCTGCGCGTGCGCCAGGTGGCAGGGATCGTGATAGCCGATGCGTAACGGCCGCCCGGGATCGCCCGCGGCATGGAGCGGCACCGCCGGCTCCGGGAGCGCCAGCTCTTCGAGCACCTCGGAGACGTCGCGCACGCGGGCGGAGAAG
>MFFQ01000002.1:36676-71628 GCA_001780165.1 Candidatus Eisenbacteria bacterium RBG_16_71_46 | reverse complement strand
GGTTGTCGGGAGTACCGGAGCGCGAGGCCGTGCTTCTCAGCGCCTCGATCACCTGCTGCGGCGTCCAGGTCGGCCGCGCCTGGATGAGACAGGCGGCGAGGCCTGCGAGCAGGGGAGTGGCGAACGAGGTGCCACTGCCGGTGGTGTACCCTTGCGGGTTGCCGGAGGTCGACACCAGGGGATTCGAGAGCCCCCGCGCGACCAGGTCGGGCTTGATGCGCCCGTCCGCGCTCGGGCCGTACGAGGAGAACGAGGCGATCGTGCCGCCGGCGTCGACCGCCCCCACCGCGATCAGGCTGTCGCCATTCACGTCGGCCGGGGCGATGAGGTAGTGCCAGAGCTTGACGCCCTCGTTGCCGACCGCGTTCACCACCAGGATGCCCTTGCTGGCCGCGATCTCGGCTGCGCGCGTGACGATGGTGGTGTGCCCGTCCATGTCGGCGTAGGTGTAGCTTCCCACCCCACCGTCGAATTCGCTGTAACCGAGCGACGAGGTGATGAGGTCGGCGCCGAGGCTGTCGGCCCACTCGGCGCCCATCGCCCAGTTGTCCATCTCCACCGGGGCCTCGCCGGCATCGTTTTCGGTGCGCGCGAGCGCGAACTCGGCCCCGAACGCGGTGCCCATGTAGGTCCCGGGAAGGTTGCCGCCGATGCAGCCCATCACCCAGGTGCCGTGGCGGAACGCGGGCGAGGGCAGGCTCGTGAGCGTGTCGGTGACCGTGGTGTCGCCGTCCACGAAGTCACGCGTGCGCCCCGGTGCGATGATCTGGTTGCGCAGCGCTTCCTGCTTCTCGTGGAAGTTGAAACCGTTGTCGAGGATGCACACCAGCACGCCGGTACCGACGTAGCCCGAGTCGTGCAGCGCCGGCGCCCCGATCTGCGAGACTTGGCCCTGGGTCTGCCCGTAATCGACGAGCGTCGCGGTGGGCCACTCCGCCATGCCCGCGCCCGAAGGCTTCTGCGCCCGGGTGAACTCGGGTCCCGCCGGCAGGTCGCGCATCGGCATCGCCCGCTCCGCCGGCACCACGCGCGCGACGAAGGGCAGACCCGCGACCTCGGCGAGCCGCGCGCCGTCCAACGTGAGCGAGACCTGGTTGAACCAGCGCGACGCGTGGCGCGGGGCGAGCCCCTGCGCCTTCAGCGCCTCGACGTAGGGCGCGTGCACCGGCAGGTCGCGCTCGTCCACCAGCGGACGCACGCCGGCGCGCTCGCGCCGGGCGCGGGTGCGGGGCGCCAGCGCGGCCTCGGCCTCGGCGAGGCGCCGGGCGAGGTCCGCGGGACCGCGCCCGCCCTTGTCGGCGAACGCCACCCAGACCGTCACCGGCCCGGGCGCGAGGCCGCGCAGCGCATCGAGCAGGCGCGGGTCGAGCTTGGCCGCGACCTCCGCAGGGAGCACCGGGGCCGCCGCCCGCGCCGCGGGGACGGCGGCGAGCGCCAGCACCATGAGCAGCACCAGCCCCCGGACGCGCGCGCGCGCCACGGGACCCGATCCGCCCCTGCGCCCCGAACCCGCAATCCGTCCCGATTCCGCCATGTCCGTTTGCCTCCTTCCGCGCCCGCGGCCGCCGCCGGCCTTCGCGGTCGCGCCGATCGCCGTCATGGCGCTGCCGGCGACAGGACCTGGACCGTCGCCTCGATCGTGCCGACCTCCAGGCCGGCGTGGTTGCGCACCACCGGGCGCGCCTCGTGCGCGAGCGATTCGATCTCGGCCGGCGACAACGCCTCCAGTTGCTCCAGGACCGCCACCACGGCGGGGCCGAGTGCGCGCACCTGGCCGTCCTCCGCCTTGATCGCGATGCCCAGCGCACGGTCCGGAAGACCGATGCACTCGAGCCCCTCCGCTCCGCCCTTCGCCACGAATCGTCCTCCGGTGCGCTCCATCACCGCGGTGCTCAACCGCCCGGCGCCGCCCACCGCCCGCGGATGCGCCTGCATCGCGGTGCGAATCCGGTGCAGCGCGCGCTCGCGGCCGTCGCCCCCGGCGCGCGCCGCGGCGAGCCGGGCGTAGGCGCGGGCCATGCCGGCGAGTGCCACGCCGAACACCGAGACGCTGCAACCGTCCACCGCGACCAGCAGCGATTCCGGACCCACGCCGCACATCTCGCCCACGGTACGGCGCATGAGCTGCTGCAGCGGATGCTGCGGCTGCTCGTAGCCGGTCACCGGCCAGCCTTCCGAGAGCGCCAAGCACAGCATGCCGGCGTGCTTTCCGGAGCAGTTATTGTACAGCGAACGGCGCCGTTCCGGATGCGCCGCCAGCAGGGCCGCGGATTCCGGGTCCAGCGGATCGTGGTAGCCGCAGGCCAGGTGCCGTTCCGAGAGGCCGATGGTCTCGAGGATCCCCGCGACCAGGGCGACGTGGTGCGGACTGCCGGTGTGGGAAGCGGCCATCACCGCCAGCTGCTCGTCGGTGAATCGCCAGCGGTCGGCATGCCCCCGCTCGACCAGGGGCACCAGCTGGAACGGCTTGGCCGCGGAGCGGAACGTGGTCAGCAGGCCCGGCTGATCGCTCCCCAGCGCGATGCGGCCTTCCGGATCGCAGGCCGCCGCCTGGACGCGGTGGCGCGACTCGGGGATGCCGCCCCGCCAGACGACGACGTCGATTCGAAGACGCATGCACTCCGGTCGGTTCAGGCGATGCGTTCCGCGCGGCGGCGGGCGCGGACGCTCAGCGGATGACGATGAAGCGATTCTGGAAGCTGAACCCCGAAGCCTCGATCCGGTACATGTAGATCCCGGACGCCACGTCCCTGCCGTTGGCGTTCTTCAGGTCCCAGCGCGCGAAGTCCCGTTGTCGGCCGGGCAGATTCTCGTCGTGGTCGAGGTCGGCGACGAGGTCGCCGGAAACGGTGTAGATCCGGATCCGGGCCCGTGACGGAAGGTTGATGAAATGGACCTCGTGGCCGCCGGCCTGGTCCCAGGCCTCGTGGGCCCGGTAGGGATTCGGCACCACCGCCACCTGTTGCAGGGTGGCGGTCGGGCCCGCCGTGGGCTCGATCGGGTCGGCGAACGGTTTCGCCGCCGTCCCGTTGCTCACGTTGAGCGCCTTGTGGTTGAGGTTGATCATCGGACAGGTGGAAGAATCCCCGGGCGTCGCGCAGCGCGCGTAGGTGTCGAAGGTGTCGCGGCCGGCCACGTAGAGGTCCTCGTAGAGATTGTCGGTGGTGTTGCGCGCCTCGTAGGTCACCGCGTACCAGGTGAGGAATCCGTCGTGAGGACCCGGCGGAGGAATGAGCTTGAAGATCGAGTCGCCGACCGTCAGACAACGCCCGACGATGTCCACCCGGCGGCAGACCTTGACCCAGGTCCCGTTCGAATCGGGGTCGATGAACGTGACGACGCTGTCGTGGACCACCTGGCCCAGGCACTTGAACTCGAGGGTGGCGGTGTCCACCACCGAGAAGTTCCAGGTGCGCTCGTCCCCCGCATTGCGGGAGAAGCGGCGGATGAGCATCATCTGCGAGGTGTCGGGGTTGCTGGTCGCGCGATAGATGCGGTAGCCGCCGAAGTCGCGCCGGGCCTCGGCGCGCCGGTCACGCAGGAAGCGCACCGTGATCGCGCGCGAGCTCTCCCGGATGCTGTCCGCCAGCGGCGCCTTGAAGCTCCCGACGCAGCGATTCGGCCGGTAGATGCTGCTGTCCTGGTAGACCCCCGGATAGGCCCACACCGGGATGCGCGGGAAGGCGCTCGCGCCCGCTGCGGACGCGGAACCCGGGGCGCCGACCCCGAGGGCCAGCGCCAGGATGGCCAGCAGAAAGACGGTTCGCGCGCGCCGGGACCGACCGAACGATGCCATGCGGCTACTCCCTGGGGTTCCGAGTGAGCGGGATGGGCGATGCCGGTGTGCGCGCCGGCGCCGCGGCCGGCGCGGGCGGAGTCCACGCCGGCGGCTTGCCGATCGCACTCGCCGCCCGGGCGGGCCCGGGTGCGGCCCGGCGGGGGATATTCCAGTAGTTGCCGAGCACGAAGTCCACGAGCTTCTGGCAATCCTGCCGGCTGAAGATCCACAGGCTGAACCCGGTGAAGACGAACGGCACGTTGTCCTGCCCGTGGTAGATCGTCATGCACGGATTCTGGCCCACGAGTCGCCCGCTGGAATCGAAGACCTCGCGCGGCATGATGAGGCCGGTCGCCTTGTACAGCGTGTCGAGCGTCGCCCCCAGCGTCTCGCGGTCGGGATCCGGGTTGAGGTCCTCGAGGATGCGGTTCTCGAGCGACAGGTACTCGACGTCGAACACGCTTTGGTAGAACACGCCGCTGGACTGGCCGCTGCGTCCGGGCGTCGGGAAGACGTCCCCGAGAGCCGCCGACTTGTTCCGCATCTGGGCGGGCAACAGCGCGTAGTTCGGCGCACCCGGCCACCCACCCACCGCATTCGGCGACGTCCTGATCTGGATCGCGCCGCGCTGGGCCTTGATCTCGGAGCGCCAGTGGGCGAGGTCGTACATCATGCGCCCCGGCACCAGCTCGCCGAGGGTGTTCGACCAGGTCACGCCGCCGATGTCGTTGGTGGGCCTGTTCCACGGAACCAGGCTCGCGTAGGCACCACCGCCGCCCGCCAGCCAGACCAGGCCGCCCTGCTTCACGTAGGCCGCCAGGGTATTGACCCTGCCGGGACCGCTCATGTAGCGGAGCGCGCTGATGGGGTTGGTGGGGTCGTTCCCGGGCTTGCTGTTGATCGCCCCCTGCGCGTCGGTGATCCACACCACGTGCTGGTAGCGCCCCAGGACCGCCAGGCGGACCGCGATGTCGGTCTGTCCGATCTGGGTGCCGATGGTGTCGAAGACGTAGGGCGCGAACAGGCCCGCGGGGCTGATCGCGCCGGCCGAGACACACCGCCACGGCACGTTGCCGATCGCGAACAGGAAGGTGTCGAGCTCGGCCGTGGTCGGCCAGATCCCCTTGGGCAGCTCCACGCAGTTGCCGGAGATCCGCTGATCGGTCAGCAGGCGGGTGTCGTTCACGACGGCGAGCGGGCGCTCGAAGGTCGCGCGCACCACGGGGAAGCGCACGATGCCGAGGCTGCGCAGGCCGTTGTTGTCGATCGCCTCGACGTAGAAGCGATGCTCCTTGGTCTCGGGAATGTACTCGGGTTTCAGGCAGGCCCGCGTGGTGAGCAGGCTCGGGGAGCTCCAGTGCGAGAGGTCGGTGAGCTCGTCGCTGCGCTCTTTGTTGTCGCCGACGTCGGCGATGTCGAGAGCCCAGCGGTAGGCGATGATGTCGGCGCCCGGCGGGGCCACCGCCTCCCAGTTGAAGCACACTTCCTCGCCCGCGGGCACCTCGACGAAGATCTCGCGGGCCGGGTCGGTGCTGTAGCCGCCGCTCGCATAGGTGTAGTCGAAGAATTCGTTGAACATGCGGATCGTGGGACCGAGCGATCCGGCGAGCCCCACCTGGAAGCGCAGCATGTTCGAGTTGAGGCTGAAGATGGGCGTATAGGCCCCGGCCTCGTCGAAGCCCATCACCACGAACAGGTACTGCTGGTTGGGCGTGAGGTTGGTGAACTGGACCTGGGTGGTTTCGGGACTGGTCGCGATCCAGCCGTCGGCGGGCGAGAAGTCCGGAGCGAACTTGAGCAGCGAGTCCGGGTACTGGATCGCCTGATCGAACGTGACGCCCTTTGTGTTGTATGCGGGGCCGATCAGGAGATACCGGTACTGAACCGGCTTCTGGGTGAACTGCCCGTCGGCGTCGGTCCCGGTCCAGGAGATGCGCACCGCCGGGGTGACGAATGCCCGGGTGAGCGAGTTCGGCCGCGGGGAGGTGATCTGCGTGGTGGGCGCCACGGTGTACGAGAAGAAGGCGCGCGTCGCCACCTCGGAGCTGTCCCCCCTGTCGTCCACGGCGCGCACGGCGAAGACGTGGAAATCGATGGCATTCGCGTTCCGCGTCGTCGAGTCCGGCCGCGTCGAGCGGAAGAACAGGATCGAGTCGTTCTTGGCCGTGGGCACCCACTGGATGGGCCGGCCGTCGGTCGGCGGGTCCACGGCGACGACGAAGTTCCGGACCCGTCCATCGGGGTCGTCGCCGACCCAGCTCATCCGGTACGCGTAGAACACCGGCGACTGCGTGTCCACCGGGGCGCTGGTCAGCCGCACCGTGGGCTTGAGGTTCGGGACCAGAATGTCCTTGATCTTCTTGGTGCAGCCTGCCCCGGCGAACGCCGCGAGGACAGCGGTCGCCAGGAGGATTCTCTGGCTCAGCCACTCGGACTTCATGGGGTCTTCTCCACTGCGGCGCGATCGGAACCCGGTCCCGGGGGCACCCAATTCGAGGACGTCGACGACGATGGCGGCGCGGGCGCCGTGACGTGAATGTCGTAGTTGATGCAACGCCCCTGCCCGGCGAGCAGCTCGCACTGCGGGCAGTCGCACACCTCGATGCGGATGGTCACGTTCGCGCTCACGACCTCGGGCGGGATCGGGTAGGAGAGCACCGTGTAGGACCCCGGGGTGCTGACCCGCTGGAGCGCCAAGGGGGCGATCGTGGTGTCGCGTCCCGCCGGGTTCAGGCCCCGGAACGAGATGCTGAAACGAATCAGCTTCGAAGTCGAGGGTCCGCCGACCCGGGTCGGCGGATTGTTGGGATTCACCGGATCCTCGTCATCCGCGGTGAGCCGGAAATCCACCGACCTCGTCGTGAGCACCTGGCCCTCGGTCGGACTGAAGTTGGGCGTCGCGGGGAGCAGTGCCGGGGACTTGTTGACGAAGAAGGTCATCACCTTCTTCTGGCGGAGATTCCGCTCCTGCTGCGTCCCCCCGCCGGACCCCAGGGGTGGGGGATCCACGAGCGTCGCGAGCGCGCGCGGGTCGGGCACCGTAAAATCGAGCCCGCCCACCACACGCCCGTCGCCGTCCTCCGCCCGCACCAGGGCGAAGGCGCGGCCCGACTGGGTCATCGACCAGTAGCTGCTGATGGTCGGAGCGCGGCGGGGATCGGTCGGGTCGAAGAGCGGGTAGAGCCCGGTGAACGAAGGCGTGCTGTAGGAGCCGGTCGGATCCACGGCGACGCCGATGAACGAGCGGAATCCCACCGGCGATCCATTGGGCGGGCCGGCCTGCAAGATGGTGGCCCCGGGGTCGAGCACGATGGGATTGGGATCCACCGGAGAGACCTTGATGCGGTAGGGGGAGTCCTGATCGAACCCGCCGTTCTCCAACACCACCCAGGAGTTCAGGTGGACGGTATCGTTCTCGCTCCGCACGTAGATGCGGTTCTTGTATATCTCGAAGAAGGTCTTGCGCACCGGGCGGGCCGCGGGCAGCACTTGGACCGAGTCCCTGTGGAGCAGGCTGCCGGTGAGGGGCACGGTCCACTCCGTGGCGGTCGGCGGATACTCGAAGAACCGGTCCCGGCCCGTGTTGGTGTAGCCGAAGGCGCCGGGATCGGGCCCCGAGAACCACGTGTCGGGGGCGAGATTCATCCGGAAGCGCCGCGTGGTCTCGGTGGCGCCTCCCGCCTGGTCCACCGCTCGGAGCGTGAAGACCTTGTCGCCGGCGGTGACGGCGCCCGGCGGATAGACCTTCTCGTGGACCGAGGAATCCACCGGGACGAAATCCGTTTCGTCGAGCTTGTACTTGTATCCCGCGACGTAGGTCCCCTCGAGCCTGGGTTCTCCCCGCCAGCGGAACGTGAGCCGGCAGACGGAGGGGACGAAATCCGAGACCTCGGTCTGCAGGTTGAGGGTGTCGGTGATGGCGTAGGTCGTGTCCTTCGTGAACAGCGTTCCCCCGGGCGTCTGCCGGAAGACGTCGCCGTCGGCGAACGCCTCCAGGAGGACCCGGGGCGGGAACCGGTCGCGGGCCTCGAACACGAAGCGGGCGGGTGTCGGATCGGGCTTGCCGGCGTTGTCCACCGCGTAGATGAAGAACGCGTGCTGCCGTACGCCGCTCAACTCCGCCACGTTGAAGATGAAGGTCGAATCCGTGCGGGACGTGAAGCGGTAATCGCGCGCGCGGGGACCGGGAAGCGGCGGGATGCCGATGCCGGGAATCGGCGTCGCCACGGTCTCCACCACCGCCCAGTAGAATCCGGTGACCGCGCCGTCCTGATCCGCGCCCGCCCAGTAGAGGTGGAACCTCACCGGGATGTTGCCGATGATCGGCGGACTCGGCGGCTGTCCGGGGATGTCACGGATGGTGATCGTGTCCTGCGGGGCGGCGGTGATCCAGGTTTCGGGGGCCTGGTTCCGGTCGTCCGCCGGGGTCAGCGCCTGACGGCATCCGAACCCCAAACCCAAGGCACAAAGACATACTACGAGCCCAGCACGCAAGCGCATTCCAGCCCCCGGCACGCCCAGTCATGTGAAGGGAATGCAGTCAAGCTAGCAGGGGCCCCGGAGAGCGTCAAGACCCAAAACCCCTGATGCGAAGCATTCGCAGGCGCTTGCGCGTGGTGCCCGGGGCCGGGAGGGCCCGCGCGCCGGGGCGACCCGGCGCCATCCGGGCCTCCTCCGCGGGCGTGCTCCCCCCGCAGCCGGCCAAAGCCGGGCCGCTCCGGCCGCTCCGGCCGGCACTCCCGTGCCCCGGCCGCGGCACGACAAAACGGGGGGTGGGGCCGAAGCCCCACCCCCCGTGGCACTGCGGATCGTCTAGTTCAGCACGACGATCTTGTTCAGGTTCTCGAAGTTGTTCGCGCGGCTCGAGATCCGCGCGAAGTAGACACCCCGCGGGACCTGCTTGCCGTGATCGTCTCTTCCGTCCCAGGTAACCGGATTCAGGCCCGCCTCGAACTGGCGCGAAGCGACCAGCCTGATCTGGCGACCGGCGACGTCGAAGACCTTGATCTCCACGAAGTCCTTCTTCGCGATGGAAAGCTGGATCAGTGCAGACCCGTTGACCACCGGGTTACCCAGCACCTTCGCGAAGTTGACGAACTGCGAGCCGTTGCCGTTGTTCGGAACGTCGAGCGTCACCGACGGAGCACCCGTAAGCGGGCAGATCGCGCCGAAGAGCTGGTTGAGCGTGTAGTAGAAGTACGCCACACGTCCGACCGTCGAGTTGCCGAACCGGCTGCGCAGGTTCTCGATATCCCACCCGTCCAGCAGAGCGATCCAGGGCCGTGCAACCGCCGAAGGCTTGACGACTCCGGACACGTACGCCCCGCCACCCGGCGCGTATTCGGAAGCCTCAGTGGCCTCCAACAGGCCGGTGTTGACCGCGAGGACGTCGAGCGTCTGCAGACAGGTGTTGTTGATTCCATAGATGTCGCCGGCGGCGTTGATCGACGTCTTCGTGATCAGATCCACCGTCGCCGCCGAGTTGCCCGACGCCGTCAAGTAGCCCGGCGCGACCAACGTGGCACCCATGTAGTTCGTCATGAACGTGAACTGAGGCGCCCCTGCGCCCGTTCCATCGCAGTACTCCGCGAAGCCGTCACCCTCGATCATGATGCCGCGCTTGGCGGACGGCGTGGCGCCGTTCAGGAACAGTTGGAGCATTCCGGTGTCATCCGACGACCGGTCGGCGAACGGACCCAGGATCCCCGAGTTCAGGTCGCCGGTCAGGATCAGGAGGACCTTGTAGTAGGCCTCGAGCATGTCCAGCGTCGGAGGATTCTTGGTGGTCTTGCCTTCCGCGAGGTTCGGGAAGACCGGGATGAACCCGAGGCGACCGCCGATCGAGGCCGCACCCGTCGTCAACGACTCGGACGCCTTGACGCCGTACATGTCCCACGTGCTGCCGGCGGAGGCGTTCTTGTTGGCGATGAAGTAGGTCGGATCGTTGACGCTCGTGCCACCCGGCCCTCCGCCGTAACCGTCGGAAGCACCGCGAGCGAGAGCGGACGTGGCGCCGATCGAGTCCGAAACAGCCTTCCAGACCCGCTCATTGCCACGGCGATCGTTCAGATCCACGTACAGCATGCACGCCATGCCGAGGCCGCCCTGGTTGAAGGCGGGATCCTTCCAGCGATCCGGCAGCACGCTGAATTCCTGCCACCGATGACCGTCCGACGAACCTTCCAGATTCTGCGGCGATACGCGGCCGGTGTCCGGAGCCATCGCGAACTGGTTGGGATCGGGATCGTCAAGGTCATGACGACGCAGGAAGTACTGGACGTGAGCACCCGGCGTCAGCAGACCGTCGGGGACCACCTTGGTGCCCTGGTAGGTCTGCGTCTGACCGTTGTAGCCCACTCCACTGGGATCGTTGGTCACCCACACCGGCGGGAAAGTACCGGAGCCGCAGGTGATGTTCGCGGCCACGGCTCCACCCGTCTCGTCGATCATGAAGCAGCGGTTGCGGGCGATCGCCAGCGAATTGCGCGGGCCCGGCGAACCGCCGAACACACCGACCTCGTCCTCGTGGTAGGTCCCTGCCCACTGTCCACCGGTGTTCGGGTTGCCGATGCCCTGGCCCTGAACCGGGAACAGGTTGCCGAACACGGTGTCGATTCGGGCGCTGTTCCAGACCAGCGAACTCCACCCGCTCGGCGCCGCGGCGTGAGCCGCGACCGCACCGCTGCTGGCGTACAAGCCCGGGCTCGCCATGTAGCTACCCCAGAACGAACCGTCGCCCGAGGTCGCAGCCGTGAGACCGGTCGGCAGCTGGCGCAGGCCACTGGCGGGATTGCCAATGGTCACGTAGTTGCCCACACCCGGCCGGATGCGGAAGGCCAGGTCCATGCGAACCGTGTCGCCCACCGCGCTGCACCAGAGCGAATCACCCGGCACGGTCGGACGGTTCAAGGTCCCGTCGGTCTGAGCGCTGTTGAGACCGATCTTGATCAGGGCCGACGTGGTGTCGAAAGCCGCCGTCCCAGGAAGACCGGGGGTCTCCGTAGCCGGGAACGAATCGTTCAGCCAGTTCCAGATTTCGATACCGATCGCAGCGGGCGTGCCGTCGACGATGGCCAGCGCCATGTTGTCGAAGTAGCACCCGTCGGTCGGGCCGCATCCGGTGGTGATGCCGAACCGGTAGCACTGGTTCAGCTTCTGCAGGAAGAGCCGCAGCGAGTCCGGCTGACCACTGGGATTCGACGTCTTGATCAGACCGTTGGTATTCGCCCCGTCGATGACCTGGAAGCACTGGATATCGGGGTTGAAGTAGAGGAAGCCGGGCAAGCACACTTCGCCCCAGGCCTGCTGGCCGCCGACCGGCTCGAACGGCTTGGCCGGATCCAGCGCCTGAGCGGCCGGATAGCTCTGGAACCCGAACTGCCAAATGGCGCCGGTCGCGAACACGTCGAAGATGCCCGCGTACATCTCGTACCACGTGTAGTAGTCGTCCGTCGGAGAGGCTTCCTCCAACGTCAGGTTCCAGCCGTTCTTGACCTTCGACAGAGCCAGGAGGTTGACGGTGGGTGAGATGATGCCCCACTCGCCCTCGCGCTCGGTCGGGATCAAGGCGCTGGACGCCGCCTCGTTCTCCTCGTGGATACCCGCGGAGATCACGGTCCCATCGAGGTTGCAGATGCGGTTCGGGCTGCCGACCGCACCGCACAGATCCTGGTACGGAAGGCCGGCCACGTCCTCGGTGTGGAAGTAGATCGCCGGCGGCTTGCCGGTGGACTTCCAGGCCGCAGTGGCCGCGACACCGGTGTCGTTGTCGATCGAGCCCGCGGCTTCGAAGTCGCCCCAGGCGCCGGTCAGCTCGTAAGTGGCGTCATTGTTGGCGTCGACTTCGACGTTGTCCACCTGCGCCGCGCCCTTGCCGCCCGAGGAGTACGACGGACCTTCGTCGTCGAACCCGCGGTTGGTGTGGACACGGAACGCCAGACGGATCTTGCCACCGCCGGCCGCGCGGAAGTCATCCGCATCGGCGCCGCTCAGCGTCAGCACGACCCCGGTGCCGTTGTTGTCACCGGCCACGCCCATCAGCCAGCGGGCGTGGTTGCGCTGCACCACTTCACCCATCCAGCGACGCTGGGCGTCGTAGATGGCCTCGGTGGTCCCCAGCGAGGTCAGGAACGTCCCCTCCGCCGGCGCGCCCATGTAGACCTCGAACGAGTCGAGCGGAGCGTCGGTGTTGGCCGGGGTGCCGGCTTCGGCACTGATGAAGTTGGTGGTGACCTGGTTCTCGCTCAGCATGTCCCACAGGTGCCAGCCGGTGCGGGTCTTGTCGACCGCGTCCTTGGCCGTGGACATGCGGGTCTGGTAGTTGAACTTGACGTTCACCGGCGTATTGGCCGCAACGCCGGTCATGTCGATGTCCTTGTACAGGATCTGGTCCATCTGCGAGCCGTAGCCTGGGAAGGACCGGCTGTTCACGATCGTCAACGCGCCCTGACGCTGGTTGTAATCCAGCACCGTAGCGTTGAACGCGTTCCCGGTGATGGGATCGCTGACCGTGACGTCACCGTGCGAACGCAGACCCATCCACGCCGAGAAGCTGTCGTTGAGCGGGGTCCAGTTCGGCTGCACGGGATTGGTGCCCGGAAGCGGGCTGCCGACCGCGAGGCCGTTGCCGCCCGGATCGCGGTGCCACACGCCGATCACGCCGAAGGTCCGCTTGTGCGCGGCGCCCTGGTTGATGACGAAGTTGGCCTGGTTGCCGAGCTCGATCGTCCACCACGGACGGTCCTCGTCCACGCGCGTGGCGCCGCTCGCATTGCGATGCGGGCCGCGCACCGGCCACCAGCCGAGAAGGCTGTCGCCGTGCGTCTTGGTGATCTGATCGTTCTCGAACGTCCAGAGCCCCTGCGTATCGTAGTAGGGGTGATTGGCGAAACCGCCCGGCTCACCGAGCATTCCGCCGACGTTCCAGTAGTTGGTCACGGCGGGGACGGCCGTCGGATCGACGAAACCCACCCACACCGTGTCGTTCGGAGTCGGAGTCGCGGAGACTCCGAGATTCGCCGCACGCGTCCGCAGCTGCTTCGAGATCTTGGCATTCATCAACTTCGTGCCGTCTTCGAATCCCGTAGAGCCTTCGGAGGCTGCGTGCACCGAGTTCGCCATAAGCGCGGCTCCCCCAACGAGGAGAACCAGCGTTGCGAACAACTTTCTCATGTGACTACCTCCATCGTCGCAATGCATGGGCAATGCGAAGTCTTCCAAGTACGGATTGCGAGCGAGGTGTCGCCAGAAACGAATCGGCCGCCGGGATCTCGAATGAAGCGACGAGAGACGTCCGTCGGCAGATGGCTGCACTGATGAGTGCCCATCCCCCCTTTCCGCTGCCGATGCAGGCCCTTAGGCAGTTCGGGCCGTCATCGACACTTCTAGTGCGCAGACTCTCATGATGTTGAGTTGCCGGGGGCCCGAGGCCGCTGCCAGCCGAAGGACTCTCCGACAACCGCGGAAACCTGAGGTGCATCTGGGGGTTTCTTTAGTAGACGCACCGAACTGCTTGACTGGTCACAAGGCTAGTGCCCTTGACAGGGCTGTGTCAATCCGTTTTTTTGCTGTTACTTGCCAACTCACCATGGCTTTCCACTTCCACCAGGAGGGCCCCTAAGGAGCTCAGCCACGCCCGGTCCTGGCTGGCCACGAGCAGCGGCCCGCGGGCGGCCCGCTCCAGGACCAGGCCCGCAAGTCGTTTTCTGCGTCCAGGATCGAGCCCGGCGGTGGGCTCGTCCAGGGCCACGAGCGCGGCCGGGGCGATCAGGGCCCCGACCACTCCGAGGAGGCGTTTCTCGCCGGCCGAGAGATCCCAGACTCGCCGGCCGAGGAAGTCCGAACCGCCCAGGCCCAACCTCTCAAAGCACCTCTCCGCTTCGGCTTGCGCCTCCTGCCGAACTTTTCCGCGGCTGACGGCGGCGTAGACCGCCTCGTCCCGCACAAGTTCTTCGAATAGTTGTTCTTCCGGGAACTGCGAGGCCATGATCGGCGCTCGCGCCGGCGGCCGCTCCCAGGTCACCTCGATCTGAGGAGGGCTCTCGATGCCGGCTGCCGCACGAAGCAGGACGCTCTTGCCGGAGCCGTTGCGGCCGGTGAGGCCGGTGACCCCCGCGCACACGGCGATCTCGAGCGGCCGAGCGTTTGCGACGCGCGGACCCTCGTCCTTCGAGCGAGGCGCCACCCGCAGGGTCAGGGCCCGATCCGCCGCTCCCGCCGCGGGCGGCGCCCGCAGGGCCGGGACCGGTTCGGGGTCGGAAAGGCACAGCGTCCTGTGGCTGGCCGCACGCTCCGAGTCGTCCTGGGTCACCCACACCACCGCGAGTCCACGCCCGACTTCCTCGCCCACCACCTCCAGCGCGCGCCGCCGCGACTCCTGGTCGAGATGGGCTCCCGGCTCGTCCGCCACCAGCAGCCGCGGACCGCAGGCCAGGGCGCCCGCCAGAATGACCAGCTGCTGGCGCCCCGCGGAAAGGGCGCGCGGATCCCGCCCCAGGTCGGCTTCGAGCCCGAGCCGCCGGGCCCAGGTCGTGACCGCCGCGGCGAGAGCCTCCGGCGGACGTCCCAGGTTGCGCCCGCCGAAGGCGATCTCCTCGGCCACCGTCGGCTGCAGCAGCTGGCTCGCCGGTTCCTGGAGCACGACGGCGATTCCCTCCCGAAGCACGGCCGGCGCGCCGGGGCCGAGGGTCTCGCCGTCGAACTCTACCGTGCCGCGCCGCGCGGGCCGTAGTCCGGCGAGGACCAGGGCGAGCGTGGTCTTGCCGCCCCCGTTGGGGCCCTCGATGGTCAGCCACTCGCCCCTGGCGAGGGTGAGCGAGGCGCCGCGCACCACCGGCTCGGCGACCCCGGGCGGCGCCGCCCAGACGTCGCGAGCGACCAGCATCATCCGCTCCGCGATTCGCTGCCGCGCCGCCAGGCCGCCAGTGCCGCGTCGGCCACCTCGCGCAGCGGGCGCGCGGCGCGCTCGGCGGCCTGGCGCACCGATTCGAACTCCGGCACCGCGCGCGCGCTGCCGTCGGGCAGCGACGCCACCTTGAGCGTGACGGCGCCGAAGGGTGTGACGACCTCGACCGCGCGCCGCTCGAGCTCGAAGCGCCGGTCGATCCGCACGCGCACGCCGAGCGTCGAGGTCTCGGCCATCAGCAGACGCGCGAGGCGCTCGGCGTCGGCCGGCTCGGCCACCACCACCAGCCACAGCCCGGGCCTGCCCTTCTTCATGGTCGTGGGCGCCACCATCGCGTCGAGCGCCCCGGCGGCGATGAGCCGGGGCAGCACCGCGGCCACGTACTGCGGATTGTCGTCGTCGAGCGCGGTCTCGAGCACCGCGACGCTGCGCTGCGCGAGCGACGCGCCGCCCACCTCGCCGATCATCACCCGCAGCACGTTGGGCTGGCTCGGCAGCTCCCGCGTGCCCGCGCCGGTGCCCACCGCCTCCAGGCGGTAGGCGGGAGGGGCGCCCCAGTCGGCGACCAGCGTGGTGAGGAGCGCGGCACCGGTCGGCGTCACCAGCTCGGCCTCGATGTCCGAGGGTGCGATCGGCGCGCCGCGCAGCAGGAGTGCCGTCGCCGGCGCCGGCACCGGGATGCGCCCGTGCTCGGAGTTGACGAACCCCCGCCCGAGCGGCAGCGGCGAGGCGTGGACGCGCGCCACGCCGAGCGAGTCGAGCCCCACCATCGCGCCCACCACGTCCACCAGCGCGTCGGCGGCACCGACCTCGTGGAAGTGGACCCGCTCCGGGGTCGAGCCGTGCACTTCGGCCTCGGCTTCGGCGAGGCGGCGGAACACCGCGTGGGCGCGCGAGCGCACCCCGTCAGGGAGCTGCGCGCGATCGAGGATCGCCGCGACGTGGCGCAGGTGGCGGTGAGGCTGCTTCCCCTCCACCGCGACGTCCACCTTGAGCGCCGCGAACGGCCCGCGCCGGGTCGGCGCGACCGTCACGCTCACGCCCTCGAGCCCGAGCCGGCGCGGGATCGCCTCGAGGTCGGCCGCGGGCCAGCCGGCCGAGACCAGGGCGGCGAGGGTCATGTCGCCGCTGATTCCCGAGAAGCAATCGAAGTAGGCGATGCGCATCGGGTCCCCTCTCGCCGCGGCCGTCAGCGGCGCGCGCCCGCGGTGTTGACGAGATGCGCCGCGTAGCCGGCGCCGAAGCCGTTGTCCACGTTCACCACCGTGACGCCCGGGGCGCAGGAGTTGAGCATCGCCAGCAGCGGCGCGAGGCCCGAGAAGTGCGCGCCGTAGCCGACGCTGGTCGGCACGGCGATCAGCGGCCGGTCGGTGAGACCGCCGACCACGCTCGGCAGCGCCCCTTCGAGCCCCGCCACCACCACCAGGACGCGCGCCTGCCGCAGCCGCGCGTGGTGGGCGAGCAGCCGGTGGAGCCCGGCGACGCCGACGTCGGCGATCAGCTCGGCGCGGCTGCCCATGACGCGCGCGGTGATCAGCGCCTCCTCGGCCACCGGCAGGTCGGCGGTCCCGGCGCACACCACCGCCACGCGACCGCGCGGGCGCGGCGCCCGCCGCGCGCGGACCACGATGCGAGCGCGTTCGTGGGCCGTGGCGTCGGGGTAGGCGCGTAGCAGCGCCTCGCGGCTCGCGGGCGTCACGCGGGTGGCGAGCACCAGCCCCGAGCGGGCGTAGAGCCGGCCGACGATCGCCACCATCTGCTCCGGGGTCTTGCCTTGGCCGAAGACGACCTCGGGGAAGCCCAGACGCAACGCGCGATGATGGTCGAGCGTGGCGAACCCGAGCGGCTCGATCGGGGCCGCGGCGATCTGCCGCGCCGCCTGCTCCGCGCCCACCGTGCCGCGCCGCACGCGGCGCAGCAGACCGCGCAGCTCATCCGGCCGCAATCAGGTCCTCCGACTCGGCGTCCGTGTCGGGCCCGCCCTCGGGGGCGAAGGCGGCGAGCCCCTCGCGCTCCAGCTCCCCGAGATAGCGGCGCAGCAGCTCGTCCATCTCCGCCACCGAGCGGGTGCGGTTGACCTGCTCGCGCACCCGCGCGCTGCGCGGCAGCCCCTTGACGTACCACGCCACGTGCTTGCGCATCTCGCGCGCCGCCACCTGCTCGCCGGCGGCGGCGGTCACCATCGCCAGATGACGGATCCCGGCCTCGAGGCGCTCCCGCGCGGTGGGGGGCGCGAGGCGCTCGCCGCGCTCGTGGAAGGCGCGCAGGCGGCGGAACACCCAGGGGTCACCGAAGGCGGCGCGGCCCAGCATCACGGCGTCGCAGCCGGTGGTCTCGAGCATGCGCCGCGCGTCCTCGGCGTTGCGCACGTCCCCGTTGCCGATCACCGGCACCGACACCGCCGCGCGCGCGGCGGCGATCATCTCCCAGTGGGCGGGCCCCTCGAATCGTTCGACGCGGGTCCGCGCGTGGATGGCGACGGCCTGCGCCCCCGCGTCCTCCAGCAGGCGCGCCACCTCGACGACGTTGCGCGAGCCCTCGTCCCAACCGATGCGGATCTTCGCCGTCACCGGCACGGTGCTGGCCGCGACCATGCCGCGCACGATCGCGTTCATCCGCTCGGGGCGGGTGAGCAGGGCCGCGCCCGCCGCGCGATTCACGACCTTGCGCACCGGGCACCCCATGTTGATGTCGATGAGGTCCGGCCGGCGCTCGGCCGGCAAGTCGCACAGCACGCGGGTGGCCTCCGCCATGATGCCGGGGTCGGAGCCGAAGAGCTGGATCCCGATCGGGCGCTCCTGGGGCTCGAAGGCGCAGTACTCGAGCGTCGCGCGGTTGCCGCGCGCGAGCCCGTCGGCCGAGACCATCTCGGTGTAGACCGCCGCCGCGCCCTGCTCGCGCGCGAGCTGGCGGAACGGCGAATCGCTGACTCCCGCCAGCGGGGCGAGCAGGAAGGGCGAGTCGATGCGGACATTTCCGATGTGCATGGGGCCTCAGCTCCGGCGCAGCGGCGCGCTCACCGCGAGGCGGCGCGCGACGTCGGCGACGTCGGCGAAGTCCTCGAAGGGCGTGGCCCGGATCCGCTCGCGGCGGCACCAGGCGAGCAGGTCGCGCCGCGCCAGCACCGAGTCCGCGGTGCGCGCGCCGCAGCGGTCCGACAGCCCGTCGCCCACCAGCACGACGTGGTAGCCCAGCGCCTGGTAGCGTCGCACGTGCTGCGCCTTGCAGTTGCCGCACTCGCCGCAGCCCGCGTCGGCGAACGGGTATTCGGGAACCACGCGCCCCGCCGCGAAGCGCGCCCGGTTCGCCGCCCACGGCAGATCGGCGAGACCGGCGCCGGCGAGCTGGTCGCGCACGTAGAAGTCGAACCCCTCGCTCACCACCATCACGGCGTCGCCGCGGCCGAGCGCCTCGCGCACGAAGGGCGCGAACTCCGGATCGAGGCGGAAGCCCCGGGTGAACGCCAGCGCCTCGGCCTCGGTCGCGCGCACCGACGCCCACTCGCCGTCGGTCAGGGCGCGGTGACCGATCTCCCCGGACCGCCAGCGTCCCTCCAGCGCCGCGTACGTGGCGCCGCCGTCGGCGGCGAAACGCCGCACGAAGCCGGCGCCGATGTCGCGCGGCGAGACCGTGCCGTCGAAGTCGCAGAGGAAGGCGTAGGGCATGCTCAGCGCTGCGCGTCCGCGGCGGGCGCCGGCGCCGCCGCGCCGATGGCAAAGACCTCGCGCGGCAGGCGCGCCCGGCCCAGCACCTCGAGCGCGCGCTGGAACACCGGGTCGCCCTCGAGCGCGATGCGCGCGGCCACCGCGTCCCCGCCCCGGCGCCGGGCCAGCTCGCGGCGCACCGCCCGCTCGAGCAGCGGCCGCTGCGCCCGCAGCGCCTCCGGGTCGGCCGCGATCTTCTCGGACCGCAGCAGCTCCACGAATCCGTCCCACTGGGCCTCGCTCAAGGCCGCGCCGGCGGCACCTTCCGGGTGGGCGGTGACCCAGCGGTTGGCGAAGCGAAACGGCAGCCCGCGCCGCTCGATCAGCGCGGCGAGCGGAGGCAGCGAGTCCGGCGTCACGACGACGTCGGGCGTGATGCCGCCCCCGCCGTAGACCACGCGCCCGTCCGCGGTGTGGTAGCGCAGCACCGGCACGCTGTCCGGCGGGGCGGGTGCGGCCGGAGCCTCGCCGACGCCCTCATCGTCGCCGGAATTCGCGGCGAAGGACGGCAGCCCCTCGCGGTGGATCGAGCGCCCGCTGGGCGTGTAATAGAGCGCGGTCGTGAGCTTGAGCGCCGCGGTGCGCCCGGCGAGCGGGAACACGCTCTGCACCGAGCCCTTGCCAAAGGAGGTGCGGCCGACGATCAGCGCGCGGTCGAGATCCTGGAGCGCACCGGCGACGATCTCGGACGCCGACGCCGTGCCCTGGTCGACGAGCACCACCATCGGCCAGCGCAGCTCGGGCCGTGGCTCCGCGGCGTAGTAGCGGTTGTCCTGCCCGCGGGCGCGGCCGCGCGTGTAGACCACGAGCGAGCCCTTGGGGATGAAGTCCTCCGCCACGTCCACCGCCTGGTCGAGCAGGCCACCGGGGTCGGAGCGCAGGTCCAGCACCAGGCTGCGCGCCCCGTCGGCGCGCAATTTCGTCAGTGCCTCGCGCACCTCCGCGCTGGTCTTCTCGGTGAAGTTGGCGATGCGCAGGTAGCCCGTCCCGTGGCCGGCGACGAACGCGTAGGGGACGCTCTTGGTCTCGATCCGGCGGCGGATCAGGGTGACGTCGCGCTCCTCGGGGTCGCCCTCGCGGCGCAGGCTCACCGTCACCGAGCTGCCGTCGCGGCCGCGCAGGCGGTCGGCCGTGTCCTCGACCGTGAACCCGGAGGTGGACTCCCCGTCGATGCGCACGATGACGTCGCCGCTCTGCAGACCGGCCTCCCAGGCCGGGGACCCCTCGATCGGGGCGATGACGGTCGGGCGGTTGTCACGCATGCTGACCACGATGCCGATGCCCTCGAAACTGCCGTGGGTGACGTTTTCGAGGCTGGCGTAGGCCTTGGTGTCGAGGTACTGGGAGTGCGGATCGAGCGTGCGCAGCATGCCCTTGATCGCGCCATCCACCAGCTGGTGGGGATCCACCGGATCGACGTAGTTGCTTTCGACCTTCTGCAGGATCTCGACGAAGAGGTCGAGATTGCCGTAGAGGTCGTTGCTCGCGCCCCCGCGCCCGACCCACCAGCCGAGGCCGAACAGCACGACGCACAGCGCGGCCAGGATGACGCGGCGACGGATCACGGTACCTCCCGACAGGACGCCGGCGGCGGGACTCGCGGCGCGGGATTCCCGGGCCTCGCCCGGGGCGCGCGGCCGCCGCTGCGGAGCGGGGGCTGCGCCCCCCGAACCGATCCGCGACTATAGCACACCGTCGGCACCGCTTCCGCGCCCCGCCCACTGCGTCTCAGGCGCTTGGAATCAGGCCCCGCCGCCGCAGCTGCGCCTCGAGCGCGGCCCAGCCCAGGAGCTCGAGCCGCTCCGGCGGCAGCGCGGCGTCGAGCACCACGAAGCGCCCGGGCGCGGCCCGCGCGAGCGCCACATACCGCTCCCGCACCCGGGCGTGGAACTCGGGAGGCTCGCGGTCGAGCCGGTTGAGGGGACCGGGGGCCTGGGCGCGGCGGGCGAGTCCGACCGCGGGATCGAGATCGTAGAGCAGCGTGAGGTCGGGCGTAAGACCGCCGGTCGCGGCCCGGTTCCAGTCCGCGAGCTGCTCCAGGTCGAGCCCGCGCCCGCCACCCTGGTAGGCGAGCGTCGAGTCGTCGAAGCGATCGCACATCACCACGCGCCCGCCGGCGAGCGCGGGGCGGATGACGTCGGTCACCAACTCGGCGCGCGCGGCCTCCATCAGGAACGCCTCCGCCACCGGACCCGGCCGGCGGGCGGGATCGAGCAGCAGTCCCCGGATCCCCTCGGCGAGCGGGGTGCCGCCGGGCTCCCGCGTCACCAGCGGCTCGATGCCGAGCTCGGCGCAGCGCGCGGCGAGCCGGGCGAGCTGGGTGGATTTGCCGGAGCCCTCGCCGCCCTCGAAGGTGACGAGGAGCCCGGGCATGGACGTGGCCTCGGGGCGCCGTTCGAAAGCGCCCGATCGCTGCGTTGCGCGGTCGGCTCCTCGCTCCGACGTGGCCCAGGGGCCACGACTGCGCCCGTCGCTCGACCGCGACGCCTTGCCCTCGCGCGCTTTCAAACGGCGCCTAGCGCGCGCGCCGCCCCGCGGCGCGCTTCGCGCGCGGGCGCTTGCGGACCGCGGGCCGCTTGGGCGCGCCGTTCGCGGAGGGCGCGGCCTTGGTCGCGCGCGCGGCACGCGCCACGCGGGCGGCCGCGCCGCCGGGACGATCGCCGAGCTTGAGCTCGATGCGCGGATCGCGGATGAACGATTCGACCATCTCGCGCGCGACGTCGTCGGGGAACTGGAACGGCGGCGACTTCTCGAAGTACGCGGACGGCGCCACCAGCGCGCCCTTGAGCTTGTGGTCGAGGCCGAGCTTGGCGCAGCGCACGGCGTCGATGACGATGCCGGCGGAGTTGGGCGAATCCCACACTTCGAGCTTGAGCTCGAGGTTGAGCGGCACGTCCCCGAAGGTGGTGCCCTCCATCCGGATGTGGCACCACTTGCGATCCTTGAGCCACGGCACGTAGTCGCTGGGACCGACGTGCACGTTCTCCTCGTCCATCGGGTAGGGGATCAGGCTGGTGACCGCCGAGGTCTTGGAGATCTTCTTCGATTCGAGCCGCTCACGCTCGAGCATGTTGAGGAAATCGGTGTTGCCCCCGAAGTTGAGCTGGTAGGTGCGGTCGATGCGCACGCCGCGGTCGTTGAACAGGCTGGTGAGCACGCGGTGGGTGATGGTGGCGCCGACCTGCGACTTGATGTCGTCGCCGATCACCGGCAGGCCCTTCTTCTCGAAGCGCCGCCGCCAGTAGGCCTCGCGCGCGATGAACACCGGGATGCAGTTGACGAACGCGCAGCCGGCCTCGAGCACCTGCTCGACGTACCACTTGGTGGCCTCCTCCGAGCCCACCGGCAGGTAGTTGACGACCACGTCGGTCCGGGTGTCGCGCAGCAGCTTGACGATGTCCACCGTGGAGCCCGGGGCCTTCTGGATGATCTTCGACAGGTACTTGCCGAGACCGTCGTGGGTCATGCCGCGCTGCACCACGATGCCGGTCTTCGGCACCCGCGCGAACACCATGGTGTTGTTCGGCCAGGTGACGATCGCTTCGGACACGTCCTTGCCGACCTTGTTCTTGTCGATGTCGATCGCCGCCGAGATCTCGACGTCGCGGATGTGATAGCCGCCGAGGCTCACGTGCATGAGCCCCGGCACGCGGTCGGCCTCCCGCGCGTTCCGGTAGTAGTGGAGACCCTGAACGAAAGACGAGGCGCAGTTGCCCACGCCGATGATCGCCACGCGCACTTTGCCCATGGACTTCAACCTCCTATCGGTCCAATCCCGCTCCGCGGGTGATCTCCCACACGTGCCTGATCCGCTGCGCCACCGTGACCGCCGAGAGCGCCACCAGCAGCAGAAGGGCCGCGGGCATCACCCGGCTCACCCCGAACGCCCCCGCCACGATCAGCAGCGCCAGCCGTTCCGGCCGCTCGAACCAGCCCACCCGGCACTCCAGGCCCAGCCCCTCGGCGCGCGCCCGGGTGTACGACACCAATAGCGACATCACCAGCGCCAGCATCGCGGTGAGCGCGACCACCGCCCAGGTCCGCGGCTCGAGCCCGCGGCTCACCTCGGCCATCACCAGCGAGGGGTCGAAGCTCAACTCCACCAGGTGGACGACGTAGAAGCCGGCGATCCCGAGCAGGATCAGCCCTTCGCTCAGGCGGTCCAGCGTCGAGTCGAGGAACGCCCCGAACTTCGAGAATTCGTCGCGGCGGCGCGCCAGCTCGCCGTCGAGCACGTCGCAGATCCCGGCGACCGCGGCGTAGACCGCGCCCCAGCGGAACGCGCCCTCGAAGAAGGCCAGCCCCGCGCCCGCGCTCATCACCAGCCCGAGCACCGTCACGTGGTCGGGACGAACCCCGATCGCCGCGAGTCCGCCCACCACCGGCGCCACCGCGCGGTGCGCGGCGCGGCGCAGGGCCGACTTGAACCGGCCCAGCGCCGCGCCTCCACCCCGCCAGCGAACGAAGGCCGTCGGTGGCGAGCTCACCGAGAGATCCGCCTGTCCTTGCGGGTCCGCCCACCCAGCACCAGCACCATCTCCCCCCGTCGCTTGTCCGGCGCCAGCGCGGCGCGCACTTCACGCGCGCTTCCACGCAGCACCTCTTCGAACGTCTTCGTCAGCTCGCGCGCCAGCGCGATCGGCCGCTCGCCCCACAGCTGCTCGAGGTCCGCGAGGCACGCGTCGATCCGATGTGGCGATTCGAACACCACCAGCGTCTCCCGCCGCTCGGCGATCTCCTCGAGCCGGCGGCGCCGCGCGGACCCGCGCACCGGCAGGAATCCCACGAACGTGAACGCGTCGGTAGGCAGTCCGCTCACCTGCAGCGCGGCGATCACGGCACTCGGGCCGGGGATGCTCTCCACCCGGAGTCCCGCCTCGATCGCCGCCCGCACCAGCGGATAGCCGGGGTCGCTCACGCCCGGCGAGCCCGCGTCGGTCACCGCCGCCACCGAGTCACCCTCGAGCAGCCGGCCGACGAGCCCCGGGGTCCGCGACCGCTCGTTGTGCTCGAAGAGACTCACCACCGGGACCGAAAGTCCGAAGTGCTCGAGCAGGCGCCGCGTGCGCCGAGTGTCCTCGGCCGCCACGACCTGCACCTCGGAGAGAATCCGCAGCGCGCGCTGCGTGATGTCCTCGAGGTTGCCGATGGGCGTCGCCACCAGGTACAGCGTTCCCGGTCCATGCGCCGCGCGCGCCTGGGTCACACCCTGTCCTTCTCCCGAGGAGTCGGCCGGATCGATCCCGAAAAGCCGACGCAAAGTAGCACGCGGCTCGGGGAGCGTCCACACCGGCCGCGCCCGCGGCGCCGCGCCGGCGCCCGGCGGGCACCCGCGCCCGCCTCACACCGCCGCAGCGGCGAGCCGTTCGGCGACCGCGCCCCGGAGCGCGGCGATCGCCCGCTCCACCCCGGCGTCGTCCACGTCGAGGTGGGTGATGGCGCGCAGCCGTCGCGCGCCGAAGCGCACCAGGCGCACGCCGCGGCGCTCGAGCGCGGCGAGCAGGGCCTGCGGATCGAGCGCCGGGTGTTCGAGCTCGACCAGGACGATGTTGGTTTCGGGTGCGACGACGCGCACCCCGGCCGCGGCGCCGAGGCCCGCCGCGAGGTCACGCGCGCGACGGTGGTCCTGGTCCAGCCGCGCGACATGGTGGTCCAGCGCGTACAGGCAGGCCGCGGCGAGGATGCCCACCTGGCGCATGGCGCCGCCGAGCCGCTTGCGGTGCCGCCGCGCGCTCCGGATCGTGGCGGCATCGCCGACCAGGATCGAGCCCACCGGAGCGCCGAGCGCCTTGGAGAAGCACATCATCACCGTATCGGCCGTGGCGGCGTAGTCGGCGATCGGCACCCCGCTCGCCACACTCGCGTTCCACAATCGCGCGCCGTCGAGGTGCACCCGCATGCCGCGCGCGCGCGCCGCGGCGGCCAGCTCGCTCAGGCGCGCGAGCGGCACGATCGCGCCGCCGTGACGGTTGTGCGTGTTCTCCAGGCACAGCAGCCGCAGCCGCGCGACGTGATCGTCGTCACCCGCGGCGGGGAGGGCCTCGATCGTCCGCGGGTCCACCGCCCCTCGCTCGCTCGGGATCAGGTGCGCGAGGCAGCCCGCGTTGGCGGCGACCCCGCCCTGCTCGTAGCGGAAGATGTGACACTCCTGCTCGAGCAGCACCTCGTCGCCGGGCGAGGTCTGGCTCATGACCGCGAGCTGGTTGCCCATGGTGCCGCTGGGCACGAAGAGCCCCGCCTCGCGGCCCGCGAGCCCGGCGACGCGGCGCTCGAGCGCCTGCACCGTGGGATCGTCGCCGAACACGTCGTCACCGACCTCGGCCTCGGCCATCGCCCGGCGCATCGCGGGCGTGGGGCGGGTCACGGTGTCGCTGCGCAGATCGACGATGGGTGGTGAATCCGGCACGAGCACCCCCTGACCAGCGTGACGCGACCGCAGGCGGATCCGGGCCCGGCCCGGCGGCCCCAGGCTGAGCCGCGCGGCCCGCGCCGCGCGCAGCGGCCCGTCGCCCGCGAGTGTACGCAATGGAGGATGCGGGCAGAAGTGCCGAGCCTGATGGGGCCCCGAGCCTGAGGCCGGACCGCCGGCCGGAGCGCATCGGCCGCCCCGGGCCGAGCGGGACCGCGTTCCCTTCTCGCGCGTCTGACAACGGTGTGACAAGTCGGCGCCCGATCTGGCGTCTCCTGGTGTCGGTGGGCCGGTCGGCCGCCCGGGGGGCGGCGGTGCCGCACCCGACCGATTCGGCGCATCGCTGCGGGGGGTTGGTCGCATCCCAAAGGCCGACGCGCCGGAGCCCGGCGCCGGCCTCGATCCACCCAGCCATCAGGGAGTGACTCCGCGATGCCGTTTCTCTTCTTCGATCCGACCTTTCTGCTCCTCATCCCGGCGATGATCTTCGCGATGTGGGCCCAGTGGAAGGTGCAGCACACCTACGCCGAGATGTCGAAGGTTCCCGCCGCCAACGGCCGGACCGGCCGCGAGATGGCGCAGGCCATCATGCTGCAGAACGGCGTATCGGACGTGCAGATCGAGGAGGTCGGCGGGCAGCTCAGCGACCACTACGACCCGCGGGTCAAGAAGGTGCGCCTCTCGCATCCGATCTACGAAGGGCGCTCGATCGCGTCCATCGCGGTCGCGGCGCACGAGGTCGGCCACGTGCTGCAGCACGCGAACGGTTACTTCCCGCTGGCGATTCGCTCGGCGATCGCGCCGGTGGCGGGCTGGACCAGCATGCTCGCCTTCCCGCTGTTCTTCATCGGCTTCATCTTCGCGAGCCCGTCGCTGTCGTGGCTCATGGACCTCGGGATCCTGTTCTTCACCGGAGCCGTGCTGTTCCAGGTCGTGACCCTGCCGGTGGAGTTCGACGCCTCGAAGCGCGCGCTGGTGCAGCTGAGCACGACCGGCGCCGTCGCGCCCGAAGAGGTGGCCCGGGCCAAGAAGGTGCTGGACGCGGCGGCGCTCACCTACGTCGCCGCGGCGGGGATGGCGGCGCTGCAGCTCCTGCGCCTGATCATCCTGCGCGACAGCCGGCGCTGATCCCGCGGGGGAATGACGAACGGGGAGGAGCGCGGCTCTCTCACCCCGTACACGACTATCGCCCGGTGGCGCGACCCTCGGCGACGCGGTCCGATCAGCCCTGCGCCACCATGTCCTTGAGTTCCTTGGAGACCTTGAAGACCGGGACCTTGCGTGGAGGCACGGGCACCGCCTCGCCCGTTCGCGGATTGCGCGCGATGCGCGACTTGCGGTCCTTCACTCGAAACGTGCCGAAGCCCCGGATCTCGATGTGGTGGCCGTTCGCCAGCGCGCGCGCGACCGCGTTCAGGAAAGAATCGACGGTCTCGGCCACGTCCTTCTTGGTCAGGCCCGTCCGTTCGGCAATCTGATCCACGATATCTGCCTTCGTCATCTCGCCCTCCTCATGCCGGCCGGGCCCGGGGCGTCAGCCCCCAGATGGAAGGACCCGTGAACTCGCGCGGAGGCTAGCAAGGTCTCGGAAAACCTGTCAATCAGTTTTTGCACAAGGCGTTGCGCGATTCCTAGTCGCCTTTGGCCGGGTCCGACCCGCCGGCGAGCGCCCGGCGGCGCGCCGCCTCGAGCGCATGGCCGCGGGCACGCTCGACCTCGGCGTCGAGCCAGCGGCGCCCGCCCGACGCCTCGCGGGCCCAGGCGCGGGCGAAGTCCCCACTGCGGATTTCGTCCAGGATGGCCCGCATCTCGGCCCGGCTCTCAGGCCCGATCACGCGCGGCCCGCGGCTGAGATCGCCGAACAGCGCGGTCCCGCTGATCGCGTCGCGCAGCCCGGCGACCCCGCGCGCATGCAGAAGGTCGGCCAGGTACTTGAGCTGGTGGACGCACTCGAGGTAGGCGATCTCCGGAGTGTAGCCGTGCTCGACCAGGGTCTCGAACGCCGCGGTCACCAGCGCGTTCATCCCGCCGCAGAGCACGACCTGCTCGCCGAAGAGATCCACTTCGGTCTCCTCGCGCACCGTCGTGCGCCACAGCGGGGCGCAGCCCAGGGCGGCGGCGTAGGCCTCGGCCACCTCCCAGGCCACGCCGCTCGCCTCACGGTGCACCGCGAGGTAGGCCGGCAGCGGTGCGCCGCCTTCGCGCGCGGCGCGCAGTGCCGAGCCCGGACCCGTGGGCGCCACCAGCACGACGTCCACGGATTCGGGAAACGCCAGCCCGCCAAAGAGGAGGTTGAAACCATGCGCGAACACCAGCGCCGCGCCGGGTGCCAGCGCCGGGGCGAGCGCCGGCCAGGCGGCGGGCAGCGCCTGGTCGGGCAGGAGCACCGCCACGGTGCGCGCGCCGCGCAGTGCTCCGGCCGGATCGCGGGTGGCGAAGCCCGCGGCGCTCGCGCGCCGCTCGGACTCGCCGCCCGGGCGGGCGCCGACCACCACCGCGAGTCCCGCGTCGCGCAGGTTCAGCGCCTGGACTTCGCCCTGATGGCCGAAGCCCAGCACCGCCACCGTCCCCTGCGCCAGCCGCCCGCTCACGCCCGCCGCCTCCGCCGCCGAACGCGAACGCCGCGCGAGCCGGTTGCGCCGGCCGCGCGGCATCGGGCGCCCGCGCCTACTTCGCGGCGCCCACTCCGAGTGTCGACTTCGCCTTGGCCGTGCTCCACTCCGACTTCACGACCTGCGCGGTGCCCTTGAAGTGGTAGGCCACGCCCTTGGACCAGTAGAACCATGATTGGTACTTCTCGGAGTCGGCCTCCCACGGAATCAACTGCTCGGGGACGCCGGCGCTGGCCAGCACCTTGGCCGGGTCGCCGCCGGCCTTGGCCTCCGACTTGGCCGCGGAGTCCGGATTGGCCACCGCCTCGCCGTTCTGCAGCGCGAGGAACACCATCAGCTCCTGCGTGGCCTTGGCGTTGTTCTGGGCCTTGGTGTAGACCGCGCCGAGCTGACGATGGAGGGTCTTGTTCCTGGGATCCGCCGCGATCGCCTGCTGCAGCACCGTCACCGCCTCGTCGAACTTCTTGAGCTCGGCCAGGGTCGCCGCCAGCGCCGAGAGCGCGTCCACGTCGTTCGGCCTCGCCGCGAGCGACTTGCGCCACTGGGTCTCGGCCTTCACCCAGTTGCCGGCGTTCTGGAACGCGAGCGCGGCATTGAAGGCCAGGTCGGCGTCCGCCGTCCGCAGCGCCGCGGCCCGCGCGTAAGCATCGCCCGCGGCCTCGAACTCCGGCTTGCGCGCATCGCCCTCGAGGGCGCGGGCGCGGTTGAAGTGCGCGTCCGCCAGTCCCACCATGACGTCGGCATCGTTGGGGCTGGTCTTGGCCAGGCTCTCGAAATAGGTCAGCGCCTCGTCGTAGCGCTTCTCCCTGATGAGCTGGCTCGCGTACGCGCTACGCACCGATTTCATCGAGGTCATGAGCGACGTGTCGGCGGGCGCGATCGTGAGCCCTCGCTGGAACACCTCGGCCGCCTTCTGGAACTCGCCCATGAAGGCGTACACCGAGCCGAGGCTGCGGAGGGTCTGCGGGTGGTCGGGACGCAGCCCCGAGGCTAGCGCCAGGCTGGCGAGGGCTTCGTCGTAGCGCTTCCTCGCCTCCTGCTTGAGCGTCTCATCGGCCTCGTTCTCGGGGGCCCGGGTGAATTCCGGATACGCCTCCTGCGCGGACTGGATCTTGGCGATGGCGTCGTTGAAGGCCTTCGCCCAGTAGGCGTCGCGGTTGTTCGTCACCCAGTCGAGCTTCTTCTTGTCGCCCTTGGCGGTGAACCCCGCGATCGCCCGATCGAACGCCTCGCCGGCCTGGCGGGCGCTGTCGAGCTCGGCGTAGGCCCAACCGAGGTAGCCGAGCGCCTCGATGTCGCCCGGATCCTCCTGGCGGCACATCTCGAGCTGGGCTACCGCCTTGTTCATTTCACGCGCGTAGTCCTCGAGGTTGCCCTTGTCCTTGTCGCGCATGCCTTGCACCACGTACTGGATGCCGCCCGCGCAATGCGGATTGCGCGCCAGGGCGGCGCCCGACGAGGCGAGGACGCCGAGGCCCGCGGCCATCATCCCGAACGCCACTGCTCGGAGCGTCACGGATTCCTCCTTAGGTCAGCCGGTTGCCGTTCACCATCAGGCCGAACGAGGTTCCCAGGTACGCCGCCGCCTTGCGCGACGCCAGCATGCGGGTCATGAAGATCTCGAAGTATTCCATGACCTGGGAGATGCCCGTATCGATGGTGAGTTCCAGCGTGATCTGCTTCTTCGATTCGTCGACGTTGAGGAAGCTCTTCTGCACCGCGTAGTTCACCCGGTCGTGGATGTCGAACTTGATCATGTCCGGATTGCGCACGCGGGTCCGGTGGACGTCGCTCTTGTCGGCCATGATGACGGCGGCGGCCACCGCGCTCACCGGGTCGCCGTCGTTCTCGTGGTGATTCCCGATCGCGCCGATGACCCGCAGGATTTCGACGTCCGGCATGCCCACTTCCTTGAGCAGCATCATCGCCATCACCGCCCCGGTCTGCGCGTGACTCTCGCGGTTCACGGCGTTGCCGATGTCGTGCAGGTAGCCGGCGATCGCCGCCAGCTCGGCGTCGCGCTCGGGGTAGCCGAGTCGCTTGAGCGTGTTGTAGGCGATGTGGGCGACCAGTCCGACGTGACGCTCGCCGTGCTCGGTGTAGCCGATCTCCGCCAGCGATTCATCGGCCTGGCGCACGTAGGACTTGACCCGCGGGCTCTCGCGCACCGACTCGAAGGTGATGAGAGGAACGGCGGCGCTCGCCCGGTCCGTGGGGGGCGCCGGCGGGGACGGGACGGCTTTGGTGGTCGGTTCCTGGGTCATGATGAGACTTCCATGCGGGAATGATGCCACGTCCCGGAGCGGGCGGAGGGTCGCGCGGACGCCGCGACTCTAGGCCCGCAAACTCATGCGCGTCAAGACGAAGGCCCCTGCCCCCCGGGGCGTGACGCGGCCCTGACATCCGCGCTCACGTGGCGCGCCCGCCGCGCCGCCGTGGCGTCACAGCACCTCGATGGGATCGACGTCGGCGATCACCCGCACCGTCTTCGGCCCCCCGGGCGCGGCCGCCGCATCGAGCGCCGCCTGCGCCACCGCCCTCAGGCGATCGGCGTGGGTGGCCTTGAGCAGCAGGTGCCAGCGGTGGCGGCCGCGCAGTCGCGGCAGCGCCTGCGGCGCCGGCCCCAGCACCACGACGCCGGTGCGCCCGGCCTGGTCCGCGATCGCGTCCGCGACCCGGGTCGCGGCGCGCTCGACGTCCGCCTCGTCCGGGCCCGAGAACAGCAGCGCCGCCAGTCGGGTGTAGGGCGGATAGCCGGCCTCGCGCCGCTGCGCCAGCTCGCCGTCGAGGAACGCGCGATCGTCCTGCAGGGTCGCCGCCGCCACCGCGGGGTGCTCCGGGGTGCAGGTCTGCACCACGACCTCGCCGGCGAGCGCCCCCCGACCCGCGCGCCCCGACACCTGGACGATGAGCTGGTAGGTGCGCTCGCTGGCCCGGAAGTCGGGGAGGTGCAGCGCCACGTCGGCATCGAGCACTCCGACCAGGGTGACGCGCGGGAAGTCCAGCCCCTTGGCGATCATCTGCGTGCCGACCAGCACGTCGGCCTCGCCGCGCGCGAACGCCACGAGGATCTCCGACGGCCGGCGGCGGTCGCGCGCGACGTCGGTGTCGAGCCGCAGCACGCGCGCGGCCGGGAACGCGGCGCGGATCTCGCGCTCGACGCGTTGCGTGCCGCCGCCGCCGAAGCGCAGCAGCGCCGCCCGGCACTGCGGGCAGGTCGCGGAGGCCGGCTGGCGATGGTCGCAGTAGTGGCAGCGCCAGGCCTGCGGCGCGAGGTGGAGCGTGAGCGTGATGTCGCACTGCGGGCAGCGCGGCACGTAGCCGCACTGGCGGCATTGCGTGAAGTGCGAATGCCCGCGGCGGTTGAGGAACAGCAGCGCCTGCTCGCCGCGCTCGAGGCGGGCGCCGAGCGCCTCGCGCAGCGTGCCCGAGAGCATGGCGCCGGCGCGGCTCTCGCGCCGCAGGTCCACGACCCGCACCGCCGGCAGGCGACGTCCATCCACCCGCCGCGGTAGGCGCAGCGCCCGGTACTTTCCGCGCGCGGCGTTGGCGAGCGATTCCAGGCTCGGCGTGGCCGAACCCAGCACCACCGGGATGCCGAGCATCTGCGCGCGCCGCACCGCGGTGTCGCGCCCGTGGTAGCGCAGCTGCTCGCTCTGCTTGTAGGCGGGCTCGTGTTCCTCGTCGACCACGATCAGGCGCAGGTCGGGCAGCGGCGCGAACACCGCGGAGCGCGCGCCGACCACCACGTCGAGCGCGCCACGCCGCGCCAGCTCCCAGTTGCGGCGGCGCTCCCCCACCGACAGGTAGGAGTGGAGCACCCCCACCCGCCCGCCGAAGCGGCGGCGGAACTCGGCCACCACCTGCGAGCCCAGGGCGACCTCGGGCACCAGCACCAGCGCTTGCCCGCCGCCCTCGCGCGCGACGCGCGCGGCGCGCAGGTAGACCTCGGTCTTGCCGCTCGCGGTCACGCCGTGGAGCAGGATCGGGGCGAAGGCACGCGCCGCGACCGCCTGCTCGATCGCCTTCGCCGCCGCCCGCTGCTCGGCCGTGAGGGTGAGGTGCTCGGGGATCGCCAGCTCCGCCACCGGGTCCTCGACCGCGGCGCGGCGCGCACGGCTGCGGGCGAAGCCCTCGTGGCCGCCGGGCATCGCGGCGGCGAGCACCTCGCCGAGCGGCGCCAGGTAGTAGCCCGCGATCCACCCCGCGAGCGCCAGCAAGTGGGGCGAGAGCACGGGCGGCGTCAGCACCGCCGAGAGCGCGGTCACGTCGGTCCGCGGCGATTCCGCCGACAGCCCGACGACGAACCCGCGGCACGGGCGACCACGGAACGGCACCTGGACCTGCACCCCCGGGCTCACCCGTGCGGCCAGCGCCTCGGGAACGCGGTAGACGAAAGTCTGGCGCAGCGGCAGCGGCAGCGCGACGTGCGCGAAGGACATGGCCTCGATCAAGGGGACGGGGGTGAAACCGGCGGATCTCGGTGCGCAGCTCACGTCGCGGCGCGGCGGAGCGCACCGGAGTCTGCGGTGCGCCGGCGGCGGCGGCAAGCGAAACCTCGAAGCCCCGGGCCGGGGCCTCCGCGCGCGGACCGGCCCCGGGACGCGTCGTGGAGAACGCGCGCTCCGGGGCCTACGCCTGCATGCGGTGGGGGCTGGTCTGACCGAGTATGGCGTTGATGCGCTCGACCAGCTTGCGCGGGCTGAACGGCTTGGTGATGTAGTCGTCGGCGCCCACCTCGAAGCCGATCTTCTGGTCGACGTTACGGCCCTTGGCCGAGAGCAGGATGACGGGGATGTCGCGGGTCCCGTCTTCCGACTTCAGCAGCTTGCAGGTCTCGTATCCGTCGAGCTTGGGCATCATGATGTCGAGCACGATGAGATCCGGATGCTCCGCGCGCGCCTTTTCCAGCGCCTGCTCTCCGTCCAGCGCGGTGAGCACCTCGTAGCCTTCCATCCCGAGGCTGAAGTCCAGGATGTGCACGATGTAGATCTCGTCGTCGACGACCAGGATCCTTCCTTTCGCCACTTCGATCACCTCCTCACGTCGGGGACCGCGGAATCCTCGTCCGTCGAGGCCTCCGAGGCATGGTTCCGATCGAGCTCCTCCAGCGCGCGCTCGAAGGCATCGACCACCTGTGGATCGAACTGGCGGCCCTTGAGGCGCCGCAGCTCGTCCAGCGCGTCTGCTCTGGACAGCGCGGCGCGATGCGCGCGCCCCACCGTCATGCTCTCGTAGGCGTCCACCACCGCGAGGATCCGGCCGCCGATGGGGATCTGGTCCCCCGCGAGGCCGCCGGGATAGCCGCTGCCGTCATACCACTCGTGGTGCGAGAGCACGACGTCGCGGACCACGCCCATGGTTTCGAGCGGACGCAGCATGTCGGCCCCCAGCTCGGGATGGCGCTCCATGGCCGCGCGGTCCTGCTCGGACAACCCGCCGCCTCCCTCGATCACGTTCTCGCCCACGCGCGTCATGCCCAGATCGTGGATGCTCGCGGCGAAACTGATGACGCCGACCTCGGACTCCGACAGCTTGAGCGCCCGCGCCAGCGAACGCGCCAGCCGCACCCGGTTGGGGGCGCTGCGCCGTCCGCGCTCGAGGTGCTGGAGCACCGTGCGCAGGGCCTCGGTGGTGTCCTCGACCCCCACCTGGCTCTGCTCCATCGCCAGCGTCTGCTCCCAGGCCACCGCCACGCGCTCGGCGAGGTGGAGCAGCAGGTGGCAATCCTCGGCGTTGAAGGGCTCCTGGGTCGCGCGGTCGGTCACGCTCAACACGCCGAGCAGGCCGCGCTCGCCCTCGAGCGGCACCGAGACGAACGTCCCGCTGCGGTACTGCGGGCGGCCGGACGCCGCGACCTCGTTCGATTCGCCCGACCCGGAGACGCACACCGGCCGGCGGTGCTCGAGCACCCAGCCCGCCACGCCCTCACCGCGCTTGATCCGCGCCTCGCGCACGATCCGCTCGTCGAGGCCGATCGCGGCCTGGATGACGAGATCGCCCTCGGCGTCGGGCACCAGCAGCGAAACCACTCGGGCGTTCATCACCTCGGCCACCATTTCGATTGCCAGTCTCAGGACGTCTTCCGACGCCGCCTTCGGTTTCGGCGCGCTTCGCACCGCGACGCGCGGGCCGGTCCGCCGCGGCAGCACCACCGTGAAGCGCGAACCGCGGTCGGGGGCGCTTCGCGCGAACACCCGGCCGCCGTGCCAGTCCACGATCGACTTGCAGATCGCCAGGCCCAACCCGGTCCCCCCGTAGCGCCGCACCAGGGACGAGTCCACCTGGTAGAAGCGCTCGAAGATCTTGTCCAGGGCCTGCTCGGGGATCCCGATGCCGGTGTCTTCGACGTGCATCGTGATGTCCCGCGCGTCCCCGGTCAGGCTCAGCGTCACGGTGCCGCCCGCCGGCGTGAACTTGACCGCGTTGCTGCCCAGGTGCAGTGCAAGTTGCCTCATCTGGTCGCGATCCGCCTCGATGCGTGTATCGGCCACCTCCACCGACATCTTGAGAGTCACTTGGCCGGTCAGGGCCACCGGTTCGAGCAGTTGCCGGGTCTCCTCCAGCACCTCCGCGAGGTCCACCGTCTGGCGGGTCATGCTGAGGTTGCCGGAATCGTATCGGTTGAGGTCCAGCACCGACTCGATCAGCCGGGCGAGGCGCTGGCTCTCGTCGTTGATGATGGACAGGAAGCGCTGCGCCTGGGCGTGGGGCAGCTCACCCTCGCGCGCCGCGAGCAGGGTGTCCACGTAGGCCCGGATCGCGGTCAGCGGGGTGCGCAGCTCGTGCGAGACGGTGGAGACGAAGTTGCTCTTGAGGGCGTGCATCTCCTGCATGCGCTGGCCGGCATCCTCCAGCTCGCGGCTGTGGATCTCGAGCTCGTGGTAGAGGCGGGCGTTCTCGATGGCGACCACCGCATGGTTGCCGAAGATCTCCAGCAGCTCGATCGACTCCTGCGACGGCACCAGCCGGTCGAGGGGATCGTCCACCGAGAAGTAGGCCAGCAGCTCGCCGGTGCGGTTGAAGAGCGGGACCAGCAGCACGTCCTCCTGGTGCCACTCCCACTCCTCGCGCGTCCCGAGATCCGACACCACGCCCGGCGGCAGCGTCTGGCTGAACGGATGCGCATGACTGATGAGGTAGGAGTGGTTGACCTTGAACTCGTCGCGCAGCCAGGACATGAAGTCGGTCAGCAGCACGTCCTCGTTCTCGAGGCGCTCGCGCGCCTCGGGGCCGATGCCGGCGAAGGCGCGCGCCCGGAGCCGGTTGGTGCCGGGCTCGCGGATGCGGATGAGCACGACCCGGAAGCCGAGGCTGGACTGGATGGTGTCGGCGAGGCGCTTGAGCAGCAGGTCGAGATCGAGATCGGCGTTGATGCGCCCGATGTTTTCGAGGATCTCGTGCAGCTTCTGCGCGCGTTTGCGGTTCTCCTCGACCTGGCTGAAGTAGAGCCGGCTCAGCCGCTGCCGGGTCTGGGTCAGCTCGGCGACCTGGGCCCTCAGGTGCTCGATCTCGGGGCCGACGCCGGCCGCGCCGGCTACGACCG
>MFFQ01000002.1:0-36659 GCA_001780165.1 Candidatus Eisenbacteria bacterium RBG_16_71_46 | reverse complement strand
GCCTCCGAGGAGGCCCGCGGCGCCGGCGGGCCGTCCACGACCGGGGCGGTCTCGCTGGCCGGCGTGGCGGGGGCCGGGGGGCCGGCGGGCGTCGCGGCGTTCGCGTCCGGGACGTCGTCGCTCAACTCCTCGACCTTCTGCTTCAGCTTGGCCATCTGGAGGCGCACCTGCGAGAGCTCGCCGCGGAGCCGCTGCTCCGTGACCGACGGCTGCGGGTGCTCGTCGCGCTTCCGGCTCGCGCTCATGCCCGGCCCTCCTCGCGCTCCAGCACCCGCGCCAGGGCTTCCACGATCTCGGGATCGAACTGCCGGCCCGCCTCCTGGCGCATCTCCTCCAGCGCCTCGGCGCGCGTGCGGGTCGAGCGGTAGGGACGCCCGCGGGTCATGCTGGCGAAGGCGTCCACCACCGCCAGGATCCGCCCGCCGAGCGGGATCTCGGTCCCGCGCAGGCCGCGCGGGTAGCCGTTGCCGTCCCAGCGCTCGTGGTGGCTGAGGATGATGTCGCGCACCACCCCGAGGTATTCGAGCGGGCGGATGATCTCGAGGCTCACCTCGGGGTGGTGGACCAGCTCCTCGAGACCCGCCTGGTCCAGCGGATCGGTGCTGGCGATGCGCGGGCCGAGCCGCGTCATGCCGAGATCGTGGATGCTGGCGACGTAGCCCATGACATCCACTTCCGCGTCGCGCATGCCGATTTCGCGCGCCGTCGCACGGGCCAGGTGCACCGCCCGGTGCCCGTTGAACATCAGATCCTGCTGGAGGCGCGTGACGCTGCGCACCGCGCGAACCGCGTCGCTCACGACCTGATCGCTCTCGGGGTAGGCGCAGGCGCGCTCGACCGCGCTTCCCACCCGGTCCACCAGGGCGGAGAGCACGGAGAGATCGTCCTCGTCGAAGGCCTCGCCCGACACCTTGTTGTTGACGTTGATGACGCCCAGCACCTCGTCTTCGATGCGCAGGGGCACGCACAGCAGCGACTTGGTCTTGTACTGGGGATGATTGAGCCGCCGGAAGCGCCGGTCGGTCTCGATGTTGTTGACGCACAGCGGGCGCCCCCAGGCCGCCACCGACCCGGCCACGCCCGAGCGCACCGAGGTGCGCCGCCCCTCGAGATTCTGCCCCTCCAGTCCGCGCGAGGCGGCGATGTAGAGGTCCCCGCGCTCCGGGTCCACGAGCATCAGCGAGACGATCTCGGCGTTCATGCTCGCCGCGACCATCTCGACCGTGCGCTCGAACAGCTCGCCGAGGTCGGGGCGGCCCTGCACCTGGCGCGCGATGCGCCGCGCCCGCGACGACGCGAGCTGGCGATGGGGCAGGGTGAAGTGGAAGCGCGTGCCGGTGGGCTGCATGGACTGCACCCCGATACGACCGCCGTGGAGCTCGACGATGCCGCGCCCGATCGCGAGCCCCAGCCCCGTGCCCTCGATCGCGCGGTCGCCGGCGTGGCGGGCGCGGAAGAACCGCTCGAAGACGTGGGGCAGGTCGTCGGAGTGGATGCCCGGACCCTGGTCCTCGACCGAGGCGGTCCACTCCTCGCCCAGCCGCCGCGCCTCGATGCGGATCGTTCCCCCCGGAGGCGAGTACTTGACCGCGTTGCCGGCGAGGTTGATGAGCAGCTGGCGCAGCAGGTCGGGATCCGCCTCGGGCGCGAGGGAGGGCTCGACCTCGACCCGGAACGAGATGCCCTGGGGCCGCGCGGCGGGCTGCAGGCCTTCCACCGTCTCGCGGATCAGCTTTTCGAGATCGAGGCGCGAGAGCCGCAGCGGGCGCTGCCCGGCTTCGAGCCGCGACAGCTCGAGGATGTCGCCGACCAGCCGGGTGAGGCGGTCGCATTCCTCGCCGACGATACCGAGAAAACGCTGCCGCGGAGCCTCGGGGTTGTCGAGGTTGTCGAGCAGCGCCTCCGTATAGGCCTTGATCGCCGTGAGCGGCGTGCGCAGCTCGTGCGCCACCATCGACATCGTGGCCGCGGAGTCCTCCTCGTCGGCGCGCTGCCGGCGCTCGGCCTCGGCCAGGCGTGCGTGCTCTTCCTCGAGCATCCGGCGCAGCTCCGACCGCTCGAAACTCAGCGCCAGGGCATCGCTCAGGGTCTGGAGGAACAGCCGCTCTCCGGGCTCGAAGGGGCGGGGTTGTGCGAACCCGACCAGCAGCAGGCCGAACAGCGTGCCGCCCGAGATCAGGGGCAGGGTGGCGAGCGCCAGCGGCGCCTCGAGCCACAGCAGGGTCTCGCGCGGAGCCGCGGCGCCGGACGCGCCGTCGTCGAGCACCGCCACCTCGTGCCGCAGCGCCCACTGGACCGGGCCATCGTGCTCGGCCAGGTAGGGGATCTCCGTTCCCGATTCCTCGAGGCAGCTGATCGCGCCGCTGCGGGCCTCCACGCGCAGCACCCGGAACTCCGACGCCCCGAGCGCGCGCACGGCGCAGGCCCCCGCGATCGCGCACGAGGCCCCGAGGTCGCTGGTGCTGCGCAGCGCGAGCAGCGCCTGCGACAGCATCGACAGCCCTTCCCCCCCGAGTTCGGTGGGGGTCGCGGATGGGGCGTGGGCGAGGGTCATCCCCGGGCCTTCCGGCTGGGGGCTCACGCCGCCGACCGGTCGTTCGCCGCCGGGCCGCGGCCCGAGGTGCGCCGGCGCTCCCCGATCAGGACACTGCCCCGCCTCTGCTTGCCGAGCTTCTTCAGTTCCTGGGCGATGTCCGTGAGTTGCGCGAGGTGCTCGACCGGATGCTCGTCGGTGCACACCATCACGACCGTCAGGCTCATGATCGGGAAGCGGTCCATCTTGTGCAGGCGGTTCGGCACCTTGACGTAGCCGCGTTTGCGGTCCTCGGGGTCGTAGAGCGCCCCGGCCGCGGCATCGAAGGCGTCGATCACTTCGCGGCCGATCAACTCGGCGTGCTCGGGGGTGGTGAGCGCCACGAAGTCGTCGCCGCCGATGTGCCCGACGAAGCTCGTCTCGCCGTCGTGGCGGTTCGCGACCTCGACCAGGACGGCGGCCAGGGCCCGGATCGCGTCGTCGCCGCGGGCGAAGCCGTAGAAGTCGTTGAAGGATTTGAAGTAGTCGATGTCGAACTGGAGCACGGCGAAAGGCGTCCCCTGCAGCAGCCGGCGCTCGATCTCGTCGTTGATCGCGAGGTTGCCCGGGAGCCCGGTGAGCGGGCTCGCCTCGCGCTGCTCGCGGCTCCAGTCCAGCATGTTGCGCACCCGGAGCATGAGCTCGCGCGCCTCCCACGGCTTGGTCACGTAGTCGTTCGCGCCGCCCTGGAGCCCGTGGATACGATCGGTGGATTCGCTCTTGGCGGTGAGCATGATGATCGGGATGTGGCGCGTGGCGTACGACTCCCGCAGGCGGGAGCACACCTCGTAGCCGTTCATGAACGGCATCATCACGTCGAGCAGGACGAGGTCCGGCATGTGGGCCGTGACCTTCTCCAGCGCCTGGCGGCCGTCGTGAGCGTCAATCACCTCGAATCCCGCCGCTTCGAGCTGGTAGCGCAAAATCTCGCGGAGGTGCAGCTCGTCCTCCGCGATCAGGATCTTCTGCTTGGTCACGGGCCTTCCGTTCTCCCGGGATGCGTGGAGGGACCTCTGTCGCAAGGACTTCCAGCCACGATCACGCAAGCGGCGTGCCACGCATGGGATCCGGTGGGGTCCCTTCCAGGCCCTGGCGCACGCCGCAGGCGGCCGCAGGCACAAGGACTTGCGCGGCCCCGCCCCGGGGCGGGGGGCCCGCGCGAGGCCGTCCCCCATGCAGAATGCAACCAGTGGCTCCGAGAAGCGGGCATTCGCTGGCCGACCGCGACTCCGGGCGGCCACCCCCCGCCGGACCGTCGCGCGGCCGTCGCGGGCCGCTCGCTTCAGTCGCCGCCGAGCGGGAGGCCCGACTCCTCGAGCGAGGCCGCGACGTCGAGCTCGGGATCGGGCAGCTCGCCGCGCTCCAGCATCCAGGCCCCGAGCAGCGCGATCATGGCGGCGTTGTCGGCGCACAGGCGCGGCGAGGGCACCCGCATCTCGACGCCGCGCGCCGCGCAGGCTTCGCCCAGGCGGTGGCGCAGCTCGCGATTGGCCGCGACACCCCCGCCCAGGTTGAGCGCCCGCGCGCCCACGGCCGCGACCGCCGCCGTGGCGCGCGAGACCAGCGTGTCCACGACCGCGGCCTGGAACGACGCGGCGACGTCCGCGACCAGCGCCGGCGGAAAGGGTGGACCGCCGCGGCGCGCCAGGGCGAGCGCCACCGCGGTCTTGAGCCCCGAGAACGAGAAGTCGAATCCCGGCTGGTCGAGCATCGGCCGCGGAAAGTCGAAGGCCTCGCGATCGCCCTCGGTCGCCAGGCGGTCGATCTCCGGGCCCCCGGGAAACCCTAGTCCCAGCAGCTTCGCCACCTTGTCGAACGCCTCGCCCGCGGCATCGTCGAGCGTGCTGCCGAGCCAGCGGTAGCGGCGGACGCCGCGGACCTCCACCAGTTCGGTGTGACCGCCCGAGACCACCAGAGCCACCGCGGGCTCGGGGCTCGGGCCCAGCTCGAGTGTCCCGGCATGCAGGTGGGCCTCGATGTGGTTGACCCCGATCACCGGGATCCCGAGTGCCAACCCATAGGCCTTGGCGAAGGCCACCCCCACCACCAGCGAGCCCACCAGCCCGGGCGCCCGCGTCACCGCCACGGCGGTGAGATCGCGGGCTCCGGCGCCGGCCTCGGCGAGCGCCCGACCGACCAGTCGCGGTAGCAATTCGAGGTGCGCGCGCGAGGCCAGCTCCGGAACCACGCCGCCGTAGATGCGGTGCACGTCCTGGGCGGCGATCAGATGCGCGCGCAGCCGCGCTCCACCCTCGAGCACCGCCACCGAGGTGTCGTCGCACGAGGTCTCGATCCCGAGTACCAGCGCGGCGCGGCCGGCGCCGGCCGCGCTCCCCACGTGGGACCCGCCGCGGGTCACGACGGGTCGGGCTCGAGCGACTGCTCGAGCCACGCCAGGTACTTCGGCGCCCCCGCCGCGACCCGGACGGCGATGCACTCCGGCGTGTCGTAGGGATGCAGCTCGTGGAGGCGCGACAGCAGGGCGCTCCAGTCCTGCTTGCGCGTCTTCAGGATCGCCACGACCTCGCGCTCGTCGGCCACGGCACCTTGCCAGCGGTAGAGCGAGCGCGCACCCGGCAGCAGGTTGCCGCAGGCGGCGAGGCGCTCTTCGACCAGGGTCCGCACCACCCGCGCGGCGTCCTCCTCGCGGGCGAAGGTGGTGAACACGACGAGCATCTCGGTCACGTGGAGGGCCTCCCGGTAATCGCGGCCGCGGGGGTCGGTGGAGCGCGCGACCGACGCCCGAGAGGATAGCGCAGCCGATGCGCCGACGCCCGCGGGGGGGGTTGCCGAGGCGCGCTGCGGGGCGGCAGGGTGCCGCGCTTGCATGCGGCGTCCGGTCCCGGCACCATCCCGCGATCCAGGACGGTTCCGACCTCACACGATCGAGGCCATGAGCGCGACGCGCAGGACGGGCAGGCGAGAGACGGTCGCGAAGCGCCGGGCGCACGCCGGGCGACGCGTACCCGCGCGCCGCGACGCGAAGGCGAAGCTGCCGCGCGCCGCCCGATCCCGTGCGCGCGCCGGGCGCGCGCGCCGCACCGCTGCGCAGCCGCGCCGATTCTTGTGGGCGCGATCCTCCACCGAGCAGTTGCTCCACCTGCGGATGCGCGACCTCGGCGTGCGCCTCGAAGGCACCTGGGTGCAGAAGTGCGTGGAAGAGGTCTACGGCGAGCTGGCGCGCCGCGGCATCCGGCTCCGACCGCACGTCTGGCTCTCGCACGACTGGTACTCGCCCGAGGGCGTGCCCGGCGTGGCGATCCCCTTCTACCTCGCGCATCCGCGCCTGATGCGGCTCGAGCGCCGGCAGATGCTCGAGGTCGAGGGCGGCACCCACGAGGAGTGCGTCAAGATCCTGCGCCACGAATTCGGCCACGCCATCCAGCACGCCTACCAGCTGCAGCGGCGGCGGCAATGGCAGAAGCTCTTCGGCCACTCCTCGCAGCGATACCCCGACGTCTACCAGCCCAATCCCGCGAGCCGCCGTTTCGTGCAGCACCTGCGCCTCTACTACGCGCAGAGTCACCCGGACGAGGATTTCGCCGAGACCTTCGCGGTCTGGCTGCAGCCGCGGGCGATCTGGCGCAAGCGCTACGCGGGCTGGCCGGCACTGCGCAAGCTGGAGTACGTGGACGCGCTCATGGAGGAGATCCGCCAGCGCCGCCCGGACGTGCGCACCCGCCGCCGGGTGGACCCGCTCGGGCGCATCACCCGCACCCTGCGCGAGCACTACGACGAGAAGCGGGAGCAGTACTCGGTGAGCTACCCCGACATCTACGACCGCGATCTCAAGCGCCTGTTCTCGGACCTGCCGCGCCACCGGCGCTTCGAGCGCGCCTCGCGCTTCCTGCGCCGCAACCGCACCGAGATCCGGCGCCTGGTGTCGCGCTGGACCGGCGAGTACCAGTTCACGCTGGAGCAGGTGATGCGCGACATGATCGGGCGCTGCCACGAGCTCAAGTTCCGCGCCGTGGGCTCCGAGCGGCGGCTCAAGATGGACTTCGCCGTGCTCCTGACGGTCAAGACCATGCACTCGCTCTACAGCCGGCGCAGCGGGATCGCCCTATGAAGAAGCTCCGCGTCCTCGTGCTCATGCATCCGTCGCTGGTGCCCCCCGATTCGATCGAGGGCTGCACCGAGAAGGAGATCTTCCAGTGGAAGACCGAGTACGACGTGGTCTCCACGCTGCGCACGCTGGGGCACGAAGTGCGCCCGCTGGGGGTGCAGGACGAGCTGCAGCCGATCCGCGCCGCGGTGCAGGACTGGAAGCCGCACATCGTGTTCAACCTGCTCGAGGAATTCCACGGCGTGAGCGAGTTCGACCAGCACGTCGTGAGCTTCCTCGAGCTGCTGCGGGTCCCCTACACGGGGTGCAACCCGCGCGGCATGGTGCTGGCGCGCGGCAAGGCGTTGTCCAAGAAGTTGCTGTTCTACCACCGCATCCGCGTGCCCGGGTTCGCCGTCGTGCCGCGCGGGCGCAAGGCGCGGCGCCCGCGCGCGCTGGCCTACCCGGCGATCGTCAAGAGCCTCACCGAGGAGGCGTCGCTCGGCATCTCGCAGGCCTCGATCGTGGACAGCGACGAGAAGCTCGAGGAGCGCGTGCGCTTCATCCACGACAGCGTCGGCACCGACGCGATCGTCGAGCAGTTCATCGAGGGCCGGGAGCTGTACGTGGCGGTCCTGGGCAACCAGCGGCTCGAGGTGCTGCCGGTGTGGGAGCTGGTGTTCGAGAACATGCCGCCGGGGAGCGCGGCCATCGCCACCGCGCGCGTCAAGCACAACCCGGAGTACCAGGAGAAGCGCGGCATCTACCACCAGCCGGCCGAGGCGCTGCCTCCGGAGGTGCACGCCCACATCGTGAAGACCACGAAGCGCGCCGTGCGCATCCTCGAGCTCGACGGCTACGCGCGGTTCGACTACCGCCTCACCCCCGCGGGCGAGCTGTACTTTCTCGAGGCCAATCCCAACCCGGACATCTCCGAGCGCGAGGAGTTCGCCGCGGCCGCCACCGCCGCCGGCTACCCCTACCCCGACCTGATGCAGCGCATCGTGAGCCTGGGCATGGCCCGCTCGCGGCGGAGCGTGGCCCCGTAGGCTTCGTTTGAAAACCCCGATCGCTGCGTTGCGCGGTCGACTCCTCGCTGCAACGTGGCCAAGCGGCCACGATCGTCGTCGCTCGACCGCGACGCCTTGGGTTGTGTCCTGGAGATTGGTGTTGCGTGAGGAATGCCAGGGCTGGGGAGCCCGGGGCCCCCCATAACCGCCGCAAATCGCCGGTTTACGCCCCGCCGGGGCGGGCCCACCACCCCAACACCATTTTTCGGGACACAAGGGACGCCCTGCCGTCGGGGGTTTTCAAACGGTGCCTGGCTGCGCGGCGCACGGTTCGGCGCCCCGTGCCGCGCGGGATGCGGTGGCGCGGGGACGGGCCGCGGCGGGAAGCACGGGCCGCGCCGCTCCCCGTCGCAGCCGCCGCGGCAGCACCGCCTGCCAACCCGTCACGCCGCGGCGTGCCGCCGCGCCGCGTCCGGCCCGCTCGCGGGCCGCGACTCTCCTGCGGCACGGACGGTTGGGGGAATCGACCGAGAGTCCCCTCGCCTGGCACGCCCGATGCTGCCGAGCCGATCCGTGCCAGCATAAAGGGTCGCCGCCGATCTGGTTCGGTTCGGCGCCGGCCGCCCACCGGAACTCGAGAGGTGCACCATGGCCATCCCCCAAGCGGTTTCGTTCCGTACGGCAGCCGCCACCCTCGCCGCGATGGCGCTCGTCGGCTCGCTCTGCGCCCCGTCTGCGAACGCGCGCCCGAAGATCCGGCAGGGGTTCTTTGCCGCCTATCCCGGCGCGGTGGGCAGTCGTCTCGACAGTCTGCCCAGCAACAGCGGCCACTGCGGCGTCTGCCACTACAGCTTCAACGGCGGCGGGACGCGCAACCCCTACGGCGTGAAGGTCGAGGCGGCCTTACCCGGCTTCCCCAACACCGACGACGGCAGGCGCCTCGCGATCCTGAGCATCGAGGCGGACGACTCGGACACCGACGGGTTCTCGAACGTGACCGAGATCACCGATCTCGCCACCTACGCGAACACGCCCACCTTCGCCGGCCTGACGCCGGCGAACGTGGGCAGCGTCTCGAACGTGGATCCGAACGACATCCTGGGCTACCTGGTGCCCGCGACCGGCGCCGACACCTCGCCCCCGGTGGTGGCCGTCACCGCGCCCGACGGCGGCGAGAGCTGGCTGGGCGGCTCGTCGCACACCGTCACCTGGATGGCGACCGACAACGTCGGGGTGACGAGCGTGGACCTCTTCTACCGCGACGGGGAATCCGCGTCGTGGACGATGATCGCCCGCGGGCTCGCCAACGGCGGGTCGTTCCAGTGGTTCGTGCACAACACGCCGACCGCGGCCGCCCGCGTGCTGGCCGTGGCCCGCGACGCCGCCGGCAATGCCGGGAGCGACTCGAGCGACGCGCTGTTCACCATCCTCCCGACGACCGGCGGGACGGTGGCGACCACGCTGCGCGATTTCGACCAACCCGGCACGCAACCCTTCGGCGGCGGGACGTTCTCGGATCACAACTCATGCGTCACGTGTCACGGCGGGTACGACGCCGCGGTCGAGCCCGGCCACAACTTCCGCGGCACGATGATGGGCCAGGCGGCGCGCGACCCGCTGTTCTTCGCCTGCGTGGCGATCGCCGAGCAGGACGCGCCCTCGTCGGGCGACTTGTGCCTGCGCTGCCACACGCCGTTCGGCTGGATGTCGGGACGCAGCAACCCGACCGACGGCAGCCAGCTCATCGCGCTCGACCGCGACGGGGTCGCCTGCGACTTCTGCCACCGCGCCGTCGATCCCATCTACCAGGCGGGCGTGAGCCCGCCGGAGGACCAGGCGGTGATCGGGGGGCTCCTGCCGGGGCACGTCCCGACCACGTACTCCAACGGGCAGTACGTGGTCGATCCGCAGCAGGTGAAGCGCGGTCCGTTTGCGGATGCCGCGGCACCCCACGCGTTCCTGGCGTCGCCGTTCCACCGCTCGAGCGAGTTCTGCGGCACCTGCCACGACGTCTCGAATCCGGTGTTCGCCCGGGTCGGCGCGGCCGACTACGCGCCAGGGTCGCTCGATCAGATGGCGGCGTCGTTCCGGTCGGACTCGCTGATGCCGCTGGAGCGGACCTACAGCGAGTGGAAGCACAGCGCCTTCCCGGGAGGGGTCTACGCTCCCGAGTTCGCCGGCAACAAGCCGGATGGCATCGTCGCCATCTGCCAGGACTGCCACCTGGCCGACGTCTCGGGCAAGGGCTGCAACGACGTCGCCGCACCGCTGCGGCCCGACCTGCCGCTCCACGACATGACGGGCGGCAACTCCTGGATGCCGGGGGTGATCGCCGCCCTCTACCCCGGCGAGACGGATGCGGGCGCCCTGGCGGACGGAGCCGCGCGGGCGATCGCGATGCTCTCGAAGGCGGCGCTGCTCGACGTCCAGGTCCAGACCGTGGCCGACAGCTTCGCCGTCACCGTGACCGTGACCAACCGGAGCGGCCACAAGCTCCCCACCGGATACCCGGAGGGGCGGCGCATGTGGCTGCACGTGGTGGCCCGCGACGCGGCAGAGCAGACCGTGTACGAATCGGGCAACTACGACTCCGGCACCGGACTGCTCGCGCCGGATCCGGACCTGGTCGTCTACGAGGCCCATCTCGGGCTTTCGCCCGCGCTGGCGAGCGGCCTCGGCCTTGCCGCGGGCCCGACGTTCCACTTCGCCCTCAACGACAGCGTATACAAGGACAACCGCATCCCGCCGCAGGGGTTCGCGAACGCGGCGTTTGCCGACTTCGGTGGCGCCCCGGTGGACGATTCGCGACCGGCACCCCGGTACCCGGACGGGCAGAACTGGGACGCGTCGAGCTACCCGCTCCCTTCGACGGCGCGTACCGTCGTGGCGACCCTCTACTACCAGACGACATCGAAGGAGTACGTGGAGTTCCTGCGTGACGAGAACACCACCAACGCGGCGGGGCAGGACCTTTACGACCTCTGGGTGGCGCACGGCCGCGCGGCACCGGTCGCGATGGTGGCGGATTCGGTCAGCTTCAGCCCGGTCGACGTCCCCGCGGGGTCCCCGCGGGACCGCGTCGCCCTCGCCCCGTTGGCGAACCCCTTCCACGGGGGGCTGGAGCTGCGCCTCGACCTGCCGCATCCGGCCCCGGTGAGACTGGAGATCTTCGACGCGCAGGGGCGCCGCGCCGCCAGTCGCGACCTCGGCATGCTGGGTGCCGGCGCCCACCGGCTGACGTGGGACGGGCGCGGCGCGCGCGGGCAGGACATGGGCTCGGGCGTGTTCTGGGCGGTGGTGCAGGCGGGCCCCGAGCGGCTGGTCCGGCCCGTGGTCCGGCTGCGCTGAGGCGACCGCCCGGAAACCCGCTTCCGGGAGAATCCCCTTCGATCGCGCGGGCGGTCCCGGAGCTCAGGCTCGGGGGGAGCCACGCCGGCGCGTCGCGGCCTGCGCGGGACGCCGGCGCGTCGCGGCCCGCGCGGGACGCCGGCGCGACCGGGCCTGCGCGGGACGCCGGCGCGGCTCGAGGCGGCGCGGAACGTCAGCGCCGCGCCGGCCCCGCCGCCGGTCCCGCGAGCCGCAGCATCAGCGCCTTCTGGGCGTGGAGGCGGTTCTCGGCCTGGTCGAAGATCGCGGAGTTGGGCAGGCGCGAGGTGGCGTAGTCGATCTCCTCGCCGTAGTGGGCCGGCAGGCAGTGCAGGAGCATGACGTCCGGTCGCGCCCGCGCGATCAGCGCCGCGTTCACCTGGTAGGGCGGGAATACCCGCCGCCGCTCCTCGGCCTCGCGCTCGCTGCCCATGCTGGTCCAGACGTCGGTGTAGATGACGTCGGCCTCGCGGCAGGCCTCGGCGGGGTCGCTCACCACGCGGATCGCCGCGCCGCGGCCGCGGCCGATCGATGCCGCTTCCTCGACGACGTCGGCGAGCGGCGCGTAGTCCGGCGGCGTGGCGACCGTGAGGTGGATCCCGGTCGACGCCGCGCCGTAGAGCAGCGAGTGGACCACGTTGTTCCCGTCGCCGACGTACGCCAGCCTCAGGCCCTTCAGCCGGCCCTTCCATTCGAGCATGGTGAGCAGGTCGCCCAGCGCCTGGCAGGGGTGCTCGCGGTCGGAGAGCGCGTTGATCACCGGCACGGCGGCGTGGCGGGCGAGCTGCTCGAGCACCTCGTGGCTGAAGACCCGGGCCATGACCAGGTCGACCATCCGCGACAGCGTGAGCGCGACGTCCTCCACCGACTCGCGCTCGCCGAGCCGGATGTCGTCCGGCCCGAGGTAGATGGCGTGGCCCCCGAGCTGGGTCATCCCGGCCTCGAACGACACCCGGGTGCGCAGCGAGGGCTTCTGGAACACCATCGCCAGGGTGCGCCCGGCCAGGCGCCGCTCGATGCGGCCCCGGGCCCGCGCGCGCTTGAGGCGCGTGGCCTCGCCGAGCAGGCGGAGCGTCTCTTCCGCGGAGAGATCCTTGACCGAGAGGTAGTGGCGCACCACCGGGCGCGCGCCGACCGCCGCCGGCCGGGTGCGGGCGGTCGTCGTGCGGGCACGCGCGGCGCCGGCGCGCGCGGCGCGGGCGCGCACGGCGCCGGCACGCGCGGGGCGGGCTCCGGCGATGGCTGCAGCTCGGCGCGACACTGCGCCACGTGGCTCAGCCCGCGGCACGCGCTGCCTTTCCTTCCTGACCGAGGCGCTCGCCCCCGCGGGCGGCCACCGCCACCACCGCACGCTCGAGGAGCGTCGGGTCGTGCTCCTCCAGCTCGTAGGTCACGCGCGTGGACGGCTTGGAGATCGTCATGAGGTGCCCGAGGTCGATTGGCGTGGCGATGAGCACGAGATCGCACGGCACCGCCTCGACCGTGGCCGACAGCTCCGCGATCTGCTGGTCGCTGTAGCCCATCGCCGGCAGCACCTGCGTGAGGTGGGCGTAGCGCTCGAACACCCCGCGAATCGAGCCCTGGGCGTAGGGCCGCGGATCCACGATCTCCGCGGCCTCGAGGCGCCGCGCCGCCACCAGACCCGCCCCGTAGCGCATCTCGCCGTGGGTGACGGTGGGCCCGTCCTCGATCACCAGCACGCGCTTGCCCTTCACCGCCGCCGGATCGCACACCGTCACCGGCGAGTTGGCGCGCACCAGCGTGGCCTTCGGGTTGAGCGCGCGGATGTTGGCCTCGACCGTGGCGATCGCCTCGGGCTCGGCGGAATCCATCTTGTTGAGCACCACGATGTCGGCCATGCGCAGGTTGGTCTCCCCCGGGTAGTAGCGCAGCTCGTGTCCCGGACGCAAGGGGTCCGCGACCACCACGTCGAGGTCCGGACGGAAGAACGGCAGGTCGTTGTTGCCACCGTCCCACAGGATGACGTCGGCCTCGGCCTCGGCACGGGCGAGGATCTGCTCGTAGTCCACGCCCGCGAACACCAGGTTGCCCATGGCGATGTGTGGCTCGTACTCCTCGCGCTCCTCGATGGTGCAGTGCTGCTCGTCCATGTCGCGCACGCTGGCGAAGCGCTGGCAGACCTGCCGCGAGAGGTCGCCGTAGGGCATGGGGTGCCGCACCACGGCGACCCTGCGCCCGAGTCGCTTGAGGATCTGCGAGATCCGGCGCGCGGTCTGGCTCTTGCCGCATCCGGTGCGCACCGCGCCCACCGCGATCACCGGCCGCGAGCTGCGCAGCATGGTCTGGCCGGGGCCGAGCAGGCGGAACTCGGCGCCGGCCGCGTGGACGCGCGAGGCCTGGTGCATGACGTAGTCGTAGGAGACGTCGGAGTAGGCAAAGGTGACCTGGTCCACCTCGAGGTCGCGGATCAGCGACTCCAGCCGGTCCTCGGAGTGGATCGGGATGCCGCGCGGATAGCGCGGCCCGGCGAGCACGGCCGGGTAGACGCGGCCGTCGATGTCGGGGATCTGGGCGGCCGTGAAGCACACCACCTCGACGTCGGGCTGGCGCTTCCAGAACACGTTGAAGTTGTGGAAGTCTCGTCCCGCCGCACCCATGATGAGCACCCGGGTCGGTCTCGCGGTCGCCATGCGCTCTCGACTCCTCCCGGCCGGGGACTCCTGGCGCCGGCGCGCGGCGTCGCGGGCGCGCCATCCAGTGGGCGCGCCCGCGATGCCGCGCGCCGCGCACCGGCCCTGGCCGATCCGGGCGGGTGCGGAACGTGGGCCCGTGGAGCCTACGTCTCGAGCCGTCGCGGCGGCAACTTCCGTACCACGCGCGGCGCGGACCGCCGCGGCCGGGCGCGCGGCGGTCCCCGCGCCGCGCGCGCCGGGGGCCGTGGCGCCCGCGCGTCGTGCCGGGCCGCGACCACGCAATCCTGTCGCGGCGCGGAAGTTGTCGAGCGGGCCGGCACGCCCCGCGGGGGTCGGTCGGGGGTCCCCATCGCGCGGTGCTCCCGGGCGACTCGATCGCCCCCCCCGGCGTGCGCGCGGCCTCACCCGGGTGGCGGTCGAGCCTGACAGGTTTGGCGGGCCGCGCCCGTCCTGGCAGGGTCCGCGGCGGTCGGCCCCCGCGTGCCGCACGCCGCGCCGATGAGGTACGGTCCGGCGCGCTAGAGACTCCCCCCGACCTCCGGAGGATCGCGATGAACCCCCAGCTCCACGAGCTCAAGAGCCGCCTGATCGAGATCAACGACCTCAACTCCGCCGCCGCGCTGCTGCGCTGGGACCAGACCACCTACATGCCGGCCGGCGGCGCCGAGGCCCGCGGGCGCCAGCTCGCGACGCTCGGGAGCCTCGCGCACGCGAAGTTCACCGACCCCGCGATCGGGCGCCTGCTCGACCGGCTGGAAAGAGAAACCGCCGCGCTCGCCTACGATTCGGACGACGCGGCGCTGCTTCGCGTGACGCGGCGCGAGTACGACCGCGCGGTGCGGCTGCCGGTCGCATTCGTGTCGGAGCTGAACCAGCACACCGCGGCCGCCTACCAGGTCTGGACCACGGCGCGCCCGGCGAACGACTTCGCCCGGGTGCGGCCGAACCTGGAGAAGACCCTCGATCTCAGCCGGCGCATGGCGGGCTTCTTTCCCGGCTACGAGAGCATCGCCGACCCGCTGATCGACTTCTCCGACTACGGCATGAAGACCGCGACGGTGCGGGCAGTGTTCTCCGAGCTGCGCGCGCGCCTGGTGCCGCTGGTGCGGGCGATCGCCGAGAAGCCGGCGGCGGACGACCGCTGCCTGCGCCACGACGTCCCCGAAGCGCAGCAGCTCGCCTTCGGCCTCGACGTCATCCGCCGCTTCGGATTCGACTTCGAGCGCGGCCGCCAGGACAAGACGCACCACCCGTTCATGACCAAGTTCTCGCTCGGTGACGTGCGCATCACCACGCGCGTGCGCCCGCACGACATCACCGATTCGCTGTTCAGCACGCTCCACGAGTCCGGGCACGCGATGTACGAGCTGGGCATCCGCCGCGACTACGAAGGCACGCCGCTCGCCGAGGGCACCTCGTCGGGCGTGCACGAGAGCCAGTCGCGGCTGTGGGAGAACGTCGTCGGCCGCAGCCTGGGTTTCTGGCAGTTCTTCTATCCGCGGCTGCAGGCGGCGTTCCCGCAGCAGCTCGGCGGCACGGGAATCGACACCTTCTACCGCGCGGTCAACCGGGTCGCGCGCACGCTGATTCGCACCGACGCCGACGAGGTGACCTACAACCTGCACGTGATGCTGCGCTTCGATCTCGAGCTGGACCTGCTCGAGGGCCGTCTGGCGGTCAAGGACCTGCCGCGGGCCTGGGGCGAGCGCTTCGAGCGCGACTTCGGGCTCGCCGTACCGGACGACCGCGATGGCGTGCTCCAGGACGTGCACTGGTTCGCCGGCCTGATCGGCGGCGCGTTCCAGGGCTACACGCTCGGCAACGTTCTCAGCGCCCAGTTCTTCGACGCGGCGCGGCGCGCGGTGCCCGGGATCCCGGCGGACATCACGCGCGGCGAGTTCGGCGCGCTCCATGGCTGGCTCGGGGAGAACGTCTACCAGCACGGCAGCAAGTTCACCGCCGCCGAGCTGGTGGAGCGCGCGACCGGGGCGCCGATGAGCATCGAGCCCTACATGGCGTACCTGTGGAGCAAGTACCAGCCGCTCTATGGGCTCGAGGCGAACCCGGCCGCGGCGGCGGGGGCGCCCCGGCGCTGACGCCGGGCGAGCGCGCCAAGAGCCAGCCTGGTAGGCCGAGCCGGCCTGGCGGGACTCCCGAGGCTCGTCGCGGGGAGGGGACGGGGCGGAGTCGGCGGAGCCCGCCCGGCGGCGCGCCGCGACCGCGCGAGTCTGTCGCCTAGTGACGATGAACCCGGCCCCGGTGACGGGCGGAATGGGCTTTTGGGGCGCGATTTCCGGGCACGTCTCGAGGGCAGGCGAGACGCCAGGACCATGATCAGCTGCAATTCCAACGGTACCGCGATCCCGGCGGGTCGCACGATCTGGTTCAGCAGCGTCTTCAAGCTCCAGACGGGGCCCCAACCGGTCACGGTCTACTTCCGCAACCAGACGATCGACTTCGATGCCGTGTACGACTCGATCACGACCCACTACGTGTACAACGTCCCCGACGCGGCCGTGACGTTCGATCCGTCGGTGCCGGCGATCCCGACCACGACGTTCGACACCGGGACGAACACCCGGGTGACATTGATGCAGCCAGGGCTCTCCGGTGACCAGTACCGGTCGGGCTTCGAGTTGGTCGTCCCGCCCACGCTCGGACAGATCAAGAATCCGGTGACCTGGAAGGGGCAGTTCCTCGGCAGCGACCCGGGCGGCGCCGTCAACTGGTCGTGGCATGCCGCGGTCTACACCAGCTTCTCCACGGACTACAACGCCCTCGGCGTGGCCCCCACCGACGACACCGTCAAGGGGAACTCGCACCATGCCGGGACGCCCGAGAACTACACCTGCTGCGCGGTCGGCGGGGCGACCGGCGGAGGCAGCGCGAATTACACCGGCTCGAAGTGCTCGAGCAAGAGTGTGCCGCTCGTCACCCCGACCACGCCCTCGACCTGGGGCCGTGTGAAGACGATCTACCGCTAGACTCCAGCCACATTCGCGCGGTTCCGTGCGGCCACTCCGGGCGACCGGGGTGGCCGCATCGTATTCGCGCGGCGAGCGTGGCGGATCGTGCGGGCGCCGCACCTCTCCTCGGCGGGAGGCGGCAGCCTGCAGCCTGAACGCCCCCCGCACCGCACCCGACGCCGGCGAGGCACGCGCTTGGCACCGCGATTGCTCGGGCCACGCCGCGCCTCGCTCGACTCCCCGCGGATGCACGGATTGGACGCGCGTCGCCGGCGTCGCCCGGCAATTGGTCGTGCATTCCGCCTGATCGGCCATTGCCGCTTCCCCGACGCGCGCGACCGGCCGCGCGCGCCCGTCGGCGTGGGTTGTCGTCGCGCGCCATCCCCATGTGCCGCAAGGGGCGAGCAACCCGGTGAAACGCCCCACGGCGCCCACGTCCCCTCGCGCCCGTGGCATGGACGTTGCTGCTTTCTCTGGCATGAGCGACGAGAAGCGCGGCATGCGCGGTTTCACCCTGCTCGAGATCGTCACGGTCGTCCTGATCATGGGGGTGATCCTCGGCTTCAGCATTCCCGCCCTCCAATCCATCAACAAGTCCTACCAGCTCAAGGGAGCCTCCGAGAACCTGGTGGGCCAGATCCGCCTCAGCCGCCAGAAGGCGATCAGCGAGGACCACCAGCAGCAGTGGACCTTCGACACCTCCACCAACAGCTACAAGGTCCAGGATCTGACCACGAGCGAGTGGTTCGGACCGTTCGAGATGCCGAAGCAGGTCGCCATGGAGAGCGTGAGCCTCTCGGTCGGCGGTGTTCCGGGAAACACGCTCACCTGCCTCACCGACGGACGCTTCAACGGCTCGGGCGACATCGTCCTCAAGAGCCTCCGCGGCGATCGCGACACCGTGACCGTCCAGATGTCCGGCCTGGTCCTTTTCCGTTGAGGTCCGCCATGCGCGCCACCCCCCACTCCCGTCCCCGCTCCGAGCGCGGTGCCACGCTGCTCGAGCTGATGATCGCGCTGGTGGTGCTCTCGATCGGCATCCTCGCCGTCTCCCAGCTGTTCCCCGCGGGGGCGCGCACCCAGGTCCAGGACCGCCTGCAGAGTACCGCGAACTACTACGCGCGGGAGAAGGTCGAGCAGCTCTCGCTGCTCGTGTGGACAGACGCCTCGCTGACGGTAGGACGCCATCCCAGCGGGAGCGGTACCGAGAGCCTCGGCTCCACCGGGGCGTTGAAGCGCTATTACCGGGTGGACAGCCTGGCGGCGCCGTTGGACAACCTGAGGAGGATCACGGTGACCGTGCGCTGGCAGCACCAGAAGATGGATTCCGTCCAGGCGGTCACGTACGTGAGGCAATAACATGCGCGAGCGCATCGAACGATTCCGCAGCACTCGCCGGCCGGGTGCCACCGCGGCCGGTTTCACCATGGTCGAGCTGATGGTCACCCTGGTCGTGCTCGGTGTCGTCATGGTCGCGCTCATGGCGGTGATGTACACCGCGGCGCGCAGCAAGTCGGCCACCTCGAACCAGGTGGAGTCCATCCAGGCGGTGCGCACCGCGCTCGACCTCATCGCCAAGGACCTGCGCAGCGCGGGCTACGGGGCGGACCTCGACTGGACCGCGCTCCCGCAGCCGGCGATCGCCTACATCGACTCGACGCAGGTGCTCCTCAGCGCCAACCTCCAGCCCTACCCCGACACCACCGCGGTGCACCAGGCGCCGCTGGCGTACAACCCGGCGGGCGGGCTCAAGCCTGCCCCGTTGAACGGCACGGCGTGGGCGCCCCCGATCCGCTACCAGACCGGAGCCGAGATCGTCCGCTGGACTCTCGACGTCAACAACGACGGCGCGGTGAACGCCAGCGACGTCTCCGACCCCGACGGCGTGGACGCGCGGCGCACGCCGAACCCGAACGACTACATGCTGGTGCGCCAGGTGTGGGGCGATTCCACCGGCAACGTCGCCGGGAACAACGGCGGCGCCAACGAGCGCATCGCCCTGGTCTACCAGCCCGGCGGCACGATTCCGGCGGCCTTCACCGTCTACCTCAAGGACAGCACCACCGCGTGGAACTGGGCCAACGGGCCGGTCCCTCCGGCGCTGCTGTCGAGGATCCAGCGCGTGTCCGTCCAGCTCACCGCGCCGAGCGGGCGCAAGGATCCCGCGGGCAACTACGCGCGGACCACGCTGCAGACCCAGATCGGCGTGGTGCGGAACGTGCCGGACTTCGGCGAGCCGCTCTTCGCCCTCGACGGCTACGTCTACGACGATCTGGACTATGACCACGCGCGCGATGCCGGCGAGCCCGGGGTGCCCGGTGCGCTGATGCTGCTCGGGACCAGTCTGAGCACCTTCACCGACGCCACCGGTCACTTCCTGTTCAACGTCAAGGCCGGCACCTACCGGCTGAAGCACGTGCCGCCCTACGCCTTCGGGAATTTCACCTTCCCCGACAGCATGATGCTCACCGTCGGCCCGGCCACGACGATCGCGTGGGCCGACACCTCGGCCAAGGGCGGGTGGATCAATGCCCGCGTCTATCGCGACCTGGACGAGGACGGGGTCCTGGACGCCGGCGAGCCGTGGATCACCGGCATCCAGGTGACCGCCGCCGGCGGCACCAAGTACACGGATGCCAGCGGCCTGGCTCGCCTGTTCGTCGCCTCGGGAGGCTATGTCTGCACCGTGGTGCCGCCCGACTCGCTGACCCCCACCACGCCCAACCCGGTGAGCGGTACCATGGCCACCGGCGACTCGGCGAGCATCGGGTTCGGCCTGCGCCCGACGCCCAACGGCACGATCCAGGGCACGGTCTTCCGCGACGACAACCGCAATGGGACGAAGGGCGGCGCCGAGGTCGGGGTGGCGAACGTCTGGGTCGCGGTGACCAAGAACGGCGGCGCCACGGTCCTGGGCTCCGCGTACACCGATGCCAACGGGGCCTACTCGATCGACGTGCCGATGAACAAGCCCCCGATGACCACCCCCTACAGCATCGAAATCATCGTGCCCTCGGGCTACTTCCCGACCTCGCCGACGTCGATCACGGGGGTTTGGGTCCAGGACTCCGACGTCCTCACCAACAAGAACTTCGGCATCGTCGGCTTCCAGATCATCACCTTGAACGCCGCTCGCGTGCTGAGCCTCGGCAGCGGTGACCTGGTGGAGAAGGACTGGCCGCTGACCCAGACCACCAACCGCGTCAAGGACGTGGACCTGGTGCTCGGCTCGGACGCCAACGGCAGCGACCAGGTCTCGGTGTGGTTCAACAAGTACGACGCCGCCCCGTTGTACTCGACCAATCCCGACTACAACCGCTCCGCGCCCGGCGGCGTGCTCGCCCTCGCGGTGGACACGCTCGACAACGGCACCAGTCTGGCGACCGAGCGCGCGGACCTGGTGACCGGCACCAGCAAGAACGGTGACGGCAACTTCTTCGTCTGGTTCACGCAGAGCAGCTCGGGCAACGAGGGTTACCTGCCGTCCAGCTTCACGCGCAAGTACGAGACCAGCGACAAGGGCGACGTGCAGGCGGTGCTGACCGGAGACATGGTGCGCAACAAGGTCGCGGTTCCCGATCTGCCGGACATCCTCGTGGGCGCCAAGTCGCCGACCGCGGGCCAGGGCACGTTCGAGCTGTGGTACAGCGACAACGGCGGCAGCCCCAAGTACTCGCGCAAGAACACCTACCCGCCCGACGGCTCGATCCCGGGCAACGTCCTGGGCGAGGTGACCGGCATGGCGCGCGGCGACTTCGACAACGACGGACGGCGCGACCTGGTCGTGGTGACCAAGACGATCCTGGCCAGCTACAGCGGCCAGCTGATGTTCTTCAAGCACATGGGCTACACCAACGACCCGGTGTTCGTCTACCAGTCCAGCATCACGATGCTCATCAACGCGCCGACCTCGGTCGCGGTGACGGACGTGGACGGCGACGGGAACCTCGACGTCGTGGTCGGCACCCAGAACGGCGTCGCGTCCGGGCGCCTGCGCTACTACCGCAATCTGGACCCCTCGGTCTTCAGCTTCGTCGAGCAGAAGACGGTGAATGCCCCCGGGATCGTGACCGGCCTCGCGGTCGGCGACTTCGGCGGGCTCCCGCGCAAGGACATCGCGGTGGGGTGGCGCGCGTCCACCACCGGGTACGGCGGCGGCGTGTCCATCTACTACACCGACGGCGGGACGCTGCCCAACTCGGGCTCGGATCCCACCGCTGGCGCGGTGGTGAACATGGTCCCGGCGCTCAGCGTCAACAACTTCAACTACGGCGTCTACCCCTCGGCACCGTCACCGCCCTTCTCGGACGATCTCGCGATCGGCGTCAAGTCGAGTGCCACGACCGGCGCGCTGATCGTCCTCATCCGCTAGCCGACTCTCCGCGCGGCGGCGCCGTCACGGTGCCGCCGCGTCCCCTCGCCCCGGCGCCCGGCGGAACCGCCGCCGGACGGACGCCCCGTCCCGGCCTCCGCCGGGGGCCGCGGCGGGCGACCGGGCGAGAGACCGCCCCCGCCGCCCGCTCGATCCGAGGCGTCCGCCGCCCACGGCTCGGAGACCAAGAATCCCCTCCAGCTCCCGCTCCGCCGGCCGATAACTCGTGAGGTTGTGGTTCGTTACAACCCTCGAGCCTCCCGATGCCCAAGTCCGAGACGCCCCCTAGCTCTCTCAGGCAGCCGACCCAGGCCGGACCGGCGCGGCGCGCCTGGCATCTGCTCGTCGCCCTCGCCGGCTGGGTGCTGTTCGTCTACTGGTGGCTGCTGGTGCTGGGTGGCGTGAGCGCGTGGCAGGTGCGGATCACCGCGCTGTTCCTGCTCGTCACGACCGCCGTCTGCATCATCGTCACGGCGCTGTGGTCGCTCCACAACCTCCGCATCCACCGGCATCGCGGGGCGCGCATGCGCGTGCGCATCCCGCGCGAGGACTACTCCAACGACCGTCTCGGCCGCGGTGTCACCTTCACCGGCCAGCGCGCCGCGGCGCAGGAGGGGCCGGTCGTGGAGATTCGCATCGAGCAGGACCGCAAGGTCTATTTCGCCGCGTCCCCACATCCCGGCGGCACGCGGCCTCGGGTGGCGGCGGAGCCGCGGGACGACCGGCCGTGACCCTCCAGGAGTTCTTCCGCCACGTGCAGGCCCACCCGGCCTATTGGGTGGCGCTGGGATTCTTCGCCCTCTACCCGGTGGTGAGCTCGATCGTGTGGGTGACGACCGCGCTGCAGTTCTTCGTGCGCCGCGAGCACGAGCAGGAACCGGAGGGCGGGGATCGCCGGCAGCCGCCGCCGCTGCGCGCCTCCCCGATGGTGTCGATCGTCATCCCCGCGTTCTGCGAGGAGAAGGTGATCGAGGAGACGCTTGCGAGCGCGGTCGAGATCGACTATCCGAACTACGAGGTGGTCGTGGTGGACGACGCCTCGACCGACGACACGGTGAAGAAGGTGCGCCCGTTCCTGCGCGCCGGCAAGGTGCGCCTGATCCTCAAGCACACCAACGAGGGCAAGGCGATGGCGATGAACGACGCGCTGCCCTGCCTGCGCGGCGACATCGTGCTGATCATGGATGCCGACGCCGCCCCCGACCCGATGCTGCTGCGCTGGATGGTGCCGCACTTCGAATCGGCGCGGGTCGCGGGCGTGACCGGCAACCCGCGCGTGGCCAACCGCGAGACCTTCCTGGCGCAGCTCCAGGTGGTCGAGTTCACCTCGATCGTCAGCCTGCTGCGCCGCGCGCAGCGGATCTGGGGCCGGATCCTGACCATGTCCGGGGTGATCGGCGCGTTCCGCAAGTCGGCGATCATCGACGTCGGCATGTTCAGCCCGGAGATGGCGACCGAGGACATCGACATGACCTGGCGGCTCCAGCGCGCGCACTACGACGTGCGCTACGAGCCGCGGGCGCTGGTGTGGATGAAGGTGCCGCCGACCTTGAGATCGCTGATCGCGCAGCGCCGGCGCTGGGCGATGGGCCTGGCGCAGGTGCTGCGTCGCCACCGCCAGGTCGCGGTGAGCTGGAACGCGCGGCGCCTGTGGCCGGTGTACTGGGAATCGCTGCTGTCCATCACCTGGGCGTACTGTTTCGTGCTCCTCACCGGCTTCTGGATCGTGTCGTACGCGGCCGGCATTCCGCCGGTCGGCGCCTCGCCGATCCCGAACTGGTGGGGCATGACCATCGGCACCCTGGCGCTGATCCAGCTCATGAGCGGCATCCTGCTCGACTCCCAGTACGACCCCACCGTCATCAGGCACTCACCGGTGACGGTCATCTATCCCATCGTCTATTGGATGCTGATGTCGCTCATCACCGCCTTCTCCACGCCGGTGGGGGTATTCCGGCGCACGCCGAGGGGAGGGGTCACGCAGTGGAAGACCCCGCGGTGAGCCCCCGGGCGGATGCTCGCGACGCGCTCGCGGCGTGCGCGCTGTGCGCGCTGCTGGCGGGCGCGGCGGCGGGCGGAACGGCGGCCGAGCCCCGGGAGCCGCGGCGAACGGCGGCCGCGCCCCAGGCGTCGAGAACGGCGCCGGGCGCGGCCCAGGCGCCGCAGTGGGCGGCCGCCGCGCCCCAGGCGCCGCGACGGGTGGCGGCGCCCGACACCGCCGCGCAGACCTCCGAGCAGGCCTGGACCCGCGCGCGCGCTCTCGCCGATCGGCAGCGCTACGATGACGCGGGCGCGGTGATCCGCCGCGCGCTCGGCCGCGCGCCGGACGACACCGACCTGCTGTGGCTCGAGGCCGGCGTCGAAGGCTGGGCGGGCCGGCATCGCGTGGCGGTCGCCCTCTACGAGCGGCTGGTGGAACGCCACCCGGAGATGGCCCGCGACCTGCGCAAGGACCTCGCCGCCGAGAGGCTGGCCGCGGGCGACGTGACCGGGGCGCTCCGTGACCTCGACCTCCGCCTCGAGGAGGCACCCGAGGATCTCGACGCCCGCGCGCTGCGGGCGGAGGCGCTCTCGCAGGCGGACCGGCTGGCGGAGGCGATCGCCGAATACGACCGGCTGCTCGCGGCATCGCCCGACGACCCGGACCTGGCGCGGGCGCGGGCGCGCGACCTCGGATGGATGGGCCGGCACCGCGAGGCGATCGCCGCCTACGGCGCCCTGCTCGAGCGGAATCCGCGGGACGAGGAGGCGCGGCTCGGACTGGCGCAGAACGAGAACTGGGCCGGCAACCACCGGGTGGCGGCGCGGTTGTTCGAGGCGATGCTGGCCGACGGCCGCAGCGACCCGGAGATCTTCAAGGGGCTGGCGTACGCGCGTTACTGGTCGGGCCGCCCCGACCTGGCCCGCCCCGTGCTCAACGTGTACCGCGCCCGCGAGCCTGACGACCTCGAGGGACGCGAACTGGACGCGATGCTCGAGCGCGAGTGGAGCACGGGCGCGCTGGCGGGCTACGAGCGCTCGGATGACACCGACGCCTTGCGGGTGATGACCACCACCCTGGAATACCGCTTCGCGCCCGGCGAGCGGACGATGCTGTCGGCGCTGTGGCGGCGCGACGACCTCAAGGATCCGGGCGGCTTCCTGCACGCGGTCCGCGGCGGCGTGCGCGTGGACCGGCTCTGGTCGGACGCCTGGTCGGGCCGGGCCGCCGCGCTCTACCTCGATCCCGGGCGCGGGCGCGACGCCGACGCAATCGGCGAGGCCGCCCTCATCCACCGGCCGCTGGACCGCTTGCGGATCGAGCTGGGCGTGGCCAAGGACCTGGTGCTGACGCGGACCTCGCTGGCGCGCAACCTCCGGGTGCGCCAGGGGGCGGCGGCGGTCGAGTGGCGGGCCGGCGACCGGCTCACGCTTCGCGCCGGCGAGCGGCTGCAGCTCTACAGCGACGCCAACCGCCAGAGCCGATTCTCCGCCGGCGCCCGCCAGGTCGTGCGCTCCAGCCGCCGCCTCGAGGCGGCGCTCACGTTCGACGGGGACTACCTGCGGTCGCACCGCGATCTCGACGATGGGTACTACGACCCGGCGTGGTACGTGGAGTTCGGTCCGGGGGCGGAATTCGCGTGGAAGCCGCGTGACGGCTGGACGCTGGGGCTCGTGGCCCGCACCGGCTGGCAGCACGAAAAGGGCTCATCGAGCGACCCGCGCTACGACCTCACCGCCACGGTCGAGCTGCCGCTCGGGCGCCGGCTCGGGCTCGGCCTCGAAGGCGAGCGCAGCAGCTCGAACCTCAGCACCGCCTCCGGCTTCGAGCAGAAGCGGTGGGCCGCCTACCTCTCCACGCGCTTCTGAGGAGGCTCCGCGCGTGACGCCGTTGTCGCGCGCCGCCACCCTCGCCGCGGCGGCGCTCGTGCTGCTGACCGGGGGGAGCCCCGCGCGCGACGCGGTCTCCGCGCGCGGCACGGCCTCCGCGCTCGTCTCGGACTCCGCGCGCAAGCCGGCCCCTGCGGGCGACGCGGTCCCCGCCGACGGCGTCGCGGCTCGGCGCGCCGGCGGACCCGCCGCGGGGCGCCCCGAGGTCCCGCGCCGGATCGCGATCCTCTGCTACCACGACCTCTCCGACGACCCGCGCGCGCCGGCCGAGACCGTGCCCGCCGCGTTCCTGCGCGACCAGATCCAGGCCTGCAAGCGCGCGGGCTGGACGTTCCTGTCGCTCTCGGACCTGCTCGCCCGCCGCGACCGCCTCGAGAGCCTGCCGCAGCGCGCGATCGTGCTCACCTTCGACGACGCCTACCGGAGCTTCTTCGATCAGGCGCTTCCCATCCTGCGCGAGGAGAACGTCCCGGCCACGCTCGCCGTCATCACCTCGTTCGTGGACCGGCCGCCGCCGGGCATCCCGCCGCTCATGACCTGGCGGCAGATCCGCGAGGTCGAGAAGAGCGGCCTGGTAGAGATCGCCTCGCACTCCCACGGGCTCCACCGCTACGAGACCTCGAACCCCTATCGCGACACCGGACCCTCGGTCGCGGTCCGGCGCTACCTGCTCGCGGAGGCGCGCTACGAGGACCGCGACGAGTACCGCTCGCGCATCCGCCGCGACCTGGCCGAGTCGCAGCGCGTGCTGCGCGCCCGGGTGGGGCACGCGGCCGCGGTGCTGGTGTGGCCCTACGGCGAGCACAACGCCATGGCGCGGGCCCTGGCCGCGGAGGCCGGTTTCACCACCACCCTGGCCCTGGGCTCGCGCGAGGTGCTGCCGCAGGACCTCGCGGGCGGCTGCCTGCCGCGGGTCATGGTGCGGCGCTCGCTGGCCTTCACCGCGAACGGTCTCGGCTGGCTCGACGTCCCGCCCGCGGTGATCCGCGCGGCCGAGGTCGAACCAGACAGCCTCTACGACCCCGACGACGCCGTGTTCCGCGAGAAGGTCGACCAGGTCGTGGCGCGCGCGCGCCGGATCGGGGCGACCCACGTGTTCCTTGGGGGCATGGCCGGGCCGGACTCCGCCGGCCGTCCGCGCGCAACCTACTTCATGAACCACCAGGCGCCGATCCGCGCCGACATCTGGTCCATGGTCGCGGCCAAGCTCTCGCACGCCGCGCTCAAGGTGTGGATCCGCGCACCGGTGCTCGACCTCGACTGGGCGTTGGAGCGCCACCCCGAATGGCGGGCCGCGCGCGGCGCCGGGCGTGGCGCGGCCGCTGGCCGCCGGCGTCTCTCGCCGGAGCTGCCGGAGGTCCGCGGGGCCGCCGTGGACTTCTTCACCGACATCGCGGTCTACCTGCCAATCGACGGCGTGCTGTTCGACGACGACGCCTCGCTCGCCGCCGGCGAGTCACTGGCCGGCGGCGCCGGCGGCGCGGGCGCCAAGGCCGTCGCGATCGATGCCCTGCTCGAGGAGGTCCGCAGCGGGGTGCGCGCCTGGCGTCCCGAGTGCGTGTTCGGCCGTCGCGTAGGTGCGGCGGTGGCGCAACGCCGCGGCGTGCATCCCGATCGTGCCCAGGACTTCGAGCGCGTCCTGCGCGACGGCGACCTCGCCGTGGTGATGCTCGATCCGCCGGCGCTGGGCCACGGCGAGCAGGGGGTGCGAGCGGTCGGCGCCCTGGCGCGCGCCGTCCTGGCGCGATGGACACCGCCCGGCTTGCGTCCGCTCGAAATGCCTCCGATCCTGCTCGAGCTGGCGGCCCGCGGACCCGCCGAGGGTGCGTGGGTTCCGGGTCGCGACCTTGCCGCGATGGCCTGGGCGTGGAAGCGCGCGGGAATCGGACACCTCGGCCTCGATCCGCTGCCCCCCCGCGCGGGCGACTTCCCGCCACGCCTGCTCGAAGCCCCCGCGCCCGGCGAGACGCCGGCCACCAGCGGCGCGACGCGGTAGGGCTCGGCCGGAAGGAACCGCACCCCTCGCCCGCGGTCGGCGCCGAGGGCGGGCGGGGCGGGGCGACTCGGGCGGCGGGGGACTCAGGTCCGCTGGATCCCGAGCAGACTGCAGTCGTCGGCAGGCAGGGCCGGAGCGCACCACTTCTCGACCTCCGCGATCACCTTGCCCACGGTCTCATCCAGCGGGCGTCCCCGGTGCCTGATCAGATGGGCCTTGAGCCCCTCGAGCCCTAGCATCCGGCCCTGCGCGTTCATCACCTCGTAGAGCCCGTCGGAGAAGAAGTAGAGCCGGTCGCCCGGGCAGAGTGTCAGCTCCACCTCGTCGAGCTGGGGGTCGGGGAAGACCCCGATGGGGTTGCCCGCGCACACGATCTCGACCGCTTCGCCGGCCGCCGGGACGTGGACCGGGCCCGGGTGCCCGGCCGAGACGAAGCGCACCCGCCCCGTGGTGGGTTCGATCAACCCGTACACCAGCGTCGAGTACTTGGAGATCTCGTCGTTGGTCTGAAACATCTCGTTCAGGGTGCGCACCACCGCGAGCGGCTCGACCAGGCGGTACCACGGGGCCTCGCCCAGCCGCTGCTTCACCAGCTCCGACTGCGACATCACCGGCGACATGAGTCGGGCGATCTGGACCGACAGCAGCGCGGACGAGACCCCGTGTCCGCTGACGTCGAGCACGTAGAAGGCGACGTGCTGCTCGTCGATGCGGAAGTAGTTGAGGATGTCCCCCGCGAGGGCATCGGAGGGCCGCATGCGCCAGGCGAGGTCCAGACCCGGCGCGTCGATCTGCGCGGTGGGCAGCAGCGCCTGCTGCACCCGCACCGCGGAATCGAGGTCGCGCCGCATCTTCCGATTGACGGTCTCGAGCCGCCGGTTGGCCGAGCTCAGCGTGCGGTTGCTGGCGGTGATGTCGTCCTGCATCCGCGCGATGCGCTGGGCCACCCGCAGGCGGGCGACCAGATCGAGCGGGTCCACCGGCTCGATCAGCACGTCGTCGGCGCCGGCATCCATGCAGTGCTGCACCTCGGAGGGCTCGTCCCCTTCGCTGATGGCGATGAAGTAGATGTAACCGCCTTCGTGCCGGCCGCGGACCTGCCGCAGCAGTCCGAGCGAGCTGGTGCCCGGCAGGCGCCAGCGGCAGACCACGGTGGCGAAATGCGACTCCTGAAGTCGTTCCCAGGCCTGGTCGGCGTCGCCGACCAGTACCACGTCGTAGCCCTGCCCGCGCACCGCGCCGGTGAGCAACGCCGCGTGATTGAGATCGCGCTCGACGATCAGCACCCGGCGGGCGGGGGTCCGCGCGCGGGTCGGGAAGCGCGCCGTGACAGCGACCGGCCACGGCGTCGGCGCGGCCGCGGGGGGCAGGAGCCCGGGGCGGTCCTCGTTCTCGGGAATGCCGTTGCTCATCGCGAGGCGCTGGTCTCCCGCACGGACGCGCGACGGGCACGCGGGCCGCGTGGCGTGGATCGTCGCCGGCCGAAGCCGGCGTCCCGGTCACCGGGGCGTCGTCGGGTCCGCCGGGGGAATGCCGTCGCGACGGCCGGCGCGGCGCCGCACGCGCCGCCTCACCGAGACCGCCGCGACAGACCCACAGCCACCCTCTGCCTGGTTTATCGGCGGCCCGGCGTGCGTCCTTGAGCCCGGCGCCGGAGGTGGGCGCGGGAGCGCGCGGGAGCGCGCCCAGCGCGCTGGCGGCGCCCGAGGGCCGTGCCGCAGGCCGCCGGTGCTCAGCGCGCCAGCAGCTTGAGTCCGCCCCAGGTCGTGGAGCGGACCGGCGTGGGCCCGAGGACCACGACCACGCCCTTCATGTCGAAGAACTCGTGCGGGCGGCAGAAGAACGGGTAGGTGCCCGGAGCAGTGAAGGTATAGAAGAACGGCACCGCCGTGCTGGTCAGCGATTGGTCGAAGAGCGCACCCGCATCGGGATCGTCGGAGCCGGTGCCGCTGGTCACGGTGTGGAAGCCGCTGACCCGTCTCCACTCCACCGTTTGGCCGGCGCCGATGACGACCGTGTCCACCACGGTTGCGCTGTTGCCGTCGGCGTCGAACTGCGTCCCCGAGGCCGCAAAGGTCGCGGCGGGCGTCTCGGTGGCGGCGGCCGGGATTCCGACCCGCGGATGGTTCGCGAACCAGTCGTTAACCCAGGCCTCCATCTCGGCGTCGCTCATGGCGGCGCAAGCATGGGCGTTCACCGCCGCGTCCGCGCTCGGCGGCGTGGCGCGCCCGGCGCCGGGGTGCAGGACCCACGCGAGGGCCAGCACGGGGAGCGCGGCGGCAAGGAGGACCGCGCGTCGCAACGGGCGAATGAGTCGTGGCGCAGGAGGCATCGCTAACCCCTCGAATCACAGGTTGTCGCAGCGGGATGGCAGCCGACGGGGGGCACTCGCCCAGAGGGTGGAGTCTACCACCCCCGCGGCCGCGCGGCCCAGCCTTTGCTTTGTGTCCCGGGGATTGGTGTTGGGGCGGGGACCCCCTCCAGTTGGCGGTGAAATCCCGGGTCCACGGGGGATTTAGGGGCTCCAAGCTTCCCGGGGGGTGCCCTTTTCGGCCGAACACCAATCTTCGGGGCACAACCGACGGGGCGCTGGCGGGTCCGCCGGGCTGCCGCCCCTTCAGGCGTCAGGAGACGGCGGCAGCGCCAGATCCGTGCGGCCCTCGACGAACAGGCGCCGCCACAGCTCGAGCGTGACGGCCATCCCCAGCTCGGCGGTGTGAGCCGATCGCCCGCTCCCATGCTCGCCGACGATCGCCCGCAGGTAGGAGGGCACGAAAAAACCCTCGGCCAGCGTGTCGGGCTCGAGCAGCAGGCTTTCGAGCCAGCTCCAGGCCGCGCTGCCGGGTTCGAGCGGGTGTCCGCCGGCCGGCGGTGGGCGGCGGAGCCAGCCGAGCCTCAAGCCGAGCTTCCCGAGGAACAGCGCCGGCCACGGCCATCGCGGCGCCAGGCCCACGCGTTCCCAGCGCACCCGCGCCAGCTCGGGCGCGAGCCGCGTGAGCGCGCGGCGGTAGACACGGGTCATGAAGCGCAGCTCGAGCGGCACCGCGGCGCCCGAACGCACGAAGAGCGGGTCCACGAGCGGCGTCACGTACTCGACCCACGGCGCCTCGAGCGCCAGCCCCATCACGCTGATCCGCGCGCAGTGGTGGCGCAGCCAGTAGGCGTGCAGCGTGTTGCCGAGCCGCGCGCCGGCGTAGCGGCGCATGATTCCCGCGAGCGTCTCGCGCGGCGACGCCTGGGCGCGCTCGAGCCATTCGGGCTTGAGGACGTCCTCCAGCGGCCGCGCATGGAACCGGCGCTGGCGCGCGACGAAATCGGCGGCGCGGGTCGCATCCCCCGGCGCCAGCACATGCCCTGGCCGCAGGAAGGACCCGAGCAGCACGTCGCCGCCGATCCCGTTCACCACGAAACGCGCCCTTCCCGACTGAGCGATCATCGCGTCCATGCCCTGGGCGTGGAGGCAGCCCAGCAGGCCGTCGGTGCGCCACGCCGCGTACCCCGCCCAGTCCGGCAGGAAGCGCGCGGCGGGGGGCCGATGGCGCTGCGCGATCCCGGCGCGGCGCGCCACCTCGCCCGCCAGCGCCACGTCCCAGCTGCCGGGGGCCCCGAAGGTGAAGGCGTCCACCTCGCTCCACACCCGCCGCGCTCCGGCGAGCGCGTAGCGCGAGTCCATCCCGCCGGAGAGTGCCACGGTCACCCGTGGGGTCGCCTCGCGCTGCGCCGCGAGGGTTTCCAGCAGCGCGCGATTGAGTGCGTCCGCCAGGGCGTCGGCATCACCGCCGCGCGCGTCGGAGAAGCTCGGGACCAAGTAGGTCCGCCGCTCGGCCCGGCCGTGGCCGATGCCGTGCACCGTGCCCGGCTCGAGGGCGCGCACCTCGGCGAACAACGTGTGCTCGCCGAGTGGCTGGCCATAGGTCATCAGGTCGGCGAGGGCGTCGGCGCCCGGCGTGAGCGCCCCACGGCAGAGCGCCCAGATCGCCTTGGGCTCGCTCGCCACGATCGCCAACTCGGGCGAGAGGTACGCGAACGCGGGCGCCTGCCCGTTGGGCTCCGCGACCACCGTGAGCTGACCCTCGCCCGCGCTCCAGCGCAGCAGCACCTGGCGGCCCATGGGCCCCACCGGCAGGTCCACGCCCGCGGTCTCCGCGGCGGGTCGCCGCAGGTGCGCGCCGCACCGGGCGAGGAAGCCCCAGGTCTCCGCCGCCGGCGGAGGACCGAAGCCGGCGGCGAGACGCACCTCGTCGCCCTCCTCGACGAACGGCGCGGCGCCGTGGTGGGTGAGCGCCAGGGCCGCGAACGGCGGACGCACGATCTCGAACGCGCGCTCCCGGCCGCCGCCGTGGGTCAGCACCTCCCGCGCGCGGCGCAGCGAGGCGCTCAGGTCGGGCGCGTGCGACCAGTCGAGAATGGCGACGAAGCGGCCCATGCGTGGAGTGAAGTCCCCCGAGCCCCGGTGGAATCCGGCCCGTGGGGGGCGCTCCGCGGGCGACGCGACGGACGCAGCCACCGCAGGACCAGCGGAGCCGGCGCCCGAAAAGCCGCCGTGCCTCCGGTCGAAGGCCCGGCGCGCCGGGGTGGGCGCCGCCTTCGCGGGGCGCAGTCTAGCCGCGGCCGGGCCGGAGGCGCCAGCGCGGCACCGCGCGGCGCCGTGCGGAACGCGGGGTTTCGTCTCCGAGCGGGCAGTCGCCGGGCGCCTCCTCGTCCACCTCGCGCGGCGCTGGGCGGAGGTTGCCGAGAACCAATGCGCACGCTGGGACCGGATCCGGCGAGGGGCCGGGGCTTCGCCCGGCATCCCTCCCCGCCCAATCGGGGGCCCTCAGATTCGCCGACAAAGGAACCGATAACCCGGAGCGCCCCCCGGCACATTCGATCCATCCGTCCACGGGATCCCATGAACCTGTCCGATCGCTCCGAATACCTGCGCTCGCTGTTCCACAGCATCTCCCAGGGTTGCGGGCTGGTCGGCATCACGATCGGCGGCTTCGTCCTGGCCGGCTGGGCGCTGGGCATCGAGATGATCAAGTGCGTCCTGCCCGGCCAGGTCGCGATGAATCCGCTCACCGCGATCACGCTCATTCTCATGGGTGGATCGCTCCGGCTCGCCAATGCGGACGAGGCGCGGGCCCGGCGGCACGGCGCCGCGATCGTGCTCGCCGGCATGGTCGGGGCCATCGGCTTCGCCAGGCTGGCGGCCAGTGCCTTCGGCTGGCGCTTCTGGCTCGATCAGCTCCTGTTCGGTTCGGAGCTGGTGAAATACGATCCCCCGAACCACATGGCGCCGGCGACCGCGATTTGCCTGGTGCTGTTCGGATCCGCGCTGGTGCTCCTCGAAGTCCACTCGCGCCACCTGGTGAACGCGGCGCAGACGCTCGCCGTCGCCATCGGGGCCATCGCCACCTTCTGGCTCACGGGCTACGCGTACGGGGCCGGGTCGTTCTTCGGTATCGGCGACTATCTTCCGATGGCGCTGCCGACCGCGTTCGGCCTCTTCATGCTGTCGGTCGGACTGCTGTGCGCGCGCGCCGACGCCGGCCTCATGCGCGTCGCCAGCCGCGACACGACCGGGGGCGTCATGGCGCGCCACCTGCTGCCGGCGGCGATCGCCGTGCCGGTGGTCATCGGCTGGCTCCGCATCCTCGGCGAGCACTTGGGGCTCTACGACTCCGCGATCGGCACCGCGCTGCAGGTCCTCGCGGTGGTGGCGGTGCTGTCGGCGCTCGTGTGGTGGAACGCGAAGCTCCTGTCGCGCATCGACGACGAGCGGCGCAAGGTGGAACGGGACCTGCACGCGAGCGAGGAACGACTCCGCCTCACCCTGGCCGCCACCGGCTTCACCACCTGGAGCTGGAACCTCGAGGACGATTCGATCGCCTGGGGCGACCGGGCCGCGGCGCTCTTCGGACGGGAGCCGGAGGCGCTCCCGACGCGGTCGGAGGGCATGCGCCCGCTGTTGCACCCCGACGGACGGCATCGCCTGACGCGTGACATCCTCGGCGCCCTGCGCGCCGGCTCGGAGGTGGATCTCCAGGCGGCCGTGGCATGGCCCGACGGCGAGCGGCACGTGCTCGGCGTGCGCGGCTCGATCACGCGCGACGCGAAGGGACGGGTGGTGTGGATCGTCGGGGTGTGCTGGGACATCACCGAGCGGACGCGGATCGCGGAGGATCTGGAGCGGAGCCGCCTCGAGCAGATGGCGGCGCGGGACCGGTTCGCCTCGCACCTGTCGCACGAGCTGCGCTCGCCGCTCACCGCGATCTACCAGTTCGTGACCCTGCTGCGTGACGGTCTGGTGGGGGCGATCACCCCCGCGCAGCGCGAATACCTCGACCTCGCCTTGCGCAACGTGCTACAGCTCCGCGGCATGATCGGCGACCTGCTCGAAGCGTCGCGCGCCCGAAGCGGCAAGCTCGCGATCGAGCCGGCGTGCATGGAGCTCGCCGATCTGGTGTGCGACACCACGCAGTCCCTGGCGGCGGCCGCGGCATCGCGGCGGCTGAGCCTCACGGTCGAGACGCCCCCCGGGCTGCCGATGGTGAACGCCGATCCGCAGCGGGTCCGGCAGGTGGTGAGCAACCTGCTCGAGAACGCCATCAAGTTCACGCCCGAAGGGGGCTCGATCCGGGTCACGATCGAGCCCCCCGGCGGCCGCGATGCGCTCGTGGTGGCGGTCGCGGACGACGGCCCGGGCATTCGGGTGGAAGAGCGCGAACGCGTGTTCGAGCAGCTCTACCAGGCGGGCGGACCCGGGGAGCGGAGCCGCAAGGGCCTGGGTCTGGGGCTCTACATCTGCCGCGAGCTCGTCACGCGCCAGGGCGGCCGGATCTGGGTCGAGCCCGGCGTCGAGCGCGGCAGCGTCTTCCGCTTCACGCTGCCGGTGTTCACGCCGGCCGCGGCACTCGGGACCTTGTGGAACGCGGAGCGCCTGGCCGTGCACCCGGCCTGCCTGGTGACCGTGCGACTCCCCCGCGGCCACCGCGGCATCAGCTCGGACGCCGAGGAAGCGGCCGCGGTGGCGGCCCGCGGCGCACTGGAGCGTTGCCTCGTGGCCGGCGAGGAGAAGCTGCTGCGCAGCGACAGCGGCACGCGCCAAGACGCGCGGCTCTTCGTGGTCACGATCGCCGACGACGCCGCGGCGCAGCGCCTCCTCGAGCGCATTCGCGCGCAGCTCGCGGAGTGCGCCTCGCTGCGCGACGCGAACCTTGACGCCGAGATCTCGATGGTCGAGATTGGCCCCGCGCCGGGCGCCGCAGCCGTGTCTGCCCTGTCCGAGCGCCTGACGGCGGCGATCCGCGAGGACTTGGGCGGAGCCGAACTGCGGGAGGCGGCCTGACATGAGCCGGAAGCTGCTGGTCATCGACGACGACACAGACGTTCTCAAGGGACTGACGGTCAGGCTCAAGGCGAACGGCTACGCCGTCGCCCAGGCGGTGGACGGCATGCAGGCGATCCTCGCCGCCCGCAGGGAACGACCCGACCTGATCCTGCTCGATATCGGACTGCCGGGCGGGGACGGCTATTCGGTCATGGAACGGCTGCGGTCGATGCGCCCGCTGGCCAGGATCCCAATCGTCGTGCTCACCGCGCTGGATCCGGCGACCCACCAGGAGCGCGCGCTCCAGGCCGGCGCCGCGGCGTTCCTGCAGAAGCCGGTCGAGAACGAGGCGTTGCTCGGCGCGATCCGCGGCGCGCTCGGCGATTCGGGTGCCCCGCCTCCCGCCGCGAAAGCACGCGGCGTGGGTTGAGCGCGCGGCGCGGGGCCCCGCGCGGACTCGGCCCCTGAGGGATCCGACTCCGGCGGGCATCCTGCTCGCCTCCGACGATCGTGGGGATCGTCCCTCCGCTCGCGGCCGCACCGCCTTCGGAGCCTGGATGACCCGCCCCTGCAGCGGGCCTTGCATCGCCGCGCTCGTCGTCGTGCTCGCGGCAGCGCGCGCGGCGGGCGCCGCCGCCGTCGAGCCCGCCCCGCCCGGGTTCGCCGACCACGCCGCGAAAGACACGCTCATCGTTCCGCTCGAGGAAGTGGTCGTCGCCGGCACACGCGTGCCGGAGGTGGCGCGCGACGTTCCGGGCGGACTCAGCGTGGTGCCACGCGCCCGATTCGAGAACGCCTCCGGCCTGAGCCTCAAGGAGGCGCTGGGTTTCGTCCCCGGCGTGTTCGTGCAGAGCCGCGCCGGGAACCAGGACGTGCGCATCACGATTCGCGGGTTCGGTGCGCGCGGAAACGGCGACCGCTCCAACGCCGGCAACCTGCGCGGGATCCGCGTGATGACCGACGGCATCCCGGTGACCGAGCCCGACGGCCGCACCTCGCTCGACCTCGTGGACCTCGGCACGGCCGACCGCGTGGAAATCTCGCGCAGCAATGCGTCGGCCGTGTACGGCAACGCCTCGGGCGGCGTCGTCAACCTGCGCACGAATCTCGACTTCGACACGCCCTACCTGGTCGCCCGCAGCCGCGGCGGCTCGTACGGCTTCCACCGCGAGCAGGTGATGACGGGATTCGCCGCCGGCCGCGCCCGCGGCACGTTCTCGCTCACCAACTCCACGCTCGACGGCTGGCGCGACCACAGCGCGGCGAGCGCCACGCTCGCGCAGATGCGGTTCGCGGTGCCGCTCGACGACGACACGCGGCTCGGCCTGTTGCTCGACGGCGCCAGCAACCTCACGCGGTTTCCCGGGGCGCTCACCGCGGCCGAGGCCGCGGCCGATCCGGCCCAGGCCGATCCGGTGTACGTGAGCCGCAACGACCGGCGCCGGAACCGCATCGGCCGCATCGCGACCACGCTCGACCGCCGCGTCGGCACGGCGCAGAACGTGGCCCTCACGCTCTACACGCAGCCGATGGTGCTGGAGCGCTCCGAGCGTAACCGGTACCGCGACTTCACCCGCTACCAGCTCGGCGGCAGCGCGACCTGGGACTGGACGCGCGCGCTCGCCCCCGGCCTCACGAGCCGGTTCAGCCTGGGCGGGGACGACCAGTTCCAGGACGGGGCGATCCTGTTCTACACGCTCGGTCCCGGCGGGAGCCGCGGCACCGGATTGGTCGCCAACAAGCGCGAGGCCGCCAACAGCGCCGGCGGGTTCGTGCAGGGGGAACTGCGTTGGAGCGAGCGCTGGTCGCTGCGCCTGGGCGGGCGTTACGACAACCTGTGGTACATCGCGCAGGATCACATCGACCCCACGCTCGATGCGACCAAGCGGTTCACGCGCTGGACGCCCAAGGCCTCGCTCGCCTGGCTCGGCGGCGAGCACACCGTCTACACCTCGCTCGGTGGCGGGGTCGAGACGCCCGCCTTCAACGAGATCGATCCGCCGCCGCCCTTCGACGCGACCACCAGCCTCAACCCCTTCCTCGAGCCGATGCACTCGACGAGCGTCGAGGTCGGGGCGCGCGGTGTGATTCGGCCGTCACCGCCGCTCGGGCGGGTGCGCTACGACATCGCGCTCTACTGGATCGACGTGCGCAACGATCTCGTGCCCTACGACGGCGGCGCGTACTTCTTCACCGCCGGCAAGTCGCGCCGGCGCGGGCTCGAGCTCGGCCTCGGGTGGGACCCGCTCGAGCGGTTCGCGCTCACCGGGTCACTCACCCTTACGGAGAACGAGTACCTCGAGTACGTGAACGACCTCGGGGACTTCTCCGGCCGCCAGGTCGCCGGTCTGCCGCGCGCGTGGGTCAACGGGGCGGCCGAACTGAACGTGGCGCCCGGGCTGACCGCCAACGTCGACGTCGAGAGCGTCGGCGGCTACGACGCCGACGATGCGAACGGCACGCGCACGCTGCCCTATACGCTGCTCGGGGCAACGC
>MFFQ01000001.1 GCA_001780165.1 Candidatus Eisenbacteria bacterium RBG_16_71_46 | reverse complement strand
ATCACGCCGATCGCGATGGAAGAGAGCCTGCGCTTCGCGATCCGCGAAGGCGGCCGCACCGTCGGTGCCGGCGTCGTCTCCCAGGTCCTGGCGTAGGGGCGCGGCCGATATGCTCCAGAAGATCCGAATCAAGCTGAAGTCGTACGACCACGCGACGCTCGATCAATCGGCGTCCGAGATCGTGAGGACGGCGCGTCGCACCGGGGCGGTGACCTCGGGGCCGGTGCCGCTGCCCACCAAGAAGACGGTCTACACCGTGCTTCGCAGCCCGCACGTCGACAAGAAGTCCCGCGAGCAGTTCGAAATCCGGATTCACAAGCGGCTGATCGACATCACGCGCTCCACCCAGCAGACGATGGAAGCGCTGGAGAAGCTGGACATTCCGGCGGGCGTGGACATCGAGATCAAGACCTGAGCCGGGGCGAGGAATCGAGACCATGATGGGACTCATCGGCAGGAAAGTGGGGATGACCCAGATCTTCAACGAGCAGGGCGAGGTCATCCCGGTCACGGTGATCGAAGCGGGGCCGTGCACCGTGACCGAGCTGCGCACGCAGGAGCGCGACGGCTACTTGGCCGTCCAGCTCGGGTTTGGCGCGCAGAAGGAATCGCGCTTCACGCGGCCGGTGCTCGGGCAGTTCACGAAGCGCAACTTGCCGCCTGCCCGGCACCTGCGGGAATTCCGTCTCGACAGCCTCGAGGGCATGGAGTTGGGCAAAAGCGTGACCGTTTCGATCTTCGAAGCCGGGCATCACGTGGACGTCGAGGGTGTGACCAAGGGCCGCGGGTTCGCCGGCGTGGTCAAGCGCCACAAGTTCGCCGCCGGGCACGCCTCGCACGGGCCGACGCACGGCAAGCAGCCGGGCTCGATCGGCGCTTCCGCGTTCCCGTCGCGCGTGATCAAGGGCAAGCGGCTGCCGGGCCGGATGGGCGGTGTGCGCCTTACGGCGAAGAACCTCGAGGTCGTGGCCGTGGATCCCGAGCAGAACATGCTTCTGGTGCGCGGCGCCGTGCCAGGCCCGCCCCGCGCGCTGGTGCTGGTCAGGAAGCGGGGCAACTGAAATGAACACCAAGCTCTACGGACAAGATGGGGCCGAGAAGGGGGTGGCCGCGCTCCCGGACGAGCTGTTCGGCCAGCCGGTGCACGAGCACCTGATGTGGCTCTCGGTCAAGCGGCATCTGGGCAACCAGCGCCAGGGCACGGCCAAGGTCAAGGGCCGCGGCGAGGTTTCCGGCGGCGGCCGCAAGCCGTGGAAGCAGAAGGGCACCGGACGCGCGCGCGCGGGGTCGAACACCTCCCCCCTGTGGCCGGGCGGTGGGCGCGCCTTCGGGCCCGAGCCTCGCGACTACCGGAGCGAGATGCCGAAGAAGCAGCGCCGCGCGGCGCTGGTTTCGGCCCTGTCGCTGCGCGCGGGCGAGAACGCGATCTCGGTGCTCGAGACCCTGGCGTTCGATGCTCCGAAGACCGCCCAGATGGCCGAAGTGCTCCGGCGCCTGGGCCTCCACGAGAAGCGCACGCTGCTCCTCCTGGGGGAGTCGGACGGCAACGTCGTGAAGTCGTGCCGGAATCTCAAGAACCTCCGCACCACGCTCGCCCACCAGGTGAGCCCCTACGAGCTGCTGAACTGCGACGCGGTCCTGCTCACCGCCGGCGGCCTCGAGCGCATGAGGGAGGTCTTCATCCGATGAAGGACGCCCGAACGATCGTGCACAGGGTCCTGATCACGGAGAAGGGGACCGAATTGCGCGAGCGCCGCAACCAGTACCACTTCGAGGTGGCACGGGACGCGAACAAGATCGAGATCAAGCGCGCGGTCGAGACGATCTTCTCCGTCAAGGTGGTCGACGTCCGTACCATGCAACAGCGCGGCAAGGAGAAGCGGCAGGGCCGCTTCTCGGGCCGGCGCAGCGACTGGAAGAAGGCCATCGTCACGCTCAAGCCCGATCAGAAGATCGAGCTGTTCGAGCAGATCTAGGGGACGGCAAGCCATGCCTCTGAAGAAATACCGTCCGGTCACGCCGACGCTGCGGCACACGGTGATGCCGGACTACGCGGAGCTGACCCGGAGCAAGCCGCTGAAGTCGCTGACCCGGCGGCTGCAGAAGACCGGCGGTCGGGACAACTATGGCCACATCTCGATGCGATGGATCGGCGGCGGCCACAAGCGGCGCTACCGCCTCATCGACTTCCTGCGCAACAAGGACGGCGTGCCCGCCCGCGTGGCGAGCATCGAGTACGACCCGAACCGTTCCGCCCGCATCGCGCTGCTCAACTACGCGGACGGCGAGCGGCGCTACATCGTGGCGCCCGACGGCCTGCGCGTGGGCGAGAAGGTCGAGTCGGGGGCGGGCGCCGAGATCAAGGCCGGCAACTGCCTGCCGCTGCGCAACATCCCGCTCGGCACCAACGTGCACAACGTCGAGTTGTTTCCGGGCCGTGCGTCGCGGGTCGCACGCTCGGCCGGCACCTTCTGCCAGCTGATGGCCAAGGAGGGCGATTACGCGCAATTGCGCCTGCCGTCGGGGGAGGTCCGCAAGTTCCACGTCAACTGTCGCGCGGTCGTGGGGCAGGTCGGAAACCTCGATCACGAGAACATCTCCTACGGCAAGGCCGGGCGCCGGCGCTGGCTCGGCCGGCTCGGCAGCGTGCGAGGGGTGGCGATGAACCCGGTGGATCATCCGATGGGCGGCGGCGAGGGCAAGAGCTCCGGCGGCCGGCATCCGTGCTCGCCGTGGGGGCAGCCCGCGAAGGGCCTCAAGACGCGGAAGCGCAAGTTGAGCGATTCGCTCATCGTGCGCCGCCGCGGGAAGAAGTAGGGGGAGACGCCTCATGGCGCGTTCCATCAAGAAGGGGCCGTACGTCGTCGATTCGCTGGTGCGAAAGATCGAGGTCTTGAACCGCAGCGGGGAGAAGCGCGTGCTCAAGACCTGGGCCCGGCGCTGCACGATCCTGCCCGAGTTCGTCGGGCACACGTTGGCGGTGCACAACGGGAACAAGTTCATTCCGATCTACGTGACGGAGAACATGGTGGGGCACAAGCTGGGTGAATTCGTGCCGACCCGCGTGTTCCGGGGTCACGGTCACACCGCCGAGAAGACCGCGGCGCCGGGGAAGACCGGGCCATGAGAGCCAGGGCGATTCAGCGTTTCGTGCGCATCACACCGCGCAAGTGCAATCAGGTGCTGGAGCTGATCCGCGGTCAGAGCGTGGAGGAGGCCCAGTCGACGTTACAGTTCACGCCCAAACTGGGCGCACGGATCGTCCAGAAGGTGCTGAAGTCGGCGGTGGCCAACGCCCTGCAGGAGGGCAAGGTCCGGCTGGAGGATCTGATCGTGGAGGAGGCGGTGGTGGGCGCGGGGCCGACGATGAAGCGCTGGCTGCCGCGGGCGCAGGGCCGTGCCACGCCGATCCTCAAGCGCATGAGCCACGTGTCGGTGACCGTGGCGACGAGGGAGTCCTAATGGGTCAGAAAACCAATCCGATCGGCCTGCGCCTCGGGATCGTCAAGACCTGGGACTCGCGCTGGTTCGCTCAGCGCAACTATGCGGAGCTGCTTCGGGAGGACCTGCTGATCAAGCGCTACCTCAAGAAGCGCCTCTACCAGGCCGGGATCTCGCGGATCACGATCGAGCGCAAGGGCGAGAAGGTCACCATCGGCATCAAGACCGCGCGTCCGGGGCTCGTCATCGGCCGCAAGGGCGAGCAGGTGGACAAGCTCTCCGAGGAGATGAAGCGCCTCACCGGGAAGCACGTGCAGCTCAACATCGAGGAGATCAAGCGCGCCGACCTCGACTCCCAGCTGGTCGCCGAGCACATCGCCAAGCAGCTCGAGCAGCGCGTGTCGTTCCGCCGCGCGATGAAGAAGGCGATCGCCTCGTCGATGCGCGCCGGTGCTCAGGGTATTCGCATCGCGTGCGCCGGCCGGCTCGGCGGCTCCGAGATGGCCCGCTACGAGACCTATCGCGAGGGCCGGGTGCCGCTGCACACGTTGCGCGCGGACATCGACTTCGCGCGCGCCACGGCCAACACCGCGTACGGAACCTGCGGGGTCAAGGTCTGGATGTTCCACGGAGAGTTGCTCGACAAGCCGCAAATGGCCGCCGAGCCGGTGACGGCCCGCACCGGGTCGCGGTAGGAGAACGACGCCATGTTGATGCCGAAGCGGGTCAAGTACCGCAAGCAGCAACGCGGTCGCATGGGCGGTAAGGCGTATCGCGGATCGGCGGTGGCCTTCGGAGAGTACGGGCTGCAGGCGCTGGAGCCGGCATGGGTCACGAACCGGCAGATCGAGGCGGCGCGCGTCGCCATCACCCGCAGCATCAAGCGCGGGGGCAAGATGTGGATCCGCGTGTTTCCGGACAAGCCGGTGACCAAGAAGCCGGCCGAGACCCGAATGGGCAAGGGCAAGGGCGCCCCCGAATTCTGGGTGGCGGTGGTCAAGCCCGGCCGCGTGATGTTCGAGCTGCAAGGCATTTCGCGGCCGCTGGCCCGGGAGGCGATGAAACTCGGGGCGTCGAAGCTGCCGATCCGCACGCGCTTCGTCGAGCGGCGCGCGTTGGGAGGGGAATCGTCGTGACCCAGGTGAAGGCGAGCAGCATCCGTGAGATGACCCCGGAGGAGATCAACGGGCGGGTGGCCGAGCTACGCGAGGAGCTGTTCAACCTGCGCTTCCGCAACGCCATGAAGCAGCTCGACAACCCGCTCAAGATCCGCATGGGCCGGCGCGAGATGGCGCGCTTGCTCACGGTGTTGCGCGAAAAAGAAAAGGCGAGCGGCAGCTAGCGAAACCGGCCTGCCCTGCTCATGACCGCGGCCTGCACCGCGCGGGCATGAAGCCGGCCAAGGCCCAAGGCGCCCCGAGATCGGTGGGCGCGGAGGCAAGTGCGTGACGGAAAGCGGGATGACGACCGAACGCAGTCGCAGGAAGGTGCGGCTCGGCAGGGTGGTGAGCGACCGGATGGACAAGACGATCGTGGTCTCCATCGAACGGCTGGTCAAGCATCCGACCTACGGGCGGTACGTGCGGCGTCGCAAGAGTTTCAAGGTCCACGACGAGAAGAACGAGTGCAAGACCGGTGACGTGATCCGCTTCGTGGAGACGCGGCCGCTGTCCAAGGACAAACGCTGGCGGTTTCTCGAGTTTGTGGAGCGCGCCAAATGATGCACCCGACCGCGGATCGCACCCCGTCCGCTGCGTTGCTCGGGCGCGGGCGTCCTCGACGTGTCCCAGAGGACACGTCTGCGGGGCCCGCTTCCTCGCGCCTTGCGGCCGGGGCACGCTCCACGGCCGGGAGCCGTTGCGGAGATCGTGGAAGCCGTAGTGGAAGAGGACGAGGACGATGATCCAGCTTCGGACGATGGTGACGGTCGCGGACAATTCGGGGGCCAAGCGGGCCCAGTGCATCAAGGTGCTCGGCGGCCATCACAAGCGCTACGGCCGGCTCGGCGACATCGTGGTGGTCTCGATCAAGGACGCGATCCCGGGCGCGGCGGTGAAGAAGGGCGACGTCGCCAAGGCGGTCGTGGTCCGCACCGTGAAGGAGCGCCGGCGCAAGGATGGCTCGTACATCCGTTTCGACGAGAACGCGGTGGTGCTGATCAACGACGAGAAGGAACCGCGCGGGACGCGTATCTTCGGGCCGGTGGCGCGCGAGCTGCGCGAAAAGGCCTTCATGAAGATCATCTCGCTCGCGCCGGAGGTGATCTGATGGCGATCAGGATCCGCAGGGGCGACACCGTGCAGGTGATCGCCGGGGACGACAAGGGCAAGGTGGGCAAGGTCCTGTCCGTCGACCCGGTCAAGGGCCGGGTGATCGTCGAGAACGTGAATTTCGTGAAACGCCATACCAAGGCCCGCCGTCAGGGCATGAAGAGCGGCATCATCGAGAAGGAGGCCGCACTGCGCCTCTCGAACGTGATGCTCTACGACTCGCGTGCCCAGCGCGGCACCCGGGTCGGCATCCGGGTGCTGGCGGACGGCAGGCGTGAGCGGGTATCGAAGCAGACCGGGGAGACGATCTGACGCCGGAGTGGCCGCAGCGACGGCACGTGATTCCCGAGGCACCAGGGTCGTGGGGAATCGCGAGATGAAGACCCTGGAGACGAGTCCCAATGGTTGACCAGAAGAAGGCGAAGAGCGCCAAAGAGCCGGCGAAGTCCGCGAAGGCGGAGAAGCCCGCCAAGACCGAGAAGCCCGCCAAGGCGTCAGGCGGGCCGGACTCGAAGCAGGCCTCCAAGGCCGAGCGTGCCGCGAAGGCGGGCGCGCCGGCGACGGCGAAGGCGGTGCGGCCGGCCCGGCCGAAGGAGAAGCCGCGGCTGGCCCTGCACTACGCGAAGACCGTGGTGCCGGCGATGATGGAGAAGTTCAAGTACAAGAGCATCATGCAGGCGCCGCGCTTCCAGAAGATCGTGCTCAACATGGGCGTCGGAGAGGCGACCCAGGATGCGAAGCTGCTGGACGCCGCGATGAACGAACTGGGCCAGATCGCCGGGCAGAAGCCGGTGCTACGCCGCGCGAAGAAGGCGATCTCGAACTTCAAGCTTCGCGAAGGCGTCGGGGTGGGTTGTTCGGTGACGCTGCGCGGTGCGCGCATGTTCGAGTTTCTCGACCGGCTGGTCACCGTGGCGACGCCCCGGATCCGGGACTTCCGCGGGCTGAACCCGCGCTCGTTCGACGGGCGCGGCAACTACACCATGGGCCTGACGGAGCAGATCATCTTCCCGGAGATCAATTACGACAAGGTCGGCAAGATTCGGGGCATGGACGTGACGATCGTCACCAGCGCGAGCACGGACGAGGAGGGGCGGGAGCTGCTGAGGCTCATGAACATGCCCTTCCGCCAGCAGCGCTAGCGCGATCGGATCCCGCCCGTCCGTCGAAGGAGGAGAAGTGGCCAAGAAGTCGATCATCGAGAAATGGAAGCGGCCTCCGAAGTTCAAGGTACGCGCCTACACGCGCTGCCATCGCTGTGGCCGGCCGCGCGGTTTTCTGCGGGACTTCGGGCTCTGTCGCATCTGTTTCCGCGAACTCGCGCTGTCGGGCCAGATTCCGGGCGTGGTGAAGTCGAGCTGGTAAACCAAGCGCCCATGGCGGGCGCGAGAGGATCAGGCAGCAGGCGGGATCCGCGGGGGCACGTTCCGCGGGCGAGGCCTGAACGGTGGTCCCTGGGAGGATGAATGTCAGTCAGTGATCCGGTGGCGGATTTCCTGACCTGTGTGCGCAACGCGATCGGTGCCAAGCACCGCAAGGTGGACATCCCCGCGTCGCGCCTCAAAGTCGAGCTGGCCAAGGTGCTCCTGCGGGAGCGCATGATCAACAACTTAAAGGTGATCGAGGACAGCAAGCAGGGCGTCCTGCGAATCTACCTGCGCTACACGGAGGGCGACGCGAACGTCATCACCGGCATCCGTCGGATGAGCACGCCGGGACGTCGTGTCTACGTCGACAAGACGAACATTCCGCGCGTCATGGGTGGGCTGGGGACCTCGATCCTGTCCACGTCGCGCGGCGTGATGACCGACCGCGAGGCCCGTGCCGCGGGACTCGGCGGCGAACTCATCTGCCAGGTCTGGTAGGGGGGCGGCATGTCGAGAATCGGAAAGCTGCCCGTCGCGATTCCGTCGGGCGTGACCGTGGAGGTTTGCGACCAGGTGGTTCGGGTCAAGGGCCCGAAGGGCGAGATGAGCATGGGCGTGCTCGCGGGCACGACGGTCACGGTCGAGGGCGATGAGGCGAAGGTCGGCGCCGAGCGCCTCACCCACAATCCGGCCTTCGGCACCATGCGGGCGCTGGTCGCCAACATGGTGACGGGCGTGAGCACGGGCTTCAGCAAGGTGCTCGAGATCGTGGGCACCGGCTACCGGGCCCAGATGGACGGAACGAAGCTCGTGCTGCAACTGGGCTATTCCCATTCCATCGAGTTTCGGCCGCCGCCGGGCATCGTCATCAAGGTGGAAAGCCCGACCCGGGTGCTGATCACCGGGTTTGACAAGAAGATGGTCGGCCAGGTGGCGGCGGACATCCGTGCGTTCCGTCCGCCCGAGCCGTACAAGGGCAAGGGTATCAAGTACGAAGGCGAGTACATCCGGCGCAAGGCCGGCAAGGCCGCAGGGGCAGCGTCATGAGCGGAACTCACGACAAGGTGGAGCGGCGGCGCATCCGCCGCTATCGGATTCGCAAGCGTGTTTCGGGCACCGTGGAACGTCCGCGTCTCTCGGTGTTCCGCAGCGCGCGGCACATCTACGCGCAGATCATCGATGATTCCCGGGGCGTGACGCTGACCGCGGCCTCGAGCCGCGAGGCTGCGAAGCCCGCCGAGAGATCGGGCAAGCTGTCGCTGAGCACGGCGGTCGGCAAGCTCATTGCCGAGCGCGCTCGTGCCCAGGGCGTCCTCCGGGTGCGTTTCGATCGCGGCGGCTATCTGTACCACGGGCGCGTGAAGGCGCTCGCCGACGGCGCACGCGCCGGCGGCCTGGAATTCTAGGAGGCATCGTGGCTCGTTTTTCCGACGCAACCAAGTCCGAGTTCGCCGAGCGCGTGATCGCGGTCAATCGCTGCGCCAAGGTGGTCAAGGGCGGCCGGCGATTCTCGTTCAACGCCATCGTCGCCATCGGCGATCAGAAGGGCCGCGTCGGGGTTGGACTCGGCAAGGCTAACGAAGTTGCCGACGCGATTCGCAAGGCGGGCGAGGTGGCCAGGAAGAACATGTTCCAGGTTCCGGTGACCCGCGGCGGCTCGATTCCGCACCAGATCGTCGGTCACTTCGGCGCGGGCGAGGTGCTGCTCAAGCCGGCGTCGCCGGGAACCGGCGTCATCGCGGGTTCCGGCGTGCGCGCGGTGCTCGAGGTCGCCGGGGTGCAGAACGTCCTGACCAAGTGCCTCGGCAGCCGCAACCCGCACAACCTCGTCAAGGCCACGGTGAACGGATTGAAGAACCTGCGCCGGCCGTCGGACATCGCGGCGATGCGGGGCATCACGGTGGCGGAGCTGTTTGGAAGGAGCGGGCCGAATGGCACGTAAGCTGCGCATCCAGCAGATCAAGAGCGCGAGCGGCCATCCCGCCGACCAAGGCGCGACCGTGCGCGCCCTCGGGATCCGCCGCATGCAACAGGCGATCGAGCACGACGACACACCCCAGATTCGGGGCATGGTTTTCAAGGTCCGCCACCTGGTGAGGGTGGAGGAGATCCGGTAGGGACCCACACATGCGCATCGGAAAGATCCATCCGGCAGCCGGCGCGACGCAGCCCCGCAAGCGCCGCGGCAAGGGCTCCTCGAGCGGTCTCGGCGGCACGTCCGGCAAGGGGCACAAGGGGCACAAGGCGCGGGCCGGCGGCAAGATCCCGAGCTGGTTCGAGGGCGGCCAGATGCCGATTCAGCGTCGCCTGCCCAAGCGCGGCTTCCACAACCCGCACCGCGTCGAGTTCCAGGTCGTGAACGTCGGCCGTCTGGAGGCCGCCGGGGCCGGGACGGTGGTGGACCGGGCGTGGCTGGAGGCGCAGCGCATCGTGCGCCGGCCCGGACCGGTCAAGCTGCTGGCGGGCGGCGAGATCAAGCACGCGATCACGGTGAAGGTGGATGCCGCCAGCGCGGCGGCACGCAGACGCGTCGAAGCGGCGGGTGGCACGGTGGAACTGCCGGCGGCGAAGGCATAGGCAACGAATGATCGAGAAGATCCGCAACATCTTCCAGGTCCCCGAACTCAAGCGTCGCATCCTCTTCACGCTGGCGCTATTCGTGATCTACCGGCTGGGCGAGCACCTGCCCTCGCCCGGCGTGAACGCCAAGGCGCTGGCCGGGGCGTTCGAGAGCCAGCGCGGGACCCTGTTCGGCCTCTACGACCTGTTCGTCGGCGGAGCCTTCTCGCGCGCGACCATCTTCGCGCTCGGCATCATGCCGTACATCTCGTCCTCGATCATCCTGCAGGTGCTCGGGGCGGTGGTGCCGTACTTCGAGAAGCTGCGCAAGGAAGGCGAGGAGGGACAAAAGAAGCTCACCCAGATCACGCGCTACGGCACGGTGTTGATCTCGATCATCCAGTCGTTCGCCTACGCCGTCTACCTGGTCAACATGGGCGCCGGGGAGGGCCTGGCGGTGGTGCCGGATCCGGGGCCGCTGTTCTTCCTCTCGACCGTCGTGACCCAGACCACCGGAACCATCTTCGTCATGTGGCTGGGGGAGAAGATCACCGAGCACGGCATCGGCAACGGCATCTCTCTGATCATCTTCGTGAATATCATCGGCGGCGTGCCCAACGCCGTGCTGGCGGGTATCGACAGCTTCCGCGGCGGCAGTCTGTCGCTGTTCACGATTCTGGCCGTGCTGATCATCATGGTGGGGGTGGTCGCCGCGGTGGTGGTGATGACCCAGGCCCAGCGCAAGATCCCGGTGCAGTACGCGAAGCGTATCGTCGGCCGGCGGATGTATGGCGGGGCGAGCACCCACATCCCGCTGCGAGTGAATTCGGCCGGCGTGATTCCAATCATCTTCGCCTCGAGCTTCATGATCCTCCCGGCGACCATCGCGGGGTTCGTGCCGCCGACCCATCCGCTGGCGGCGATCGGCCAGTGGCTCAGCCCGGGATCCCTGCTCTACATGTTCATCTATGGCATCATCATCATCTTTTTCACCTATTTCTATACCGCCGTGGTGCTGAACCCGAACGACCTGGCGGAGAACATGCGCAAGTACGGCGGCTTCGTGCCGGGAATCCGGCCGGGGCGCAAGACGGCTGAGTACATCGACCGGGTGCTGTCGCGCATCACGCTGCCGGGGGCGGTCTTCCTGGCGCTCATCGCGGTGGTGCCGGACAGCTTGCTGAACACCATGGGGCTGCCCTTTCTCGGGTTCGGCGGCACCAGCGTGCTGATCGTGGTGGGCGTGGCGCTCGATACCTTGCAGCAGGTGGAGTCGCACCTGTTGATGCGCCACTACGAGGGGTTCGTCAAGAAGGGCCGCATTCGCGGCCGTCAGAGGATGTAGCGTGCGGCTCATCCTGCTCGGCCCGCCCGGAGTGGGCAAGGGCACGCAGGGTCGCCGACTCAGTCAGGTCCAAGGCTGGGCCCTGATCTCGACCGGCGAGATGCTGCGCGAGGCGGGCACGCGCGGTACGCCGCTCGGGCTCGAGGCGCGGCGGCGGATGGATGCCGGGCAGCTGGTGTCCGACGAGATCATGATCGGGCTGGTGCGGGAGCGTACGGCGCTGGACGACGCCTCGAAGGGCTTCGTGCTCGACGGTTTTCCGCGCACGGTGCCGCAGGCCGAGGCGCTGGACGCGCTGCTCGAGGAGCGCGGGCAGCGACTCGACGCAGTGGTGAGTCTCAACGCTCCGGAAACGGAGTTGGTGCGGCGGCTGAGCGACCGCCGGGAATGTCCGGTGTGCAAACGTGCGTACAATCGGGGGAGTTCGGCGCCGAAGAACGGCGCCCATTGCGACGACCACCCCGAGGTGGAGTTGAAGTCCCGGGCGGACGACGCCCCGGAGACGGTGAGGGAACGGTTGAAGGTGTACCGGGAGCAGACCGCGCCGCTGATCGACTACTACGGCCGTTGCGGGCGGCTTCTCGAGGTGACGGGATTGGGCGAGCCGGACGCAGTGTTCCGGACGATGCAAGAGGCGTTGGCCGCGCGCCAGCAGGACAGGTGAGGGTATGGTCTATCTGAGGGACCAGGGCGAGATCGAGAAGATACGTGCGGCGGCGAAGCTGGTCGCGCGTACCCTCGAGATGCTGGCCCGCGAGGTGAAACCCGGGGTGACCACCGCGGATCTCGATCGGCTGGCGGACGCATTCATCCGCGAGCACGGCGGCCGGCCGGCGTTTCGTGGCTACCGCGGATTTCCGGCCTCGATCTGCGCGTCGGTCAACGACGAGGTGGTGCACGGGGTCCCCGGCCGCCGCGTGTTGCGCGAGGGCGACATCGTCGGGGTCGACGTGGGCGTGGAGATGGAGGGCTATTACGGCGACGCCGCGCGCACGCTGCCGGTGGGTGCGATCGCCAAGACGACCGCCCACCTCCTCGACGTGACGCAGGAGGCGCTGATGGAGGGCATCCGGCGAGCCCAGGCGGGCCGGCGGGTGGGCGACGTGTCGAACGCGATTCAGACTTGCGCCGAGCGCAATGGGTTCTCGGTGGTCCGTGCCCTGGTCGGTCATGGAATCGGCCGCGAGATGCACGAGGAACCGCAGGTGCCCAATTACGGGCCGCCCGACCGGGGGCCGCGCCTGATGGCCGGCCAGGTGCTCGCGATCGAGCCGATGCTGAACATGGGCGGGCCGGAAGTGGTCACGCAGCCCGACGGTTGGACGGTCGTGACGAAGGACGGTGGGCTGAGCGCGCATTTCGAGCATACGGTGGTCGTAGGACCGAACGGGCCAGAGGTCCTTTCGGTCGTCGACCGGGAGTAGCGGGCGGGCGCGGGAGCCCGGGCCCGCCGCCGCGGGAACGGGTCCGGCGCTCAACGGTGGCGCGAGGTGGCATTGGCCAAAGAAGAGGGCATTCAGGTCGAGGGCACGGTCGTCGAGCCCCTTCCGAATGCGATGTTCAGGGTCGAGTTGGAGAACGGTCACAAGGTGCTTGCCCACATTTCGGGCAAGATGCGGATGCATTTCATCAAGATTCTCCCGGGGGACAAGGTCACGGTGGAGTTGTCGCCCTACGACCTTTCCCGGGGCAGGATCGTGTACCGGTACAAGTAGCCTGCGCTGACTGCCGGATGGAGCACTTCCGGTCCGCCGGCCGGAGCGCAACGAGGGGACGGAGTGACATGAAAGTCCGCACTTCCGTGAAGAAGATCTGCGAGCACTGTAAAGTGGTGCGTCGCAAAGGCGTGGTCCGCGTGATCTGCAAGCGCAATCCGCGGCACAAGCAGCGGCAGAAGTAGCGAAGGAGGGGTTCAGTGGCTCGTATCGCGGGCGTCGACCTGCCGAATGACAAACGTATCGAAATCGCGCTGACGTACATCTACGGCATCGGCCGGACCACGGCGCGTCGCATTCTGACCTCGGCGGGCGTGCGGCCGGAGATCCGGGTGAAGAACCTCGGCGACGAGGACGCGGGCAAGCTGCGCACCATCATCGAGCGCGAATACAAGGTGGAGGGCGCGCTCCGCAGCGAGATGGCCATGAACATCAAGCGCCTGATGGACATCGGCGCGTATCGGGGACTGCGGCACCGTCGTGGACTCCCGGTGCGCGGGCAGCGCACCAAGACCAACGCGCGCACGCGCAAGGGGCCCAAGAAGACCGCAGGGGCCATGAAGAAGCCGGCTCCCGCCAAGGCCAGCGGCGCGAAGCGCACCGCATAGCGCGGACGCTCCGCAGATCCGAGGAGGCATCGAGTGGCAGACGTCAAGAAGGCCAAGAAGCGGGACCGCAAGGTGGGAGCGAGCGGCGTCGCCCACGTGCAGGCCAGCTTCAACAACACCATCGTGACCATCAGCGACACGGACGGCAACGTCGTCAGCTGGGCGAGCGCCGGCAAGGTCGGCTTCAAGGGCTCGCGCAAGAGCACGCCGTTCGCCGCGCAGGTCGCCGCCGAGGCCAGCGCGCGCGAAGCGATCAACCTCGGCATGAAGCGCGTGGAGGTGTGGGTGAAGGGGCCGGGGGCGGGCCGCGAAGCCGCCGTTCGCTCGCTGCAGGCGGCGGGTCTCGAGATCTCCGCGATCAAGGACGTGACGCCCATTCCGCACAACGGTTGCCGCCCTCCGAAGCGGCGCCGAGTCTAGGAGAGCACGAGCCATGGCAGTCTATCATGATGCGCGATGCCGGCTCTGCCGGCGCGAGGGAATGAAGCTCTTCCTCAAGGGATCGCGCTGCTTCAGCGATAAGTGTGCGTTCGAACGGCGCGGATACGCGCCGGGCGAGCACGGCAAAAGCCGACGCATCAAGGAAACGAACTACGGGCAGCAGCTGCGCGAGAAGCAGAAGGCGCGCCGCATCTACGGCCTGCTCGAGCGCCAGTTCCGGCACTTCTTCACCAAGGCGGCGGTGTCGAAGGGAGTGACCGGCGAGACCCTGTTGCAGATGCTGGAGCGGCGCCTGGACAACGTGGTGTTCCGGCTGGGGTTCGCCCCCTCGCGCAGCGCGGCGCGCCAGTTCGTGCGCCATCGCCACGTCCATGTCAACGGGCGCACCGTGGACATTCCGTCGTTCCTGGTGAAGGCCGGGGACGAGGTGGCGGTGCGCGAGAAGAGCCGGACGCTGGCCGTGGTACAGAGTTCGCTCGAGGCCCGCAAGGGCCAGGGCGTGCCCGAGTGGCTGGACTTGAGCGCCGACAAGCCGGTCGGCAAGGTGCTCAACATCCCGACCCGGCAATCGATCCCGGTTCCGATCAACGAACAACTGATCGTCGAACTCTACTCCAAGTAACCATCGCCTACCCCCAGGGAGGCTTGCCGATGAAGTGGAAGAATCTCACCATGCCGAAGCAGCTCGTGCCCGATCCGGGCAACACCGACGGGTACGGGAAGTTCGTGATCGAGCCGCTCGAGCGTGGCTTCGGGATCACGCTCGGGAACGCCCTGCGTCGCGTGCTGCTGTCTTCGCTCCAGGGCGCGGCGGTCACCGCGGTGCGGATCGACGGTGTGCTGCACGAGTTCTCGACGCTGCCGGGAGTCATCGAGGACGTCACCGAGATCATTCTCAACCTCAAGCAGGTCCGCCTGAAGCTGCACGGTGACGGTCCCAAGAAGGGGACGTTCGAGACGCGGGGCAAGGGCGAGGTGCGGGCCGGCGACCTCAAGGTGGACGCCGACGTCGTCGTGCTCAACCCCGACCTCCACATCGCGACGCTCAACCGCGACGGCGACCTGCGCATGGAGGTCGAAATCAACGGCGGCCGCGGCTACGTGTCCGCGGACCAGCACTCGGCAACCGACCGTCCCATCGGAGTGATCGCGATCGACTCTCTATTCTCCCCGGTCACGCGGGTGAACTACCACGTCGAAGCCACCCGTCTCGGGCAGCGCATCGACTATGACAAGCTCACGATCGAGGTCTGGACCGATCGCAGCATCCTGCCGTCCGACGCGGTGGCGGTGGCGGCCAAGATCCTGCGCGACCACTTCCAGCTCTTCATTCACTTCGAGGAACCGATCGAGGAGGAGGTCGAGGAGGAGGTCGACGAGGAGCTGGAGCGCGTGCGGCGTCTGCTCGACAAGAGCGTCGAGGAGCTGGAGCTGTCGGTGCGCTCGAGCAACTGCCTGCGCGCGGCCGAGATCAAGTCCATCGGCGATCTGGTGCAGAAGAGTGAGCCGGAGATGCTCAAGTACCGGAACTTCGGACGCAAGTCCCTCAAGGAGATCCAGGACATCCTCAGTGAGATGGGACTGAGCTTCGGGATGGACGTCAGGCCGTACCTCGAGAATCGGAGCACGGTGAACCTGGAGGGCTAGGGCTCGCGCCCGTCGCTGCTCCCCGCCGCTCGGAAGGGATCTGCTGCCATGCGACACCGTAAGGACCATCGCAAGCTGAGCCGCACCGCGTCGCATCGTCGCGCGTTGCTGCGCAATCTGGTCACGGCGCTCTTTCAGTACGAACGCATCGAGACCTCGGTGGCCAAGGCCAAGGAGGCCCGGCGGCTGGCCGAGCGCCTGATCACCTTTGGAAAGCGCGGCGATCTCGCCGCCCGGCGGCACGTGGCGCGCTTCGTCACCCGACCTGAGGTCACGCGCAAGCTGTTCGAGACCGTCGCTCCCTGGTACGCGGGGCGGAACGGCGGCTATACGCGGATCATCCGCCTCGGGCGCCGTCTGGGCGACGCCGGCGAGATTGCCTACCTCGAGCTCGTGAAGACCACCGAGCAGAAGGAGAAGGAGCGCGCCGACAGGCTCGCCGCAGCGGAGGCGAAGGAGACCTCGCAGAAGGGCGAGAAGCCGTCGAAGAAGGCGAAGCTCGAGGCCGAGGCGGGAGCCGGGGCGGAGAAGTCCAAGGGCGGAAGGCGGAAGCGCTCCGAGTCGGAAATCGCGGCGCCCAGCCGCAAGCGCACCCGTCACGGGGTCAAGACCGGCTAAAGCCGGCGGTCCCCGAGGCCGTTCATATCCTGGACGCGGGCGGGAGCGCGCTCTCCCGCCCGCGTTCGCGCTCACGGCCCTTCCAGGTATCCGCCCATGGTCTTTTCCCAGCTCATGCCCCTCCTGCTGCTCGCCTTCCCGGCGCCCGCGACCGCGGCGCCGGAGAGCACCGCCCTGCCCGCGGCGGTCATCCCCGCGGTGGCGTGGCACCCGCCGCTCGCGGCCGCGCCCGATTCCACGGGCCCGGCAGGGCGGGAAGCCGCACCCGCCGCGGGATCCGCAGTCCGCTGGATCCCGGGCGAGCCTGCCGCGGACTCCGCGGCCACTCGGGCCGGCCCGGCGCCGGGGCCGATCCCGGACCTCTACCTCTGGGTCCCGCGCACCGCCCTGCTGCAGCCTGCCGAGATTGCGCGCATCGTCGAGCGGGCGCGCGCCATCGGGGCGCGCGGGTTGCTGGCCCAGGTGGTGGGCCGCGGCGACGCCTACTACCGTTCGGACGCCCTGCCGCCGAGCGAGGCGCTGTCCGAGGCCCGGCGCGCCGTCACCGGCTACGACCCTCTGGATTCCCTGGTGACCCGCGCCCACGCGGCGGGGGTCGAGGTCCACGCCTGGATGAACTGCCTGCTGGTGTGGTCCGCGCCGGAGGCCCCGCGGGATCCGCGGCACGTGCTGAACCTCCACCCCGAGTGGGTGGCGCGCCTGCGGGACGGGCGGCGGATGACGCAGCTGCGCGCCTTCGAGCGCCGGCGCCTGGGAGTCGAGGGCGTGTTCCTGGCACCCGGTGGCCCGGGGGTGCGCGCCTGGCTGGGCGGGATCGCCCGCGAGATCGCCACCCGCTACCCGGTGGACGGAGTGCATCTCGACTACATCCGGCAGCCGATGGTCGAGGTGGGTTATGATGCGGATACGCGGGCGCGCTTCGCGCTCGAGCAGGGCGTCGATCCCGCGAACGTCGGCCGGCTTTCGCCCGGCGGGCGCGCTGGGCTCGATTCGACCTGGCGGGACTTCCAGCGCCGGCAGGTGACGGCCGTGGTCGAGGCGGTACGCGAATCGCTCGACGCCGCGCGCCCGGGAATCCTCTTGACCGCGGCGGTGCTGCCCACCACGGCGGCCCAGGGCGCGGGCGCGCAGCCGTGGAGGGAGTGGCTCGGCTCCGGGCTCATCGACCGCGCGTTCGTCATGTGCTACGCGCCCGAGGTGCAGACCGTGCTCGACCAGCTCACCACCCTGGCGGCGGACGCCGGCGCGGGTGGGCGGCTGATTCCGGGCATCGCGGTCTACAACACGCCCCCGCGCGCCGCCGCGAGCAAGATCCTCGCGGCGCGCGAGCTGGGATTCCACTCGCTGGCCCTCTATTCGTACGACACGCTGTTCTCGCGGCCGCTCTACTGGCCGGAGTTGCGAGGCATCATCACGACCACCGGCCTCGGCCGGCCACCCCAGGAGGACGCGTGGAGCCCACGCTGACCAGGAATGCCGGAGACGCCTCTGGCCCGCCTCATTACGCGTCGCGCGACGAGCTGCGCAACATCGCGATCATCGCCCACGTGGACCACGGCAAGACCACGCTGGTGGACGCCCTGCTCTGGCAGAGCGGCGTGTTCCGCGACAACCAGGAGGTGGTCGAGCGCGTGATGGACTCCGGCGACCTGGAGCGGGAGAAGGGCATCACCATTCTCGCGAAGAACACGGCGGTGCGCTTCGGAGCTTACAAGATCAACATCGTCGACACGCCGGGCCACGCCGATTTCGGCGGCGAGGTCGAGCGCACCCTCAAGATGGTCGACGGGGTGCTGCTGCTGGTGGACGCGAGCGAGGGACCGCTGCCGCAGACACGCTTCGTGCTGCGGAAGGCGCTGGAGCTGGGGCTGCCGCCGATCGTGGTCATCAACAAGATCGACCGCAAGGACGCGCGTCCCGAGGAGGTGCTGGACGAGATCTACGACCTGTTCATCGATCTCGACGCGCACGAAGACCAGCTCGAATTCCCGGTGCTCTACACCATCGCGCGCTTGGGGATCTGCCGCCGTACCCCGGACGGCGAGGATCACCGCCTGCTGCCGCTGTTCGAGGAGATCGTGCGCAGGATTCCACCGCCGCGCTACGAGCCCGCGATGCCGCTGCAGCTGCTGGTGCTGAACCTCGACTACTCGGACTACGTCGGCCGTCTGGCGATCGGCCGCGTCGTGAACGGCACGGTGAGCGCGCGCCAGGACGTCGTGTTGGCGCGGCTCGACGGCACGCTGACGCGCGGACGCGTGACCAAGCTCTTCGTCTTCGAGGGCCTGACGCGCGTCGAGGTGGACGATGCGGGACCCGGCGACATCGTGGCGCTCTCGGGCTTCGACGAGGTCAACATCGGCGACACGGTCACCGACCCGAACGACCCACGGCCGCTGCCGCGGGTGGTCGTGGACGAACCCACGGTGAGCATGGTGTTCTCGGTGAACAACTCGCCGTTCGCGGGCCAGGAAGGCCGGTACGTGACCTCGCGCAACCTCGCCGAACGGCTGCAGAAGGAGTCGCTCACCAACGTCGGCATCCGGATCGAGCCGGGAGAGACCCCCGACGCGTTCCAGGTCTCGGGGCGCGGCGAGCTGCAGATGGCCATCCTGATCGAGATGATGCGACGCGAGGGTTTCGAGCTCGCGGTGAGCAAGCCCGAGGTGATCACCCGCCAGGTGAACGGCGAGCGGCACGAGCCGATGGAGCGCCTGGTCATCGATTGCCCCGAGGAGTTCATCGGCGTGGTGACGCAGAAGGTCGCGACGCGGCGCGGCCGCATGCTCAACATGGTCAACCACGGCACCGGCCGCGTGCGGCTCGAGTTTCGCATTCCGTCGCGAGGCCTGATCGGCTTTCGCAGCCAGTTCCTCACCGACACCCGCGGCACCGGTCTGCTCAACCACTTGTTCGACGGCCACGAGCCGTGGCAGGGGGAGATTCCGCACCGTGTCACCGGGGCGCTGGTGTCGGACCGCACGGGCAAGGCGACCGGCTACGCGATCGAGCACGTCCAGGATCGCGGTGAGATCTTCGTCGAGCCCGGCGAGCGGATCTACGAGGGCATGATCGTGGGGGAGAATGCGCGCGAGCAGGACATCGACGTCAACATCGTCAAGGAGAAGAAGCTCACGAACATGCGGGCGTCGACCTCCGAGGAGGGCATCCACCTGGTGCCGATGCGACGCATGTCGCTCGAGCAGGCGCTCGAGTGGATCCGCGAGGACGAGCTGCTCGAGGTGACCCCGGCCAGCCTCCGGCTGCGCAAGCGCGTGCTGGCGGCCAACGTGCGCCCGCGCTACTGGCAGCGCCCCTCGGCCTGATCCCGGGTCACCCACCGCCGCGCCGAACCGCCGGCCGAGCGCGGCGCTGGGCCGGTCCGCCGCGAGGGCCCCGGGCCCGGGCGCGAGCCCTCGCCGCCACGCCCGGCGATTTCGCCTCAAGTCATTCTCGCGCTTGCCGATGACAGGACAGGGCTCACCCTTGTCTCGCGGCCCCTCGGAGCATGACCTTGACCTCGAAGCCGGCATGGAAGCGACCTGAGTCCCCGGCCAAGGAGCGCGCGGACGTCCCGCGTCCGCTGGGCAACGCCCTGCGCTTCCTGCTGCCTTCGCGCGCCGTCGCCTACCGCGAATCGCGCTGGTTCGCGGTGGTGCTGATCGCCGTCGCGGTCCTGGGCGTCGTGCTGCTCAACCTCGTCGTCTTCCGTAGCGCCGAACGACGGCATCTCAAGCAGCGCCGGGAGGAGCTGTCGGTGACCACCGACCGCAAGCGCGAGCAGGTGCGCGACGTGCTCTGGCAGTACGAGCGTCAGGCGCGCTTCGTCGCCGAGCAGCCCGCGTTGCACGAGCTCGTCGAGCGCATGATCCAGGGGAACCCGGCGCCGGGCGATCGCGCGGGGCTCCACAACGAGCTCGACCGCGCCACGCGGACCTTCTCGTTCCTGGGTGTCGAGTTGGTCGGCCCCGACGGCGGGGTCATGGACCGCGCGCCGACGCGCCGGCTGCCCGACGAGGTCGGCGCGCTCGAGCTGGCGCGAAGCGCGGCCCAGGCGCGCCGCGCGCAAATGGGCGACGTGCCCCGCGCGAGCGGCGACACTCCGGGCCTCGCGCTGGCCCTGCCCCTGGTCTCGCTGGGGCGCGGCGCCAACAGCCCGGTGATCGTCTTCCATGCCGGGCTCGAGGAGGGCCTGCTGCCCCTGCTCATGAGCTGGCCGGGGTTCGGCGAGTCGGCCGGGGCCTACGTCGTGCGTCGGTACGAGGGCGGCGTGGCCTATCTCACGACCCCGCCGGGATTCATGGGGTCGGTTTCCGACCCCGAGGGCCATGCCACCGGTCGCGCCGCGGCCATGGCGGCGGATGGGGTCGAGGGCGAGGCCGAGCTGCACGGCCCGGACGGTCATCGGATCTTCGTGGTGACGCGCTTCCTCCCCGAACTGGGTTGGGGTCTGGTGGGGCAGGTGGACCGCTCGGACCTGATGAAGGGCATGCGCGCGACGCTCTACGGTTTGCTGGTGCTCGATCTGGCGATGGCGCTCCTCGCGCTTGGCGGCTTGTGGTTCTGGCGGCGCACCTACGCCAGCGGGCTGGCGCGGCGCGAGATGGAAGTCACGCGCCGCCATGCCGACCGCGTGCAGGCGGTGTTCGACACCGCGTTCGACGTGATCATCACCTTCGGCCTCGACGGGCGGGTGCAGACCGCCAACCGGGCGGCGGAGCGCATGTTCGGCCTCTCCGCGTCGGTGATGGAGAACCAGCCGATCGACCGGTTCCTACGCGGGATCGAGCTCGATCACGCCGGCGCATCGCCGGAGTCCGGCGGGGGGGCGGTCCGGCTCTCCGAGGCTCATCGGGCCGGTGGCGCGACGCTGCCGGTCGAGTTCTCGCTCGGCTGCGTCGGCGCCGGCGGAGAGAGGCTCTACACCGCGATCGTGCGCGACGTGAGCGAACGGATCGAGGCCGACCAGCGCATCCGCGCCTTCGCCGAGGGGCTGGAGGCCACGAACCGCCGGCTCGAAGAAGTGAACGCCCAACTCGAGGAGAGTTCGCGCCTCAAGAGCGAGTTCCTGGCCAACACCTCGCACGAGCTGCGCACCCCGCTCAACGGCATGATCGGGTTCCTTCAGCTCGTGCTGGACGGCATGTGCGACACGCCGGAGGAGGAGCGCGAGTTCCTGACGCAGGCGCTGGAGTGCTCGCGGCACCTGCTGGGGCTCATCAATGACGTCCTCGACATCGCCAAGATCGAGGCTGGCAAGCTCGCCATCGAGGTCGGCCGCGTGCAGGTCGAGAGCCTGTTCGAGGAGGTCTACACCGTCACCCACGTGCAGGCGGAACAGAGGGGACTCGAGCTGGCGTTCGTTCCCCCCGAGGATGACACGCACGCGGTACGCGGCGACTTCGGCAAGATCAAGCAGATCCTCATCAACCTGATCGGGAACAGCATCAAGTTCACCCAGCGGGGCAGCATCACGGTGCGGGCGGTGGCGCATCCCCAACTCGGCCATTTCATGTTCGAGGTCGTGGACACGGGAATCGGCATCCCCCTCGACCGCCAGAAGGTGATCTTCGACAAGTTCACCCAGGGGGACGGGAGCACGACACGGAAGTTCGGTGGCACCGGTCTGGGACTCGCCATCTCGCGGAGCCTGGTCGAGCTGATGGGCGGGATCATCGGCGTCCACAGCGAGGGCGACGAGCAGGGCACCCGAATGTACTTCTCGCTCCCGATGTGGCGCGATCAGCACGAGGAGGGCCCGGCGGAGGACGAATCCGACGGCAGCCGGATCCAGGGTCCGGCCGGCGGCCCGCTCGTGCTCCTGGTCGAGGACGACGCCACGTTCCGCCACTATCTGCGCTCGCTGCTCCACCATCATGGCTATCGCACCGCCGAGGCGCGCCACGCCGAGGGCGGCTGGATGCTGGCCCGCCGTCTGCGTCCGGCGATCGTGATCCTCGACTACGCGCTGAGTTGTGCCGAGGGTGCGGGGATCCGCACCGGCTGGGATCTCGCGGAGCACCTGACCAACGATCCGGCGACGCGCCAAATCCCGGTCATCTTCCTCACCGGCTTCGACGAGGAGCTCCGCCAGAAACTCCGTGCCACCGCCTTCGCCCGGTGCCCCGCGCACATGACCAAGCCGATCGAAGGGTCAGCCTTGCTGGGTCGCATCGAGGAGCTGCTCGGTTCCATTCCCGATCGGACGGTTCGCGTCCTCATGGCCGACGACGATCCCGCGGTCGCGGCCTATGTGCGCAAGGTGCTCCCGCCCACCCGGTTCCACATCGAGGTCGCCAACGACGGCGAGGAGTGCCTGCACGTCATGCGCACGCAGCCGCACGGCTTCGACCTGCTGCTGCTGGACCTGATGATGCCGGAAATGAGCGGCTACGACGTCCTGCGGGAGATGACGCTCAGCGGCACGGGGGCGCAGCTGCCCGTGCTCGTGCTCACGAACTTCCCCGAGGGCCAGAGTGCCGAGCAGCAGCGCCTGCTCGAGCACGGCCTGGTGGTGGACGTGCTCTCCAAGCTGACGGTGCACCAGAATCCCCGGCTGCTGGCCAAGACCATCGAGGCCCACCTGGGCGCCGGGACGGACGATCTCGACGGAAACGGCCCGAGCGTGCCGCAGCCAACGACGGACCAGGCCGGGGAGAAGGCCGCATGAGACGCGTGCTGGTGGTGGAGGATGACCCCCACAACGCCGTGCTGTTTCGCAGGCTGCTCGAGAGGCGCGGAGGATTCCAGGTGACCGTGACCGAGTCCGCGGAGGAGATCTTCGCGCTGATGCGGGAAAGGAAGGTGGATCTCGTCATCATGGACGTGTCCCTGAAGAACACGAAGTGGGAAGGCCAGCCGCTCAACGGCGTCGAAATCTGCCGGCGGCTCAAGTCGGATCCCGAGACCGCATCGATTCCGGTGGTGCTCGCCACGGCGCATGCCATGCGGGGAGACGCCGAGAAGCTGCTCGAGCAATCGCAGGCCGACGACTACATCGCCAAGCCGATCGTCGATCACGTGGCGTTCGTCCGGCAAGTCCAGGGGCTGGTCGGGGAGGCGGCATGAAGCCCACAGCCGAGATCAAGATCCTGCTGGTCGAGGACGATCCATTCTACCAGCGCGTGCTGCAGAAGCGACTGTCGGTGGAAGGCTATCAGGTGCACGTGGCGGCCGACGGTCGCGAGGGCATGAAGGCGATCGTCAGCTTCGCCCCCGACCTCGTGATTTCCGACTGGATGATGCCGCAGGTGGACGGGCTCGAGCTGTGCCAGTCGGTGAAGACCGGCCTGCGCGAGATGGCCCCCTACTTCATCCTGCTGACCGCCAAGGGCGAGATCACCGACCGCATGCTGGGGCTCGAAACCGGCGCCGACGACTACCTCGTCAAGCCCTGCGACCAGGGCGAACTGATGGCCCGCGTGAGGGCGGGCCTGCGCATCGTCCTGCTGACCCAGGAGTTGCGCTTGGCCAATACCGAGCTGCAGCTCAAGAACGCGGAACTGGATGCGACGCGCTCGGAGATGGGCCGGCTGTCCGAGACCCTGCCGATGTGCTCGGTGTGCCGCAAGATCCGCACTGCCGACGGTGAGTGGGAGAGCCTCGAGTCCTACATCGCCGCGCTGGCGGGGACCGAGTACAGCCACGGCATCTGCCCCGACTGCCGCGCCAGTCACTACCCCTCGCCCCCGCAAGACGAGACCGAAGCGGCCTGAGCCCCGGCGCGGAGGGCGCCCCCTGCGCCCCTCGCGCCGGTCCCCCGCGCCGGTCCTCGGCCACCGATCCTCCCGCACCGGCCCTCCCGCGGCTGGCCACGGGCGGAAGGCCGCGCTAAGCTCGGCCCTGTCCGCCATCCGCCAGCACCCCCGCTTGGGAGGAGGCAAGCGCCATGCGAACCGTTCCCGTCGTCCTCGCCTGTGCCCTGCTGCTGGGGGCGCGCCCCGCGGCCGCGGCCGACGCCGCGGCGGCCCCGCGCGCCACGGGCCCCGATACGGCGTTCGTCCAGCTCGGCGAACCCGGCACCGGCACCCACGCCTTCGTCGCCCGTCCCGCGGGCCAGCCGGTGGCCGCGATCGTCGTGGTGCACGAGTGGTGGGGGCTCAACACCCAGATCCGCGGCATCGCGCTGCGCCTGGCGTCGCAGGGCTACCTCGCGATCGTGCCCGACCTCTACCACGGCAAGGTGGCGACCGAGGCCGAAAACGCCCACGAGCTGATGCGCGCGCTGGATGACGAGCGGGCGCTCGCCGATCTCGACGCGGCGGCGGCCTGGATCCGCGCCCAGCCGGGCAGGGCCAAGAGCCGGATCGGCGTGCTCGGCTTCTGCATGGGCGGCTCCCATGCGCTGCAGTTCGCGCTCCACAGTTCGAGCCTCGCCGCCGTGGTGATGTTCTACGGCCGTCCCGTGACCGATTCCGAGAAGCTCGCGGCGCTCAAGGCGCCGCTGCTCGCCCACTTCGGGGCGCTCGACCAGGGTCTCGGACCGGACCGGGCCGAGGAGTTCAAGACCGCGCTCGAGGAGGCGAGGAAGGACGCCAGCGTCCACGTCTATCCCGGGGCCGGGCACGCGTTCATGAACGAAGCCCGCGACTCCTACCATCCCGACGCCGCGCGGCTGGCCTGGGCCCGCACCCTGGCGTTCTTCCAGAAGACCCTGAAGGGCTAGCCACGGTGGGCGGTCAGGCGGTCCTGCTGGTCGGCGGCACGGGGTTTCTCGGCGCCCATGCCGGGCGCGCGATGCAGGCCGCCGGGCACCGCGTCAGCGTGCTGTCGCGCGGAGCCCGCAAGGTGCACGAGGGCGCGGATCACCTCCGCGCCGATCGTCGCGATCCCGCCGCGCTCGCCGCGGCGCTCGAGGGCAGGCGCTTCGACTTCACCGTGGACTTCGCCGCCTGGGACGCCGTGGACATCGAGCGCCTCCTGCTCGTGCCCTATGCCGCGCTCGGCCGCTACGCGCTGATCTCGAGCGGACAGGTCTACCTCGTCACCGAAGGGGCCCGCGGGCCGTGCCTCGAGGAGGACAGCGAAGCGCCGCTCGCGCCCGCGCCCGCGGAGGGAAGCGACGACCACCGGGAGTGGCTCTACGGCATGGGCAAGCGGCGCGCCGAGAGCGCCCTGCTGGCCCTGCGGGCCTCCCACGGCGTGCGCGCCGTCGTGTTGCGGCTCCCGATCGTGCAGGGAGAAGCCGACGTCAGCCTGCGGCTCTGGGCCTACATCGAGCGCATGCTCGATGGCGGTCCCATCCTGCTGCCGGACGGCGGGACGTGGCCGACCCGGCACCTGTACGCCGGGGACCTCGCCGCCGCGCTCGTGCGCCTGCTCGAGGGCCGGACTCCGCGCGAGGCGATCTACAACCTGGCGCAGCCCGACATCGTGCCGCTGCGTGATCTGCTCGAACGGA